>NZ_JAWLRW010000010.1:0-134102 GCF_033142235.1 Rhodococcus sp. IEGM 1408
CCCTCTTAGGCGGACCGCCACACCTTCGTCAGCCAGAACGTCGGCCCCGAAACCCCACCACTCCACGGGACTTACCCTCCTCCGGCGCGGATGCGAAACATCTCCGAGGAGTCCATCGATACAGCAAATGTCGTAGTTTGTGAAGAATTCTGAACTTTCGCGCGGTAATCTGCAACGGCAGGGTCGGCCTGTCCGACACCCGAGGTTGCCACCACCCTGAGGCGTGAGGAAGGGTTGCCGTGCCTCTTACACGTCCGGCGCGCCGAACGAGTACGCGCACTGATCCGGTGGTGGTCGATGTCCTCGTGCCCGAGCCTGTGGCCGGAGAGCACTCGGTCCGTGAGCCCGCCCTCGTCCGCGCCCGGGCCTTCAGGGCCGCCGAGTGGGCGGTTGTCGTGTCCGCTGCGCTCACCGTCGGAACGGCTCCGATCGAGGGCAGCCTGATGGCGGTACACCCGCAGGCCGTCAAGATCCCGGCCGTCCTGCTCGTGGGGTCTTGGCTCGTCCTCAGGTTCTGGTTCCGGACACGGGGCAACTTCCACCCCGTCCACGTCCTTCTCACGGCGCTCGCCACGACGGTACTGGCCAGTACAGCGCTCCACCTGTCCGGGCAGTTCGCGCTCCAGTACGCGATCCGATGGGTTCCCTTTCTCGTGACCGCCGCGATCTTGGTCGACGTCGCCTCCCGGGAGATCAAGGTGCGGCTGATCCTCGCCGCGTCGGTCGTGGGAGCTGTCCTCGCCGGAAGCGGTGGCCTGTTCAGCGTCATCGTGTCGGGCGAGCGCCGGGCGACGGGTCCGCTGGAGGACCCGAACGACCTCGCGTATGTGCTCGTCGCCGCCCTTCCACTGGTCGTCGCACTGGAGCTGGGCGGCCGGTGGTGGAACGTCGCACGGGTCGTGCTCGTCGGGGTGCTCGCGTTGGGGGCTGCGGCGACGTTCTCGCGAGGCGGGGCGATGGCCGCTGCGGTTGCCGTCATCTGGCTGATCGCCCGGGGAGCGATCTCTCTGCGTACGCTCCTCACCGCGGCCGCAGGGGTGCTCGTGGCGGCGGTGACGGTGGCCGCCTTCGCTGCGTCCACGCTGGTCGCGGCACTAGGAGAAAAGCAGTACATCGCCGGCTCGAACGTCGACTCCAGGCTTATCCGATGGCAGGCCGCGGCACGGTTGCTGGGCGAGAACCCTGTACTCGGCGTGGGGCCGGGCGGCTTCCGCGAACACTATGCCGCCGCCTCTGGTCTCGCCGAGATCGCGGAACAGACCCCGGTGACCCACAACATGTACCTCGAGGTCGGAGCTGAACTCGGGACTCTCGGCCTCCTGCTGTTCGTCGGTGTGATCTTCACCGCGTTGGTCTCCACCGAACTCGCCCTGCGCGCGGGTGCCGATCATCGAACGGTGGTCGCGATCCAGGCGAGCCTGCTCGCCGTCATCGTCGCCTCGGTATTCCTGTCCCAGCAGTACTACATGTCCCTCTGGTCAATGGTCGCCGCAGCATGCGCCCTGCACCTGCGCCACCCCACTCAGGCGGGAGGTTGAGAGGATGCGGATACTGCACTGCATCAACGAGATGGGCATCGGCGGGGCCGAATCACTGGTCGTCGAACTCGTGGACAGGGGCGCGGACTTCGGCTGGACCTCCGGGGTCGCATCGTCCGGTGGAGAGCGAGCGGACGGACTGAGGACTCGCGGCCATCCACAGTTCACCGTCCCCCTGGTCACCCGGTCCCTCCAGTCGGTTCTCCGCTCCCGACGGGCGGTCCGGGCCGTTCTCGAGGAATTCCGGCCGGATGCGGTGATCACTCACAACGTCCTGACGAGCGTGGTCGTCCGTCTCGCGCGTCCACGTGTGCCGGTCCTCGCCGTGTTCCATGGTGTCAGAGAGGACGACTATCGGCTCGCAGCGCGTGCGCTGCAGTACAGCGCCGACGCGGTGGTGGCCGTTGCCGAGGTCATCGCGGATCGTCTCAGCGCGGCTGGGGGCGGCCGACCGGAACCACGGGTGATCCGCAACGCGGTGACCCCGGTTGACGGCGCGGACCGCGACGCCGCCCGCTTCCGGCTCGGGATTCCGCCGGACCAGCCCGTGGCCCTCTGCCTGGCCCGTCTCGAAGCGCAGAAGCGACACGATGTGCTGATCGACGCGTGGCGGATCCTCGACACGAACGCCCTGCTCCTCATCGCTGGTGACGGTTCGCTGCGGGCCGAGCTGCAGGAGCGCGCCGCTGATCTGGGCGACCGCGTCCGTTTCCTCGGCACTCGATCTGATGTACCGGATCTCCTCGCGGCCACCGACATCACAGTTCTGACGAGCGACTGGGAGGGCCTGCCCATCTCGGTGCTCGAGTCCCTCGCTGCAGGGCGTCCCGTCGTCGCGTCGGACGTCGACGGACTCCGCGAGGTGCTGGGAGCCGGAGGTGGTCGTCTGGTTCCACCGGACGACCCGCAGCAGGCTGCGTCGGCACTACGCGAGCTGCTCGTCGACGCCGCGGCGCGCGATCGGGCCGCCGAGCGTGGACTCGCCACGATCGCGGAATCGTACGCCCCCCACGACATGATGCGTTCCTACGACGACCTGCTGAGGTCCCTGATCACCCGAAGGAAGCCCCGATGAACCGATTCACGAAACACTGGCTGACCAGGCGGGTATTGGCAGCGGTCGTGACCGCTGTCATCGTCTTCGGCGCGGTCGCCGCCGGCCTGTTACTCCGTCCGGAGGCATATGACGCCCGGATCGGCTTGCTGGCCGTTCCCCGGACGACCCCGGCGTCAGCGGAGAGACCAGACTTCGGAGTGGTGGTCGCCAACTCTCTACCGGCGCTGGTCGAGGTCGCCCACAGCGCCTCGGCGATCTCCTCCGCAGCGGCCCGGGTGCCGGATGCGCCTGACGACCCGAGCGCGATCACCGACGGCGTGACGCTCGAGCTCGTTCCCGCGTCCGGGTTGGCGCGACTCACTGTGCGCTCAGGCGATCCCGACGTCGCCGCCGGTCTCGCGAACGAACTCGCGGGTGAGCTCGTGCAGGCGAATCTGCTCTCTCCGGCGGCGACTCTCCGGGTGCTCGACCCTGTACCGACCGTGCAGCAGGCCTCGCCGGACCTACTTCTGGCGGTCGGCCTCGCCCTCACCGCCGGGGTGGTCGCCGGGGCTGCGGCACTCGGTGCGGCGGTTCTCTGGTGGCCTCACCCGACACGTCGAATTCGTCGCCTTCTCGGGGAGGCCGGTGTGGGCCACGCCGTCGCCGTGATCAGCGACGACGGTTCCGGCGAGGCCCTGGAGACGCTGCGTCTGTTGCAGGAGACCGCGGGCAGACCCCTGCGACTCGTCGTGTCTGAGCCGCAGCTCGTCGATGCGGCGGCACGGATCTCGGACGCCCTTGATCTCACACCAGTGCCGGTCGCCGACGAACGCCGGATCGCCGTCGGAATCGTCACCCACATCGCCGCGACCCCAGGGTCCCTTCGGGCAGCCGTCGGCACCCTCCCGGACCCCCACGAGGTCGTCGCCGTCATCCTCTCCGACGGCAGGGCGGGGGACGAATCCTCCGGAGAGTCCCGAACCGGTGCGGACCGGAATGCGGAGAGTGATCCCAGTCCCGAGTTCACCCGAGTCCCCGCGACCCACCACCCCGAGTCCGACAGCCGCCCGCCGGCGGACCGCCCGGCCGCCGGACGTCACGCGACTGGAACGACCGACGCCGAACGGCCCCCTGACGGGAGCCGGCCTGTCGCGGGCCCGCCGCCCGGCGATCCGCCGGAGGACGACCCCGTCCCGGGGGAAGCGGCCCCCACTTCCGCCGCCCGTTGAGGGGCCACCATGCCTCAGACAACCGCCCCCGCGGACTCGCTCGGCACCCGGGCCGCCAGGGGTTCACTCTGGCTGGGGCTGGTCAACCTCGCCAGTAAGGGCAGCCAGATGGCGGTCACCCTCGTCCTCGCGATCTTCCTCACGGAGGCCGACCTCGGGCTCGTCACCGTCGCCGTCTCCCTGGTCAACATCGGTCAGGTCATCCAGACGATGGGCGTCTACGACGTCGTAGCCCGGACCCGCGGCGACGAGAACGCGATGGCGGGCACCGTCCTCGTCATGTCCGTGTCGGCCGGGTTGGTCATGGCGGTCGGCGGTGTCGCGCTGTGCGTGCCGCTCGCGCACCTCCTCGGCGCGCCCGGCGCTGCCCCGCTGATCGCCATCGTGGCGGTAGGTCTCCCGTTCACCGCGGTGGGTGGGGTGCAGATGGCGATCATGCACCGCAATCTCGACTTCCGCCGGCGGATGCTCCCGGACGCCGGCAGCGCCCTCGCGGGCGCGGTCGTCACCGTGGGACTGGCGGCAGCGGGAGCGGGTTCGTACTCACTGGCCGTCGGGATGCTCGTCACTGCGATCCTGCAACCACTGTTCGGTTACGCGGTCGGCAGTCGCGTACGGCTCCGTTGGGACTCCGCCGTGGCCGGCGAGGCGATCGGCTGGATCAAGCTGGTCGGTCCGGCCGCTGTCGTGTCGTACGTACTCATCAACATCGACTATCTGATCATCTCCAGGGTCCTCGGTCCGGATGCCGTCGGCATCTACTCGCTGGCGTTCAGGATCGCCTGGGTGCCTTACATCATGGTGGCCGTCGTACTCGGAGCGGTCGCCTTCCCCGTCTACACCACACTCATCCGCGCCGCCCGGCACCACGAGCTAAGTGCCGCTGCCGGCCAGTTCACCCATGCGACACTGCTCGTCGTCGGCGGTCTGTACGTGATCGCCGCTCTGATCGCCGACAGCATCGTCCTCCTCGGCGAGCACTGGGCGGCGTCGGTGCCGGTATTGATCGTGTTGTGCGGCTATGGCCTGATCGTGAGCGTCCTGGTGATCTGGTACGAGGTGCTACGAGCGGCCGACTGGCTCCGCGTGTACCTGCTGCTCGAGATCTCACACCTGGTCGTTGTCTCGACCCTCCTGGTGGCACTCGTCGGGCGGGGCGTGGTTGCGGCGGCCTGGGCCCAGGTGATCGCCGCGAGCGCGCTGCTCCTGCCCACCTACCTCGTGATGCGTCGGGCCGGGGTGGCGCCGGGCATTGTCGCGATCGGACGCGGTGTACTCGGTCTGGCGATTCCCGTGATCGGGTGCCTCGCGGCCGACGCGGGGCTGCGAGCCGCGGGACTGGGACAGACCGTCACCTGGGCGGGCACCGTGGTCGAGGCGGTCGTACTGGTCGTGGTGTTCTGCGTTCTCACGTGGGCGGCGAACCGCGCCGTCTTGAGAGATCTCCGCGCGCTCCGTCGCGGCGAGTCGGCCCGCGAGGGAGCGGACAATCAACGAGCGGCGGGCGGATCTGCGAGGCGGTCGAGATGACCAGCAACCCACAGGAGGACCGGGTGCAGAGGATGACGACGAGCCGCCCGACGGTGCTGCACGTCTCGCAGCCGGTGGACGGCGGGGTCGCAGCCGTCGTCGACACCCTCGCCACAGACCAGGCGGCCCGGGGTTGGGACGTGCACGTCGCCACCGGGGACGCCGGTCGCTTGCCCGACAGCCTGTCCGGCAGCGAAGTGTCCCTGCACCGCTGGGGCGCGACTCGGTCCCCCGGCCCGTCCACACCGAGGGAGATCCGGAGACTGGCAGCTCTCATCGGAATGATCCGTCCCGACGTGATCCACCTACACAGTTCCAAGGCGGGATTTGCCGGGCGCCTGGCCGTCCGGGGTAGGACACCCACCCTCTTCCAACCCCACCTCTGGTCCTTTCAGGCCGACGCCGGGGCCGCCGCCCGGCCGGCTCTGCTCTGGGAGCGGTTCGCCGCCCGGTGGGCAGACGTCATCGTGTGTGTCAGCGCCGATGAGCGCGATCACGGCAGTCGGGCGCGGATCCGTGGGCGTCTCGTCGTCATCCCCAACGGCGTCGACACGGACCGTATTCGTCCCGGTGACCGGGACCTCGCGGGGCGCGAACTGGGGCTGCCGGCCGGACCACTCGCGGTGTGTGTGGCACGACTGTCCCCGCTCAAGGGACACGACTTCCTACTGCGCGCCTGGCCCGCGGTGCTCCGAGAGGTGCCCGGCGCGCGACTCGCGATCGTCGGGGACGGGCCGCTGCGTGATCAACTGCTCGCAGACCATCCGATCGCCTCAGATCCCTCCGTCCTCTGGGTGGGTAGCAGCACGACCCCGACTCGCTACATGTGCGCCGCCCACGTGGTCGTCACGCCGTCCCGAGCCGAGGGGATGGCGCTGGTACCCCTTGAGGCCATGGCCAGCGGTCGGTCGCTCGTGGCGTTCGCCGGAGGCGGGATGCGCGAGAGTATCGGCGACGCGGGCACCGTACTCGAAGTCGGCGACACCGCAGGGCTGGCCCGAGAGATCGCCGCCCGCCTGACTGACGGTGAACTCACGGCACGGGAAGGGCGACTGGGTAGGGAGCGCGCGGTGTCATCGTTCGACTCGCGCCGGGTCGCCGACGACATGGCCGCTCTCGTAACCGAACTGGTCGGTCGACGGTGACCCGCGGTCCGCGGCTGATGAGGAGAGGACAGCCATGGCACGCATCGCCTATCTGTTGACGCAGGACCGAGGGGGGCCGGTCGACGTCACCACCCGACTCGCCCTCGCGGTCGCCGATCTCGGTGGCCACACTGTCGGCATCTTCGGTCCCCCACCCGCCCGCGGCGGCGACTCCGTCCGCGACGTCCACCACCCGATCGACGTACACCGCAAGGGCGACCTCATGGCGCGGGGGCGGGCCAGGGAGGCGCTGCGCCGCTGGCGGCCTACGATCGTGCACGCCCAGGATCGACGCGCCGGACTGGTCGTCGCGGGGATGCAGTGGCTCCCGGGCGGGCCCCGCGCCGTGCTGCAGACCTACCATGGCGTACCGGATGATGTAACGGAGCCGTGGTTCCGTGGCGTGCGTGGCGCCGACGGGCCTTCCCGCTATACGCGAATGGTCCTGGCGGGAGACGCCGCGGTAGCCGCCGCGTCGACCCGCACGGTCGTCCCAGCCACCGCGATGGGGGATTTCCTCCACCGGCGTCTGCGGATACCCGCCGGTCGGATCGTCCATCTGGACAACGGGGTCGTTCTTCCCGAGTCGACGCCTCCGGTCGGGCCGGTGAAGCGTCTGCTGTTCGTCGGGCTGCTCGTCGAGCGAAAGGGATTGGTCGATCTGCTCACCGCGCTACAGCATCCGGGTGTGCTCAGGGACGGGGTGACGCTGACGGTCGTCGGTGACGGCCCGGCCAGGCCCGCGGCCGAGCGTCTCGCCGCGAGTCCGACCCTGGCGGGTCGCGTTGAGTTCCTGGGATTTCGAACCGATGTGCCCGACCTCCTCGCCGCTCACGACGCGCTCGTCCTGCCATCCCGTATGGAACAGCAGCCCCTGGTGGTGGCCGAGGCGATGGGCGCCGGTAAGCCCGTTCTCGCCACCGACACGGGGGGTGTCGCCGAGATGCTCGATGTGCCCGGGCACCAGTACCTCGCCCGGCCGGGCGACGTCGAATCGATCGCGGTCGCGCTCGGCAGACTGCTCGCCGATCCCGAGCCCGGGCGCCTCGGGCGGGCGCTGGCAAGCCGGGCACGACGTCTGTACTCGGTCGAGCGCTCCGCGGCAGCCCACCTGGAGTTCTACGCGACGCTCACCTGATCACCACGAGGCTCTCGCCCGGATCGAGTCGGTCGTCGTCTACCCGGTCACGGAACTCTTCGGGCACGACCACCGGGGCGGTTCGGCCCGTCGGGTTGAGCGCGACCCATCCGCCGGTGAACGACCTGGTCCACACGCCGTCGCCCGAACGTCCGGGAGTCTCGACGGGTTGCCCGAGGCCGGCATCGAGCCAGGGGTTCGCGGGGAAGGACTGATAGGACGGGTCGCCCGTCGCCATCCAGCAGGTCCGCGGACCCGCCAGCAGGGCGGCGGCCGCGAATCCCGACTGCTGCTCCCGCTCTCCGGGCTCGTTCGTGATGAGCAGCAGCCACCGGTCCCCGGCCATCGCGGACGACAACAATTCGTCCCACTGGTCGCCGTTGAAGGTGAGGAGCGACCCGTCGTCGGCCGGCCTCGCGAAATACTCCTCCATGCCCCCGCCGTAGAGGCTGTGAGAGTGCCACAGGCCATCGAACTTCCGCGAGTCAGGGATGTTCGGCACGAGCAGTTTCCCGGAGTCGTTGAGTGCTTCGCCGGCCAGGGTGACCAACTCGTCGACGCCGGTGCGGATACGCTCGTCGGTCTGCGCCCTCGAGGATGTGCCTTCGAGCACCGCGTCCGAGTAGTACGACAGTGTTGTGAGCGCATTGTCAGCGAGAACCCCGTCCCAGCCCTCGGATGTGACCTCCGCGACCACGGCGTCGGCCCAGGCGCGTTGGTACTTCTTGTCCCAGACCGTCATCTGCCAGTGCTGGGGAAAGGGGTCCCACTCGATCCGGCGGCCCGAGGAGTCGCGGGCAAACCATTCGGGGTTCTCCGCCTCTGTGCGGGCGAAGCCCAGGCCAGTCGGGATCTTGTCGGCATCTCTGCCCGCGTCGAAGGCGCCGCTGTAACTCCGGGTGCTCGACAGGTCCTTGTAGACGAGGGCGACGACGCCCGGGTCAGCGGCCTTGAGTTCGCGCATCCGCTCGGTCTCCCAGGCGTTGAAAACCACCACGTCGTGGTTTGCCCGCATCTCCGAGTCGGTGGGAGAGTTGCCGATCCCGTACCAGAAACTGCATACGGATCGGCCGGTGCCGTCCACGGTCAACGCCGCCGACTTCACCTCGGGGTAGGCTCGGTCTGCCGCCTCCGGCATCGCCGCGTCCTGGTCGTTCCCTGTCGCACACGCGGAGGAGATGACCAGAACAGGGGCCAGGACCGCGGCGACCGTCGAGACGAGTCGTCGGCGGGTGGCCGATCGGCGTGGTCGTCCGCCGCCCGGCGACGGCGAACGGGCGGCGCCCCGTGGCGGTGCACCCTGGTCGTACGGGATCTGTCTGGAGTCAGTGGGGTACCCGCTGATGTGTGACATGACTGTCCTCCTTGAGTCGACGTGGAGAAGCGTGTCGGCGAATCGCCGGGGCCACGGGCCGTCCGCGGAGAAGTCCTTCGACCGAGCGGGCCGCGAGGGCATCTCCGTACGGCCCGAGTGCGGCGGTGGCAGCATCGATCGTGAGTTCTATGTCCTCGGAGTCGTGCGCTGCCGACGTGACGAATGATTGTCCGAGCACTCCCCGGGCGATGAGTTCCTGCAGGAAGAGGGTGCGGAACGCCTGCGACGGCACACCATCGGCGTTGCGAGTGGCAAACACCAGGCACGAGGGACGGCCGATGACCTGCACGTGATCGGCGAGTCCGGCAGCTCGTGCGGCGGAGTTCACGCCGTCGGCAAGGGCGCGCCCGGCGGATTCCATCGCGCCGACGGGATCGGATGCCCTGTACACCGCGGCGACTGCGCGGAAAGCGGCCAGGCCGACACGCTCGGGGCCCTGCGTCGTCGACAGTAGGAAGACCCGTTCGCGGTCTGTGTTCAGTCCCCCGAGTTCCATGAACTCCCGCCGACCGGCGAGCGCGGCGACTGCGTAGCCGTTCCCCATTCCCTTACCCCACGTCGAGAGGTCGGGGGTCACCCCGTATACCCCCTGTGCGCCGTGTTCCGACCAACGGAACCCGGTGATCATCTCGTCGAACACGAGCAGAACCTCGTGGCGCGTGCACAGCTCGCGCACGCCTTCGAGGAAGCCGGGGATGGGCTCAGCCTGGCCGGTTGCCGCTTCCAGGAAGACGCACGCCGTGTCTCCGTCGACCAGGATCTCCTCCAACGAGTGGAGGTCGTTGTACCGGAACCGTCGTATCGGGTTGGTGGCCGCCGCGGGGATGCCCGCGGCCATGTCGGTGGTTCCTATGAACCAGTCGTCCACCGAGAAGAAGGGCTGGTCCGCGACGGCCACCCCGAGGCGGCCGGTGACCGCGCGGGCGAGTCGCACCGCTGCGGTGGTGACGTCCGAGCCGTTCTTGGCGAACTTGACCATGTCGGCGCCGGGGACCAGATCGAGGAAGTCTCTGGCCGCGTCGAATTCGAGTTGGGTTGGTCGGGAGAAGTTGACCCCGTCGGCGATCGCTGCTCTGACGGCGTCGTCGACCGGCGCGAACGCGTGCCCGAGCGTCACCGAACGCAAACCCATGCCGTATTCGACGTACTCGTTGCCGTCGACGTCCCACACCCGCGCGCCGCGTCCCCGGGACAGCACCGGGGCCATGGCGTCCGGGTACTGGTCGGAACCACGGGCGTAGGTATGGGCTCCCCCCGGGATCAGCCGGTGGAGCTCGTCCTGAAGCGCGTTCGAGCGGTCGAAGACGCCGACGCGGGCGGTGGTCACGAAAGGACCGGGAAGCGACGCATCGCGTCGTCGATCACACCGGTCTCCTGCAGTTGCCGGAGCTGGGTGAGCCGGGTGAACCGGGAGAAGAACTCGTCGTCCGTGAGTCCCGATGCGACGTAGGCGCGGTGCAGTTCGGCGGCGCCTTCGGCGATCCCCCACCTGGCCTCGAAACCCAGGTCGCGGCGGATCGCACTGAAGTCGACGCGATACGACCGGGGATCGGAGCCCGTCTCCCCCGTGATCGCGAGCGTGGCGCCGGGAACTTCATCGACCACGGACCGCGCGATCTGGGCCACCGTGACGTTGTTCGCCTCGCTCCCCACATTGTATGCGGCTCGACTGACCACGGCGGCCGGTGCGTCCAGGCAGGCCAGGAAGGCATCGGCGATGTCCCGGATGTGCACCAGCGGCCTCCACGGGGTGCCGTCGGACAGGACTTTCACCTCGCCGGTGAAGACCGCGTAGCCCACCAGATTGTTGAGCACGATGTCGGCACGGAGGCGAGGCGAGAAGCCGAAGGCGGTCGCATTGCGCAGGAACACGGGCACGAACGAGGCGTCGGCGAGGGCGGCGACGTCCTCCTCCACTCGGACTTTGCTCTCCGCGTACGGCGTGAGCGGCCGGAGGGATGCGGACTCGGTCACGAGTTCGTCGCCGGCTGCCCCGTACACCGAACACGTCGACGCGTACAGGAATCGTCCGACCCCGGCGTCCTTGGCGGCGCGGGCGAGGCGAACCGACGCGTGATGGTTGATGTCGTGGGTGATCCCCGGGGCGACGGCTCCCAGTGGGTCGTTCGACAACGCCGCGAGATGGACCACCGCGTCGAACCCGACGAGATCATCGACGGTGACGTCTCGCAGGTCGGTGGCGATGGTCGGGGGATCCACCGGGGGCGGGCCCATCACACAACCGGCGAAGTAGCCGATATCGAGGCCGATCACCTCGTGACCCGCGGCGGCGAAGACCTTCGCCATCACTGTTCCGATGTATCCCTGACTGCCGGTGATCAGGACACGCATGTCAGCTCCTTGGTGAACGTGAGGGTCGCCTTCTCGAGAATGAACGCCTCGGCGTGCGGGGCCCGGCACTGCACGCCACGGAGCCTGGACAACGCCACGAACGAGTCGCCGTCGCCGAACCAGTCATGGGCATGCTGCGAGGGGTAGTGCTCGAGCAGAATTCTTCGTTTATGTTCGGCGGTGTCCGGCCCGAACGGGAGGAACACGGAGGGTGCGGGGGTATCCGTCTCCCACTTCAGGATCTCGTAACCGAGGATCAGGTGGTCTCGGAATTCCGTGGGTGCCACCTCGGCGAGTAGTCGATGATCCTGGTGGGCGTCGCTTCGGTTCGGGGCGAACACGACGTCTGGATCGGCTGTGCGGGCGAACAACGCGACAGCGTCTTTGACCTTGTCCCAGTCTGCGGGCAGGCGTCCGTCGCGGAAATCCAGGACGGTGATCTCGAGATCCGCGCCGGGCAGGAGGGCAGAGAGCGCAGCCCTCTCCTCGTCCTCACGCGGCGTGCCCGCACCGGTGAGCACGAGCGCACGGACCCGCAGGTCGGGTACGGCCGCGCACAACTCGAACAGGGTTCCGCCCATGCCGATCGCGATGTCGTCGCAGTGGGCGCCGATGACCACGACCTCACGGACAGAAGCGAGGAGAGGAATCACCGGGCACTGCTCTCGAGTGAGTCCCCGAGGGACGTCGGCGGCACCAGCGCGGCATGTTGGCGCCGCTCTCTGAGCGACGGCTCGTGCTCGGCTGCCCACACCATCCACGGGTGGGTGCCCTTGTTGTAGGCCTCGTCGAGTTCCGCCCTCTCCTTGAACGTATCGGCGGGCTTCCAGAAACCGAGGTGCTGGTAGGCGAACAGCTGCCCTGTGCCGGCCAGGGATCCACAGACGTCGGCAACGAGGTCACCGTCCGGTGGCAGAAGATCGAAGATCGATTGGGAGAGCACGAAGTAACCAGCGTTCTCCCAGATCGGGAACTCGCCCACCGGGGTGATCCCGGTGACGTAACTGCCCTCCCCGAGCTGCACGCAGTGGAAGGACGACTGCGGCGGAACGACCATCATCGACGCTCTGGCCTGCGAATCGTGGAACTTGTCCACGATGTCGTCCAGTGGGGCGTCGGTGAGCACATCGGCGTAGTTCGCGAGGAAGAACTCGTCGCCACCCAGGTGAGAGCGCACGCGGCGGAGGCGTTCCCCGATGGGTGACTCCAGTCCCGTGTCCACGAACGTTATCTTCCAGTCCCCGATATCGGAGGCGAGCAGGTCGACCTCACCTCCGGAGAGCACGAAGTCATTGGATTCGGTCTCGGAATAGTTGAGGAAGAACTCCTTGATGTACCTGGCACCGTAACCCAGGCACAGGATGAACTCGGTGTGCCCGTAGTGGGCGTAGTAACGCATCACGTGCCACAACAGGGGACGGTGACCCACCAGTTGCATCGGCTTGGGCAGACCTTCGCCGACGTCATTGCGCATCCGCATGCCATAGCCGCCGCAGAACAGAACAACCTTCATCGATTTACTCCGTCTAGAGAGTGGATGACGTCGAGGGCGCTCGCGGGGTTCCGATGAGGTTCCACGATGTCGAGGGTGGGTAGCGGGAAGACGAGTCGTCCGCCCCAGTCGCCGACGTAGCGGAGCTGGTCGACCAGTTCGGTACGGAGATTCCACGGGAGCACCACGACGACGTCGGGCTGGTCCTCGGCGATCCGTTCGGGTGGGTGGATGGGGATGCGTGTGCCGGGCGTGTAGCGACCGTGCTTGTACGGATTTCGGTCGACGATGTATTCGATGAGGTCGGATCGGATTCCGCTGTAGTTGAGCAACGTGTTGCCCTTGCCGGGGGCGCCGTAGGCGACGACCCGGGCGCCGGCCGCTTGCTGTTCCAGCAGAAACCCCAGGAGTTCGCGGCGGACCTCGTCCGCGGTGGACTGGAGTCGGCGATAACCGGAGGGATCGTGCAAGCCCGCTTCCGCCTCGAGGTCGAGGACCTGTCGTACCGACGGGCCGGGTGTCCGCCCCGCCTCCGAGGGGCTCGCCCAGAGTCGGATCGATCCCCCGTGCGTCGGCAGCATCTCCACGTCGTACAGGTCCAGACCGGCCGTCGCCAGGGCTCGCCGAGCGGCGAGGACGGTGTAGTACTGGAAGTGCTCGTGGTAGACGGTGTCGAACTGCGCGGACGCGACCAGATGCAGCGCGTGGTGGACTTCGATACTGAGGTGGCCGTCGTCGGCGAGCAGAATCCGTAGGCCCTCGGTGAATCCGAGCAGATCGGGGATGTGGGCGTAGACGTTGTTCGCCACGACCAGGTCGGCAGGGCCGTGCTCCTCGCGGAGACGCCGAGCCGAGACCGGATCGAGGAACTCGGTGACGGTGGGAACCCCGCGGTCGCGGGCGGCGTCTCCGACGTTCGCCGAGGGTTCGATCCCCAGGCAACGGATGCCGGCGTCGACGACGTGCTGCAGCAGGTAGCCGTCGTTACTGGCGACCTCGA
This sequence comes from Rhodococcus sp. IEGM 1408, assembly GCF_033142235.1. NCBI lineage: Bacteria > Bacillati > Actinomycetota > Actinomycetes > Mycobacteriales > Nocardiaceae > Rhodococcus > Rhodococcus sp. IEGM 1408. The sequence goes on from NZ_JAWLRW010000010.1 coordinate 13,839, forward strand.
CGACGAAGGAGTCCCGCCCGAGGGCTAGTCGGTCGACCGCCTCCTCGACGAAGGTCCTGGCGTGCGCCACCCAGCTGTCGGAGAACGACGAGTAGTAGGCGTAGTCGGTGAAGGTGTCCTCTGGTGTGATCAGCGCTGGGATCTGCAGCAGGAAGCAATCCGGGCATAACCGCACGTGAAGCGGATAGGTGACCTCGGGCTCGTCGAGCTGAGTAGCCGTGAGGAACTTCTCGCACGGTGGCGTGGCACCCAGATCGAGGACGCTCACGAGATCGGATTGCCCACAAAGACGACACTGCATGGTCTCTCCCCCCGGAGAATGCGATCGGGCACTCTTAGCGGCCCCCCGATTTGTATGTCGGAATGCACATAAGCGTATATTGAGATATTCGGAATTGGAAGAGTGCCGGAGGATCAGGATTCGTCTACGCAGCATCGAATTCCAGTCCGCAGCCCTCGGACGTCGCGTTCTCCGGTCCGATCCCGACCCGGGTCAGTCCACCGGGTCGACGACCCAACGGCCGGCCAGCTCCGGCAACGTCCGCTCCAACTCGAGCAGGAGATCCGGGACGGTCAGAAGGACGGCGTCAGGCGCGGAGGCGACGAGTGTCGCAGGGGAGACGATCGGGATGTCTGTCCCGGGCATGCGGCGGCCGTGTTTGCCCGGCGAGGCGTCAGCGACCGAGACGAGCAGGTCCCGTGTGATGCCCGCCCGGGCGAGGAGTGCGACCGCCCGCGACGCCGCGCCGTAGGCGGCGACCGTGTGTCCCCGCCGACGACTGTCCTCCAGCCATTGCCGCAGTCTCGTGGCGTTGGCGTCGGCCGCGTGCTGGAGCGCAGACGTGCCCGCCACCGTGTGGAGGCCGCGTCGATGTTCTTCTGCCAGGATCTCCTGGACCCGCTCTGGTTCGACGGCACCCGGGTCCGCGGTCGCCGCGACGAGGTAGGTGCCGCCGTACAGGTCGAAACTCCACAGGTCGCTCATCGTCAGTCCACATCCGCGGAGAAGCGAGCGCAACGCCGTCATCGAGTAGTACGCGAAGTGCCCGTGGCGAAGGGCGTTCCACTGCCCCTGATCGACGATCGTGGCGAGAGAGTGGAACTGCAGGAGCAGAACGCCTCCCGGGGCGAGCGCGTCACGCCGGTCGGCGAAGGCCGCGCGTTGGTCCGGGGAGTGCATGATCCCGAAGCAGTCGACGACCACATCCGCCGGCTTCTCGTCCACGGGCTGCAGACCACGGGCTCCGAGATGGCCCAGCCAGGACCCGCCGTGCGGACTCCCGAACTCACGGACGGTCGATCGACCCTCGAACCAACCCGCGGTGGACACCCTGTCCACGGCGTCGACGGCCTGGTCGATCAGCGCGAGCGGTTCCACGCCGCGGGGTTCCTCGGTCACCGTGTCGTCCTCCGCCAACTGGGCCAATGCACACGACGGGCAGAGGGCCATCGCAAGCGGATGGGTCGGGTCGTCGACGGGAGAGTCGGCCGGGGGGAAGAAATCGGCGGCGGGCTGGCGCCCGAGGTCGAGGATCGTGTCCAATCGTTCGCTCCCGCATCCACGACAAGGCATGGTGGTCCTCCTCCGACTGGGGCACGATGTGGGATGTGCGCGTTGAAACTACCGAACTGCCCGACGTCCTCGTCCTCCTTCCGGAACCATTCACAGACGAGCGCGGATTCTTCACCCGCACCTTCGACGCGGAGATTTTCGACGCCGCCGTCGGCAGACGAGGAGCGTCCGCCGAATTCCAGCAGGACTCGCAGTCACGGTCTCGGAATGGGACGATCCGCGGGATGCACGGCCGCAGTGGCCGTGGTGAGGCGAAGTTGGTTCGGTGCGCGCGGGGCGCAGTCCTGGACGTCCTCGTCGACATCCGACCCGGATCCGCCGGTTTCGGGAAGTCGATCGCGGTCACTCTGGACGATGAGACCTTCCGGCATCTGTACGTCCCGCCAGGGTTCCTCCACGGTTTCCAAGCGCTCACCGAGTACGCGGACGTGTGCTATCGGATCGACCGGCCGCATGATTCGACCGAGGACATCGCGGTCGCCCATGACGACCCCGACCTGGGTCTGGAGTGGCCGCTTCCGGTGGGTCCGATCTCGGAGCGAGACCGATCGGCCCCCTCGTGGAGGGAACTCCTCGACCGCCTCGACACGTCCCACGGCCGCACCAGCTGAGCAGGTCCGGAGCTGAGCAGGTCCGGAGCTGAGCGGGACCGGGGAGCCTCATCGGAACGGGAGCAACAATGAGCGCCCGCCCGTCAGTTCTCGCTCCCGCGGGCGACGTCGTAGCGCCGCAGGGCCTCGAGGCGCTCCTCGGCATGGTCGACGATGCGCTCGGGGTATCCGTTGCGGTACCCGTCGGGCGACCGCCATGGTTCGTGGGCCGCTGCGCCGGGCAGGTGGGCCAACTCGGGCACCCACCGGCGCACGTACTCCCCGGCCGGGTCGAATCTGAGTCCCTGGGTGACCGGGTTGAACACCCGGAACCAGGGCGAGGCGTCCGTCCCGGTACCGGCCACCCACTGCCAACCGTGGTTGTTGGAGGCGATGTCGCCGTCGATGAGGTGGTCCAGGAAGTGCCGGGCCCCGACCGGCCACCACACGTGGAGGTCCTTGACCAGGAAGCTCGCGGTGATCATCCGGACGCGGTTGTGCATCCACCCCTCGGCCAGCAGCTGTCTCATCCCGGCGTCCACCACGGGGTACCCGGTCAGCCCCTGTTTCCATGCCTCCACGAGTTCTCCCGCCTCCGGGCCCTCGTCGTAGGCCATGCCCGCGAGCGCGTCGCGGAGATCCCGCCAGGCGGACCGGGGCCAGTGCCAGAGGATGTCCGCGTAGAACTCCCGCCACGCCAGCTCGGTGACGAACCGACGGGCGCTCTCGCCGCCGGCGGCCGGGTGTTCGGCCAACTCGGCGAGGATCGTCCGCGGGTGGATCTCGCCGTACTTCAGATGCACCGACAGGCGGCTGGTGGTGTCGAGGTCCGGCCGGTCCCGCTGCTCGGCGTAGCCGTCCAAGTCCTCGTCGAGGAAGGCCCGCCAGCGCGCGAGGGCCGCCCGCTCCCCCGCCTCCACGGCCTTCACAGCGCCGCGAGCTGCGCCGCGACCCGCCGTGCTCCGGGATCCGGGGCCGGCCGGGTCGGCGGAGTGGTGGCCGGTCGCCCACGCGATCTCGCCGGGACGCTCACCGGGCCGCGGCCACCCGTGCTCGTGCCAGGCCCGGGAGAAGGGGGTGAAGACCTTGTAGGGCTCGCCGGTGCGATTTCGCACCCGCCCCGGTCCGACGGCGTAGGGCGATCCGGTCTCCACCAGCTCTCGGCCGTCCCGCTCGAGCCGTGCCCGCACCCGCTGGTCCCGCCGACGCCCGTAGGGGGTGGATTCGCGGGTCACGTGGATCTCGCGGGCGTCCGCCTCCGCGGCCAGGTCGGCGATCACCTCGGCGGGGTCGCCGGTCCGGACGACGAGCGCCCCACCGGTGTCCGCGGACAGTGCGGCGAGTGACGCCGCGAGCCGTTGCACGCGCGCGCCACCGTCACCGATCAACACCGGATCCCAGACAAAGACCGGCAGCACCTCGTCCGAGGACCCGATGGCGGCCAGGAGCGCGGGGTGGTCGGACAGTCGCAGGTCGCGGCGGAACCACAGGATCGAGATGCTCATCGGCCCGCCGTCCCGGGAGAGGACTCGCGGAACGACGCGGGTCCGGGTGAGGTGTCCAACGCGGGGAACTGGGGTACGACGTGCTCGGCCAGCTCCTCGACCACCTCGCGGATCGGCCTGCGCGAGGCCCCGACGCCCAGCAGCACGTGGTTGGCGCCGATGTCCCGCAGGTCCCCGAGGTGCTCGACCAGACGCCGGCGGCCGATCCGGAACCCGAAGTCGATCGGCGAGGCCGCCTCGTCCGGATCGTCGGAGAGGTCGATCTGGAGCGACTGCGCGAAGGGTTTGAACACCTCGTCGTCGTCGCTGGTCTCCCTCACCAGTTCCCGCCACCGCGCGGCGGTCCGTCGCTGCGCGTCGAAGTCCCGCGGGTAGGTCATCCACCCGTGGCCGTGCTCGGCGAGGAACCCGATGCTCTGCTGGCACGAGCCGGTCATGATCAGCGGCACCGACGACGCCGTGGGCTTGGGCACCACGTCGGCGCTGTGCATCCAGCCGCCGGACCAGCGGATCCCGCGCATCTCGGTGGTGAGCGCGTGGGTCATCACCGCCAGGTTCTCGCGGAAGGCCTCCCCCCGCGCCCCCTGCTCCAGACCGAAGGCGCGGAACTCCTCCGGCCGGTCGCCGGAGGCCACCCCCAGCAGGAACCGGCCGCCGGTCAGCCGGTCGAGGCTGGCCGCCGACTTGGCCACGTGCAGCGGGTGGCGGACGGGCAGGACCACGGCCGCCGTCCCGAGCGCGATCCGGCTGGTGTGCGCGGCCACGTGGGTCAGGAAGATCCACGGGTCGTAGACCTGGCCGACGTCGCCGAAGGACGGGACCCGCAGCGGGATGTCACGGGCGTAGAGGGCGGCGAACCCACCCGACTCCGCGGCGCGGGCGATCTCGACCTGGTGGCCGATGTCCGACACCGCGTCCTCGTCGCCACGGGTGACCAGTGGGAAGCCCAACCCCAGGGTCAGCCGTCCCTCGCCGTACGTGCGGCTGAAGGCCGGGAGCCGCCGGGGATCAGCATCGGAGAGCGTGCACGGCGAGCCGGTCATGCCCTCCACCTTCGCACGACCCGGGAGGTGCCGCCCGGGGACTGCTGCCCGGCGACCGCTCCTCCCGGTCCGACCGGCGCGGACGCTCCAGTAAAGTCCCGTTGATCAACCGCGTGAGAGGCCGCAGATGTGACCACGACCCTCCTGGCCGCCGAAGCCTCCCCGACCGAGCTGGTCTCGCTGTTTTGGATCGTCCTGGCGGTCTGGGTGGCGCCGCTGCTGGCCGGGCTCACCCGCTCGCACGTCCCGGGTGTGGTGCTGCTGTTGTCCGGCGGGATGCTCATCGGCCCCTCCGGGCTGAACCTCGCGGTGGAAGACGGCGGGGTCATCTTGTTGTCCGAGATCGGGCTGGGGATGCTCTTCCTCCTGGCCGGGTTCGAACTCGAGGTCTCCTCGATGACCGGGCGCAGCGGGCGGCGGGCGGCCGGGACCTGGGTGGCGAGCCTGATCCTGGCGGCCGGGGTGGGGTGGCTGGTCTCGGGACGCTGGGAGACCGCCGTCGCGATCGGGTTGCTGCTCACGTCCACGGCCGTCGGCACCCTCCTGCCCATCCTCAAGGGCGCCGGTCACGACAGCACGCCGGTGGGTCGAGCGGTCCTCACCCACGGGGCGGTCGGTGAGCTGGGTCCGATCCTGGTGATGGCGGTGTTGCTGGGCACCCGCAGCATCGGATCCTCGATCGCGGCGGTCGGGCTGTTCCTGGTGGCCGCCCTCGTGATCCTGGTGGTGCCCGCCCACCTGCTCCACATCCCCGCGCTCGGGCGGATGCTCCTGCGGGGCACCACCTCCACCGGCCAGCTGGCCATGCGAACGGTGATGCTCCTCCTGGCCTCGATGATGGTCGTGGCCACGGTGTTCGGCCTGGACGTGGTGCTCGGTGCGTTCGCCGCCGGCATGATCCTGCGACGGTTGGTCGACTCCCTCGGGGTGGGCCTGCGGGACACGGGCACGGGCCCCGACCGGGACCTCGCGACGCTGCTCCTGCACCAGCTGGAGACCGTCGGCTACACCCTGTTCATCCCGGCGTTCTTCGTGGTGTCGGGTATGGGGATCGACCTGGGCGCCGTGGCGCGGTCACCCTGGCTCCTGGTGGCGGCGGTGACGTGCATGTTCGTCATCCGGGGAGGCGGGGTGTGGCTGGCCGAGACCGTCCTGCACGCGAGTCCGGGACTGTCCGGTCCACGGGAGCGGGCGCGGGTGGGCCTCTACGCCGCCACCGGCCTCCCGATCATCGTGGCGGTCACCGAGGTCGCCGTGAACAACCACCTGATGACCAGCGAGATCTCGTCGGTCCTCGTGGCCGCGGGGGCCGTCACCGTCCTGCTCTTCCCGCTCCTGGCCGAGCTGGTCCGGACCGTCGCCCCGACCCGGTGGCAGGGCGCGCCGGCCGGGCGGGACGACCGGCCGGGAGCGCCGCGCGACCCACTAGGGTCGGAGCGAGAACACCACTACGACGACGACGAGGCGGGGAACTGATGAAGCTCAGCATCATCGGCGGGTCCCAGGGCACAGGGGCCCTGCTGGCGGAACTGGCACGCGACGCCGGACACGAGGTGACAGTCGTCTCGCGCAGTGGCACCGCGCCCGCCGGCGTCCGGACGGTCGTCGGGAGTGCCACCGACCCGGCGGTCGCCCGCGAGGCCGTGACGGGAGCCGACGCGATCGTCATCACGGTGGGCGGGGCCAAGGGGGTCCGGCGCCAGCGCGCGGAGGTCACGCGCTCGGTCGTGGCGGCCATGACCGAAACCGGGGCCCGACGACTCGTGGTCCAGTCCTCGCTCGGCGCCGGCGACTCGGGCACGCAGATGCCCTTGCCGTTGCGGCTGGTGATGAAGGTCCTACTGGCCGCTCCGCTCGCCGACCACAACGCTCAGGAGTCGGTCGTGGCGACCTCGGGCCTGGACTGGACGGTGGTCCGGCCCACCGGTCTGACCGCCAGGCCGGGGACGGGCAGCTGGCGCGTCCACGAGGTCGGTGACGGGGGCAAGCTGGGCGGGACCATTCCGCGAGCGGATCTGGCGGCCTACCTGCTCGAGGTGCTCTCCGACGACGCGCTGGTCGGCAGGGCCGTCGGCATCAGCAGCTGAGGCCGGTAGGCCAGGAGGACGCCGGCGCCCACTGCCCCCAGCCCGCCCGCGGCCATGTCGCCGATCGTGTCGCCCGGGGTCACAAAGATCTCCTCGGTGAGGTAGGCGTAGCCGAACCACTCGATCATCTCCCACAGCGCGCCCAGCGCCAGACCCACGCCGGCGGTCACCACGACCGCCCCCACGGCGGAGAACCCGGGCGCGGACGGAGCGGACACGATCCCGCGATGAGCGAGCAGGAGGTAGGTCACGGCCGCCAGAGCGCCCGCGCACACGAAGTGGACCACGAGGTCCCACCACCAGACCTGCGTATACAGGTCGTAGACGTTGCTCCAGGCCGCCACGAGCAGCGTGACGGACACCGCGCAGTCCGCCCACGGCCGCATGCCGAGGAAGCGCGGGAGCATCAGACCGGGCAGGGTGAACGCGACGATGGCCGCGTCGGTCAGGCCGTACAGCATCAGGGCGACCGGGACCCCGAGGGTGCCGAGGAGCCGGAGGGCGTCCGCCGCCCTCCCGCCACCGGTCACCGCGGGCCGGAGGAAGTTGTCGATCACCTCTCAGCACCTTTCTCGTCCAGGCCCATCACGGCGTGTACCGGCAGGTGATCCGATGCCCACCCGCCGCCGCACCGGAGCGGGTTGACCGCCGCACGGGAGACCTTAAACGATGACGTGACAAGTATCCAGTCGATCCTGCGCCCGTTTCTCCGCGGCGCCCGGTAGTTGGCGTAGGTGCCCCATTCCTCGCTCACCCGGCTCCGCGCACCGTGCCAGCTGTCCGCGAGTATCCCGCCCGACCCCAGCTCGCGGACCACCGGGCTCGCGGGTCCGGCGTTGAGATCTCCGGTGACGACGGCGGGTAGCCCACTCGCGTCCACCAGGTCGAGGATCGCGCGCGCCGACCTCAGTCGGGAGCGCGCGGAGAGCGGGTCGAGGTGGGTGTTGACCACGAGGAACCGCCGGGCGGTCACACGGTCGCGGAAGGTCGCGGACACCACGACGCGGGGGAAGACGTTCCCCCACGAGACCGATCCCGGACGGGAGGGGTGATCGGAGAGCGCCGCCTGATCCCACCCGAGCAGCTCGAGCCTGCTCGAGTCGTAGAAGATCGGCGACGCCTCCCCTCCCCCGGCGACGCTCCTGCCCCGGCCGACGTAGCGGTACCGCGCGCCGAGCGCGCGGCGCATCGCCTCGGCCTGCTCTGCCACCACCTCCTGCGCACCCAGCACAGTGGGCAGTTCTGTTCCGAGGAGCGCCCGCACCCTGGGAGCACGGACATCCCACCGGTCGGCCGTACGCGTCAGCACCGCAGGCACCGGCCGGCGGACGTTCCAGCTCATCACGTGGAGGTCCGGGCCGGTGGCCGGTCCGACGAGTGGCCCGGCCGCCCGGCTCGACGACGTGTCCGAGAGGGCGTGGGGGTCGGCGTGGGGGTCGGCGTGGGGGTCGGCGTGGGGGTCGTGCCTTGCCATGGACCCCACTGTATTCCTCCTGAGACTGTCGTCCTCCCGAGCGAGGGCTGGCCTGCACCTACGGCCGTTCACCGCCTGACGACCAGGTACCGCCATTGACGAGGCTCCCGCGCCCGGGGTGGGAGGATGGCGCCTGTGCCCATGCCCTCTCCCCTGCCCGTCAAGGACGGGGTCGGCCCGACGAGGCTGCGCGTGCCGGCGACCGGGCCGTGGGCGACCATCGCCGAGTTCGTGGTCGAGCGGTTCGATCACCTGGACCCGGCCGACCTGTACCGCCGGTTCGACGCCGGTGACTTCGTCGGCGTCGACGCCGCGGCGATCGACTCGCACACGGCACTGGGAACGCACGAGTTCCTCTGGTACCACCGCGAACTGCCCGCGGAGCGACCCCTGCCGTTTCATGAGCAGATCCTGTACGCCGACGACCACCTCGTGGTGATCGACAAACCGCACTTCCTCCCCACCACCCCGACGGGGAGGTTCCTGAGAGAATCCGCGCTGGTCCGTCTGCGCGTCCGGCTGGACAACCCCGACCTGTCGCCGATCCACCGCCTGGACCGCGCCACGGCCGGGCTGGTGATGTTCTCGGCCCGACCCGCCACGCGGGGGGCGTATCAGTCGCTGTTCGAGAGGCGTGAGGTGGCCAAGGCCTACGAGGCGGTCTCCCCGCGGCCGCCGGAGTGGGATCCGCGGGTCCGGGAGCTCGCCGGGCGGCCGGTCCCCCTGGTCCACCGCGACCACCTCGAGAGGCTGCGTGGGGACCTGCGGGTCGCGGTCCGACCGGAGCGCGACCCGAACTCCCAGACCCTCGTCGACGTTCTGGGAGCCGGGACGAGCGCCTCCGGACGCGAGGTGCTGCACACGCTCCTGCGCCCCCACACCGGCCGGCTGCACCAGTTGCGCGTGCATCTGTCGGCGCTCGGGATCCCGATCCTGGGCGACCGCCGGTACCCGGAACTCCTCCCCGAGGTGCCGGACGACCCCGCCCTCCCGCTGCAGTTGCTGGCCCGGGAACTCGTGTTCACCGACCCGCTGACCGGGGAGCCGCGCCGCTTCCTCACCCGTCGGGCGTTGTCCGAGGCTCCCCTCGTCACCCGCCGGACGTCGTCCGGGGCGCCCGCGCCCGGTGACGCCAGAAGCTCAGGTGGATGACGCCGCTGGGAGAGGTTGTGGCCTCGATCCGGAACCGTTGATCGAGTCCTTCCAATCGGTCCCACAACCGTTCGCCCCTGCCCAGGAGGATGGGGACGACGACGAGGTGCATCTCATCGATGAGATCGGCCTCGAGGAACTGGCGGATGGTGCTGGCGCCCCCGCCGATGCGTACGTCCAGGCCGCCTGCCAGGTCGCGCGCGTAGTCGAGCGCGGCGGCCGGGTCGGCGTCCAGGAAGTGGAACGAGTTTCCGCCCGCCATCTGCAGGGTCGGCCGCGGGTGATGGGTGAGGACGACCACCGGGGTGTGGAAGGGCGGGTTGTCCCCCCACCAGCCGCGCCACTCCTCGTCCGCCCACGGGCCGCGGGACGGCGCGAACTTGTTGCGCCCCATGATCTCCACGCCGATGCCCGTGTTCCAGCGGCTCGCAAAGGCTTCGTCGACCCCCACCGAGGCCTGCTGCTCCCCGTGGAAGCCCATGTCCTGGAACGTCCGCGTCGGCAGCGCCCACTCGAGCAGGCGGTGCCCGGCGTGGCCGAAGGGTTCCTCGAGGCACTGGCCGTCGCCGGTGCCGAACCCGTCGAGTGAGACGGAGAAGTTGTGGACCCGCACGAGCTGGTCGCGGGGACCCGCCGGGACGTCCGCAGCCGAGAGGTCGGTGGCCGCGAGTTCGGTGGCGGCGAGTGCGGTGACGTAGGCCGCCAGGTGGGCCAGGGTCTGCTCACCGCCCTCCACCGCGTGGTACTCCTCCACCGCCCGGTCGCGGAGCTCCCGCGTGGGGAACACCGTGCGGAAGTCGATGCGGGTCCCGGCGCCCTCGGGTTCGAAGACCAGGACCGACTCGAACGCGTCGGGATCATCGGGGGACTCGCCGTGCAGCAGTGCGATCCGCTCCGCCGGGACGATGTCACGCCAGGTGATCCATTCCCGGTAGTCGGTGCCGTCCGGGCCGTGCATCACGAAGTCCCACACCCCGCCCACTCGGAACTCGAAGGACCGGGTGGTGGTGGTGAATCCCTCCGGGCCCCACCACCGCGAGAGGTGCGCCACCTCGGTGAACGCCCGGAACACCAGTTCGCGCGGCGCGTCGATGTACCTGGAGATCCTGACCTCGCGGTCCGCGGTCGGTGACCCGCTGGGGTCGAGTCCGTTCTCACTCATGACCTACTCCTCCTGCTCGGCCCGCGCCAACTCGTGGACGTAGGCATCCAACTTGTCAAAGCCCTCGTTCCAGAACCGCTCGAATCCGCCGACCCACTCGTGGACCGGTCGGAGCCCGCCGGCGTCGAGGTCGTAGAGGCGCCGCCTGCCGTCGCGGCGATCGCGGACGAGCCCGACCTCGCGGAGCACACGCAGGTGTTTGGATGCTCCCGGCTGGGTCATCCCCAGCTCGCGCGCCACGTCGGTCGCCGGCCGCTCGCCCGCCCGCAGCAGCACCAGGATCTGTCGACGCTGGGGTTCGGCGATCGCGTTGAAGACGTCCGAGGTGGTTGCAGCCCGTGCCATGGGGACGATCATATTCCCATACGGGAAAGTGTCAATGGGTCGACGACGACCATCGTGCCGCGCTCCGCTCAGCAGGTCGGCGTGGGCGCGGCCCCGGCCCAACGGTCGAGGGTCCACGACACGAGTTGCGGGATGAGCGGCGAGTCCGCGCCCACGAGCTCCATGTGTCCGAGACCCGGATAGGTCCGATAGTCCAGCCGCTCGCCGTCGCCGCAGCGCGCGTCGACCCAGTCCTGCTGCATGTCGGGCTTCACCAGCGGATCGGTCAGCCCCTGAGCGACCAGCACCGCTGCGGGCCACGGCCCGGTCGGCGAGTTGGTGCGCAGCATCGTCCCCAGGTCGCCGTCGAGCAGCGAGTCCGGGAACACCTGCTGTGGCACCTGGCTACTGCGGGCCAGGGCGGCCAGGACATCCTTCTCGTTGAAACACAGCCGGCCGACCTCCGCCACGCCGTGCGCGGTGCCCGGGTTGAGGTGGTCGGCCAGGTCGAGCTCCGGGTAGAGCTCGTTCCAGGACTCGGCGATGTACGCCGAGACGGCTTTTCCGCCCACCTCGTTCTTGTCCGCCTGCGCCAGCGCGTCCAGGTCGGTGGCGGGGGCCATCGCGGCGATCCCCCTGATCGTCAGGTCCGGCGCGTAGTCCTCCGCGATCTGGCCCGTCCACAGTGCCCCGTGGCCGCCCTGCGAATGCCCCCACACCACGGTGTCGGCGCTGACGCTGACGCCGTCGAGCTGCTGAGCGGCACGGGAGGCATCCAGGACGTTGCGCGCCTCCGCCTGCCCCACCAGGTACGGGTGCGGGCCTTCGGTGCCCAGGCCCACGTAGTCGGAGGTCACCGCCGCCCAACCGTGCTCGGTGACCATCTCCACCAGTGCGGTTCCCGCGCCGTCCGCGAACGGGGTGGGGCTCAGCGACGGCGCGCACCGGGGCACGATGCCGGTGGTCCCGTGGGCGACGCTGATCAGCGGCAGCGCCTCCGCGCCTCGACCGCTCGGCGCGATGACGGTGCCGCTGGCCACCGCGACGCCACCGTCCGGGCGGGTGGTGGTGTACAGGATCCGCCAGGCATCGGCGCCGTCCGGCACCCCGGCGGTCATCGTCTCGGAGCGAAGGAGCATCCCGGGCTCGGCAGGCAAGGGCTCGTCAGACCTATAGAAGGCTCCCGGACCCGGGCGGCCGTCCCCGCGCAGCAGCACGGCGCTGCCGATCGCCAGCGCTGCCACCAGCGAGAACACCCCTACCGCCAGGATCGTGCGTCCCCACCGGCGGAGACGACCGGCCTCGGTGCGCGCCGGGCCCCGCCCCCCCGCGCCGGCGCACCAGTGGTTCCAGGAACGCGCGGAGCCCGACGAACACCAGCCAGGCGCCCACGCCGAACCTGATCAGCTCGATAGCCAACACCGGCCAGACCAGGCACAGCAGTCCCGACAGGACGGCCGCGGCGCCACTGAACAACCCGGCCACGCGGCGGTCGGCATCGCGCCGGAGTGCTGCGACGATCGTGTGGACCCCGTGCACGATCAGCGCGGTGACCATCACCCACAGGAGGCTCCGGGTACTCGCGGACTGCCACACCAACACCACGACGCCAGCTGTGGCCGCCGCCAGTCCGGCGAGGACACGCACCCATCGCCTTGACCGGCCGGCGCCGTCGTCCCCGTCGCCGTCGCTGTCGACGCCGATCACCGTCGCGAGGCCGACGACGACGAGGCCGATCCCCGCGAACCTCACGATCTCCGGCAGCGCGAGGTGAACCAGGATCACCACCACGCCCAGGGCGGTCGCCGCGAGCGCCAGGACGATGCCGAGGACCCGTCTGCTCCGACCGGCCCGCTCGTCGACCTTCTCGTGCATCGCCCGTCCCCTCATGGGTGGGCTCGAGTCGTGGTGCCGACGGCACGGACCGCCCGGGAATGAAGGTATCCGTAACCCGCACCCGTCCGGCTGGAACAGGACGGACTCCTCTCGTGTGCGTGTCGGCCTCGCACCTGTGGGAGAGCGCCTCCGGGCCATTCGCTCGGGGGCGGCACACTGGTGAGCATGGACGACCTCCTCGTGGCTCCCGGGCCCGGAATCCCGCGCGGACTACGCGTGCCGGCTAGAGAGCTCCTCGAGCAGTTCTCCCGCTCGTCGGGGCCCGGGGGCCAGGGCGTCAACACGGCCGATTCCCGCGTGCAACTGAGCCTGGACCTGGCCACGACCACTGCGCTGAGCGAGGCCCAGCGGACCCTCGCGCTGGACCGGCTCGCCCCGTCCCTCGCCGGCACCGTGCTCAGCGTCGCCGCCTCGGAACACCGGGCACAGAGGCAGAACCGGCGGGCCGCCCGGAACCGGCTCGCGACCCTGCTCCGGGACGCCCTCGCCCCGGAGACCGTCCGGCGCCCGACGCGGCCCACCTACGGATCCCGGGTTCGGCGCATCAACGCCAAGCGCCGGCAGGCGCAGACCAAGGCGAGCCGCAGACGCCCGAACTCGCACGACTGACGTCCCCGGGCCACCCGGCGGGGTCGGCCCGCATGCGGCGGATCAGCCGCCGGCGGAGTCCACCGCGCTGCGGAAGTGGTCGAGGAAACGCTGGGTCAGGGTGAGGAACGCCTCGGCGTCGGTCCGCCCCATCGCGTCGAGCGCGGCGGCGTAGGTGCCCAGGGAGATACCGGCGTCCTTCTCGAACGCACGCCGACCGTCAGTGGTCCTGTCGAACTCGTACGCCGTCCCGCCCGGTCTCCGGCTCCGTTCGAGCAGGCCGGATCCGAGCGCTGCGTTGACCTGCCTGTTGACCGTGGACTGCTCGAGTCCGAGCTCGTCGGCGATCTCTCTGAGCGTGCGGGCCCGGCCGTCGGCGAACAGCCACAGCAGCCGCAGATCCGCCGTGCCGAGTCGGAGTGATCCCTCCAGCGCTCGGCGCTGCTTGTCCAGCTTGCTGAACAGGGCCGCGAGCTGCCGTTCGGCGGGCGCGTCGCCGTCGGACCACCGCCCCTCACGATCGCCCATCTCAGGTCTCCTCCGCTGCCGTTTGCTCCGCTACATGCAGATATGTAGTCTACACAGGTCCATCTATGTAAGTTACATATCTGCTCCCCGGAGCACCCCGGGAAGGACCCGATGCCACGCACCGCCACCACCAGGGACAGAACCGCGACAGCACCCGTACTGATCGTGCTGGTCCTGGGATTCTCGAGCATGTGCGCCGCACTCATGCAGTCGCTGGTCATCCCGCTCCAGCCCGAACTGCCGCGTCTGCTCAGCACCGACCCGAGCTCCGCCGCCTGGGTGGTCACGGCCACTCTGCTGGCCGGCGGTGTGGCGATGCCCGTCGCCGGCCGGCTCGCCGACATCCGCGGCCGCAAGCCGGTCCTGGTCACCTCGGCCCTGATCCTGCTGGCGGGCTCGCTCGTCTGCGCGCTGTCCTCGTCGATCGTCCCGGTCCTCATCGGTCGCATCCTCCAGGGCCTGGCCATGGGCTACATCCCGGTCGCGATCAGCTTCGTCCGCGAGACCGTGCCGGCGTCCATGCAGAACTCCTCCGTCGCGGGGATCAGCGCCACGCTCGGCGTCGGCGGCGCGCTCGGCCTGCCGCTCGCCGCCTGGATCGCCCAGGACTACAACTGGCACGTCCTGTTCTGGGTGTCGGCCGGACTCGCGGCCGTGATGGCGCTCCTCTCCGTCGTCGTCCTCCCCCACCGCCCGCCGGTCGACGAGTCCCGCCTCGACACCGTGGGGGCCATCGGCCTCGCGGTGGGCGTGGTCGCCGTACTCGGCGGCATCTCCAAGGGCGGCGACTGGGGCTGGGGCTCCCCCTCCACCCTCGGCGCGATCATCGGCGGCATTGCCGTCCTGCTGGCGTGGGGCTTCTACGAGACCCGCCACCCGCACCCCCTGGTCGACCTGCGTACGACCGCGCGGCGACCGATCCTGCTCACCAACATCGCGGCGTTGCTCATCGGCTTCGGGATGATGGCGCAGTCGATCGTCGTCCCGCAGCTGCTCCAGCTACCCGAGGCCACCGGGTACGGGATGGGGCAGACCATCCTGCAGGCCGGACTCTGGATGGCGCCGGCAGGCCTGATGATGCTGGCCTTCACCCCGGTCTCCAGTCTCATGCTCACGCGCTTCGGCGCCCGGGTCACCCTGGCGGTGGGTGCGGTGGTGATCGCCGCCGGATATCTCTCCGCCGCCGCGTTCGCCGCCGAGCCGTGGCAGCTGCTCGTCTCGACCTGCATCGCCTCCGCCGGAGTCGGCATCGGCTACGCCGCCATGCCCACCCTGATCCTGCAGAACTCCCCCGCCACCGAGGCCGGAGCGGGCGTCGGCGTGAACGCGCTGATGCGCTCGATGGGCACCACGATCGCCGGTGCCGTGATGGCACTCGTCCTGACCAGCCGCATGACCCAACTCGGCGACGGGCTGTCCATCCCGGCCGAGGAGATGTTCCACCTGTGCTTCCTCCTGGGCGCGGGAGCGGCGATCACGGGAGCCCTGGTGGTGCTGTGCATCCCCCGGACCCCCGCGATCTCGCCGGTCGCTGCCGCCCACCCGGCGCAGGCGGACGAGCCCACCCCGGTGCGCTGACCCGATCGATCACTCGACGACCCGCGCGAGCTGCGCGGTGACGAGGGTCCAGCCCTCCACGAGACCGAGTTCCTCGTGGAGGGCCCGACCCTGTTCATCTGCATGCCGCGCGGTGATCCGGTACAGCGTTCCGTCCGGATGGTCGGCCAGCGTGACGTCCCCCGTGACGGCCACCGGCAACGGGGTCGCCGGACGCAGGGTGCTGTCCACAGCGTTGGTGAACACCAGACGTTCCCCCTTCTCGACGACGAGGAACGCCGCGTCCATATGGGGTGTGGGCTCTGCTCCGTCCCCACTCATCGTCGTGACGAAGCCGCCGCCCGCGCGCGGTGCGAAGTACTCCACACCGCAGAGGTACGGCTCCGGGATCCACCACCGCCCGAAGAGCTCCGGGGTGGTCCAGGCGTCCCAGACCACCCCGCGGGGCGCACGGATCACACGCTCGATGGTCACGTCGTGCCCCGGATGCGGAGTCATGGGCCTCCCCTCTCGTCGGCGACTCGAATGAGCGTGACGCGGCATCAGACACTGACGCGGCATTAGTCACTGACGCGGTATCAGTCGGTGACGCGCTGTCAGTCGACTTTCAGCCAGTTGGCGAGCTGGTCGGCCGAGACCTCGGCGAGCCACATCTGCCAGAGCGGCCCGAATGTCACCCGCCGCACCCCGAGCCCCGTCAGCGCGGCCAGATCACCGGCGCCGTGGCCCTTGACGGGGTGGGCGGTCACATTGACCGGTATGGACACGGCCGAGACCAGCCGGGTCACCTGGTCGGCCGTCGACAGCCCCACCGGGTAGACGGCCCGGGCGCCGGCCTTCTCCATCAGCACCATGCGCTCGGCCGCCTCGGCGAGCGGGTCGGGGAAGACGTCGGTGCCGAGTTTGACGGCGTCGGTACGCCCGTTGATCACGAACGGCACCCCGGCATCGTCCGCGGCCCGGCGGGCGCCGGCGATGTAGTCGGCGTGCTCCTGCCGGTCACGGACCCGCTTACCCTCACGGTGGACCACGTCCTCGATGTTCGCCCCGACGGCCCCGGCCTCGAGCAGCCGCGAGACCAGCTCCCCGGGCTCGAGCCCGTACCCGGACTCCACGTCCGCGCTCACGGGGACATCGACGGCGTCGGCGATCCTGCGGACCACGCCGAGATACTCACCGAAATCCATCTTCTCGCCGTCGGCGCTGCCGATGGCGTCGGCGACCGGGTGACTGCCCACGGTGAGGCCGTGGAAACCCGCACCGGCGGCGACCCTGGCACTCCAGGTGTCCCAGACTGTCGGGAGGACCACCAGATCACCCGAATCGTGTAGCGCGGCCAGGTCGTTCGCGCGGGAAGATACATCGGCCATCGTCCATGCCTCCTCGAGAAGTAACGGTGCCTGCGACCCTAGGCCTGTTCGGCCGCGTGCGACACCCTCCCGGCCAGCCCCGGGACGGCCCGACCGGGGCACCCGCCGCCGTGAAACGCCGCGTGCGATTCGGTCTTGGACCAGACTGCAGGGGGACGCCGAGACGATCACCGAGCTGCACACGTGGAACGAGTCGCCGGATCCATGCCCGGGGGTCTGGCGACGCCGGTCCGACTCGGGCGATAATGGCGCAGGCGAGCTGATCCCGCTCCACAAGAATGGGATCAGCCTGAGACGAAAAGAGTCGACATACATGACCCCAGACACACAGACGATCATCTACACCCTCACCGACGAGGCCCCACGACTGGCGACGGAAGCATTCCTCCCGGTCGTGCGCACCTTCACCGAAGCCGCCGGGATCGAGGTCGAGACGAGCGACATCTCGGTGGCCGCCCGCATCCTGGCCGCCTTCCCCGACCGGCTCACCGATGAGCAGAAGGTGCCCGACAACCTGGCCGATCTGGGCCGGATGGCTCAGGAACCCGGCACCAACATCATCAAGTTGCCGAACATCAGCGCTTCGGTACCCCAGCTGAACAAGGCGATCGCGGAACTCCAGGCCAAGGGCTACGACATCCCCGCCTACCCGTACGACCCGAAGACCCCTGAGGAGATCGAGATCGCTGAGCGGCTCTCGACGTGCCTGGGCAGCGCCGTGAACCCGGTGCTCCGCCAGGGCAACTCGGACCGTCGGGCCCCGAAGGCGGTGAAGGAGTACGCCAGAGCCAATCCACATTCCATGGGCAAGTGGTCGATGGCCTCGCAGTCCCACGTCGCGCACATGACGCACGGCGACTTCTACGCCGGTGAGAAGTCGATCATCCTCGACCACGCCTGCGACGCGCGCATGGAGGTGGTGACCCCGGACGGTCAGACTCACGTGCTCAAGACGGTGCCGCTCGAGGCCGGCGAGGTCGTCGACTCGATGTTCATGAGCAAGAAGGCGCTCATGGACTTCTACGAGGAGCAGCTCAACGACGCCAAGGAGACCGGCGTCATGTTCTCGCTGCACGTCAAGGCCACCATGATGAAGGTGAGCCACCCGATCGTGTTCGGCCACGCCGTCCGGGTGTTCTACAAAGAGGCCTTTGCCAAGCACGACGAGCTGTTCACCGAGCTCGGGATCAACGTCAACAACGGCATGGTCGATCTCTACGACAAGATCGAGAACCTGCCCACCTCCAAGAAGGAGGAGATCATCGAGGATCTGCACCGGTGCCATGAGCACCGGCCGGAGCTGGCGATGGTCGACTCGGCCCGCGGCATCACCAACTTCCATTCGCCGTCCGACGTGATCGTCGACGCCTCGATGCCCGCGATGATCCGGATCGGCGGGAAGATGTACGGCGCCGACGGCCGCAAGAAGGACACCAAGGCCGTGATCCCGGAGTCCACGTTCGCGCGGATCTACCAGGAGATCATCAACTTCTGCAAGACAAATGGCGCCTTCGATCCGACGACGATGGGGACCGTGCCGAACGTCGGCCTCATGGCCCAGAAGGCCGAGGAGTACGGCAGCCACGACAAGACCTTCGAGGTCCAGTACGACGGGGTCGCCAACATCGTCGATTCCACCACCGGCGAGGTCCTCCTGTCCCAGGACGTCGAGGCCGGCGACATCTGGCGCATGTGCACCGTCAAGGACGCACCGATCCGGGACTGGGTGAAGCTCGCCGTAGACCGCGCCCGCGCGTCCGAGATGCCGGCGGTCTTCTGGCTCGACCCGTACCGGCCGCACGAGAACAACCTGATCACCCTGGTGAACAAGTACCTGGCCGAGCATGACACCGAGGGCCTGAACATCCAGATCATGTCCCAGGTGCGCGCCATGCGGTACACCCTCGAGCGCGCCTGGCGGGGTCTGGACACCATCTCGGTGACCGGCAACATCCTGCGCGACTACCTCACCGACCTGTTCCCGATCCTCGAGCTCGGTACCAGCGCCAAGATGCTGTCTGTCGTCCCCCTGATGGCCGGCGGCGGTTTGTACGAGACCGGCGCGGGAGGTTCGGCTCCGAAGCACGTCCAGCAGCTCGTGGAGGAGAACCACCTGCGCTGGGATTCCCTCGGGGAGTTCCTCGCGCTGGGTGCGAGCCTCGACGACCTGGGCCGCAAGACCGACAACCCCAAGGCCACCATCCTGGCCAAGACGCTCGACACCGCCACCGGCACACTGCTGGAGAACCGGAAGTCGCCGTCGCGGGTCACCGGTGAGCTCGACAACCGGGGAAGCCAGTTCTGGCTCGCCCTCTACTGGGCCCAGGAGCTGGCCGCGCAGACCGAGGACTCGGAGTTGGCAGCGCACTTCGCTCCGCTGGCGGAGAAGCTGACCACCGACCGGGACACCATCCTCGAGGAACTGCTGGCGGTCCAGGGCACGCCGGTGGAGCTGGACGGCTACTACCAGCCCGATGTTGAAAAACTGCGGGAGGCCATGCGCCCGAGCGAGACGCTCAACGCTGCTCTCGCGGACACCCGCGGCTGATCCACCCCGCCCGCCTCACCGCACCCCTCGGCCGACCGCCGAGGGGTGCGGTGTCGTCTGGGCTCGATCGTGCGAACACCCGATTCCCGAAGTCCCGGCCCGGTCCCGAGTAGAGTGACGTGGATCACACCAGCGGGAGGTCGTCACGAACCACATCTACAGCGTCACCGAGATCGTCGGGTCGTCACCCGTTGGGACGGACGACGCGATCGCCAATGCGGTCGCGGAGGCGTCCAAGACGCTACGCAACCTCGAATGGTTCGAGGTGACATCCGTCCGCGGAAAGCTCGACGGCGACCGCGTCATGCACTGGCAGGCCACCATCAAGGTCGGGTTCCGTCACGAGTCCGGGGCTTGATCTGACCGTCGGGCGGTTCGGCATATAGTCAGCGGGGAGCTGGTTTCGGTTCCCCGATGATGGGAGGCCGGATGTCCGGCACTGCTGAACGATCCACGATTGTCTCCGCCGCCTCGACGGACGAGGCCTCCCCGAGCGCCCGGCTTCGCACCCTCGGGGTACTCGCCAGTTCCTCGATGGCCAACGAGCGGCGGCTGCCACTGCATCCGCATCACCTGGACCGGATCGACGCAGACGTGCGTGCGCGCATGATCGTCGAGCGGGGTTACGCCGCGGAGTTCCAGGTGGAACCCGGTTATGTCGAGTCGCGCGTGGGGCGGGTCGCCGAGCGCTCCGAGGTGGTCGAGGCGGCAGACGTCCTGCTCCTGGCAAAACCGCAGGCTGCGGACATGGCCGCGATTCCCTCCGGTCGCACCCTGTGGGGTTGGCCCCACTGCGTGCAGAACTCGGCGTTGACGCAGACCGCGATCGATCATCGGCTCACGCTGATCGCCTTTGAGGCGATGAACCACTGGACCCAGGCGGGCGACTTCAGCCTGCACGTGCTCCACAAGAACAACGAGCTCGCCGGCTACTCCTCCGTCCTGCACGCGATGAGCCTCACCGGCTCGACCGGCAACTACGGGCCACGGCGCAGTGCGGTCGTCATCGGCTTCGGGGCCACCGCCCGTGGCGCCGTCACCGCGCTCAAGGCGCACGGGATCCACGACATCCAGGTCCTCACGCAGCGCGACGCCTCGGCGGTCGGCTCGCCGATCCACAGCGCACACATCACCCAGCTCAACACCAACGAGGGCGCGACGCACCTCAGCACGGTCCCGACCGACGACGGCGACGTTCTGCTCCCGACGTTCCTCGCCGCACACGACATCGTGGTCAACTGCACGCTCCAGGACGTGAACGCTCCCCTGACCTACCTGCGAACCGAGGACCTGTCGGAGTTCGCCGCTGGCAGCCTGATCATCGACGTCTCCTGCGACGAGGGGATGGGGTTCGAGTGGGCCAGGACAACCGGGTTCGACGACCCGATGTTCACCGTGGGCCGGGGCGTGAACTACTACGCCGTGGACCACAGCCCGTCCTACCTGTGGAACTCGGCGACGTGGGAGATCAGCGAAGCGCTCCTGCCGTTCCTCCGCGCGGTGATGGAGGGACCGGCGGCGTGGGCGGAGAGTCTCACGATCTCCCGTGCGATCGAGATCCAGGACGGGGTGATCAAGAACCAGAACATCCTGAGTTTCCAGGGCCGCGACCCGGTCTACCCGCACCCCCGCACCGCCAGGTAGTCCTGGGGGTCGCTCTGGCGGGCGCGCTCCACCACAGTGGGCTGACTGTTCTGTCCACGCAGCTAGCCCACCTGCCCGGGGATGTCCGGGCACTCGATGACGTCGATCGAGTTGCCCGGAATCAACGTCAGGTGAGGGTGCCGACGGAAGACGTCGACGGCGGCATCGTGTGATTCCGCGGTGACGATCGCGTAGGCGACCAGTTGGTCCTCTATGACCTCGGCGCCGCCCGCGGTGACCCGTCGCTTGTGGAACAGCGGCTTCCCCGGGTCGACCAGCGCCGCCCCGGTCTCCTGCGCCCACCGCGCCCAGGCGTTCATGAACTCGTCCTGCTGGGTCGGGCCCAGAGGCGTAACGTCCGCGGCGTCCGCGGCGCCGTTCAGGATTGCGAGATGAGTCCCCAACCTCCTCGTCGTCGTCGTCGTCGTTGTCGTCGTTGTCGTCGTCGTCCGGGGTCTCTCGGCCCGCACAGGAGCCGAACCCGTCACGCGGTAGCATCTGCCCTCGTGCTCGACATCTCTCACTCTCCCGGGCAGCAAAGTATCGTCGACTATTCGGCGCTACCCGGACCGGGTGGGCGAAGATCCTTGATGCCCGCGGTCGACGCACGATGGTGGACGCTGAAAGTCGCACTCTCACAGCGCCCCTGGAGCTTCGTCGCCTCGGCCGGGATGGCGGTCGGGTTCCTGTGCAACGGCGTGACACCCGTCGTGGTGGGCCGGGCGGTGGACGAGGCCATCGCCACCTCGTCCCTGACCCGACTGTGGTTCTGGATCGCTGTCCTGGGGTGCGTCTTCGTGGTGGCCATCGGCGCTAACTGGATCGCGCGGTTCATGCTGATCCGCAGCCAACAGCTGGTCAGCCACGACCTGCGCACCATGGTCACCGACCG
Organism: Rhodococcus sp. IEGM 1408; assembly: GCF_033142235.1. Classification (NCBI taxonomy): domain Bacteria; kingdom Bacillati; phylum Actinomycetota; class Actinomycetes; order Mycobacteriales; family Nocardiaceae; genus Rhodococcus; species Rhodococcus sp. IEGM 1408. The sequence goes on from NZ_JAWLRW010000010.1 coordinate 35,772, forward strand.
CATCCAGGACCCGCGCGGATTTGCCGGCCGGGAACGCACCGCCGGCGGGTTGCTGTCCACGGCGTCGTCCGACACCAACCGGGTGGGCGAGATCGTGATGATGACGGTCATGCCCGTGGCCGAGGCGGCAGCCATCACCTACGGCGCCGTCATGATGTTCACCATCAACCCGTGGCTGAGCCTGGCCACCCTCATCGGTGGCCCGCTCCTCGTGGTGGTGGCGCTGCGGGTGGCCCGGCCGCTGCAGCACCGCTCGGTCGCACGTCAGCGCGCGATCGCCGAGGCGGCGGCCACCGCCACCGATGTGGTGCAGGGCTTGCGCATCCTCAAGGGGCTGGGCGCGATCGTCACCGTCCGGGGGCGCTACGACGAGGTCTCCGACGTCGCCTATCGCCGCACCGTCCACGCCAACGCGGCCGAAGCGCGCCTCAACGGGGCCACCGAGGCCGCCGGCGCGATCTTCGTCTCCACCCTCGGTATCTCCGCGGGCGTGCTGGCTCTGGGCGGGCGCGTGTCCGTCGGCGAGCTCATCACGGTGGTCGGACTGACCCAGTTCCTGGTGGTCCCGATGACCATGTTCGGCCGGAACCTCGCCTCGCGCTGGGCCTCTGCCGAAGCCTCCGGGAAGCGGATCCGTGAACTCCTGGGAGCGGGCTTCGAGCGCCTCACCGAGGTCGACGCGGCCAGGGCCGATCGGTTCATCCAGGCGCTGCCGGACGAGCTCACCTCGGTCCGCGGCACCCACCAGGAGCTGATCACCTTGCTGGAATCACTTCCCCGGACCAGGGTGATCGTCGTCCCGCACGCCGCTGACCTGTTCGACGGCAGCGTGGCCGACAACGTCCACCCCGACCGGGCCGTCGCCGAGCAGGCCCTGCGCGTGGCCTGCTGCGACGACATCCCCGAGGGCCCCGACAAGCGCGTGGGTGAGAACGGACGCATGCTCTCCGGCGGTCAGCGCCAACGCGTGGCCCTGGCGCGCGCCCTCGCCTCCGACCCCGAGGTCCTGGTGCTGCAGGACCCGACTACGGCGGTCGACTCGGTGACGGAGCAGAACATCGCCGAGCAGGTGGCCCGCCACCGCGCGGGCAGGATCACGCTCGTGTTCAGCGAGGCTCCCGCCTGGAGCGCTGTGGCCGCCACCCATCTGACTGCGGCGGACCTGAACGCGACGGCAGAAGACCTGTTGGCGGGGGCCGCCCGATGACCCGGCCGACGACCGCGAGCCCACCCGTCAAGTCCGACACCGCGCTGCGGTTCCCCCTGGCCACCTTCGGTCAGGTACGACGCGAGGTGGCGCGTCAGCTGAGCGGGGTCCGGCACGCCACGCTGTGGTTGATCCTCGCTCTACTGCTGCTCAGTGTCGGCGCGTACGCCAGCGTCCTGGTGCCACAGCTGATGGGCCAGATCGTGGACCTGGTGACGGGCCGGTCGCAGCGCTCGATGTGGCAGCTCGGTGCCGGCCTGCTCGGCGCGGCGATCAGCGGCGCGGTCCTGAGCGCGTCGGGCTTCTACCTGGTGTCCCGGCTCGCCGAGCGCGTGATCGCGAACCTGCGCCAGGACATGATCGGCACCGCCCTGGGCCTTCCCACCCACCGGGTCGAGGATGCGGGCGCAGGCGATCTGGTGAGCCGTTCCACCGACGACGTCGCGGAGCTGTCCGCCGCCGTCACCGAGACGATCCCGACGTTGACGACCTCGCTGTTCACCGTCGTCGCGACGGTCATCGCCCTGTTCGCGCTGGACTGGCAGTTCCTCGTGATCCCCGTGATCGTCGCACCGGTGTACTTCGTCGCCGCTCGCCTCTACCTGCGCAAGGCCCCCCAGCGTTATGCCGACGAGCGCGCCGCCATGGCCGAGCGTGCCCGCCGCGTCCTGGAGGCCATCCGCGGACGGGCGACGGTGCGGGCGTACTCGATGGAAGACCGCATGCACACCGAGATCGCCGGCGCCTCGTGGAGTGTGGTCCTCAAGGCGGTCAGAGCCCGCACCACTATGCTGATCCTCAACGTCTGGATGCTCGTGGCCGAGTTCCTCATGCTGGCCCTCGCGTTGGCCGTGGGATACCACCTGGTGGCGACCGGCGCCCTCACCGTGGGAGCGGTGACGGGGGCGGTGCTCATGATCATCCGTTTGCGGGGGCCGTTGAACATGTTCATGCGCGTACTCGACGTGGTGCAGTCCGGGTACGCCTCGCTCGCGCGGGTCGTGGGCGTGGTCACCGATCCCCCGGTGCCGGTGCCCGACAGCGGGGTCGATGCGCCGCGAGGGCACGTCGAGCTGCGCGGCGTGGGCTTCAGCTACGGCGGAGCGTGGGCCGTCCGCGACATCGACTTCACCATCGACCCGGGCGAGACCGTCGCCATAGTGGGCGCCTCCGGGGCCGGGAAGACCACGGTGGCCGCGCTGCTGGCGGGGTTGCTGGTCCCCGACGCCGGAGAAGTACTCGTCGACGGCCACCCGGTGTCCTCGCTGTCCGACCGTGAGCGCATCGCGCGGCTGGCCATGGTCAGCCAGGAGGTGCATCTCTTCTCCGGAACCCTGCGCCAGGACATGACCCTGGCCAAGCCGGACGCCACCGACGCCGAGCTCCTCTCGGCGCTCGACCTGGTTCATGCCCGTTCGTGGTTCGACAGACTCCCCGGGGGCCTCGACACGGTGGTCGGCGCACGCGGAATGCAGCTCGAGCCGGTGGCAGCGCAGCAGCTGGCACTGGCCCGAGTTCTGCTCCTCGACCCGGCCATCATCATCATGGACGAGGCGACCGCCGAGGCGGGCTCAGCCGGGGCCGGAGCGTTGGAGGCGGCGGCGGAGGTGGTGACCCGTGACCGTTCGGCCCTGGTGGTGGCCCACCGCCTCGACCAGGCCTCGCGCGCCGACACGATCCTTGTGATGGAGTCCGGTCGGGTGGTCGAGGAGGGATCCCATGACCAGCTGCTCGCCCTCGGCGGGATCTACCACCGCCAGTGGTCGGCGTGGACTGCCGGTCGGCGAGCGGACGACACCAGCCCTGGCACCGCGATCGCGGACGTCGTCGTCGGCGGACCGCGGCACGACCTCTAGTCGTCCGGGAAAGGACACCCCACGTCGACGGCGACCCGGGCGAGCAACCCGGCGCGCGCGGGCGGGGATCACTCTCCCGCAAAGACGACACGGTTGCCGTCGGGGTCCTCGATCACCAGGATCCTCCGGCCTCCGCCGGGTTGCGGCCCCTGAAGGGTGAACCCAGCTGCGGTGAGACGACTGACGACGGCGTCCATATCGTCCACCTCGATCACCACCACGGAGTGCCCCGCCCGCTCCGGTTCGGCCCAGACCTGCAGACCGAAACCGTTGCCGAAGTGCCACTCGAGAAGACCCGGCATCGGCCGGTCGTCCGGCTCCCGGTCGAGCAGGCGTGCGTACCACTTCCCTGCGGCCGATTCGTCGGTCACCGTGCAGTTTCCCAACAACCCTGTGAACATCGCCCGTTGCTCGTTCCCGCGCTGACCTCGCTGTAAGGGAGAGAACCCCGGATTGTATCCCTGCGAGGGGCGCCCTGAAAGGTGCTGGAGTCTCCGGTCACGACCTGTCGGCGTCGATGTCGCGGTCGAGTACTCGGACGAGTTCGCTGATCAGATCCCATCGTCACCGCACCGGAGCACATAGGTTTGTCCTATCCCTACGTGCGGCCTCAGGTCTTTGTGGCCGCCGTCACTCCCGTGATCGACTGGACTCCCTCGGACGTCGTCCGTCCGCGGTGGAAGTAGATCAGGAGTGTGACGTGAGCGAACTGCACCTTCCCAACCGTGTCCGGCGTCTCGCCGCCGAGCATCCGGACCGGCCGGCGGTGACCGCTGGCGACTCGACCCTGACCTATCGCGACCTCGACGCGTACACCAACCGCGTTGCCACCGCGCTTCAATCTCTCGCCGCCGACCCGAAGCGGGTCGGTGCGCTTCTGCGGATGGGACTGCCCGGCGCGGCGACGTTTGTCGGGTGCGCGAAGGCCGGGCTGGTGTTCACCCCGATCAACTGGCGCCTGACGCCCGGTGAGAGCGCCGTGATCGCGGTCGATGCCGAACTCTCCGTGCTCGTCGTGGAGGCCGACTTCGCCGATGCCGCGCACGCGGTCGCCCAGTCGCTCCCCGACGTGCACGTCGTGGTGGTGGGTGACGCCTCCCTGGTCCCCGGAGCCCGGACGTGGGATCAGCTCCTCGACGAGGGCACCGACATCGACCCCGGCTTCGGTGACGATCCCCACGCCGAGGTGCTCCAGCTGTACACCTCCGGCACCACCGGGAAACCGAAAGGTGTTGTAGCGGTTCATCGCAACCTCTACAACGTGCAGGAGAACTTCGACCTGTACGAGTTCGAGCACGACTCGGTGTCGCTCAACGCGTTGCCGCTGTTCCACATCGCCGGCGCCGGCTGGATCAGCACGTCCCTTTCGGCGGGCCTGCACCTCGTCCTGCTCGGCGAGATGCGCCCCGCGCTGGTGGCGCAGGCGATCGCCGACCACCGCGTCACCCACGCGTTCCTGGTGCCCGCCGCGATCGGCATGCTGCTCGAACATCCGGACCTTGAGCGATACGACCTGTCGAGCCTGGAGGTGGTCGCGTACGGCGCGTCGCCGATCACGCCGACGTTGCTCGCCCGCACGATGGACACCCTCGACTGCCGTCTCGTGCAGCGCTACGGCATGACCGAGACGACGGGCGCCCTGACCGCCCTGCGCGCCGGTGACCACGATCCGCACGGACCGCGCACGCACCTGCTGCGCTCGGCCGGCACTCCCCTGCCCGGCACCGAGGTGCAGATCCGCGACATCGTCACCGGTGAGCCACTCCCGCAGGGCGCGACCGGCGAGATCGTGTCGCGCTCGCGCAACAACGTCGCGGGCTACTGGCGGCGCGACGCCGAGACCGCGGCAATGTATACCGAGGACGGCTTCCTGCGCACCGGCGACGCCGGGCACATCGACCGGGACGGCTACCTCTTCGTCACCGACCGCGTGAAGGACATGATCATCACCGGCGGAGAGAACGTCTACCCCGTCGAGGTGGAGGCCGTACTGGCCGAGCATCCGGCGGTCGCGGAGGTCGCGGTGGTCGGACTGCCCGACGCCCGCTGGGGTGAGGCGGTCACCGCCGTGGTCCGGCTCGCCGAGGGTGTCGAGCCCCCGACGGAGTCCGAGCTGGTGGCGTTCACGAGCGGGCGCCTGGCGTCGTACAAGAAGCCGCGACGCATCCACATCGTGCGCGAACTCCCCCGCAACGCGAGCGGGAAGATCCTCAAGCGCACCCTCCGCGACACTCTGCCCACCCGCGACACTCTGCCCACCGCCCAGGAGGCCGGGCGATGATCGTCGCCGAGGACATCGGCACCGCCCAGCGTGAAGCATGGGCGGCAAAGGTCATGCCGCCCGTCGAGCAGGTCCGGCCGGGGCTCTGGTCCATCCCCGTTCCCATGCCGCGCAATCCGCTGCGCTACGTGCTGGTCTACGCCCTGGCCCTCGACCACGGGCTCGCGCTGATCGACGTGGGCATGGACACCGAGGAATCCTGGCAGGCGCTCGTCAACGGCATCGCGCAGACCGGCCACCGTATCGAGGACGTGCGCTACGCGGCGATCACCCACCTGCACCCCGACCACTTCGGGCTCGCGCCCCGGTTGCGGGCGACCGCCGGCGCGGCCATCGCGATGCACGCCGCCGAGGCCGCGTCGCTCGGCCACCACACCCCCGCGGACGCGGCCGCCGACGTGGAGGCCTGGCGGGTGGACCTGACCGCGCTCGGCGCCCCGCCGGAGGTGATCGAGGCCGCACGGTTCGACCTCGTGCGGTTCCAGCCGGGCGAGACGGCTGACATCATCCTCGACAGTGGATCCCGGCTCGACCTGCCCGGATGGGACATCGAGGCGTTGTGGACCCCGGGGCACACCGCGGGCCACCTTGCGTTTGTCGACCGCGGCAACGACCTGCTGTTCAGCGGCGACCACATGTTGCCGCGCATCAGTCCCAACATCTCGTCCGGTCCGGGCGAACTCAAGAATCCACTGCACCGGTACCTGCTGTCGCTGCACGCCACCACGGCCCTGCCGGAGTGCGACGTCCTGCCCGCACACGAGTACCGCTTCCGCGGCGTCACCGGCCGCGCGCGCCAGCTGATGGCCCACCACGACGACCGCCTCGGCGAGATCCTCGCGGCCATCGCCGCGAACCCGGAGTCGACGGCGTGGGAGATCACCGTACGCATCTCGTGGTCGCGGCCCATCGAGACGCTGGCCCCGCGACTGCTGCGGCTCGCGGTGCGCGAAACCCAGGCCCACCTGATCGTCCTGGCCGACCGCGGCGGGATCTCCTCGACCGGGGGCGTCCCTGCCCGCTGGACCGTACCGGCCCCGACACCCCCACCGGCGACGACGACGACGACAACGACAACGACAACGACAAGAGAGTGACATGAGTGTGCTCACCGAATTCGCCGAGAAGCGCGCTCCGGTGTGGACGGAGGCATAGCCGTGCCCGACGTCCTGATCACGCGCGACGGCGCCGTCGCGACCGTCACCCTCAACCGGCCCGGGCGGAAGAACGCGATGTCGTTCGACGCATGGGGCGCCCTGCGCGACGCGTTCACCGAGCTCCAGCGCGACGACTCGGTGCGCGCGGCCATCCTCACCGGGGCCGGGGGCAACTTCTGCACCGGTGCCGACATGGACCAGCGCGGCGACCTGCATCCCCTCGAGCGGATGCGGGAGATCAACACCGCGGCGCTCGCCGTCGCGGAGTTCTCGAAGCCGGTGATCGCGAAGGTCGAGGGCTTTGCCGTGGGCGCCGGCTGGAACCTGGCGCTGCTGTGCGACCTCGTCGTGGCGTCGCACTCCGCCAGGTTCAGCCAGATCTTCGCGCGGCGCGGCCTGTCGGTCGACTTCGGTGGTTCGTGGATCCTGCCCCGGCTCGTGGGCCTCCATCAGGCCAAACGTCTCGTCATGCTCGCCGAGATCATCGACGCTGCCGAGGCGTTCTCGCTGGGTCTGGTGACCGAGCTCGTTGATCCGGACCAACTCACCCCTCGGACTGCGGAGCTGGCCGACCGGCTGGCCTCTGCAGCCCCCGTCGCGGTGAGCCAGTCGGCCCGGCTGCTCGAGGAGGGATCGTCGCTGACCCTGCGCGAAGCGCTGGACAACGAGGCACGATCCCAGGCGGTCAATCAGGCTACCGACGCGCCCGACGCCATCCGCGCGTTCGTGGACAAGCGCCCGCCTACGTTCACAGGGGACTGGCTGATCTCGTAGGTCACCTAGGATGACGGGGTGGACCTGCATCTTGTGACCTACTTCGTCGCAGTTGTCGACAACGGGGGGATCACAAAGGCAGCCCAGGCTCTGTACATCTCGCAGCCGTCCCTGTCGCAGGCCATCCGCACGCTCGAACGCCGCCTGGGCACGACGCTGTTCGACCGCACCGGCCGTCGTCTGGTTCTGACCGACGACGGCCGGATGCTCGAGGTCTCAGCCCGGCGCATCCTCGCCGACGTCGACCGCGCCAAGCAGAAGGTCTCGGCCGTGCGCGAACTCTCGGCCGGGCGCGTGGAGATCGCTACGTTCTCGGCACTCTCAGTCCACCCGGTGGTGGAACTGGTCCAACGTTTCCGGGCCCGTTTCCCCGGCATCACCGTGCGGATCACCGACGTCGACGGACCGGCCGGGGTGCACACCGCGTTGCGCCGTGGTGACGCCGAGGTCGGCGTGACCGATCTGTCCGTCGAGCATGCCGGCATGATCACCATTCCCGTGCTCGAGCAGGAGCTGGTGCTGGCCATCGATCCCGAGCTCGCTACCGGCCTGCCCGACCCGGTGACGCGGGCGCAGGTCCGGGAGGTACCGCTGGTCCTGGACCTCGGCTCCCGGGCGAGCGCTGCCCGGGCGGGTGATCTGCTCGGGCAGCAGAACGTCGTCGTCGACTGTGCTCATCCCTCGGCGACGTGGGCCTTCGTGATGCGGGGCACCGGCGGCACCATCGTGCCGCGCGCGGTGGCCGTACAGCAGATGCCGAGTGCAGCCGTGCGCGCGCTCGATCCCCCGCTGCTACGGCCGGTGGGACTCGTGCTGCGGGCCGGCGAGCCGTCGCCCGCGGCAGCGGCGTTCATCACCACAGCCACCAACCGGTCGCCGGGAGCATAGGTACATGGAATTCCGTCAGGTCGAGTACTTCCTCGCCGTCGTCGAGAACGACGGCATCAACGGCGCAGCCACGGCGCTCGGGGTCGCGCAGCCCACCGTCTCCCAGTCGCTGCGCAGCCTCGAACGCGAGTTGGGCGTGCACCTGTTCCATCGCATCGGCCGGGGCATGGTGCTCACCGCCGCCGGTCGGAGCCTCATCGGCCCGAGCCGGCAGATCCTGCGCGACGTGAGCGCGGTGGGCGAGCTGCTCGCCGCATCCCCGGGTGAGGTCACGGGCCGCCTGGACCTCATGGTCTTCCCGGCCCTGGCCACGGGGCCTATCGTCGATCTGGTCGCCGGTTTCCGTCGCAGCTACCCCAAGACCACGGTGCGCTTCGCGGAACTCCGGAACGAGGAGAGCTCGGAAACGGTGATCCGCGACGGGCACTGCGAGTTCGTCGTGGCGCATCTGCCGCTCGAGGACCGCGGACACGGGCTCGAGGTGATCGAGCTGGGTGAGCAGGAGTACTGGCTCGTGTACCCCCCGGGCACCGACCTGCCACCCGGGCCCCTCCCGTTCTCCGCGATGCCCGACATCCCGATGGTGTTCGTGCCGCGCGGTGGCGGGTCGCTGAGCCTCGAGTTCGATCACGCGATGCGCCGCGCCGGGGTGCGGCCTCCCCTGGCGGCTCTCGTAGACCACCGCGAGGCGCGGCTCCCGATGGTGCTCGCGGGCCTCGGCGGATCGTTTGTGGAGCGGTCGTTGGCGGAGTCGGTACGGGACGTCGCGGTGGTGCGGCCCTGTGACCCCACCTTCAGCCGCCCGTTCGGTCTGGCCTTCGACCCCACGTCGTTGTCGACGGCCGGTCAGGCCTTCGTCGATCTGGTGCGTGCGGCGAACCCGGCCGGACCGTAGCGGTCAGGACACGCGCTCGAACACCGCAGCCAGACCCTGTCCGCCGCCGATGCACATGGTCTCGAGGCCGTAGCGGCCCTCTCGACGATGCAGTTCGCGGGCCAGCGTCGCGAGCATGCGGCCACCGGTCGCGCCGACGGGGTGTCCCAGCGAGATGCCCGAGCCGTGGATGTTGGTGCGCTCGAAGTCGGAGGCGCCGAACTCCCACTCGCGGGTCACGGCCAGGGCCTGCGCGGCGAACGCCTCGTTGAGCTCGATCACGTCGACGTCGGCGATGCCGATGCCGGCCCTGCCCAGGGCGAGCTCGGACGCGGGCACCGGACCGATGCCCATGATGTTCGGCGCGACACCGGCCACGCCCCACGACACGATCCGCACCAGCGGTGTCAGGCCCAGCTCTGCTGCCTTCTCCCGGGTGGTGACGATCGCCATCGATGCGGCGTCGTTCTGACCGCTGGCGTTCCCTGCCGTGACGGTGGCATCGGGATCCTGCTCGCCCATGATCGGACGGAGCGTGGCCAGGGACTCGACGGTGGTGTCGGCGCGGGGATGCTCGTCGGTGTCGATGACCGCATCGCCCTTACGGCTGCTGACGGTCACGGGGATGATCTCCTCGGCGAGGATGCCGTTCTCCTGCGCGGCCACCGCACGCGCGTGCGACCTCGCGGCGAGCTCGTCCTGCTCCCGCCGGCTGATGCCGTAGTCGCGGCGCAGGTTCTCGGCGGTCTCGATCATGCCGCCCGGCACGGGGTAGAACCGTCCGCCGGCGGTGGACCGGGCGCGGGCCAGGCTGTCGTGCATCTGCACACCGGTGCGGGCGCCGCCCCAGCGGATGTCGGTGGAGTAGAAGGACGCGTTGCTCATCGACTCGGCGCCACCGGCCACGACGAGCTCGTTGTCCCCGTGGCCGACCTGGAACGCGGCCTGGATGACGGCCTGCAGGCCCGACCCGCAACGGCGGTCGATGTGCATCCCGGGGACCGTGATGGGCAGACCGGCATCCAGGGCGACGACCCGGCCGATCGCCGGCGCCTCGCTGTTGCCGTTGCAGTGTCCCAGGATGACGTCGCCGACCTGGTCGGGGGCGATCCCGGTCCGCTCGATCAGTCCCGTCAGCGCAGCGACGCCGAGGTCGACCGCGGTGAGGGACTTGAACATCCCGCCGTAGCGGCCGATGGGGGTCCGGACGGGCTCGCAGATGACGACTTCGCGCATGATGACCTCTCAAAGATTGTGAAAAAGAAGAAGAAGAAGAAGGACGACGACGACGAGAACCGGGGCGGGGCCGATAGCGGGGACCACCGGCCCCGCCCCTCGTGCCCTAGCTGGTGGGCCCCGTGTCCAGACGGGTGCGCAGATCCGTCTTGAGGATCTTGCCGGCCGCGGAGGTCGGCAGCGCCGACACCACCACCACATCGCGAACCTTCTTGTACGGCAGCACCCGCTCGGCCACGTACGCCTTCAGCTCGTCGTCGTCGATCTCCGTACCGACGGTCGCCACCACAAACGCGACGGGTTCCTGCCCGGTCGGGCCGACGTCCCGTCCCACCACGGCGACGGCCGAGACCGCTGGGTGCGTCACGATGATCTCCTCGAGCTCACGCGGATACACGTTGTAGCCCTTGTAGATCAGCATGTCCTTGGCCCGGTCGGCGATGTACACAAAACCTTCCGCATCCCGGTAGGCGATGTCGCCGGTGGCGAGCCACCCGTCCACATACTGCTGGGCGGTGATCTCGGGATGGCCCAGGTACCCGTCCGTGACCTGCGGACCACGTATCCACAGCTCACCCCGCTCGTTGTCACCGAGCACCAGTGACGGGTCGCCCTGCGCGCGGATCTGGACCTCCGTGTCGAACATCGGGAGTCCGACGCTACCGAGCCGATATTCCGAACCCACCACGAGCGGCATGGCGGTCACCGCGCACGTGCCTTCGGTGAGTCCGTACGCCTCGGCCACGCGCGCGTTGGGAAAGGCGCGTTCGAGGTTCTCGAGCGTCACCCGATCGATCGGGGCCGCACCGGACGCCACCACACGCACCGAGGTCAGATCCCGCGAGGACACGTCCGGATGGGTGGCGAGCGCATGCCACATCGCCGGGCTCCCGGTGATGTAACTGGCGCGGTACTTCTCCACCTGCTCGAGCATCGTCGCCGGATCGAATCGCCCCGAGAGCACCTGGGTGAGTCCGCAGACCAGCAGGAACGACGTATTGATCAGCGCGTGCGCGTGGAACAGGGGTGAGACCACGATCGTGGAGCCCACTCCGGGAACCACGCCCGCGACGGCCAGCTCACCGATGGGCTCGAGCGAGACCATCCCGTCCGCGTCGGCGACAACCTGGTGTCCGGCGCGCCACCCGCACATCTGCGTGACGTTGCCCACGACATTGCGGTGTAGGACCCGCACGCCCTTGGACACCCCGGTCGTGCCGCCGGTGTACGCGATGTGGGCGACGTCGTCTCCGGAGACCTGCTCCGGCGCGAACTCCGTGGGGTTCTCGGCGAGCAGATCGGCGAAGCGGCGTGCTCCCGACACCTCGGCCGCGACCGGCTCGTCCGACACGTCGGTCACGTCGGTCACGTCCGACACGACCGCGATCAGTCCGATCGTGGTGCCCGCAGCAGCGCGCAGCAGCGTGGCGAGTTGCTGCGACTGGGTGACGGCCGCGACGGCGCCGGTCTCCTCGATCTGCCGCCGCAGGCCCGGCTCGGGCTGCAACGGGTTCACCAGCGTGACCGCCGCTCCCGCACGCATCGCACCGTAGTACGCGATGTGGAACTCGGGGCAGTTGCCGAGGTGCAGGAGCACGATGTCGCGCGGTTGCACGCCGGCCGCGGCGAGGGCGCCCGCGAACTGTGCCGACCGCTCGTCGAGTTCACGATAGGTGCAGACCCGGTCGCCGTCGACGATCGCCGCACGATCGCCGTACCTGGCGGCCATGCTCGGAGCCCACGCCGCCATGGACGTCTGCGGATAGGACAGGGACAGTGTCGACCAGGCGGGTCGCTCGGTGGTCATCATCGGCCCCCGCTTAGCGCGGTGCCATGCGGATGGCGCCGTCGAGCCGGATGGTCTCCCCGTTGAGGTAGCCGTTCTCGAGGATCGATGCGGCCAGCTTGCCGAACTCATCGGGACGGCCCAGTCGCGACGGATTGGGCACGGTCGCCTCGAGCGACTGGCGGACGTCCTCGCGCAGACGCGCGAGCAGCGGGGTGTCCATGATGCCGGGGGCGATCGTGTTGACGCGGATCCCCTTGCTGGCCAGGTCGCGGGCGGCGACGATCGTCATGCCCACGATGCCGGCCTTGGAGGCCGAGTAGTTGATCTGGCCGATCTGGCCTTCGAAGGCGGCGACCGACGCGGTGAGGATGATCGCGCCGCGCTCGTCCTCCATGGGGTCGAGCTGAGCCATGCGCTCGGCGCCGAGACGCAGGGCGTTGAACGAGCCGATGAGGTTGAGGCGGATGACGAACTCGAAGTCCTCGACCGAGCCCGCCTTGCCCTCCTTGTCGAGGATCCGCATCTTGCGGCCCGCGCCGGCGCAGTGCACGACTCCGCGGAGGCCGCCACGCTCGTGCGCCACGTCGAGAGCGGCAGCAAACTGCTCGGAGTCGGTGACGTCGGCAGGTGCGAAGGTCGCGCTGTCGCCGAGGTCCTCGGCCACGTCAGCGCCGGTCGAGGTGGGTAGGTCGATCAGGGTGACGTTGCCGCCCGCGTCGAGGATGCGGCGGGCCGTGGCGAGGCCGAGGCCCGAGGCGCCGCCGGTGACCGCGAAGGAGAGTCCCTTGAGTTCCATTGTGCGTGGTTCCTAACTCGAGTTGCCGACGTACTGGACGTCGACGTGGGATCAGAGGAGTTCGAGGATGGTGGCATTGGCCATGCCGCCGGCTTCGCACATCGACTGCAGGCCGTAGCGGATGCCGTTGTCGCGCATGTGGTGCACGAGGCGCGTCATGAGGACCGAACCGGAGCCACCGAGCGGGTGGCCGACGCCGATCGCGCCGCCCAGCGGGTTGAGGCGGTTCATGTCGGCCCCGGTCTCGGCGAGCCACGCCAGTGGCACGGGGGCGAACGCCTCGTTGATCTCGAAGGTGCCGATGTCGTCGATCGACAGACCGGAACGCTTGAGCGCCTTGGCGGTGGCCGGGATGGGGCCGGCCAGCATCATGACCGGGTCGTCGGCGGCGACGACGGAGGTGTGGATGCGCGCCATCGGGGTCCAGCCCTGCGACGCCGCGTACTCGCTGGTGGTGATGAGCAGCGCGCCGGCACCGTCGGAGATCTGCGAGGAGTTGCCGGCGTGGATGACACCGCCCTCCTTGAACACGGTCTTGAGCTTGGCGAGCGATTCCACGCTGCCGCCACGGCGGATGCCCTCGTCGACGGTCAGGTCTCCGACGGGGGCGAGCTGCCCGGCAAATGCGCCGGAGTCGGTGGCAGCGGCGGACAGCGCGTGTGAGCGCAGCGCGAACTCGTCGAGCTCGGTGCGGGAGAGGTTCCACTTCTCGGCCATCATCTCGGCGCCGGTGCCCTGGCTGAAGCCCTCGACGCCGAACCTCTCGAGCACGTTCGGCGGGAAGTGCTCACCGTTCTTGGCCGCGCTGCCCATCGGAACCCGGCTCATGGACTCGACGCCACCGGCGATCACCACGTCACTCTGTCCGGCGATCACGCTGGCCGCCGCGAACGAGACCGCCTGTTGGCTCGAGCCGCACGCCCGGTTGACCGTGGTGGCCGGGACGGTCACCGGCCAGCCTGCCGCAAAGACCGCGGTGCGGGCGACGATGCCGGCCTGCTCACCCACCTGGCTGACGCAACCCCACACCACGTCTTCGACGGTGGCCGGATCGAGTTTGGTGCGGTCGGCCAGAGCGGTCAGCACGTGGGCGGACAGGTTGGCGGGGTGGATCTGGGAGAGTGCGCCGCCGCGGCGTCCGATGGGAGTGCGAACGGCGTCGACGATCACGGCATCGCGCATGGGAGAGGTCCTTTGCATTGAGCGAAAGCTGCTTTGAACAGCAACACGGGATAAGCAACACGGGTTGATCAACACGGTGGAACAACACGGTGGAACCACGACCGGCCGGGTAGCGGTCCCCACGTCGAGGAGACCACGCGCCCGGCCGGTGAGGGTAAGTCTTCTCGTGGAAGCCTCCGTTAGGCGGAAACTATGCCGACCATCAGACCTGACCGCGGATGAGCTTGCGGTCGCGTTCGGGGTTGGCCAGGAACAGCACCAGGACCGCGGCGATCGCGCCGAGGACACCGATGATCTGGAACGAGGTGGCGTAGCCCTGGGCCGCGGTGGCGGCGTTGTCGACGATGACCCCGGTGGCGTACGGGGCGACGAGTCCGCCCGTGGCCATGAGCGCCAGGAAGACGCCCATCGTGCCGGCGGTCTGCTGCGGCGGGCAGAGCTCGGAGATCGCGGCGTTGATCAGCGGGAAGGCGATGGCGCCGAATCCGTAACCGATGGAGACCACGGCGACCGCGAGGATCGGGGTGCCGATCGATGGGAGGAAGACCAGGACCAGGCCGCAGATGAGGACGCCGACGGCGGGCACGATGATGCGGACGACCCGTGAGCGGTAGCCCTTGCCGCTGAGGCGATCGGTGACCGCACCCGAGGAGACCATCAGGACCAGACCGACGATGGAGGGAAGCGCGAACATCGACCCCGCCTGCAGGGCGCTGAACCCCAGGCCGACCTCGAAGTAGGACGGCAGCCAGGTCAGCACGACGGTGGTGAGTGCGTAGACGACCGCGATCATGAGTGCGCAGCTGAGGAACGTACGGGTGAGGAGGATCCTGCGCCACGGCACCGACGGTTCGGTCGACGCGTCGGCCGCAACCCCCACGCCCTTGATCGCCTTGACCGCCTTGCTCGTGTACGGGCCTTCCTTCCAGCCCATGAGCCAGAACGCCATCCACACGAAGCCGAGGATCGACAGGGAGATCAGCGCCGCACGCCAGCCCCATTGGACGGTGATCAGGGTCAGGACGGGGGCGAGTGCGATCTTGGCGACCGATGCCGAGCCGGCGAGGAAGGCGCCGGGCAGACCGCGCTTGGCCGGCGGGTGCCACGAGTACGCGGCGGTGTGCATGAGCGCTGAACTCGGGCCTTCGGCCAGGCCGAGCAGCATGCGGCAGACCACGAGCAACACGAACGTCCCGGTGAAGACCAGGGGAAGCATCACCACCGACCAGATGAGGCCGAGCCCGAGCAGCGCCCACCGCAGGGTCAGGAACTTGTTGAGCGGTCCGGCCAGGAATCCACCGACGGTGAAGGTCACGAAGAACAGCGAGCCCACCAGGCCGATCTGGGACGAGCTCATCCCGAACTCGCGGGCCAGCGGCTGGGCGATGATGCCCAGCACCGCCTTGTCGGCGTAGTTGATGACGTAGAGGAAGATGACCAGGCCGGTCATCCCCCAAGCCCGCCCAGGCGTGACGCCGAAATCGGGGGTCTTGGAGGCCTCGGGTGCCAGAGCGCCCGGGTTCTCGTGGGCGCCGGGAGCGCCTCTCACGATCTCACCTGTTGTCACGGGGGAATCCCTTCACGACTCGGAAGTCAGCTATGTGGGGAAGATCTATGTGGGGAAGATCGGCCGCGGGGCGATCCGCCCGCCGACGACGCGGAGCCTCGGGGCTGGCGTTGGCCCCATACAACGTGACCCAGGTCACGACGACAAAGAGCGAGTGGCGAATTGACCGATCGACGTTGCCTATGAGTCGTCTCACGGCGTTGCCATTGGTCTGCGCTAACCGACCGATAGCCGATCGGTCCTGTCCCGTCACTGCAACCTGTTGCATGCTGAGCAGAGCAACCGGCACCGTGACGGACGAGGACTCGCATGAATTCCACCGCTTCCCCCGACGAGCTCCCCTCGTCCACCGCACCACTCGCAGGTGTGCGCGTGGTCGAGGTGTCGAGCTTCGTCGCCGCTCCCCTGTGCGGAATGACGCTGGCCCACCTCGGCGCCGACGTGATCCGCGTCGATCCGATCGGCGGGGCCGCCGACTACCACCGGTGGCCCCTGACCGCGGACGACGACTCCATCTACTGGGCAGGGCTGAACAAGGGCAAACGCTCGTTTGCCGCCGACTTCAAGGATCCCAAGGCCCACCAGCTCATTCGTGACCTGATCATCGATGCCGGCATCCTGGTCACCAACGCCGGCGGACGCGCATGGCTCGACTACGACGAACTCGCCGCGATCCGCCCCGACCTGATTCACGTGCAGGTTCTCGGTCGTGCCGACGGAACCGGCGCCGTGGACTACACCGTCAACGCGGCCGCCGGATTCCCCCAGGTCACCGGGCCCGAATCGCTGTCGACCCCGGTCAACCACGTCCTGCCGGCCTGGGACGTCTCGTGCGGGCTCTACGCCGCGCTTTCGGTCGCATCGGCCGTGTATCGCCGCGAGATCACCGGCGCCGGAACCAAGATCGTGCTCCCGCTCGAGGACGTCGCGTTCGCGACCGCCGGGAACCTCGGATACCTCGCCGAGGCCCAGCTCGGTCTGCCGGCCCGCGGCCGGGTCGGCAACGCCGTCTACGGCACCTACGGCTCGGACTTCAGCACCGTCGACGGAGCACGCATCATGATCGTCGCCCTGACCCCGCGGCACTTCCGCGACCTCACCGAGCTGACCGGCACCACCGCGGCGGTCGCCGCACTCGAGGGCGCGCTAGGCGTCGACTTCCGTGACGAGGGCACCCGGTTCAAGCACCGCGAGGTGCTCGGCGGCTTGTTCGCCACGTGGTTCCGGGAGCACACCGCGCAGCAGGTCGAGGCCGCCCTGGACGGGACCTCGATCCTGCACGAGCGGTACCGCACGTTCGCCGAGCTCGCGACCGATCCCCGCGTGACCGACAACCCCATGTTCCAACCGATCGATCAACCTCGAATCGGAACCCATCTCGCGCCCAGCACGCCGATGTCGTTCGATGGACAGCACCCCGCCGTCCGGCCGGCTCCCGCGAACGGCGACGACACCGCCGCTGTCCTCGCCGAGCGCCTCGGGTTGACGCAGGACGAGATCGACGACCTCGCCGCCGGCGGCACCGTCCGTATCGCCGCCGGCGGCGCCGTCCGCATCACAGACAAGGAAACTGAATGACCCGCCTCGCCCAGACCCTGGACCTGACCGAGTTCCAGGAAGACATCCTGGCTACCGTGCGCACGTTCGTCGAACGCGAGATCATCCCGAATGCGCAGGGACTCGAGCATTCGGACACGTATCCGCAGGCGATCGTCGACCAGATGCGTGAGATGGGCCTGTTCGGGCTGATGATCCCCGAGGAGTACGGCGGTCTCGGGGAGTCACTGCTCACGTACGCGCTCTGCGTCGAGGAACTCGCTCGCGGCTGGATGAGCGTATCCGGCGTCATCAACACGCATTTCATCGTCGCGTACATGATCCGCCAGCACGGCACCGAAGCGCAGAAGCAGCATTTCCTGCCGCGTATGGCGACGGGCGAGGTGCGCGGCGCCTTCTCGATGTCCGAGCCCGAGCTCGGCTCCGACGTTGCCGCCATCCGCACCAGTGCCAGGCGCGACGCTGACGGTGACTACGTCATCAACGGTCAGAAGATGTGGCTGACCAACGGTGGTAGTTCGACCCTGGTCGCCACCCTGGTGAAGACCGACGAAGGCGCCGACAAGGCGCACCAGAACCTGACGACCTTCCTCGTCGAGAAGCCCGCGGGATTCGGCGAGGTAGCCCCCGGCCTCACCATCCCCGGCAAGATCGACAAGATGGGCTACAAGGGCATCGACACCACCGAGCTGCTCTTCGACAATTACAGGATCTCGGCCGACTCGATCCTCGGCGGCACTCCCGGTCGCGGGTTCTCCCAGATGATGGACGGAGTGGAGGTCGGTCGCGTCAACGTCTCCGCCCGCGCGTGTGGTGTGGCGATCCGCGCATTCGAACTCGCCGCGCGATACGCACAGCAGCGCAGCACGTTCGGCAAGCCGATCGCGCAGCACCAGGCCATCTCGTTCTCGCTCGCCGAGATGGCGACCAAGGTCGAAGCCGCGCACCTGATGATGGTCAACGCTGCGCGCCTGAAGGATTCGGGCGAGCGCAACGATGTCGCGGCCGGAATGGCGAAGTATCTGACGAGCGAATACTGCTCGGAGGTCACGCAGGCCAGCTTCCGCATTCATGGCGGCTACGGGTATTCCAAGGAATACGAGATCGAGCGGCTCATGCGCGAAGCACCGTTCCTGCTCATCGGCGAGGGCACGAGCGAGATCCAGAAGACGATCATCAGCAAGGGCATTCTCCGCGAATACGCCCTCTAGTCTTCTCCCTAACCGCCTCATTACATTTAACGGAAGGAAACAAACGTGCAGCGTACGGTGTTCAGCGAGGACCATGAAGCGTTCAGGGACACGGTCCGGGACTTCATCGCCAAAGAGGTCGCGCCCGTCCACCACGAGTGGGAGGCCGAGGGTCATCCCCCCAGGCAGTTCTATAACCGGCTCGGCGAACTGGGCATCCTCGGCATCCAGGCACCGGAGGAGTTCGGCGGCGGCGGTGAGTCGTCACTCAAGTTCAATGTCGTCGTCGCGGAGGAGACCTCCGCCGCGGGCGTGACGTTCGGTTCCTACTCGGTGCACTCCAACCTGATCCTGCCGTACCTCATGCAGCACGCCACCGACGAGCAGAAGCAGCGGTGGATCCCCGGCTTCTGTTCGGGTGAGCTGATGTACGCGATCGCCATGACCGAGCCGGGTACGGGCTCGGACCTCGCGAACATCTCGACCACCGCAAAGCTCTCGGCCGACGGCAGCCACTACGTGGTCAACGGGTCCAAGACGTTCATCACCGGCGGCGCACTCGCCGACCGAATCCTCGTGGTGTGCCGGACCTCGCCCTATAACCCGGATGACCGCCGTGGTGGCCTGTCGATTCTCGTCGTCGACACCACGACCGAGGGTTTCTCGGTGGGGCGCAAGCTCAACAAGATCGGGCTCAAGGCGTCGGACACGGCCGAGCTGTCGTTCGACGATGTGAAGGTTCCTGCGACGGACCTGCTCGGCGAGGAGGGCAAGGCCTTCTCGTACCTGACCCAGAACCTCGCGCAGGAACGCCTGACCATCGCCTTCGGCGCGTCCGCGACGGCGGCCGCCGCGATCTCCCACGCGATCGCGTACACCAGGGACCGCAAGGTCTTCGGCAGGTCCGTCGCCTCGTTCCAGAACTCCAAGTTCGTGCTCGCCGAGTGCTCCACCGAGCTGCAGGCCATTCAGATCATGGTCGACAACGCTATCGAGCTCAACGACCGCGACGAACTCAGCGTTGCCGACGCGGCTCGCGCGAAGCTGTTCTCCACCGAGACGGCCGGCCGGATCATCGACAAGTGCCTCCAGCTGCACGGCGGCTACGGCTACATCACCGAGTACCCCATCGCCCGGTTGTACGCGGACACCCGCGTGTCCCGCATCTACGGCGGCACCAGCGAGGTCATGAAGACCATCATCGCCAAGGACCTCGGTCTGTAATACCCGGATCCGGTCGCGCTACTGGCCGCCCACCTCCACCGCGTCCCAGACCCGACGCCAGTGGGCGGCCAGGGAGTCGATGGTCTCGTGCGCGTTCAACCCGCTCGGCTGCGGAACCACCCACAACACCACCTCGCGGGGCCAACCCGAGAGGTCCGAGGTCTCCTGCTCCCCGTAGCCCGCCTTCGGACGCGCGAAGGCGGTGCGGAAGGCCGTTATCCCGGCGACGCAGACGACTCGAGGACGCAGCGCAACTGCCAGCGCGGCGACGCGGTCCGCACCCGCGCACAATTCCTCGCGGGTGAGTTCGTCGGCACGCGCGGTCGCCCGCCCGACGAGGTTGGTCATGCCGATGCCGCGGCAGAGCAACTGCGCCTCGTCCGCCGCCGAGAAGCCGGCCGCGGCGTCGACCACGTGATCGGTAAACCCCGCCCGGTGCAGCGCCGGCCAGAAGCGATTCCCGGGTCGCGCGAAGGGCGCGTTGACGGCCGCGGTCCACAACCCCGGGTTGACGCCGACTATGAGCAGCCGCAGGTGCCCGGCCTCGGCGGGCAGGACGTCGTCCATCGCGTGCGGGTCCTCGGTGGCGAAGCGCGCGAGCTCGTCGCGGGTCGGGCGGAGCCCACCCATCGGGGAGGGTCTCCGCGGGATGCCGGTCACGATCTGCCCTCGTCGATCGCGCGCTGGTGTGCGCGAACGAGGTCACTGATCAGATCGTCGGACAGGGGCTTGGCCAACGTGAACTGGACCGCGTGCGCGGTGGTCGTGTAGTTCTCGAGCCGGTCTCCCAGCTCCTCGATCGCCCAGGACGAGGGGTAGAAGCTCATGTGCTTCTTGGATGCGGTGAAGTACACCAGCGCCCGGTCCTTGTACTTGAGTGTCGGCATCCCGTAGCTCATCGTCTCCTCGGTGTCCGGCACGAGTTCTTTGACTAGCAACCGGATGCGTTCGAGTTCCGCCCGGCGCTCCGGGTCGAGCGCGGCCAGATATTCTTCAACACTCTTCGCCTTCTCAGCCATAGCCCGAGGTTAGCCGGGAAGGCCGCTTCGAGCCCGGCCGCCAGCTGGCCAAACGGGTACATAGCCCGGCGTTAATTGAGGACGGAACGCGTCCTCTTCACCTGACACGCTGGGGCCATGAGCCAGACGCAGAACCCTGCCGCACCGCTGATCCTGGCGGGCGTCGCACACTGGCGCGAGTGGCTGATCTCGAACGACGACAGCTCCGACGGCACCTGGTTGATGCTCGCCAAGAAGGGCGTGACCGCACCGACCTCGCTCACCTATCCGGAGGCGCTCGACGAGGCGCTGTGCAGCGGATGGATCGACGGCCAGCGCAACGGCTACGACGAGCGGACCTACGTGCAGCGGTTCACTCCGCGCCGGGCGCGCTCGCTCTGGTCACGGCGGAACGTCGGGATCGTCGCGCGCCTCGCCGGCGACGATCGCCTCCGGCCGCGGGGCGTCGCCGAGATCGAGCGAGCCAGATCCGACGGCCGCTGGGACCGCGCCTATCCCGGCCAGGCGACCGCGCAGCCGCCGGAGGCGCTCACCCTCGCCCTGGAGGCAGCGCCAGCGGCGGAAGCGGCCTTCGCTCGACTCACCCGTTCCGAACGCTTTGTCGCGTTCTTCCCCCTGCTCACAGCTCCGGACGACGCCACCCTTGAGACGCGGGTGGAACGCCTGATCGCCCGGCTCACGGTGTCGTGACCGCACTCTCCACGCTCGCGTTGACGCGTCGTCGGGCCCCTTGTCATCGGCGTTCGAGCGGCGCACACTGAGCGCACCAATGCATGACCGCTGCTTCCAGAAGGAGTGTCATGACAGTGCAGAAGACGGTCCGCAAGCGCCAGGGCCGTCGGTCGCCCGACGGCGGACTCACGGTCTCGGTGTCGCGATGACCGGCCGGAACCCCCGCCCGCCGACGATCTCCGGCATTCGCTCCGGCGATTGGCGCGTGATCCCCGAGTCCAGCACGGCAGGGTTCACCGTCCGCGACAAGCTCGTGACGACCGTGCACGGCACCGTGCCGATCAGATCGGGAAACGCCACGCTGGCTTCCGCTGGCCTCCTGACGCAGGCCAGTGTCGAGCTCGACGCCACGTCCATTGACACCGGCAACGCCCACCGAGACCGCGATCTCGCCAAGCCGGGGATCCTGGACACCGCCGCTCACCCAGTTGTCGTCGTCACGGCCGGGCCCAGTACTCCGGGGCCTCAGGGCTGGGAGCTGGCCGCGACCTTGGCCGCACGTGGCGCACAGTGCCCTCTGACCCTGCAGGCCACCCCCCTCAGCGAGGAGGATGGCGGGATCCGGGTTCAGGTGCGCGGCCGGCTCGACCGCAAGGGCCTGGGCATGAGCGTGCCCTCGTTCATCATCGGGCGCTACCTGGACCTCGACGTCGACCTGCTCCTCACCGCCGACACCTGACGGTCGCCGACACCTGACGGTCAAGGCGCGCGACGGACCACCGAGTTGAGCGCCGGGAACCAACCGGCCCGACGGGTGTTCGACCGCGGCGAGCCGATCGAGGTCTTCCCCATCAACCACACGAGGCGTCGTTCGCCCTAGGGTTCGCCGACGACCGGGACGCACTCGAGCAGCGGATCGGTCGCCTGACCTCGCAGCTCACGTCGCCGTGATCGGTCCCCCGCTCGTGAAGAAGCTACGACGACGAGGGCGACCGCCGCTAGGTCGAGACGGTCGGCAACCTCCCGCGGTTCAACCTGGGCACGTTATCCACAGCCCCGAGTCCGCAATCCAGAGTCAGCCATCAGGGGGTTCCGGGGCCCGGCCTGCTCCCGAAGACTCAAAGCATGAAATTCGACGAACTGCCCGAGAACTGGACCCACCTCCCACTCGACGACGCGCCGCTGGCCGCCGGCGTGATCGACCTGATCCTCGGCTACGCAGACCGGCTGCGGAACTCGATGCTCGTCCTACCGTGCGACCATTACGACGTGGGCCTGCCGGCGCCGCTCGTCGTCGGTGAGACCGACTGGTCGGAGACGTACGCCGAACGCCGTCGCGGACTAGCGGTATTGCCTCAGCTCCCCGCGGCAGGGTTCGTGGTGGCCGTCTCGTCTCGGCGCCGACTCGCGAGCAGCGTGGTGCGGGGATGGCTGCGCTCGGTCGAGGACGTACTCGACGCCTCCGGTCAGTCGCTGCTCGCGTTCGGGGTGGCGGACACCGACTCCGTCGTGATCGTCGGCGGCCGGGCGGCGCGGAACGGCAGCCTGGGAGCGATGGCGGGGTGAGTGCCGCGGGGAGCACGACGGAGCCGAATTCGAGAGAAGAGCGTCCGTGGGACTTGCCCTTTCATGGTCAGACGTTGCCGCGCCCTACGCTCGGATGAGTCGCAAGGTGGTGGCTGCCGCCGTTACCGTCACCATCGAACCGGCACCGCCGCCGTATTTGGTGCGGTAGCTGGCGTCGACGTCGGCAGTGACCTCGGCCGAAGCCGAGCCAATATCCTCGATCATCACATCCGATTCCACACCCGCCACGCGGATCCTGGCGCGGCGGGAACGAACGGCACGACCGAACCATCCTGTGTCTCGCCGGTGCCAGCTCCGCACATACACCTGTCCACCAGCACAAACGACCCAGATCGGGACCCACGGCCGCAGCCTGCCGTCGTCGCGCCTGACGGCGATCTCCAACT
Organism: Rhodococcus sp. IEGM 1408; assembly: GCF_033142235.1. NCBI lineage: Bacteria > Bacillati > Actinomycetota > Actinomycetes > Mycobacteriales > Nocardiaceae > Rhodococcus > Rhodococcus sp. IEGM 1408. The sequence goes on from NZ_JAWLRW010000010.1 coordinate 59,014, forward strand.
CAGCAGCCGTCTCGAGCAGACGCAACTCATCGGGAGACCAAACATTGGTCACCGTCGAATTCTATGACCAGCGACGCGCGCCCGGGCTACCCCGAGCAGCCATGAGGCAGCCCGCAAGGTGCCGCTCCTTGGTGATCGGGCGGCGGACTTCGTGCAGATCGAGAAGCGGCAAACGCGGACGGCCCACACATTCCCGACTTCATGGGGGCGGTCGTAAAATCCTGCGACGATGAGCCACTAACTCCCTCGTTGTCCTCTACCCTCGACCCGTCGGACGCGGAGAGTCTGATCCGACAAGGGGAACGCGACGGCCACACCGCCTCCGGGCAGCGGCTCCTGCGGCTGGTGGGCCCCTCGAATTCCGAGACCATCGCTTCGTTCCGCGTGATTGTCGCGTCCGCCCGCCTGAGCGACCCGACGGGGGCGCGGTGCGGTGTGGCGACGACGACAATTCAGCCACTCAGTCGCCGAATTCCGAGCTCATGCGCCGCATCGCTGCCAACGTCTTGGGGACATCGCTGTACGACAAGAGAATGCTGGTCGAGCTGCTACCTCCGGGCGGGAGCGCTCTCAAAGACTGCGTCTCCTCGACGAACCGGTTGCCCTTGTCCATGCGCACTTCCACGGGCGCCCTCCTTGACGATGCAGAGCTGCCTGGTCCGGCTGACAGTTCGCTCACCGAGGCGGCTGACGTTGAGCGAAGCGGACGGCGCTGTCGGACCCCCGTGCCATAGTCTCGTTCCGCGCACCGATCCCCCACAGGTCCGTCTCACAGATCCGAGGAATACCGATGCCCCTTACCGAGCGGAATCTCGACCCTCACCTGTGTTGGCGCCTTCTTCTCGCCGCGGTCCAGCGGCTGCACGAACGTGGCCTCACCGGCATCCGAGTCCTGCCCTATTTCGGCGCTGTCGGCTGGTGGCGGATCGAGGTCACGACCGCGGCCAATCTGCGTTCGGGAGTGAATCTGCCGGCGCGTGATGACGATGCTGTGTTCCGGGCAACCGCGGCGTCGTTCCCTCGGATCGGCGAGCTTGTGGTGCTGCCCTCGACAACCGTCGAGCAGGTGGCGGACGAGATCCATCGTGGTCTCGGATCCCCCACAGAGGCGACCTACTTCACCGACCGGGAGTATTGCAGCTGGTTCATCGGGATCCGACAGCAGGCAGAGGCAATCGGTTCGCCACCTTCCGCATTCGAAGAGTTCCACAGCGGGTGGAGGTGCGGAGCAACCGCCATCGCCCCGCCTCCGGGATGGGAGGCGGCACGATGACCCGACGGGCGAAAGGTGCCAGGGTGGCACGAGCACTGGTGTTATGCGGCGCAGTCCTCCTCACTGCCGGATGCGCGGCCGGGCAGACCGGCGAGCAGGCCGAACAAGCCGCGGGTTCGTCCACCGGCTCCACCGAGACCACGAGCGTCCCCGCGGCCTCCCCCACTACTGCGCAGAACAGCCTGACCAGCGTGGACCCCGGCAGCTTCGCCTCACCGCACAATCCGGGCGTGTACGCGTGGAACTACTCCACCGGCGGCTCGCACGTGGGACTGTGTGTCTCCGGTCGCGATGCGGTGACCTGCACAGGAAAGGCTGGCCCATCCATACCGGATCTCATCGAGCACTTTCCCGGCCGCCCCGGTGCGATCGAACTCGGCGCAGCCGGCCTGCGCTATTCGTTTGTCGAGGGCGTACCGCCGGTGTCCGCCCGACTTGGAAACGGTCAGGAGGTGGAGATCGGCGAACTTCGATGTGCCAAGCCAAACGCAGACACGCTTGAATGTCGCTCTGCAGACAACTCGTTCACCATCCGCGGACCCGGCCAGGCCATCACCACGTCAGGAACCGTGCTCGCCGAGCGAGATGTCGCCGACCATCCCGGCGCCGATTCCGCAGACGGATCGTCGTCCGCTGACTCGCCCGGCACCTCCGTCCCACAGCCTCGTGAGTACCTCGGTGCCACAGGTCTGGTCAGTGGCGTCCGCACGTCCTCCAGGCCTCTGGTGACCGCCTCCACCCCGCCTTGTGACGGCAGAGGGATTCTCATCCTCGACTCGTTCGTCGAGAACCCTCGACCCCAGCAGGGCATCGCGGCTATTCTTGACCGCCACCCGGGCGCCGAGTTCGCCACTCCGGGCCAGTGCCCCTCACTTCGAGGCGATGTCAACGGAGCCCGCGTCTACCCGATTTATATCGACCACGGGCACGACACCGCGGCCCTGTGCCGCGACAAGACGACTCGCGGCGGTAATGCGAGGCTGCTCACTGCGTCAGCGGAATACACAGACCCCTGCTGACATCCCCCAGATCCGGCTAAGGAAAAACCGCACTTCGCCGCCCTCGGGACCTCCGCCACACTCCAACCACCCGAACCCCTGGCGGAACCGGGGGTTCGGTGCCGCCACGGGCGGGGGCCTGTGGTCAGGCCAGCGGGGCGCGGTTGAGCGTGCTCAGGGTTTCATTGACGCCAGAGAAGGTGGCACTCACCTCGGTGATACCAAAACCGGCGAGCCTCTCGGTGTGCATAGCGACATACGCCTCGGCATTCTCGCGGGTGTCGAAGAGATAGATTCCGCCGGACCGGCCAGCCGCCTCGTCCTCGATCCAGACCTTCCAGATGAAGCCCGGCTCAGCGTTGATCGACTCGGCCAGCCCTCGAAAGGCCTCGGACATCTCCGATCCCCAGGGGCCCTGCATCGCGAAGTTCACCTGTACCAACACAGCCATCATCGTTCTCCTGATCCGTCTCGAAACACCAGGATACTGCTGGTGAGGGGCGCCGGGGCCGGCCGGTCACGCTCCGGTCTGAGGGCCGCCTTGTCGCCGACCGTGATCCGCACTCGCCGCCCTGATTCACGGCGAGTCGAGCAGCTCGATTCCGTAGTCGGCGACGACGGCCCGTACCTCGGCGAGGTAGCGCTGCGCCTGCGCCGTGAGCGGGATTCCGGAATGGCTGATCCAGCCGATCTCGATGCTCTCGTCCACGTCGAGCGGGATGGCGACGATCTCCGGGTCGAGGTCGTCGCTGATGATGCCGGTGGAGATCGTGTACCCGTCGAGACCGATCATGAGGTTGAAGATGGTCGCGCGGTCGGAGACCCTGATCTCCCTCTTGCTCGACCGGGTGGAGAGGATCTCCTCGGCGAAGTAGAACGAATTGTTCGCGCCCTGGTCGAAGGTGAGCCTGGGCAGGTCCGCGAGGTCGTCCATGATGACGCGTTCGCGGGATGCCAACGGGTTCTGCCTGGAGATGAAGACGTGCGGCACCGCGAGGAAGAGCGGGTGGAAGGCCAGGCCGGAATCGCGGAGGAGTTTGTCGATGACCTTCCGGTTGAAGTCGTTCCGGTAGAGCACGCCCACCTCACTGCGGAGGGTCCGGACGTCCTCGATGATGTCCCAGGTTCGCGTCTCACGAAGCGAGAACTCGTACTGTTCCGCCTCGCCGGATCGCACCATCCGGATGAACGCCTCGACCACGAACGAGTAGTGCTGCGCCGACACCCCGAGCAGTCGGCGGGACGGCGGCTGACCGAGGTAGCGCTGCTCCAGCAGCGACATCTGCTCGACGACCTGCCTGGCGTAGCCGAGGAACTCCGCGCCCTCGTCGGTGAGCGTCACTCCTCGGGCGGATCGGACGAGGAGGGCGCGACCCACTCTGTTCTCCAGGTCCTTCATGGAGGCGGACATGGTCGGCTGGGCGACATAGAGCAGTTCCGCAGCGCCGGTGATCGAGCCTTCCGCCGCGACCTCGATGAAGTAGTGCAGCTGCTGGAGGGTGATTCCCCTTGATTCTCGACGCATAGCTAGAGGCTATACAGATCCATAACAAATGGTAGTTACCCGATAGCTGAACTGGGACTGCAGGATGGGGCCCAGACTTCCCGCAGCGCCGAGCCCGGCCGATCGAGACCCGAATTGGACGCACATGTCGAACGAATTCACGCATCGCATCTCCACCACCCGCTTCGACGAGAACTATTCACCGTCGGAGGATTCCCGAGCCACCACGAATTTCGCGAACCTGGCCCGGGGTGAGCACCGTCAGCAGAATCTCCGCCGAACCCTGTCGATTATCAACCATCGGTTCAATGACCTCGCACGCCGCGACAATCCGACCGGGGACCGATACTCCGTCGAGATCGAGATCGTCTCGGCCGAGCTGCAGTTCAGCTCGGACGGCGCGGACCACCGGTTCCCCCTGATCGAGGTACTGGATATCCAGATCGTCGACCGGGAGACCGGCGCCCGCATCCCCGGGATCGTCGGGAACAACTTCTCGTCCTACGTCCGCGACTACGACTTCAGCGTTCGGCTGCCCGCGGCAAACGAGGGCACCACCGAGTTGATCGTGCCTCGCGACTTCGGCGACCTGCACGGCAAGCTGTTCCAGCACTTCCTCGACTCCGAGGCCTACCGGGAGCGCTTCGAGGTGGATCCCGTGATCTGCATCAGTGTGTCCACGAGCCGGACCTACCGACGGACCGGCAACCACCACCCGACCCTCGGTGTCGAGTACCAGCAGGACGACTATTCGTTGACCGACGAGTACTTCCGCAAGATGGGGCTCGGAGTCAGGTACTTCCTGCCGCCCGGCGGTGTCGCGCCGCTCGCGTTCTACTTCCGCGGCGATCTGCTCAGCGACTACACCGACCTGCAGCTCATCGGCACGATCAGCGTGATGGAGACGTTCCAGCGGATCTACCGTCCGGAGATCTACAACGCGACCTCCCCCGCCGCAGAGATCTACCGACCGACCCTGGATCAGCCGGACCACTCGCCCACCCCGATCATCTACGACCGTGACGAGCGCAGTCAGCTCGCGAAGAAGCAGGGCACGTACACGGAAGAACGCTTCATCAAGCCCCACCGCGAGCTCCTCGAGCAGTGGGCCGCCCGCTACCCCGTTCTCGTCGGATGACCACCGGAGGAAAGTCGACCATGAACCAGATCCTGCCCACGTCCACCGTCGGCAGCCTGCCCAAGCCCTCGTGGCTCGCCCAGCCTGAAACCCTCTGGGCGCCCTGGAAGTTGCAGGGCGATGAGTTGGTCGAGGGTAAGCAGGATGCGCTGCGTATCGCCGTGAAGGAGCAGAGCGATCGCGGAATCGACATCGTCAGTGACGGCGAGCAGACCCGTCAGCACTTCGTAACGACATTCATCGAGCATCTCGACGGGGTCGACTTCGAGCGGCGCGAGACGGTTCGGATCCGCAATCGCTACGACGCGAGTGTGCCCACCGTGGTCGGCGACGTGAGCCGCTCCAAGCCGGTCTTCGTCGACGACGCGAGATTCCTCCGACAGCAGACCGATCAGCCGATCAAGTGGGCACTCCCCGGCCCCATGACGATGATCGACACGCTGTACGACGGCCACTACTCCAGCCGCGAGAAGCTGGCGTGGGAGTTCGCGACGATCCTCAACCAGGAGGCACGAGACCTGGAGGCTGCGGGGATCGACATCATCCAGTTCGACGAGCCCGCGTTCAACGTCTACTTCGATGAGATGAAGGACTGGGGCGTGGCGACGCTGGAGAGGGCAGCAGAGGGATTACGCGCGGAGACCGCAGTGCACATCTGCTACGGCTACGGGATCAAGGCGAACACCGACTGGAAGGCAACCCTCGGCTCCGAATGGCGACAGTACGAGGAGTCGTTCCCCCTCCTGCAGCAGTCCAGCATCGACATCATCTCGCTGGAATGCCACAACTCCCGTGTCCCGATAGACCTCGTCGAACTCGTCCGGGGCAAGAAGGTCATGCTCGGGGCCATCGACGTGGCGAATGAGAAGGTCGAGACCCCAGAGGAGGTCGCCGCCACCATCCGGAACGCGCTCAGGTTCGTCGACGAGGACAAACTCCTGCCTAGCACCAACTGTGGCATGGCGCCCTTCTCCCGGGACATCGCACTGGCGAAGCTGAGCGCGCTCAGCGCGGGTACGCGCATCGTTCGCGAGGAGCTCTTCTCCGCCAAGCCCTGACCTATCGGCGCCGCAACTCAACGGATAGCGGGAGCGTCGTCGGACCGTAGCTCGTCGACGATGCCCGAACCGGTCTGAGAACGGCCCCGGCCGAGCTCGGCACGCTCCGCGACACCACAGGACGATCCACTCGGATCCCGAAGTTCATTGCTCAGACGAGGGCGGAATCGGGGATCCAGTTCCCATGGAATCCCTGCGGCACCCGGGCCGGCAGGTGGACCGCGGCCACCGGATGTCCGAAGTCGTGGGCATCCATCATCACCAAGTCACTGGCGTCGCGCGCGGCGTCGTACACGTAGCCCATGAGCCAACCGTCGTCCTCGCCAGCCGCGCTGCCGGCCGGAACGAACACCATTTCGCTGGCGATGCGGCCGGAGCCCAGGTCCACCTCGACGGTGGTACCGGCGACGAGGTCGTGCTTTCGCACAGGGGTCCGGGGGTCATCGCCCAGGGCGCCCAGGTCGCGCACCGAGGACAAGCCGATCGTGTAGCCGTAGCGGTGGCGGTGGCCGGTGAGTCGTCCGTCCCCGCGCGGGAACTCCGTGCCGCGATCGTCGATCGTCTCGGCGAGGACCTTGCGTTTCCGCCCGTCGATCGTCCAGCGCTCCAGACGGGGGCGATCGGATACGGGCTCGCCGTCCTCGGCGAAGGCGTGGTCGTGCACCACCAGGTCGATGATTACTCGATCACCGTCGTCGAAGGCGTTGAGGGGGTGGTAGACGTAGCACGGCTCGACGTCGATCCACACCACGTCGGACCCGGTGCCGGCCCGGGGCAGGAGCCCGACCCGGGCCCCGTTGTCGGGGCGCCAGCGGAAGGGCAGGGAGACACCCTGGAGGGCGAGCTCCAGGTCGAAGAGCACAGGCAGGTCGAAGAGCACGACCCGGGAAGCGGTCAGGCCCATGTCGTGGAGCATGACCGGAGCCGGAAGGTCGATGTCGACTGTGCTGACGAGCTCCCCGGCAGAGTCGATCACGTGGTAGCGCAACGCGGGGTTGTCGAGGCCGTAGCTCATGACGTGCATCTCGCCGCTGATCGGGTCGAACTTGGGGTGAGCGTTGATGCCGGAAGGGAGAGGGCCGCCGAAATTGCGCGTCGCGACCGTATCCAGGTCGACCGTCAGCTCATAGGGCAGCGAGCCCTCCGTCACGGTGAGGATCCGGCCGGCGTGGGCGAACACGCTGGTGTTGCCCGAACCGGAGTGCCACCCACCGTCCTCGTGGGGCACTGGGGACTCATCGAGGTGCGCGCTGGCTTCGGGGCCGCGCACCCAGCGGTTGCGGTACCAGCGTGCCCGGCCGCCGTGCAGGTCGATGCCGTGCACCATGCCGTCGCCCGCGAACCAGTGGTACGTGTCGGCCTGCGCTGCGAACGGGTTGGGGCCGGTGCGGATGTACCTTCCCGCCAGGTCAGGCGGCACCGCGCCCGTGACCTCGAGATCCGTGGCGGTCACCTCAGCGGCCACCGGCGCAAAGTTGCCGTCGAGGTACTTCGCAGCTGTCATCGTCTGCTCCCTTGCACCGGGCCGCCGAGCTGACGTCTCCAATAGACACCCTCTCCGGCCACGCGTCAACACGCCGCGTGTCGGCACCGAGGAAACTCTCTCCGAGCCTGGTCGGACCGTGGACGCACCTCGCCCCACCCGCCCAACTTTCTCGTACTAGTGGGTCACACGTTGAAGCGGAACTCCACCACGTCGCCGTCGGCCATCACGTAGTCCTTGCCCTCCATGCGGACCTTGCCGGCGGCCTTGGCCGCGGCCATGGACCCGGCGGCGTCGAGATCGTCAAAGGAGACGATCTCGGCCTTGATGAAGCCCTTCTCGAAGTCGGTGTGGATCACACCGGCCGCCTTGGGCGCGGTGTCGCCCTTGCGGATCGTCCACGCGCGCGACTCCTTGGGGCCGGCGGTGAGATAGGTCTGCAGGCCCAGGGTGTGGAAGCCGGCGCGGGCGAGCGCGTTCAGGCCCGGCTCGGTCTGGCCGATCGACTCGAGCAGCTCCATGGCGTCGTCGTCGTCCAGTTCGCGGAGCTCTGACTCCACCTTGGCGTCGAGGAACACGCAGTCTGCCGGAGCCACGGCGGCGCGGAGCTCGGCCTTGCGCTCCTCGTTGGTCAGCACGCCCTCGTCGGCGTTGAACACGTAGAGGAACGGCTTGGCGGTCATCAGGTGGAGGTCCCGCAGCAGGGTCTTGTCCACCTCGTCCTGGGCCCGGAACAGGGTGCGGCCGTCATCGAGCACGGCCTGCGCCTTGCGGATCTCCTCGAGCTGCGGAACCAGGGACTTGTCCTTGCGGGATTCCTTCTCCAGCCGCGGGACGGCCTTCTCGAGGGTCTCCATGTCCGCCAGGATCAGCTCGGTGGCGATCACCTCGATGTCGGCCATCGGGTCCACCTTGCCGTCGACGTGGATCACGTCCGGGTCGTCGAACACGCGCACGACCTGACAGATGGCCTCGGCCTCGCGGATGTTGGCGAGGAACTTGTTGCCCATTCCCTCACCCGTGCTGGCGCCCTTGACGATGCCGGCGATGTCCACAAAGGACACCACGGCGGGCAGGATCCGCTCGGAGCCGAAGATCTCGGCGAGCCGGGCCAGCCGCGGGTCGGGCAGGTCCACCACGCCGACATTGGGCTCGATCGTGGCGAACGGGTAGTTCGCCGCGAGGACGTCATTGTTCGTCAGGGCGTTGAACAGGGTCGACTTACCGACGTTGGGCAGTCCGACGATTCCGAGGGTGAGGCTCACGAGGCCCGAGTCTACGGCCCGGGTCCCCGGGGTCCCGCCGCGCCACCCCGCCGCGCCACCCCGACCCGTCGCGGGAGCGCGCCCCCGTGGCCTCTGTCATCATGTGAGCCATGAGTGACGAGCCGAAACCGCCACCCCCGGTCGCTACGGAGGACGAGCACGTCGACCGCTCCGTCCTCATCGGTCTCGGCGGTCGCTGGCTCACGGACTGGGCGCTCCGGCTGGCCATCGTCCTGATCGCGTGCTGGATGATCGCGCAGGTCGGCGGCGCGCTGTGGGTGGGGATCCTGCCGATCCTCCTGGCGCTCATCATCTCGACGGTGCTGTGGCCGCCCACGGGGTGGATGTCCCGGCACGGTGTCCCCAAGTCACTGGCCGCCCTCATCTCGATCATCGGGTCGCTCGGGGTGGTCGCCGGCGTCCTCGCGCTGATCGCCCCGTCGATCGTCGAGCAGAGCGTCCAGCTGGCGGACCAGACCTCCGAGGCGATCGCCGAGGTTCAGGACTGGCTGCGCGGACCGCCGCTCAACATCCGCGACGAGCAGCTCGACGGGGTCCTCAGCCAGCTCAGCTCCACCCTCCAGGACCGCGGTGACCAGATCGCCAACGGGGTGTTCACCGGTGTGACCGCGGTGGGCTCGCTGGTCGTCACCCTCGTCCTGGTCCTGGTCCTCACGTTCTTCTTCATCAAGGACGGGCCGCGGTTCCTCCCGTTCGTGCGTCGCATCACCGGCCGCACCGCCGGCCGGCACCTCACCGAGGTCTGCACCCGCTCCTGGAACACCCTGGGCGGCTTCATCCGGACGCAGGCGATCGTCTCGTTCGTGGACGCGACCCTCATCGGTACAGCCCTGGTCGTCCTCGGCGTCCCGTTGGCGTGGGCGCTGGCCGTGATCACTTTCCTCGCCGGATTCATCCCCATCGTGGGTGCGTTCACCGCCGGCGCGCTGGCGGTCCTCATCGCGCTCGTCGCCAACGGGTTCACCACGGCGATCATCGTGCTGGTCGTGATCATCGCGGTGCAGCAGTTGGAGGGCAACATCCTCCAGCCCATCCTCCAGTCGCGGGCGATGAACCTGCACCCGGGCGTGGTCCTGTTGGGTGTGGCGGCGGGCAGCACCCTGTTCGGCATCGTCGGCGCGTTCCTCGCGGTGCCGCTGCTCGCGGTGGTCGCGGTGGTCCTGCGGTACCTCGGAGAACAGATCGACCTGCGGACCGGCGACGTCACCGCCTCCGACCTCGCGTCGGCCACCGACGAGGGGCGCCTCACGGCCTTCCTGGGTGAGATGTCGAGCTCGCGCTTCGCTCCCCTACGCAAGAGCAGCAGCGCCATGCTGGCCGGGATGATGGAAGCCCGCCCCGGGCACGGCGCGGTCGTCGTGGACCCGGGCGCGGCGCCCGTTCCCGGCGGCGCGGCGGTGCTCACCGGTGGAGGGGACGACGACGAGGTTCCCAGCCCCTCCCCCGAGGCCCCCGCGGGGTCCGCCGATGAGCCGTGGCCGCAGACGGGGCCCGTCGATCCGGACGCCGTCGACGGCGAACGTCCCTCGCCGGCGGAGGACAAGACCACCCCCCTGCGTCGCTTCGGTCGATTCCTCGCCCGTCGACTCGAGGGTTAGAGTCTCACCCTGTGAGCACACGCAGGAGTGGACGGGTCCCCGCGGACGAGAGGTCCGTCATGTCGTCCGTACGCGGGCTCCCCGCCTGGACCGCGGTACTCCTCGCGGTGGCCATCACCCTGACCGGCGTGGCGATCGATTCCGCCAGCGGCGGCCTGGGTGCGGGGTTCACCGTCGCGTACTTCCTCGGTTGCCTGATCGCGGTCCTGGCCGTCTCCCGGCGCGCGCTGTTCGTGGTCGGCGTCCAGCCGCCGATCATCATGGCGGTTCTGGTCCCGCTGGCCTCGGTGATCGCCGGAGCCGGACTGACCACCGGTGTCTTCTCCCGCACCCAGCTGATCTCGCTGGTCCTGCCCCTGGCCTCGCGGTTCCCGCTCATGCTCGCCACGACACTCGTCGTGGCCGCACTCGCGCTCATCCGGGCGTTCGTCCTCGAGCCCCGTCCCGCCCGCCCGGCGTTCGCCCGGGTAGAGCGCAGCGCCCCGGCACACGCCCGTCGCTAGTCCTGGAGAACCGGGGCGCGGGTACTGCTGGCGGGTCAGGCCTTCTTGCTCAGACGGAGCTCGCGGGGAAGCGAGAACGTGATGGTCTCCTTGGCGGTGCGCACCGTCGAGACGTCGTTGAAGCCGTGATCGGCGAGCAGGTCCACCACGCCGCGGACCAGCAATTCCGGCACCGAGGCGCCCGAGGTGACCCCGACGGTGGTGACGCCCTCGAACCACGAGGTGTCGATCTCCTTGGCGTAGTCGACCAGATATGAGGCGCGGGCCCCGGCCTGCAGCGCCACCTCCACCAGCCGCACCGAGTTGGACGAGTTCTGCGAGCCCACCACGATCACGAGGTCGCACTGCGGGGCCATGGTCTTGACCGCGGTCTGGCGGTTCTGCGTGGCATAGCAGATGTCGTCCGACGGCGGGTCGATGAGTGTGGGGTACTTGGCCTTGAGGAGGCGCACCACCTCCATGGTCTCGTCCACGCTCAGAGTGGTCTGCGAGAGCCAGATGAGCTTCTCGGTGTCCACGGGGATGTCCAACTTCTCCACGGACTCGGGGCCGTCGACCAGGGTCACCACGTCGGGGGCCTCCCCCGCGGTCCCCTCGACCTCCTCGTGGCCCTCGTGGCCCACCAGCAGGATCAGGTAACCCTCGCGGGCGAAGCGTTTGACCTCGGTGTGCACCTTGGTCACCAGGGGGCAGGTCGCGTCGAAGGTGTTGAGCTCGAGCCGCAGGGCGCTCTCCCGCACGGCCGGCGAGACGCCGTGAGCGGAGAACACCAGGTTGGCCCCACGGGGGACCTCGTCGGTCTCGTCCACAAAGACCACGCCCTGGTCCTGGAAGGACTCCACGACGTGCTTGTTGTGGACGATCTCCTTGCGCACGTACAGCGGCGCGCCGTGCTTGGCCAGGGCCTTCTCGACCGTCTCGACGGCCCGGTCGACGCCGGCGCAATAACCGCGCGGTTCCGCGAGAAGCACTCGCTTGGTGGCCGGTTCGGCGATCATGTGGGTCTGCTCGGTCATGTCCCCAGGGTACGGTTCATACTGGATTTCGACCATTACGCCTCCCGGACGCCCCCGGCAGAGAGGTTCCCATGTTCCGCCCCTTCCTCCTCACCCGAGCCTCGATCGGGCTCGCCGCCTCCGCGGTCGAGCATGCGGTGGCCCTACCCGGCCGCGCGATCGAGGCCGTCGCCACCCTGCCCGCCCTCCCGGTGCGGGTCGCCGGCGGCCTCGTGCAGTCGTACCTCCACGCGGGCCAGACCCTCACTGACCTCGCGGTCAAGGGGGACCGGGTGATCGGGGCCGTCTTCCCGTCCCGGTCCGATCTGCCGGAATGGGCGACGTTCGACGAGGACCAGGCGGACGCACAGGACGGGTACGGATCCAGTTCAGGGACCGGGCCGGACGGCGACGACCCCACGGTCCCGACCGGCCGCATCACCCCGCGCAGCACGTGACCGCCGGCTCGGCCAGGACCCCCAGTAGCCCCGAACAGCCGTGGCCGGTCCGGGTGGTCGCCGACCAGGTCGCGGCCTGGATCCACCGACTCGGCGCCGTCTGGGTCGAGGGACAGATCACCCAGCTCAGCCTGCGACCGGGCACGCGGATGGCGTTCCTGACGCTGCGCGACCCGTCGGTGGACAACTCGCTGTCCCTCACCTGCCCACCCAAGCTCATCTCCGAGGCACCGGTCCCGGTGACCGAGGGCAGCCGGGTCATCGTCCGCGGCACCCCCCGCTTTTACACCGGTAGGGGCTCGTTCTCGCTGCAGGTCTCCGAGATCCGCCCGGTGGGCGTCGGCGAACTCCTCGCCCGCATCGAGCGTCTCAAGCAGGCCCTGGCCGCCGAGGGGGTCTTCGACCCGCGGCTCAAGCGTCCGTTGCCGTTCCTCCCGAGCTGCGTCGGGTTGATCACCGGACGCGCGAGTGCGGCCGAGCGCGACGTCGTCGAGGTGTCCCGCGGCCGCTGGCCGGACGTCCGGTTCGCCGTCCGCAACACCGCGGTCCAGGGCCCGACCGCCGTGCCGCAGATCCTCGACGCGCTCGCCCAGCTCGACGCCGACCCCCTCGTCGACGTGATCATCCTCGCCCGCGGCGGCGGCTCGGTCGAGGACCTGCTGCCCTTCTCCGACGAGGCACTGATCCGGGCCATCTCCCGGTGCCGGACCCCCGTGGTCAGCGCGATCGGCCACGAGCCGGACTCCCCGCTCTCGGATCTGGTCGCCGACCTGCGTGCGGCCACGCCCACCGACGCGGCCAAGCGCGTGGTCCCGGACGTCGTGGAAGAGCGGCGCCGGATCGCCGAGGCCCGCGCCCGCACCGCCCGCGCCCTACGCGGGTGGGTCGAGCGCGAGCGCAACCAGCTCTCCGCCGTCCGCTCCCGCCCGGTGATGGCCAACCCGTACGGCATCGTCGACTCTCGAGCCGAGGTGGTGGCCGAGGCGCTCCGGGCCGCCCGCCGGGACATCACCCGGATCGTCCACACCGAGTCCACGTCGCTGGGCCACCTCTCCGCGCGCCTGACCACCCTGGGCCCGGCGGCCACCCTCGCCCGCGGATACGCCGTGGTCCAGTCCGTCGCCGGGGGCCACGACGGCAGGGTGGTCTCGTCGATCGCCCACGCGCCGCCGGGTTCGCAGCTGCGCATCCGCGTCGCCGACGGCGCACTGTCCGCCGCCGTGCTCGGCTCGACCCCCGCCGCCGGACGGCATCCCGCCGCCAGCCCCGATCCCGCAGATCCCGCCACACCCGAGGAGCAGTCCTGATGTCCGACGAGCAGACCCCCGTCTCCGAGCTGGGGTACGAGCAGGCCCGCGACGAGCTGATCGAGGTGGTCCGCATCCTCGAGGCCGGCGGCCAGGACCTGGACGACTCCCTCGCCCTGTGGGAGCGCGGCGAGGAACTCGCCGCGCGGTGCAACGAGCACCTGGATGGCGCGCGCGACCGGATCGACGCGGTTCTGGGCGACGACGACGAGGGCGGCAACCGCGCGAACTGAGCCGGTCAGGGCTGACTCAGGTCAGAGCAGGCGCCGCCGCCCGGGCTGGGTCAGTTCGAGCCTCAGCCCGGGTCACCGCTCTCGCGGCAACGGCTCCGCGCGTTGGGCGGACGCGGCCAGCGCCTCGAAGTCCGAGGTCGCCGCCGAGCCGGTGACGGCCACGCGGACGTCATCCAGGTCGAGCACCCACACCGGCCGGACGTCGTCACCGGTGAACACGGTCCACTCCTGACCGGTCACGGGAATGATGGTGCGATCCGGGCGCGGCCCGCCGCCCAGGGACCGGAACGCGTCCTCGGGGGCATCGGACTGGACCAGTTCCACGAAGCTGCGCTCCCCCGTCACCCAGCCGACGTGGCTCGAGCTCGTGCCGGCGAAGGACTCGACGCGACCGGAGTTGGAGGTCCACCCCTCCGGCACCTCGGGGGACCGGATGGGGAAGGGGAGACTGCGCGCGTCCTGACGCAGAGAAGCGTCGGCATCGAACTCGGGGATCGCCCCCTGCTGGGGTCCCGACGGGCTGAAGGTGCACTGGCCGGCGACACCGGCAAAGATCCCGACCATCACCATGAGCACCACCACCGACCAGAACATGTCGCGGTTGCCCTGCAGGATTCTCGGTTTCGCCTCGGCCACGAGGGAAAGTATCCCACCCACCCGGGGCATGTCGGGCGCGCGGCCCCCGACGGCCGCGCCGAAGTGGAACAATGGGCCGGACATCCCACATCGTGCCGCGCGTGACCTCATCGCGCCGCGGAGCTACCCGAGGAGCCCGACGCCATATGTCAGACGCCCTACGTCCCGACCGAAACCTCGCCATGGAGCTCGTCCGAGTCACCGAGGCCGCCGCCCTGGCGGCCGGCCGCTGGGTGGGACGGGGTGACAAGAACGGTGGTGACGGCGCCGCAGTGGACGCCATGCGCTCGCTCATCGGCACGGTCGAGATGGATGGCGTGGTGGTGATCGGCGAGGGCGAGAAGGACGAGGCGCCGATGCTCTACAACGGTGAGAAAGTCGGCACGGGCACCGGCCCCGCCGTGGACGTCGCAGTGGATCCGATCGACGGCACCCGCCTCATGGCCGAGGGACGCCCCAACTCCATCGCCGTGATCGCCGTGGCCGAGCGCGGCGCCATGTTCGACCCGTCTGCCGTGTTCTACATGCGCAAGATCGCGGTGGGCCCCGAGGCCGTCGGCAAGATCGACCTGTCCGAGTCCACCGAGTGGAACATCCGGTCCGTGGCCGAGGCCAAGGGCAAGGACGTCGGTGACCTCAGCGTGTGCGTCCTCGACCGGCCGCGCCACGCCGAGCTCATCGCCGAGATCCGCGCGGCGGGCGCCAAGGTCCGCCTGATCATGGACGGCGACGTCGCCGGAGGCGTGGCCGCGGCCTCCGACGACAGCTCGGTGGACATGCTCATGGGGATCGGTGGCACCCCGGAGGGGATCATCACCGCCTGCGCCATGAAGTGCATGGGCGGCGAGATCCAGGGTCAGCTCTGGCCGCAGGACGAGGCCGAGCGCCAGAAGGCCGTCGACGCCGGGCTGGATGTCGACGCGATCCTCGGCACCGACGACCTGGTCAAGGGCGACAACTGCTTCTTCGCCGCGACCGGCATCACCAACGGTGACATGGTCCGCGGCGTGAGCTACCGCTCCAACGGTGCGGTGACCAGGTCGCTGGTCATGCGCTCGAAGTCCGGCACCGTCCGGCACGTCGAGGGCCGCCACCGGATGGAGAAGCTCCGTGAGTTCTCGGCCGTCGACTACGGTCAGGATCTCCGGGACAAGTAATCCCGTTCGGGCCCGCTGCGCCGGACTCCTGCACGGCGCGGCGGGCCCGCCTACGCTGACCGGTATGGCCGATCAGAGTGGATTCCGCATCGAACACGACACCATGGGCGAGGTCCGAGTGCCCGTCGACGCGCTCTGGCGGGCGCAGACGCAGCGGGCCGTAGAGAACTTCCCCGTCTCGGGCAGCGGCCTCGAGCGCGCACAGATCCGCGCGCTCGGCCTGCTCAAATCCGCCTGCGCCACCGTCAACGGGCGCCTGGGCCTGCTCGACCAGGCCAAGGTCGACGCCATCGTCGCCGCCGCCGGGCGGATCGCCGACGGTGAGGTCGACGAGCACTTCCCCGTCGACGTCTTCCAGACCGGGTCCGGGACCAGCTCCAACATGAACGCCAACGAGGTCATCGCCTCGCTGTGCGCGGCCGCGGGCGTGACCGTCCACCCGAACGACGACGTCAACATGTCGCAGTCCTCCAACGACACGTTCCCCACCGCCACGCACGTCGCCGCGACGGAGCTGACCCTCACCGAGCTCCTCCCCGCGCTGAATGTGCTCGCCGCGTCGTTCGAGAAGAAGTCCACCGAATGGCGGGACGTGGTCAAGTCCGGTCGCACCCACCTCATGGACGCGGTCCCCGTGACCCTGGGACAGGAGTTCGGCGGGTACGCCCGCCAGATCCGGGCCGGGATCGAGCGGGTGTGCACCACCCTGCCCCGCTTGGGCGAGCTCCCGATCGGCGGCACGGCGGCCGGAACCGGTCTCAACTCCCCGGACGGTTTCGGCTCCGCGGTGGTCGAGGAGCTGCGCTCCCTCACCGGACTCGAGGAGCTGCGGCTGGCAGTGGACCCGTTCGAGGCGCAGTCGGCTCGTGACGGGCTCGTCGAGCTCTCCGGGGCGTTGCGCTCGCTCGCGGTCTCGCTCACGAAGATCGCCAATGACGTCCGCTGGATGGGTTCCGGTCCGATGACCGGGTTGTCGGAGATCCACCTCCCGGACCTGCAGCCCGGTTCGTCGATCATGCCCGGCAAGGTCAACCCGGTGCTCTGCGAGACGGTCGCGCAGGTCGCCGCCCAGGTGGTGGGCAACGACGCCGCTGTGGCCTGGGCCGGCGCGAGCGGCGCGTTCGAACTCAACACCGCGATCCCCGTGATGGCGCGCAACGTGCTCGAATCGGCACGCATCCTCGCGACGTCCTCCGCGTTGTTCGCCGAGCGCTGCATCGACGGGATCGAGCCCGACGTCGACCGGCTGCGTCGGTACGCCGAGTCGTCCCCCTCGATCGTCACCCCGCTCAACTCGGCGATCGGTTACGAGGAGGCCGCCCGGGTGGCCAAGCACGCCCTGGCCGAGGGGATCACCATCCGCGAGTCCGTGATCGCCCTGGGCTTCGTCCCCGACCCGCTGACCGAGGAGGAACTGGACCGTCGACTCGATGTGCTGGGCATGACGGGACTCGACCGCGAGCGCTGACCCCCTCCCCGGCCCACTCCGCAAGGGCGCCGCGGCCGGGGTCCGCGGCTGAGGTCACTCGGCCGGGGTACTCGGCCGGGTTAGCTGGTGTGCTCGATGATCCGGATCGCCTGGTTCTCCAGACGGATCTGCCCGCGCTGGAAGTCGGAGAAGACCGCGGCGCCCTCGATGATTTCATCGCCGACCGGCCAGCCCAGCTGGCCGGTCGGTCCCCCGTTGTCGAGGTAGGCGACGTGGATCTGCCCACGAACGATCTGCGCCCCGGTCTCCGGGGACCAGTAGATGGTCCCGGAGACATAATCCTGCTTCTTGCCGCCGACCAGCTCCTCGGCCGGAGCGACCGGAGCCTGCAGATCCAGCGGGCCGCCCTTGGCCCCGTCGTACTTGCGGTAGATCGCCATGTTGGTCGCGAACTCCCGCTCACCGATCTTGACGACGATCGGGTCGTCCGCGTCCGAGACGTCGTCCCGAGCGGTGACCGGCTCCTCGGTAACCGCAGCTGCGGGGGTCGATCCGGCGGAGGACTGCGGCTGCCCTCCGGCAGGCAACCCGCCCGGGGTCTGTTCCCCGCAGGAGGTCAGCACCAGTGCGCACGCGGCGACGGCGGGCATGGCGAACGCCAGGCATGAACGGCGGGACACAGAAGACCTCCGTGGGCTAGGGAGATGGGTCCGGGCGCGTGGATCGGGTCCGGGTACGGAGCCCGGAGCCCGGAGTCCGGAGTCGATCATCTCACCTCGTCAGGCGAGCACCTTCGGCCGTCTGGTCACGCTGCGTGGATGCGGCGCAGCTCAGGCTGCGCCCCGGGATGGGACTCCTCGAGCATCTCGGTCACGAGCTCGGCGATAGCGGAGCGCTCCGAGCGGTTGAGCGTGACGTGCGCGAACAGGGGGTGCCCCTTGAGCTTCTCGACCACGGCCTGGACGCCGTCGTGGCGGCCGACCCGCAGGTTGTCCCGCTGGGCGACGTCGTGGGTGAGCACCACGCGGGAGCCCGTGCCCAGCCGCGACAGGACCGTGAGCAGGACGTTCCGCTCGAGCGACTGCGCCTCGTCGACGATCACAAAGGAGTCGTGCAGGCTGCGGCCGCGGATGTGGGTCAGCGGCAGGACCTCGAGGATGTCGCGGTCCAGGACCTCGTCGATCACGTTCTCGCTGACCAGTCCCTCGAGGGTGTCGAACACGGCCTGCGCCCACGGCGACATCTTCTCCGACTCACTGCCCGGGAGGTAGCCGAGCTCCTGACCGCCCACGGCGTACAGGGGTCGGAAGACGACGATCTTGCGGTGGCGGCGCCGCTCCAACACCGACTCGAGGCCGGCGCACAGGGCGAGCGCGGACTTGCCCGTCCCCGCCCGGCCCCCGAGGGAGACGATGCCGATCGATTCGTCGAGCAGACAGTCGATCGCGATGCGCTGCTCGGCCGAGCGGCCGCGCAGGCCAAACACTTCGACGTCGCCGCGGACCAGCTTGAGTCCGCCCTCGTCCGTGACGCGGGCCAACGCGGATGACGACTCGGTGTGTACCCGGACCCCGCAGTGCACCGGCGTCTCCTCGCCGAGGCCGGCGGCGTGGGCCGCGAGCGGTGAGGCCCCGCCCGCGGAGAACAGGGTGTCCACCAACTCCTGGGTCGCCGACAGGTCCGAGACCCCGCTGTACCCGGTCAGCACCACGTCCTGGGCGTGGTACTCGTCCGCCGGCAGTCCCACCGATCCGGCCTTGACCCGCAGCGGGACGTCCTTGGAGACCAGCACGGTGTCGAGGCCCTCCGCACGGAGGTTGAGTGCGCACGCGAGGATCCGGGAGTCCTCGCCGGTGTTCCTGAAACCCGAGGGCAGGATCGCCTGATCAGTGTGGTTGAGCTCGACCCGGAGGGTGCCCCCCTGCTCGGTGATCGGCAGGTCGCCGTCGAGCCGACCGTGCCGGAGCCGGAGATCCTCGAGCAGGCGGAGTGCCTCCCGGGCGAAGTACCCCAGCTCGGGATGGTGGCGCTTGGCCTCCAGCTCCCCGATGACCGCGATCGGCAGCACCACGCGGTGCTCGGCGAAGCGGGTGACGGCCCACGGGTCGGACAGCAGAACCGAGGTGTCGAGGACGTAGGTACGTACGGTGTCGGTCACGGTGGGCTCCTCGCCCACGGCACCGTGGGCGTGTTGGGATGGACCGGTCGGCTCAGGTCACCTGGTGGTGACGGGGCCGGGTGCCGGCCCCCTCCCGATCGCTTATGACGATCATCTGCTGGGACCTCCCGACGGTCGGCTTCCCCACCGACCGTTGCGCCAGACAGTACGCCCGCAGGAGCGCCGGCGACACCAGTAATGACATGCCTGTGAGTTAACTCGTTGTGAACTCTGCGGGGGCAGCATCGTCCGATGGGCCGCGTGGTCCGGTCGCGGGTCCGGTCGCGGGTCCGGTCGCGGGTCCGGTCGTGGGTCCTAGCTGTACGACACCATCGCCTCCGGCTCCCCGTCCGCCCGCCGGAACCCGAGCACCCGAGCGGCGTCCTTGAATGCCGCGACGTCGCGGGTGTGCACGCCCGTCAGGGGCGGCAGCAGATCGGCTCACACCACGACGGCGTCGTTGATCGCAGTCCGCGTAGGCCCGCGCCGCACCGGGGTCGAGCTCGGGGATCCGGATGTGAACGGAGAGGTCGGCCGGGTGGTCGGCATCGGGCCGCAGCCACTCCACTTCTTGCCGGGTAGCGGGTCTCCGCCACCCCGCGGCCGTAGACGGACAGGTCGAGACGGGTCACTGCACCGTCTCGAACGCCGCCGCCGGTGCGTCAGCCGTGCGGGGATTCATGTCACTCCACCATCAGCCGCACGGTCTCGGCGACGACGGCCGGCCGGTCCCCTCCCTCGACCTCGACGGTCACCAGACTGTTGAGCTGGATCCCCGCGGGCTTCCGCTCGAGCGAGGTCAGTGTGATCCCCGCGCGGATGCGCGACCCGACCGGAACCGGTGCCGGGAAGCGCACCTTGTCGAGGCCGTAGTTGATCATCATCCGGAAGCCCTGGATGTCCATGACCTCCGCGCCGAGGACCGGAAGCAAGGAAAGGGTGAGGTACCCGTGCGCGATGGTCGCGCCGTACGGCCCCTGTGCCGCCCGCTCGGGGTCGACGTGGATCCACTGGTGGTCGCCGGTGGCGTCGGCGAACGCGTCGATCCGTTCCTGCGTGATCTCCATCCACTCGCTGTAACCCACGTGCTCGCCGATGGCGGCCTCGACCTGATCCAGTCCCTCGAACACCCTCATGACAGTCCTCCTCGTGACACCAGCTGCGATGCGATGACGTTGCGTTGGATCTCGTTGGTGCCCTCGCCGACGATCATCAGCGGGGCGTCCCGGAAGTAGCGTTCCACGTCGTACTCGGTCGAGTAGCCGTACCCGCCGTGGATCCGGACCGCGTCCAGCGCGATCTCCATCCCCACCTCGGAGGCGAACAGCTTGGCCATCCCGGCCTCCATGTCGCAGCGCTCGCCTGAGTCGTACTTCTCGGCCGCGAACAGCGTGAGCTGACGGGCGGCGGTGAGCTTGGTGGCCATGTTGGCGAGGTGGTGGCCGACGGCCTGGTGCTTCCAGATGGGCTTGCCAAAGGACTCACGCTGCTGCGCGTACGCGAGCGAGTCCTCGAGCGCGGCGGCCGCCACGCCGAGCGCTCGGCTGGCCACCTGGATGCGGCCGGTCTCCAGGCCCTTCATCATCTGGCCGAACCCCTTGCCGGGCTCGCCGCCGAGGATCTGCGTGGCCGGGGTGCGGTAGCCGTCGAAGGCCAGCTCGCACGTCTCCACCCCCTTGTAGCCCAGCTTGGGCAGGTCCTTGGACACCGTCAGGCCCGGGCCGTGCTCGACGAGCACGATCGAGATGCCCCTGTGCTGAGGAGTGGCGTCGGGATCGGTCTTGCACAGCAGCGCGATGAGTCCGGAGCGGCGGGCGTTGGTGATCCACGTCTTGGCACCGGTGATCACCAGGTCGTCGCCATCGGCCCGGGCCACGGTGCTCATGCCCTGCAGGTCCGACCCACCGCCCGGTTCGGTGAGCGCCATGGTGGCCCGCATCTCGCCGGTCGCGAGCCGCGGCAGATAGGTCTGCTTCTGCTCCTCGGTACCGAACAGGGTGAGCAGCTTGGCCACCACGGTGTGTCCGCCCATCGCTCCGGCGAGCGACATCCAGCCGCGGGCGAGTTCCTCGGTGACGCGGACGTAGCAGGGCATCGAGACGGGAGTGCCCCCGTACTCCTCGGGCACCGCCAGTCCGTAGATCCCGATCTGCTTCATCTGCTCGATCCACCGCTCGGGGTAGGTGTTCGCGTGCTCCATCTCGAGCACGGACGGTTTGACGTCCCGGTCGATGAACTGGCGCACGGTGGCGACCAGGTAGGCCTCTTCGTCGTTCAGGTCCGGCATTGGGAGAACACCTCGTCGTCGTCGTCACCAGTCGACCCGCCGCCCCGGCGGGGTCACGCCGCCCATCGTCGCAACCCCGCGCCCAATAGTCAATAATCATGCGCATGAATTGTGTAGGGTGGCGGCATGGACGCCTCACACCCCACCGCGGTCGGCGGACCCTACTTCGACCAGCTCGAGGTGGGCCGGGTCTTCGACGACGCCCCGTCGGTCACGCTGACCGACGGCCTCGCGGCTGCGCACCAGGCCATCCTCGGGGACCGCCTGCGGTTGCCGCTGGACCACCATCTGGCACGCGCGGTCACCGGCGGCACGGTCGCGCATCCCGGCCTCGTCACCGACGTGGCGATCGGCCAGTCCACTTCTCTGACCCGACACGTCAAGGCCAACCTCTTCTACCGGGGCCTGCGCCTGCTCGCCGCCCCGCGGATCGGTGACACGCTCACCACCCGGACCGAGGTCGTGGGGCTCAGGTCGAACAGACCCAAGCCGGGACGCGCCGCCACCGGGCTGGCCGCACTGCGCATGACCACCACCGACCAGGACGGGCGGCCCGTCCTGGATTTCCACCGCTGCGCCATGCTGCCGGTGGCCGAGGGGGTCGACCCGGAGTCATCCGTGCACGCCGACGACCTGTCGACGATCGGCACGGGGCTCCCCCAGCCGTGGACCGCGCCCGAGGGCTGGGACCTGGGCGCCTACCGTGCGCGGGTCCCGGGGGCCCGGACGCCGCCGCCCGGCGAGGGCACCGTCCTGCGCCCCGGTGCCGACGTGGTCTCGAGCGCTCCCGAGCTGGCGCGCCTCACCGTGAACGTCGCCGAGACCCACCACGACGCACGCGTCTCCGGCGCGGGCCGGCTGGTCTACGGCGGGCACACCATCGGCCTGGCCCTGGCGCAGGCCACCCGCGCCCTGCCCTCGATGCTCACGGTGCTCGGCTGGCACTCCTGCGATCACGTGGGTCCGGTCCGCGAGGGCGACACGCTGAGCAGTGACGTCGTGGTGGGCGCCGCCACCGACCTGCCCGGTGGTGGAGTCGCGCTCGACCTGCGGTCACTGGTCACCGCGCACCGCGAGGACGGCGACGCGCCGGTCCTCGACTGGGCCTACACCGTCCTCATGCCGTGAACCCTCCTGCCGCGAGCCGGGGACGGGGACACGGACAGGGCGGGAGACAGGGATAATGGTTGTCATGAGTTCATCCGACGGCGGCAGGTCGCCGCGTCCGGGGGTCGGTCGACCGAAGAAGACCGCGCTCCTCGTGGCCCAGCAGATCGTCGAGGACATCTCCCGGCACGGCAACACCGTGGGTGACCGCCTGCCCCCCGAGCACCGCATGCTGGAGGAATACGGGGTCGGCCGCGGCACGCTGCGCGAGTCGCTGCGGTACCTGGAACTCCAGGGCGTCATCAGCCTCAAGCCCGGCCCGGGCGGGGGGCCCATCGTGCAGCAGCCGGACGGGAGCACGCTCGCCGCCACGCTGAGTCTGCTCCTGCAGTTCGAGAACGCCCCGTTCTCCACCATCATGGAGGCCCGCGCCGCACTCGAGCCCTCCATCGCACGGCTGGCCACCACGCGGATCGACGACGCCGGACTGCTGCGACTCCGGGAGAACCTGCGCGAGACGCGGGAGCAGCTGAGCGACCAGGACGCGTTCTCCGCCCAGTCCGAGCGTTTCCACGAGCTGATCGCCTGGAGCTCCGGGAACACCCTCTTCGGGTACCTCTTCGACGCCCTGACCGGCCTCATCGCCGGCGCCTCGATGGGCATCACGTACCCCAGACGGCAGCGCGAGCTGACCTGCGACATCCACGACGACATCTACGCGGCCCTCGCCGACCGGGACCCCGACACCGCCGCCCGCCTGATGTCCGCGCACATCCAGGAGCACACCACGTTCCTGGAGAAGCGGTTCCACTCCGAGCTCGCGCAGCCGATCCGCTGGGATCTGGGCTGAGCGAGAGGCAGCAGCGCGCCCCCGGCCACCGACCGGGGGCGCGGGACGGCGATCAGACGCGCGCCAGACCTTCGATCAGATGTGGCGGCCGCCGGTGATCTCCAGGACCGTGCCGGTCATGTAGCTGGACATGTCGCTGGCCAGGAACAGCACGACCTGCGCGACCTCGCTCGGCTCGGCCGCCCGCCCCATGGGGATCTCGGCCAGCTTCTCCTTGTAGATGTGCTCCGGCATCGCCAGGGTCATGGCGGTCCGGATGAGCCCGGGCTGGATGGCGTTGATGCGGACGTTCTTGAACGCGACCTCCTTGGCGGCGGCCTTGGTCAGCCCGATGATCCCGGCCTTGGCGGCGGAGTAGTTGGTCTGCCCCATCAGCCCGACCTTGCCGGAGATCGAGGAGACGTTGACGATCGCCCCTCCCCCGTACTCGCGCATGCGACCGGCCGCCGCGCGGGTGCCGTTCCAGGTGCCCTTGAGGTGGATCGCGATGATGTCGTCGAACTGCTGCTCGGTCATCTTGCGCATCGTGGCGTCGCGGGTGACGCCGGCGTTGTTGACAAACACCCCGAGCGGGCCGAACGCCTCCTCGGCCACGTCGATCATCGCCTCGACCGCCGCGCCGTCGCGCACATCGCAACGGACGTAGCGGGCCTTGTCCTCGCCGCCCAGTTCGGCGACGGCGGCCGCGCCGGCCTCGTCGTCGATGTCCCCGACGACCACTCGCGCACCCTGGTCGATGAACGTCCGCGCGATCTCCAGTCCGATTCCGCGTGCGGCTCCGGTGACGACGGCGGTCTTACCCTCGAGCATTCCCATGATGTGTGTCCTGTCTCTATGAGTCGATGGTGGTGGTGTTGCGGTGTGGAGCGTCCTGCCGGAGCTCGGCGAGGATCGCCTCCGTGTGCTGACCGAGGGCGGGGACCGGCCTCATGGGCAGCTCTACATCCGTAAACGTCATCGGGGGCAGTAGTCCCCGGACCGGCCCGGCGGGCGTGTCGACGTCCCGCCACCGGTCCCGCGCCTCGAGCTGCGGGTGATCGACCAGCCCGGCCACGTCGTTGAGTCGGGCGGCCGGGACGCCGAAGCGGTCGAGCCGCTCCGCCAGCTCGTCGGCGCCGAAACCGCGGGTCAGTGCGCCGATCATCGCGTCCACCTCCGCGCGGCGGGCGACGCGGGCGATGTTGGTGGCGTACCGCTCGTCGTCGACCAGTTCCGGCCGCCCCAGGACGTCGCGCACCAGGGCGGCCCACCCTCGGTCGTTCTGGACGCCGATCAGCACCGAGGCGTCCCGGGTCGGAAAGGCGTCGTACGGGCAGATCGACGCGTGCGACAGCCCCATCCGCCCGACCTGCCGGCCCGAGTACATCCGGATGTACATGGGGTGGCCCATCCACTCGGCGGTCGCCTCGAGCATCGAGACCTCGACGGTGGCGCCGCGCCCGGTGCGCTCCCGCCGGAACAACGCCCCCTGAACGGCCGAGAGCGCGTACATGCCGGTCGCGATGTCGGAGACCGGCACCCCGGTCTTGGTGGCGGCCGCGGGCGTGCCGGTGATCGAGCACAGCCCGGACTCCGCCTGCACGAGCATGTCGTAGGCCTTGCGGTCCGAGTACGGCCCGCCGTCGCCGTATCCGGAGATGGTGACGACGACGAGGTCGTCATTCCGCTCCCTGAGCGCAGCGGCGCCCAGGCCCAACCGCTCCATCGCCCCGGGGGCCAGGTTGCTGAGCACCACATCCGCACGGTCGGCCAGGTCGAGGGCGATCCGCCGCCCGTGTTCGGAGGCCAGATCGAGTTCTATCGACTCCTTGCCCCGGCCCAGCCAGACGAAATGTGAGGCCAGCCCGTGGACGGTGTCGTCGTAGGAGCGGGCGAAGTCGCCCTCCCCCGGGCGTTCGATCTTTATCACCCGGGCGCCGAGGTCGGCGAGGTGCCGGGTGGCGAGCGGTCCGGCCACGGCCTGCTCGATCGCGACCACGGTGATCCCGGCGAGCGGCAGGTCGGACTCGGCGGTCGTGCCCGGTTCGGCGGCGCCCGATTCACCCGGGCCCGGTTGAGCCGTGCCCGTCACCTGGAACCCGCCCCCTCGGACCAGCCGCGCACGAGCCCGCCGCCGATGATGAGGCGCTGGATCTCGCTGGTGCCCTCGTACAGGCGCAGGAGCCGGATGTCGCGGTAGATCCGCTCGACAGCGACACCACGCATGTAGCCGGTTCCGCCGTGGATCTGGACCGCCTTGTCGGCGACCTCGCCGGCCATCTCGGTGCAGTAGAGCTTGGCCACCGAGGGGGCGATCCGGCGGTCCTCTCCGGAGACGTACTTGGCGGCGGCCTCCCGCACGAGCGCGCGTCCCGCCATGACGCCCGTCTGCTGATCGGCGAGCATGGCCTGGACCAACTGGAATCCGCCGATGGCCTCGCCACCCTGGGTGGTGGTCGCGGCGTAGGCCAGCGACTCGTCGAGCGCCCGCTGCGCGGAGCCCACCGCGAGCGCCGCGATGTGGACGCGGCCGCGGGCCAGCGAGGTCATTGCCGCACGGTACCCGGCGTCCTCGTTCCCGCCGACCAGCGCGGAATCGGGAACCCGCACGCCCTGGAAGCTGACCTCAGCGGTCCAGGCGCCCTCCTGGCCCATCTTCCTGTCCCTGGGGCCGACGCTCACGCCCGGGGCGTCCGCCGGGACCAGGAACACGGCGATGCCGGTCCCGCTCTGGTCGGCGGGCCGGGTGCGGGCGAACACCACGAAGAGGTCGGCCAGCGGTGCGTTGGTGATGAAGCGCTTGTTGCCGTCGATGACCCAGTCGCCGCCGTCTCGGACAGCCTTGGTGGCCAGTCCGGCCGGGTTCGAGCCGGCGCCGTCCTCGGTGAGCGCGAAGGAGGCGATCACCTCGCCGGAGGCGATCCGCTCGAGCCACTCGGTCTTCTGCTCGTCGGTACCGAAGTTGACCAGCACCTGGCCCGCGATCCCGTTGTTGGTGCCGAAGAGCGAGCGCATCGCGAGCGTGGTGTAGCCGAACTCCATGGCCAGCTCGACGTCCTGCGTGAGGTCCAGACCGAGCCCACCCCACTGCTGCGGGATCGCGTACCCGAACAGACCCATGTCGGCCAGGCCGGCGCGGATCTCGTCCGGGATGGCGTCGGTGTCCGCGATCTCCTGCTCGCGGGGCACCACCACGGTGCGGATGTAGTCCCGGGTCGCCGCGAGGATGTCGGCAAAGTCCTCCGCGTCCACCTCGGACGCGGTCGGCGTGGGCTGTTCGCTCATCGTTCTGGCCCTTCGGATGCTGGTCGAGATGGTCGTCCGCGGATCGCAGCCCGCGCCGTATGATTCCAATTATTATCATGAATTGCCCGGACGGACAACAGCCACGGCCGCCCCGGCCGCTGACGGCTGGGTACAGTCGCCCCCATGAAGGCTGCGGTGTGTGTCGATACCCGTTCACCCCTGGTGATCGAGGACATCAAAATCCCCGGACCCCGCGAGGGCGAGGTGCTCATCCACAGCACCGCGTGCGGGGTGTGCCACACCGACCTGCACGTGATGAAGGGCGAGGTCGGCTTCCCCCTCCCCGGGGTCCTCGGGCACGAGGTGTCGGGCATCGTCGCCGAGGTCGGCCGGGGCGTGACCAACGTCAAGCCAGGCGACCGGGTGGTGGGCTCGTTCATCATGCCGTGCGGGACGTGCGAGAACTGTGCGCGCGGGATGGAGGACCTGTGCTCGACGTTCTTCGAGTTCAACCGCCTGCGCGGGACCCTGTACGACGGCGAGACGCGCCTGCACCGCGCGAACGGTGAGCCGCTGTCGATGTACTCCATGGGCGGACTCGCCGAGTACAGCGTCACGCCCGCGACCGCCGCCTTCGTCCTCCCGGAGGAACTCGACCTGGCGGACTCGGCGATCCTGGGGTGCTCGCTGTTCACCGCCTACGGCGCCGTGCGGAACGTCGGCGACGTCCGGACCGGGGAGTCCGTGGCCGTGGTGGCCGTGGGCGGGGTCGGGCTGAACATCGTCCAACTCGCCGCGGTGAGCGGCGCCGAATCGGTTATCGCGATAGATATCGACGACGACAAGCTCGCCCTGGCACGCCGCATGGGCGCCACCCACACCATCAACTCGGCCGAGATCGACGCCGCCGAGGCGGTCCTGGAGCTCACCGGGGGTCGGGGCGTCGACGCCGCCTTCGAGGCCCTGGGATCGGCCGCCACCACGCGTCAGGCGACGGACATCGTCCGCGAGGGCGGCAGGGTCGTGGTGGTGGGCATCCCGCCGGCGGGGACCTCCCTCGACGTGGACCTGGCGCGGATCGTCCGCCGGAAGATCCAGATCAAGGGCTCCTACGGCGCCCGCGCCCGGCAGGACATCCCGGCCCTCATCCGACTCCTGGCCGCCGGGAAGCTGGACCTGAGCAGTGTGATCTCCCGGCGGGTGCCGCTGGCCGAGGCGCCGGAGACCTACCAGGCTCTCGACCGCGGCGAGATCCTGGGCCGCGCGGTGGTCCTCACCGGCGAGTAGATCCCCCCACCTCGTCGAGAAGACCGTTTCGCGCGTTCCCACTCGGGCGATACGTGCGAA
This sequence comes from Rhodococcus sp. IEGM 1408, assembly GCF_033142235.1. NCBI lineage: Bacteria > Bacillati > Actinomycetota > Actinomycetes > Mycobacteriales > Nocardiaceae > Rhodococcus > Rhodococcus sp. IEGM 1408. Next base: position 87,044 of record NZ_JAWLRW010000010.1, read on the forward strand.
ACGCACTTGTCGACGCGGAACACCGCGACCCCCGCCCTCCTGGAGTGGAGTGCGGGGGTCGCGGTGTGTCGGGTCCGCTTGGGCAGACCGGTCAGCTCAGCCGGGTCAGAGCAGCTCGATGATGGTGGCGTTGGCCTGGCCGCCGCCCTCACACATCGTCTGCAGGCCGTACTTGATCCCGTTGGCCTTCATGTGGTGGACCATGTCCGTCATGATCCGGGCGCCGGACCCGCCGAGCGGGTGTCCGAGGGCGATCGCGCCGCCGTTGGGATTGAGCTTGGCCGGGTCGGCACCGGTCTCGGCCAGCCAGGCCATCGGCACGGAGGCGAACGCCTCGTTGACCTCGAACACGCCGATGTCGTCGATGGTCAGGCCCGAGCGCTCGAGCGCCTTGGCCGTGGCCGGGATCGGGGCGGTCAGCATGATGACCGGGTCGTCACCGGCAAGCGTCGCGGTGTGCACCCGTGCGATGGGGGTGCAGCCGTACTTGGCGGCCGCCTCCTCGCTCATCACCAGGATGGCGGCAGCGCCGTCGGAGATCTGCGAGGCGTTGCCGGCGCTGACCACACCGTCGGACTTGAACGGGGTCTTGAGCGCTGCCAACCCCTCCACGGTGCTGCCGCGGCGGATGCCCTGGTCGGCGTCGAACACGCCGTCCGGAGTCGTGACCGGGACGATGTGTCCCGAGTTCACGCCCGCGTCCTGCGCCGCGGCGGCCTTCTCGTGCGAGGCCACGGCGAACTCGTCGAGCTGGGTCCGGGACAGGCCCCACCGCTCGGCGATCATCTCGGCGCCGATGCCCTGGTTGGGCATGGTGCCGTCGTACCGGCCGAGGAAGTCCTCCCCGTAGGGGATGCCCTCACCGGTGATCGAGCTGCCCATCGGCTGGCGGCTCATGGACTCGACGCCGCCGGCCACCACCACGTCGTGGTAGCCGGACTCGACCACTGCGACGGCGAAGCTCAGCGCCTGCTGCGACGACCCACACTGACGGTCGATCGTCACACCGGTGACCGTCTCCGGCCAGCCCGCGGACAGGACGGCGGTGCGGGCGATGTCACCGGTCTGCTCACCGGCCTGCGTGACGCAGCCCCAGATGACGTCCTCTACGACGGCCGGGTCGATTCCCGCGCGCTCGGCCAGCGCCTTGAGCACCTTGCCCGACAGGTCGGCCGGATGGACGCCCGCCAATCCGCCATTACGCTTGCCGACCGCGCTGCGCACGGCCTCGACGATTACTGCTCCCATGTCTTGTTCCTGTTCTTGTCGTCGTTCGGTGATGATGGTGGTCTACAAGGTGGTGGTCTAGCAGTCAGTGTGCCCGGCGTCAGCCCACGAAGGGCGGCGTCCGCCGGAGTTCGCCGCGCGCGATCGTGCGACGGTGGACGGCGTCCGGGCCGTCGACGATCCGCAGGGCCCGGGCCCACGCGTAGAAGTACGCCAGCGGGGTGTCGCCGGAGACGCCGGCGCCGCCGAAGACCTCGATGGCCCGGTCGATCACGGCGCACGCGACCTGCGGGGCGATCACCTTGATGGCGGAGATCTCGAAGCGCGCGTCCTTGGCGCCGACCGTGTCGATCATCCACGCGCAGTGCTGGACCTGCAGGCGGGCCTGATCGATCTCGATCCGCGAGTTGGCGATGTGCTCCTGCACCACGCCCTGCTCGGACAGGGCGCCACCGAAGGCGTGGCGGGACTTGGCGCGGTCGACCATGAGGGCCAGCGCCCGCTCGGCCATGCCGATGGCGCGCATGGCGTGGTGGATGCGGCCCGGCCCGAGGCGGGCCTGGGCGATCGCGAATCCGGCGCCCTCCTCGCCCAGCAGGTTCTCTGCGGGCACCCGGACGTCGTCGAAGACGATCTCGCAGTGCCCGTGCTGGTCCTGGTAGCCGAACAGCGGCAGGTTGCGCTCGATGGTCAGGCCGGGGGTGTCCCGCGGGACCAGGACCATCGACTGCTGGCGGTGGGTCTCGGCCGACTCGTCGGTCTTGCCCATGACGATGAGGATCTCGCAGCGGGTGTCGGCGATGCCGGTGATCCACCACTTGCGGCCGTTGATCACGTACTCGTCGCCCTCGCGGCGGATGACGGTCTGGATGTTGGTGGCGTCCGAGGAGGCGACGTCGGGCTCGGTCATGGCGTACGCCGACCGGATCCTGCCCTCCTTGAGCGGCTCGAGATACCTGGCCTTCTGCTCGTCGGTGCCGAACAGGTGGAAGGTCTCCATGTTCCCGGTGTCGGGGGCCTGCGAGTTGATGGCCTCCGGGGCGATGACCGGCGACCAGCCGGTGATCTCCGAGACCGCGGCGAACTCGAGGTTGGAGATCCCCGACCACTCGGGCAGGAAGAGGTTCCACAGTCCGCGGCGGCGGGCTTCGGCCTTCAGGTCCTCCATGACCGGCGGGTAGGCGTTGTCACCGTGCTCGCGCAGGTACTCGGCCCACACCGGCTCCGCGGGCAGCACGTGCTCCCGCATGAACTCCCACATGTTCTCCTGCAGCTCCACGCTGCGCTGACTCTGGGTGAAATCCATTGTTGTGTCCTGTCTAGACGATCTAGTGAAGGGTCATCCCACCGTCGACGGTGAGCGTCGATCCGGTGATGAACGATGAGGCGTCGGAGGCCAGGAAGACCAGGGCCGAGTCGAGCTCGGGCTGGAGTCCGAGCCGTCCGAAGATCGTGCGGCCGGTGATGTCCGCGAGCATCTTCTCGGGGATCTCGTCGGTCATCTCGGACGCGAAGTAGCCGGGGGCGAGCGCGTTGACACGGATCCCGCGCCTGCTCCCCCACTGCGCGGCCAGGTCGCGGGTCAGTCCCAGCACCGCGGCCTTGGATGCGGAGTAGGCGGCCTGCGGCGCGAATCCGGCGGTCAGGCCCAGGACACTGGCGACGTTGACGATGCTCGAGCCGGGTTCCATGACGGCCGCGCACTCCTTGGCCGCCCAGTAGGCGCCGTGGAGGTTGACGTCCACCACGCCCCGGAACTGCTCGGGGGTCTCCTTGAGCGCGGGCACCGCTGTGCCGATTCCGGCGTTGTTGACCAGGATGTCGATCCGCCCGTGGGAGTCCATGGCCGCGCGGACCATCGCCGCGCACGCCTCGGGGTCGGCGACGTCGCACGCCACGGTCGAGGCCGTGCCGCCGGCGGCGCGGAGCTCCTCGGCGAGGGCATCGAGGCGGTCCCGCCGCCGCGCGGCCAGCACGACGGTGGCGCCGGCCGAGGACAGCGCGCGGGCGAACCCGACGCCGAGCCCCGAGGAGGCCCCGGTGATCACGGCGACGCGTCCGTCCAGGCGGAAACGGTCGAGAACGGGGATCGCGTGCTGCGGACCGGTGCGGGGATCGACCGGTACGGCGCGGTTGTCTGGGTCGGTCATCAGTGGGTCCCCTTCCGGGTGTCGAGGATCGAGTGGCCGTACTCCACCAGCTCGCGGATCTGCGGACCGATGTCGCCGAAGTCCTGGCCGGCCATGTCGCCGGCCTCCGAACGGGTGGCCACGCCCTGGGCGATCGCCGCGAACTTGAACGTCGCGAACGCCAGGTACCAGGGCATCTGCGCGGGATCGGTGCCGGTGGCCGCGCAGTACCGCTCCAGCAGTCGCTGCGGTCCGGGCCACCCCGCCTCGGTGGTCAGGCTGGGGATGAGCGGCACCACCGGCCCGTCGGGGTCGCCCCAGTAGAGGACCGTCTGGGCCAGGTCGGCGACCGGATCGCCGAGCGTGGACAGCTCCCAGTCGAGGATCGCCTTGATCCGCCCCGGGTCGTCGGGGTCCACCACACAGTTGTCCATGCGGTAGTCACCGTGGATGATCCGCGACGACGGCGAGGTGGGCTGGCTCTCCCCGAGACGCGCGGCCAGGTCGGGCAGGCGATCGGCGCGGACGGTGTCGCTCGCCTTCTCCGACTGACCGAGCCACCGGCGGAGCTGCCGCTCCAGGTAGCCCTCCGGGCGACCGAGGTCCCCCAGTCCGACCGACTCCTGATCCACGGCGTGAAGCGCGACCATCGCATCGATCTGGGCGTCGGCCATGGCCGCCTTGTCGTCGTCGCTCCGGGCGTATCCCGCCGGGAGCTCGTCACGGATGACGTGACCGACCACCTTCTCCATCACGTAGTACGGCACGCCCAGGTCCTCACCGGAGGTCTCGTAGAGCACGATCTCGGCGACCGGGACGTCCGTGGTGGCCAACCCCAGCTGGATCCGGGCCTCGCGGCCCATGTCGTGGGCGCTCGGCAGCAGCTCGCCCGTGGGCGGTCGGCGCAGGATCAGCTCCCCGGCGTCCGAGCGGAGCGTGAAGGTGAGGTTGGATTTGCCGCCGGCGATCAGCTCGGCGGAGAAATCCTCCCAGGCCTTGTCTCCGGTGGCCTGGGCGATCCTGGGGCCGACGACGGCGGGGTTGAGCAACTGGTCGACGGGCAGGCCGTCGGACACGGGAGGTGAGGTGGTCATGAGGTGGATCCTCGCGATCGGTGAGCGGTCGGGGTGGCTGGGAGGCGGGCGGACTAGTGGTGCCCGACCCGGTGCAGGTCGTGTCCCCTGGTCTCCTTCATGATCGCCGTGGCGATGATGGTGCACACGCACAGCACGATGATGTAGGCGCTGATCATCCAGTAGAGGTCCAGATCGATGAACTTGGCGTTGAGGTACGGCGCGCTGCCGCCGAACACCGCGACCGAGAGCGAGTAGGCGAAGCCGATGCCCGCCGTGCGCATCTTGGTCGGGAAGGCCTCGGACATGAACGAGGAGAGGATGGAACCCGCGGCGGCGACCAGGGTCATGGCGATCAGCGAGGTCAGGAACAGGGTCCACGGCCGGTCGTCGATCATCCCCATGAGGAAGGGGGTGGTGACGATCGTGCCGACGGCGAAGATGAAGATCACCGGGCGGCGGCCGATCTTGTCCGAGAGCAGGCCCCACAGCGGCAGGGTGCACAGGGCGATGAGCTGGCTGCCGAAGATCATCCAGAACGCGGCGCCCGCGTCCATGTCGCGCTGCGTGATCGCGAACGTGGAGGCGTACGAGCTCCAGGTGTAGTGGGCGACCGTCACACCGGAGACCATGGTCACGACCAGCGCGATGGCGCGGGCCAGGCGGCCCTTGGAGAACGTGGCGACCGGGGAGTCGGGGTCCGCTTCGGCGGCGGCGGCGGCCTTGTCGAAGACGTCCGACTCCTCCATGCCGGCCCGGAGGTAGAGGACGAAGAGGGCGAACACGGCGCCGAGCAGGAACGGGATGCGCCAACCCCACTGGCCGACGGCGGACTCGGACAGCAGCGCGGTGATGCTGCCGCCGATGCCGTAGGCGATGACCGTGCCACCCATGATGGCCACAAAGACGAGGCTGCCCCACATGCCGCGGCGGTGAGGCGGCGCGATCTCCGCGACGTAGGTGTACGCGGTGGCGGACTCACCGCCGTGCGCGAAGCCCTGGATCATGCGGCAGAGCAGGAGCAGCGCGGAGGCGAAGATCCCCAGCGTCTCGTAGCTGGGCAGGAGCCCGATGAGCAGGCTCGCCGCCGCCATCATGAGCATCGTGGTGATGAGGACGAACTTGCGTCCCTTGACGTCCGCGATGCGGCCGAAGACGATGCCGCCGAGCGGGCGGACCAGGAAGCCGACCGCGAAGACCGCGAAGGTGGCCAGCAGCGCGGAGACCGGGTCGTCGTTGTTGAACATCGCGGCGGCGATGAACGGGGCGAAGACCGCGTAGGCGGTCCACTCGTACCACTCGAACAGCTGCCCGGTGGTACTCGCGGCCAGCGACCTGATCGCGTTCTTGTTTCCCGACGCGGACTGCGCGGGCACGACGTCCGGGGTGGGCGGCTGTCCCGGCTGGTCCGGATGGATGGTGGCCTCGGCCATGTCGTTTCCCTTCGGGTGGGGTGTGGGTCTGTGATCAGGAGGTCTGGGCGGGGGTGTGCTCGTCGCGCAGTTCGCGGCGGCGGATCTTTCCGGTCTGCGTCTTGGGGAGTTCGCGGACCACGTGGACCTCGGTCGGCCGTTTGTAGGCGGCGAGTCGGGTGGCGGCGAAGGCGACCAGCTCGTCCTCCGTGGCGGTCAGCCCGGCCTTGAGGGAGACGAAGGCGACGACCTTCTCACCGCGGTACGCGTCGGGGAGCCCGACGACGGCCGCCTCGAAGACGGCGTCGTGCTCGTACAGGGCGTCCTCGACCTCCCGCGGCCAGACCTTGTACCCGGAGGCGTTGATCTGGTCCTTGAGTCGGTCCACGAGGTACACCCAGCCGGCCTCGTCGATGACCGCGACGTCGCCGGTGTGCAGCCTGCCGCCCGGCATCGCCCCGGCGGTGGCCACCTCGTTGCGCCAGTAGCCCGACACGATCTGCGGACCGGACAGGACGAGCTCGCCCTGCTCGCCGGCCGCCACGGGCCGGTCGTCGGCGCCGACCACGCTCGCGTCGATCCCCGGGAGCGGCACCCCGATGGAGAGGGTGCCGCTGGTCTCGTCCACCGGCGCGCGGAGCCCGGGCGGGACGGCGACGACCCCGGAGGTCGTCTCGGTCATCCCGTACCCGTTGTGGATGTAGTGCCCGAACCGCTCCTGGAATCGGTCCACCGTGGACGGCGGGATGGGCGCTCCCCCGCTGTAGAGGGTCTTGACCGCGGCGAAGTGCTCCGGGCCGGCCTCGTCCAGTCGCATGAGGGCGTTGTAGGCGGTGATCGAGCCGATCGTGTACGTCACCCCGTGCTCGCGGAACGCGTCCAGCACGACTCCGGGCCGGAACCGTCCGGCAAAGACGAGGGTGGTGTCCGCGAGCAGGGCCAGCGTGGCGTTGATGACCGCGCCGGTGATGTGGAACAGCGGAGCGATCGCCAGGACGACGTCTCCCGGGACCACGCCGACGAAGTCCGCGAAGCTGCGCGCCACGGCCACCACGTTGGCGTGGGAGTTCATCGCGCCCTTGGGCGGGCCGGTGGTCCCGGACGTGTAGGTCAGCAGCGCGAGGTCGCCCGGAGTCGCGGTGACGGGCTCCGGGGACCGGCCGTCGTACTCACGCATGAGCGCGAGCAGGTCGCCGTCCTCGGACACATCGTTCGGCTCGTCGCCGGCGAACGCCCGGGGATCGTCGCGGGTCTGCAGATCGCGCTCGCTGGTGCTGAGGATCCACGCGGTGTCGGTGCCGGCCACGCTGTCCCGGATGGCGGGGACGTCGGTGTCCGTGGCGATGATCCCGACCGCTCCGGAGTCCTCGACGGGAAGCCGGAGTTCGCGCCCGAAGTACATCGGGTTGAGCACCACCGCCGCCGCACCGATCTTCCAGAGCGCGAGCATCCCCAGTGCGTACTGCGGGATGTTCTGGAGGTGGATACCGACACGGTCGCCGGCACCCACCCCGCGGTCCTGCAGTGCTGCGCCGAGGGCGTCCGACAACCGGTCGACCTCGAGGGCGGTCAGTGCCGTGTCGAAGTACGCGATGGCGGTCCGGTCCGGGTTGGCTGCGACCCTCTCCCGCCACGCGTCGACGAGCGTTGCCGGTTGCCCCGCGAGGCTCTCGTCGAGCCCGGGGCGGTACAGCTCGCGCCAGGGGCGCGAGTCCAGTTCGCTCATCGTCAGCCTCCGTTCCGTCGTACCGACCGATCGATCGCTCGGTGTGAGGTAGTGTTACCTACAGCACATCGCCTGTCAACCGTTCTGGAACCAGGGTTCCCCCGATGATCGAAAAGAGAGGCCACCGATGAGCGACTGGCGGGAGTTCGCGCCGGATCCACTCCCCCCCGTGCTCACGGCCGCCCTGGCCGTGTTCGCCCGGCACGGGTATCACGGGGCCTCGATCAGGATGATCGCCGAGGAGGCGGGCCTGTCCGTACCCGGCATCTACCACCACTACCGCTCCAAGCAGGCACTCCTGGCGGCGGTGGTCGACACCGCGATGGCGGAGATGCTCGCGCACACCGGCGCAGCCGTCGAGGACGCCGGGAGCTGCGCGGTCACCCGCTTCGACAACGTCGTGGAGTGCCTGGCACGGTTCCACATGGCCCGGCGCGACCAGGCGTTCGTGGCCTCCTCCGAGATGCGGAGCATGGAGCCGGACGTCCGGGCGCACCACATCGGGCAGCGCGACGCCCAGCAACAGATGATCGAGGACGTCGTCCGCGCGGGCGTCGAGTCCGGGGACTTCGCCAGCGCCTACCCCGAGGACGCGGCCCGGGCCGTGTCGTCACTGTGCGTGTCGATCGCATCCTGGTACCGCCCCGACGGCCCACTCACCGCCGACGACGTGGTGGCCCGCCACCTGGACTTCGCCCGCGGCATGGTCGGCGCCGGCCGGGCACCGTCCGCGGCACCCGTCGGCTAACTCCAGCGCTTGGAGCGGGCCTGTGTCCGTGGTGCGGGCCCACCCTGCGCCTTCCCGCCCTGCGCTTTCCCACCCTGCGCTTTCCCACCCTGAGCTTTCCCACCCTGAGCCTTCTCACCTCGCGCTGCCGCCTTCGCGGCCGTCTTCTGCCTGGCGTTGCGCTTCTCCCGCGGCGGCTCTCCCGCGCCCCGCGTGGTGGCGGCGGTGCGGCCGCGCACGATCCCCACGAACTCGTCGATCAACTCGTCGCCCTCACGCCGCGCCGACCACGCCACGCCCATCCGGGTGGCCGGGACGCCCTCGAGCGGCCGTTCGACGACGTCCCGGCGGCTCAGCGCCCGCGCGTACGGCATCGGCAGAACCAGCAGTCCGACCCCGGCGGCCACAAGGTCCACCGCTGCGGACACCTCGTCCAGCGTGGCGGAGATCGCGTCGACGGGGTCGAGCCAGCGCTCACCCTCCAGGTCTGCCGCGGCCAGCGACTCGAAGGCCGTGATCGCGTGGTCCTTGGGGGCGAGCACGGCCATCGTCTCGGTGTACAGCGGGACGCGCAGGAGCCCGTCGGGCGCCGAGCGCGGGGCGCCTGCGGCCTCCCGGAAGAAGATGACGTCGAAGCCGGCGTCGCCGGTGACGGCCGCCAGGACGGACCTCGGGTCGCTCACGCGCCGCGCGGACACCGGCGCCTCCGGATTCCGCTCCCGCCACCGGGTGAGCCACTTGTCGGGCTGCACGCCGGGGACGTAGCCGATGGCCAGGCGACGGCGGTCCGGACTGCTCTCGTCATTCACCCCACAACGGTAGCCCCTGCCGGACTGAACCCGATTCGGGAAACGGCGGCCGCGCCACATCTCGGCGCGCTACCGTGCGAACCGCCGGGATCCCGTCCGGCCCCACCCCGCCAAGGAGGACCCATGACCCACGTGTTCCGCAGCGTCGCCGAGTTCCGCGACGCCGCCGGCCTCGACCTCGGTGCCGGCGACTGGTTCACCATCACCCAGGACCGCATCGACGCCTTCGCCGACGTCACCGAGGACTGGCAGTGGATCCACGTCGACCCGGACCGGGCGGCGGCGTCCGACATGGGCACGACGGTCGCGCACGGCTACCTCACCCTGTCGCTCATCCCCCGGCTCAGCTCGGGGCTGTTCACGTTCGAGGGCGTGGGGCGCGCGATCAACTACGGGCTCGACAAGGTGCGCTTCCCGTCCTACGTGCGCCCCGGCGACCGGGTCCGGGCTCGGGGACGGGTGGCGTGGACGCGTGACGCGTCGGCCGGCGGCGTCCTGGCGTCCGTGCACTATGCGATCGAGGTCGAGGGCCGCGACACCCCGGCCTGCGTCGCCGAAGCACTCATGGTGGCGTTCCCGCCGGAGGACTGACCCGGCGGGTTCGCCGGGTTCACCGGAACCGCCCAGTGTCTACTGAATTCAGTTCAATTCAGATACCGTGGAGAGGTACACCTCTCTCCAGCTCCAGAAGGGCCGAACACATGCAGCGTTTTCAGGACCGCGTAGTCCTCGTCACGGGTGCGACCGGCGGTATCGGGACGGAGATCTGCGGTCGGCTCGCCGCCGAGGGTGCGGTCGTCGTCGTCGCCGATCTCCCCGGCACCCCCCTCGACGAGGTGGCCTCCTCCCTCCCGGCCGCTCCCCACCAGACAGCACCTCATCAGACAGTCGAACTCGACGTGGCGTCCGAGGAGCAGTGGACCGCCGCGGTCACGCGGATCATGGAGGCCCACGGCCGGCTGGACGCCCTGGTGAACAACGCGGGGATCGGCAGCATCAAGTCGCTGGAGGACGAGACTCCCGAGCACTGGCAGCGCGTCATCGACGTCGACCAGACCGGCGTGTGGTTGGGCATGAAACACGCGGGTGCGGCCATCGAACGCTCCGGCGGCGGAGCCGTCGTCAACGTCTGCTCGATCCTCGGCAGCGTCGGCGGATTCGGTAACAGCTTCGCCTATCACGCCGCCAAGGGTGCGGTACGGACGATGTCCAAGAACGCGGCCATGCACTGGGCCACCAAAGGTGTCCGGGTGAACTCGCTGCACCCGGGCTTCATCGAGACGCCGCAGCTGCTCGAGCGCTACGAGGGCAGCGAGCGCCACCGCGGGATGCTCGCGGGCACGCCGATGGGTCGGCTCGGGACCCCGGCCGAGATCGCCGGTTGCGTGGCCTTCCTGGCCAGCGATGACGCCGGGTTCATGACCGGCAGCGAGCTCTACGCCGACGGCGGCTGGACGGCGCGCTGACACCGGTCCGACCGCTCGGACGACAGCGGGCCCGTCGGGAAGTCCCCCGCGGGCCCGCATTCCGGTACGACCTGTCAGGCGGTGACGTACCGCTCGGCGCCGTCCGCCGTGACCTCGTCGACGACGAGCTCGCCCCGGGCCACCAGGACGTCCAGGTGCGCGACGGTCTCGCACACGGCGATCATCTGGTTGAACTCGTCGAGCGAGGAGAACGCGCGCTCGCGGCGGGTCCACGGCAGGCCCGCCGCCACGTCCGCCCCGGTGACCCCCTCGCGGGCCCGCACCTGTTCACGCGTCGCGTGCAGCCTGACGTCGTGATGATCCAGCAGCTCGCGCACCCGGACGTGGACGCTCCCCCCGACCGCGCCGTGGGCGGGGAGCATCTCGGAATCCGGCCGGTGCAGCATGGCCTCGAGTGACGCGAGGTAGTCCCCCAGCGGGTTGTCCCACCCGCCCAGCTCGAAGCCGATCGACGGGGAGATCCTCGGCAGGACGTGGTCGCCGGTGAAGGTCACGCCCAGCGCGGGGTCCTCGAAGACCAGGTGCCCCTTGGTGTGGCCGGCGGTCTGGCGGGCCTGCATCGGCCGCCCGGCCACCGTGACCAGCCCCTGCTCGGTCCACTCGTCGGGGAGTTCCCAGTCGGCGGCGAGCCACGGCTCGGTGAGCGCGTGGACCCGGGAGGCCTCGGCGATCTCCGACGCGCCCGCCCTGCGCAGCACGACCAGCGAATCCGCCGGCACGGCGCTCCGGAGTTCACGGAGTGCGGTGAGCCCGGGGTGCTCGCCGCGCCCGAGGTGGATGCGGCTGCCCACCTGCCGCCTGAGCTCGGGCCCCATCGTGTAGTGGTCGCGGTGGATGTGCGTCACGTGGACGTCGGTGACCTCGTCCAGCCCCACGTTGATCGAGGCCAGGCCGTCACGGAGGATCTCGAGGTTGCCGGGCACGTTCCAGCCCGCGTCGATCAGCGAGACCCCGTCGGCGCCCTCCACCACGTAGACGTTGATGGCGCGCAGCCCGTCCTGCGGCATGGGCAGCGGGATCCGGTGGACCGACTCGGTCACCGGGTGGCAGCCGAGCTCGGTCCAGTCCGCCCCCACGCCGGTCACGAGTCGGAGACCATGACCTGTTCTTCGCCCATCACCATGATGGCGCGGCCGCCCATTGAGCCCACGTGCTCGGCTGCCTTCGCCCACTCCGGGCTCTCGAGCATCGCGTCGTAGGCCTCTTTCGAGTCGAAGCTGAGGACCGACACCCCGTCCCAGCCGAGGGAGTGCTTGTTCCCGCCGGTCTCCTTGACGGCCGTGTGTGACCAACGGCGCAGGCCCGGGAGCGGGTAGGTCACGTCGGCGTGCTCGCCGCGCCACCACTCGATGAACTGTTCGTGCGTCCACCCGGTGGGCTTCGATGCCATGACGATGAGGTTGTACATGGTTCCTCCATAGTTGAATTCACTTCAAGCTCTGTGGACACGGTACCACCGCGTTCGGAAGTGATGCCCTGGTCCGCAGGGACCCGACAGGACCGGATCGGGCTCCTTCAGTGCACCAGACGGAAACAGGCCCCCATGACCGATTCCGAGACCTCCGGGAGGGTCTGGCTGCCGCCGGGGCGGTACCAGTTCCACACCGAGTTGATCAGACCGAGCACGAACCGCCCGAGCTCGACCGCATCGCGCTCGGGGAACTCCCCCGAGTCCATGCCTCGCTCCAGCAGCCCGGTCCAGTCCCGCTCGACCACCCGGACGAGTTCGCGGGCGCGGACGCGCTCCTCCTCCTCGCGCTCGGACGAACGCGGGGACGCGAGCATGTCGATGTGGTGCAGCAGGATCCGAGCCTGGAGCGCCTCGGCCTCGGTGATGTCGTAGGCGCTGGCGATCGCCGCCCGCAGCGCGGACTCGGCGTCAGCCGCGTCCTCCACCGCCACAGTGAACCGCTCGTGGTAACGGTTGAGCTCTGTGCTCATGATGGTGAGCAGGCAGTGGGCCTTGGACTCGAAGTAGTGGTAGAGCGCGGTCTGGCCTATCCCCACCTCACCCGCGATGGTCGCCCACTTGGTGTGCTCGTAGCCCACACTGCCGAAGTTCGCGACCGCCGCCTCGAGGATGTCCTTCCTCTTGGACCGCGGACCCTCCGTTTTAGCCGGTGCCATCGCCCGTACCCCCGTGTTAGTCATCGTCCTCCAGATTAAAACAATGTGAGTTCAATTCACACCGTAATCGGCATACGCGCACCGATATCCGCTTCAGTGCACCGGAATCGATCAGTCGTTGAAGATCTCGGCGGCGAGACCCGCCGCGCCCTTGCGGTCGAGCTTGCCGACCCGGGACTGCGGCAGGGTGGAGACCGACCGCACGAACTCGGGCCACTTGAACTTGGGGAAGTCCGCGGCCTCGAGGTGCCGGCGGATCACCTCGAGGCTGGGAGCCTCGCCGTCCGAGACCACGAGCGCGGCGGCCCGCTCGCCCAGGACCGGGTCGGGGACGGGGACCACGCACACCTGGTGGATCCCCGGGATGGCGGCGAGCGCGTCTTCCACCTCGTTGATGTCGATGTTCCGCCCGCCACGGATGATGAGGTCCTTCTCGCGGCCGCGGATGCTCACGCTGCCGTCGTCGTGGATCACGGCCCGGTCACCGGTGGCCAGGTAACCCTCGGCGTTGACGTCGGGCGCGACAGGGACGCCCTGGCGGGCGTAACCGATGAATAGCGACGGTCCGCGGACCTGCAGCGACCCGAGTTCTCCGGGCTCCACCACCGACCCGGCCTCGTCCACCACGCGCACCTCGGTGCCGGGGAACGGGCGACCGTCCCGGCCCAGTCGCACCTCCACGTCATCCGACGGCAGCGGGGTGGTGTGGCCGAGGCACTCGGACATGCCGAACACCCGCAGCAGGGTCGTGTCGAGCTTCAGCTCCGCATTGTGCAGGGCCTTCTGGTTCATCGGGCCGCCGCCGACGGTCATGGCGCGCATCGCGGACAACGCGCCCTCGGCCCCGTCGGCCAGGGTGAGCTGCAGGGCCATGGTCGGCACGAGCATGGTCCACGCCACGCGCTGCTCGCGCAGGAGCGCGAGCGCCGCCTCCGGGTTCCACTTCTCGGAGGCCACCATCGCGCCGCCGAGCATGGTGGGCAGGTACATGCCGAAGCAGATCGCGGCCGCGGAGGACAGCGGGACCAGTGCGCCCACCGCGTCGCCGGGCTCGAGCCCCACGGCCTCGATGGTCGCCCGGCCCGCGTACCGCAGTGCGTCCTCGGTCTGGATCACACATTTCGGGCGGCCGGTCGACCCGGAGGTCATGGCGGCCACGGCGCCACCGTTCCAGCGCTCGACGCCCTTCGAGCGTCCGTCGGACCGCCCCGCCACCACCCAGTCGCCCAGCGAGCGGCCGGCCTCGACGAAACCGTGCTCGGCCAGCCCCCACACCTCGGCGATGTCGGCGGTGGTCACCACGACGTCCGGCTGGAGGTCCTCGGCCGCGATGTCGAACTCCGAGCGCGTGGCGTGGCCGCTCATCACGGCGAGCAGCCCGCCCACGAGCCCGACGGCCACGGCCGCGGACACCGTCCGCCAGGAGTTGTCGGCGCGGATCAGCACGGTCGGCGGGCCGTCGACCGCTCCGCCGATCACCTCGGCGAGCGCCCGCGCCTCACGGAGGATCTCCGCGATGTCGTGGGCCCCCTCCCCGTCCACCACCGCGAGGTCCCCGGGGGTGTGGGCCGCGCGCTCGATGACGTCCTGGGCGAGCTGCTTCATTGTGGCGTTCTCCTAGAGATGAGGGTGTGGGGTCGCCGGGGCGACGCGGAAGTCAGGGCACGACGACGAGGCGGCCGGATGCCCGACCGTGCCGCAGGTCCTCGTACGCCGCGAGGACGTCGTCGAGGTCCCGCACCTCGACGACGGCCGACAGCCCGCCGGCGGCGGCCAGGTCGAACACGGCGTCGAGGTGGCGATGCGGGCCCCAGAACGGCGCCTCGACCCGCCAGCCGCGCGGCACGGAGCCCTTCTTGTCTACGGTCAGCGCGCCCCCGGCGGACCCGACCACCACGAGGGCCGCGCCCGTCGCCATCATCAGACGTGCGGCATCCAGCGTGTCCGGGGCGCCGACGAAGTCCAGGACGAGGTCGGCGCCGGTGTCCCCGGACAACCGGCCCACGAGTTCGCGGGCGGCGTCCACGGAGTCGACGGCGTGGTGCGCGCCCAGCCTCAGGCCGAGCTCGCGGGCGGACTCCCGCGGGTCCACGGCCACCACGACCTCGGGCGAGCGGGAGGCCAGCACCTGCAGTGCCAGGTGGCCGAGCCCGCCGATACCGACCACCACCACGATCGCGCCGCTCGGGTCGACAGGCTGTGACACCACGGCGTGGTAGGCGGTGAGCCCGGCGTCGGTCAGGGGGGCCAGCGCGGGGCCGCCCGACGGATCGACCCGGACCAGGTGGCGTGCGGAGGGCACCAGCATGAAATCGGCCAACCCGCCGTCGTACCCGGTACCGCCGCCGATCGGACCGGTGAGCTGGACGCAGTAGTTGTCCCGACCGCTGCGGCACTTGCGGCAGTCGCCGCACGACCAGACACCGTGGACCCCGCAGGTCGCGCCGATCCACCCGGAATCGGCGCGGTCGCCCACGGCGACGACGGTGCCCACGACCTCGTGACCGAGGGTGAAGGGCAACTCGTACGGCAGGACCCCGTCCGCGGAATCCATGATGTGCAGGTCCGAGTGGCACAGACCCGCGGCGTCGACGCGGAGCAGCACCTCCCCGGGGCCGGGTCGGGGCACGGGAACCCGGTCGAGCGTGGGGGCACTGCCCCAGGAGTGCAGGCGCACCGCCCGCATCGTCTCCGGGATCTCCCCCGTGTTCTCAGCCGGCCCGGCGTCCTCCACCGACCCGGCGTTATCCACCGACCCGGCGTTCTCCGCAGCCCCGGTGGTCATCGTGCCGTCCACCCGCCGTCCACGGTGAGGACGTGACCGGTTACGTAACTGGAGGCGTCCGAGGCGAGGAACAGCACGGCTCCGTCGACCTCTCCGGCCTGCCCGCCGCGGCCCAGCATCGAGTTGCGACGGACCCAGCCCGCCGACTTGTCATTGGCGAACAAGCCGTCGGTCATCTCGGTGTCGAACCACCCGGGGACCACGGCGTTGACCCGGATCCCCTTGCGGCCCCACTGCCCCGCGAGCTCGCGGGTGGTGCCGATGACCGCGGACTTGCTCGCCGCGTATCCGGCGCCGCCGATCGGCGCGGTCGAGACCAGTCCGATCACCGACGAGACGTTGATGATCGACATCGGCCGGTCCTCGGGCCGTGCCTTGACCGCAGCCACCGACAGGTGGAAACCCGAGGTCAGGTTCACGCGCAGGATGTCGTCGAACTCCTCGGCGCTCTCGGACAGGGCGTCGGGAGGGCCCGGCCGACCCGCGTTGTTCACCAGGATGTCGACCCCCCCGTTGATCTGGGCCGCGACGTCGATCAGGCGCTGGCGGTCCCCGGGGACCGTGATGTCGCACTCCACCGGGACCACGCCCGGCAGGTCCGCGGCGAGCGCCGCGAGGCGGTCCGCCCGGCGCGCGGCGGCCACGACCGTGGCGCCGGCCGCGGCCAGCGTGCGGGCGAACCCGTCGCCCAGCCCGGAGGACGCACCGGTGACCACGGCGACCCGGCCGGTGAGGTCGAACATTTCTGCTGGAGTGGCCATCAGTACACCGCCGTCCGTCCACCGTCCACGGGGATCAGTGCACCCGTGGTGTATCCGGCCTGATCGGAGGCCAGGTGCACGACCATGCCCGCGAGCTCGCGGGGATCGCCGAGGCGACCGGCTGGCAGCCTGCCCACGACCAGCCCGAGGAACTCCTCGTCCCAGTCCGCGGCCATGTCCGAGGCGAAGGCACCCGGCATGATGCAGTTCACGCGCACGGAGGGCGCGTACTCCTGGGCGAAGGCCCGGGTCAGCGCGTTGAGACCGTTCTTGGAGGCGGCGTACGTCGCTTCCGGCGGGCTCGGCCGCTCGGCGCCGATGCTGGAGATGTTGATGATCGAGCCGCCCCCGGCCTTGACCATCCGGTCCCCGGCCACGGCCATGAGGCGGAACGGGCCCTTGAGGTTGACGTCGACCGTCTTGGTGAACAGCGCCTCCGACACCTCCAGGGCGGAGGGGGCGAGCGGCGCGATCCCGGCGTTGTTGACCACGATGTCGATCGAACCATGGTCGGCGATGATCCTGTCGACCGCGGGCTCGATGGAGTCCCAGTCCCCGACGTGCAGGGCCAGCGGGTGCGCGGGCGTCCCGGTGGCCTCGGAGATCTCCCGGGCCACGGCCTCGCACTGGTCAGCCTTGCGGCTGGAGACGATCACCGTGGCTCCGGCCTCCGACAGTGCCAGGGCCGTCGCCCTGCCGAGCCCGCGGGTCGCGCCCGTGACGAGCGCGACCTTACCGGCCAGGAGGGTGGACTTCTCGCTCATGATCAGGCCTCCGTCGCGGTGGGGGTGTACTTCTTCAGCTCCAGGCGGGCCATGGTGCGCA
This sequence comes from Rhodococcus sp. IEGM 1408, assembly GCF_033142235.1. Classification (NCBI taxonomy): domain Bacteria; kingdom Bacillati; phylum Actinomycetota; class Actinomycetes; order Mycobacteriales; family Nocardiaceae; genus Rhodococcus; species Rhodococcus sp. IEGM 1408. The sequence continues at coordinate 104,132 of NZ_JAWLRW010000010.1, forward strand.
GGTGGACCTCCGTCGGGCCGTCCGCGATCTGCAGCGCCCGCGTCAGTGCGTAGAACCGGCCCAGCACGTTGTCGTCGCTCACGCCGGCGGCGCCGTAGGTCTGCACCGCGCGGTCGACCACCTTGTGGGCGGTCTCCATCGCGGACACCTTGATCGCGGCCACCTGCATCCGTGCGGCGGCGTTGCCCTGGGTGTCCATCAGCCACGCGGCTTGGAAGGTGAGCAGGCGGATCTGGTCGATCTCGATGCGACTGCGGGCGATCCACTCGCGGACGACCCCCCGCTTGGCGAGCGGTTCGCCGAACGCGATCCGGTCCTGTGCTCGCTGGCACATCATCTCCAGCGCCCGCTCGGCGATGCCGATGCCGCGCATCGCGTAGTGCATCCGGCCCGGCCCCAGGCGGCCCTGGGCGATCAGGAAGCCGTCGCCCTCCTGACCGAGCATGTTCTCGGCCGGCACCCGGACGTCGGTGAACGTGACCTCGCCGTGGCCCAGCCGGTCGTGGTAGCCCAGCATCGGCAGGTCGCGGACGATCTCGATGCCCGCGGCGTCCGTCGGGACCAGGATCATCGACTGCTGGCGGTACGCGGGGCCGTCCGGATCCGATTTGCCCATGACGATCATGAGCTTGCAGTCGGGGTCGAGCACGCCCGAGGAGTACCACTTGTGGCCGTTGATCACGTACTCGTCGCCGTCACGCAGGATGGTGGTGCCGATGTTCCGAGCGTCCGAGCTCGCCACGTCCGGCTCGGTCATCGCGAACGCCGACCGGATCTGGCAGTCCAGCAGCGGCCGCAGCCACTGCTGCTTCTGGGCCTCGGTGCCGTACATGGCGAGGATCTCCATGTTGCCGGTGTCCGGGGCCGAGCAGTTGATGGCCTCGTTGCCGATGATCGAGCGGCCGACGATCTCCGCCAGCGGTGCGTACTCGAGGTTGGTCAGCCCGGCGCCCAGCCCGTCATGTGCCATGAACAGGTTCCACAGCCCCTGCTCGCGCGCGGTGGCCTGCAGGTCGCGCATGATCTGCGGCTGCTCGTGCCGGTTGTCGTTCTGGGCGATCTGGCTGTCGTACACCTTCTCGGCCGGGTACACGTGCTCGTCCATGAACGCGTACAGCTTCTCGGCGAGCTCCGCCGTGCGGTCGGAATAGGCGAAATCCATCGTGTTCTCTCGTTTCTGGGGTGTGCGCGTCAGGCCAGCCGGGCGATGCCGGTGACGATGAGCTGGCGGATGGTCTCGGGCAGGAGCTCCTGCGCGGGGTCGTGGTGCCGACCCTCGCGGTGCCGCCGCAGGTTGTGACCCATGATGGCCGCCATCTTGAACCGGCCCAGGGCGTCGAACCACGTGAAGTCCGTGAGCGCGCCGGCAGCGGCGGAATAGATGTCGATGAGCTCTTGGGGCTCGGGCAGCCCGGCGACCTCGCGGCCCACGCCGGGGAAGTTGGTGCCGTCGGCGAAGACCAGGAACCACCCGAGCTCCACCCGCGGGTCACCCGGGCTCCAGATCTCCCAGTCGATCAGGGCGGCCGGCTCGGTCCCGTCGCAGAGGATGTTGCCCAGCCGGTAGTCGCCGTGGACCAGCACCGGGTCGACCGGCTCGGGGATCGCCGCGGTGAGCAGCGTCTCGAGCCTGTCGGCGTCGGGGACCAGCTCGGGCGGGACCGCGCCCATCGTGCGGACCCAGCGTGCGAGCTCGTCGGCCGGGGAGAGCACCTCGCCGTCGACGGGCAGCGAGTCCAGCGGCACCGCGTGGAGCGCGGGCAGGATCTCCGCGGCCCGCCGCATGCGTGCGGCGGCCAGGGCCGGCTCGACCGCGGGGTCGTCGAGCACCGGTTCCAGGGACTCCCCGCGCACCAGGTCCATCGCGAACCAGGCAGGCGCCTGGTCATCGGTGGCCCGGATGGCGGGGACCGGGACGGCGGTGTCGGCGAGCGCCGACATGATGCGGGCCTGTCGGAGCATGTCGTGTCGCCCGACGGCCTTCTGGCCCGGCGGCACCGACTTGATCACCAACTCCTCGGACGCGCCCGCGATGCGGTAGGTCAGCCCGGAGTGGCCGCCCAGCATGGGATCGAGCGGCCCGAACGGCCCCTGCACCCCCTGCGCCTCGAGCCCGGCGATCACCCGGTCGCGCAACTGCGACTCGTGGGTTGCCGTGTCGTTCGTCGTCTCGGTGGTCGTCATGGCCGTGGCTCCCGGGGAAGACCGAGCACACGCTCGGCGAGGATGTTGTGCTGGATCTCGTCGGTTCCGCCGGCGATGCGGTAACCGGGGGCGCCGAGGACGTGTTCGGTCCACGCCCAGGTTCCCCACTTCTCGCCGCGGAGGGTCAGTTCGGGGCCGAGCAGTTGCCGGACCGTCTCGGAGGTGCGGGCCATGGTGTCCGTGGCGAGCAGCTTGCCCACCGACGCCTCGGGGCCGGGATCGAGCCCGGCGCCGACGGCGGCGGCCACCCGCATGCCCACCAGTCGCTGCACGAAGCTGCGGGTGACGAGGTCGGCGACCGCGTCCCGCTCCAGCGCGTCGAGCTCGCGGCCCGCGTTGCGGGCCAGCTCGACGGCCTGGTCGGCGTTGTCCAGACCCAGGTTCCCGGAGTCCAGCCGCTCGGCCGCGAGGACGGTGAGGGCGACCTTCCAGCCCTGCCCGACCGGGCCCAGCCGGTACCTGTCGTCCAGCTCGACGTCGTCGAGCAGGACCTCGTTGAAGGAGGTCCCGCCGGTCATCTGGCGGATGGGGCGGACGGTCACCCCGGCGGCGTCCATCGGGACGATGAAGACGGTGAGCCCCTGGTGCTTGGGCACGTCCGGGTCGGTGCGGCAGACCGCGACGCCGTAGTCGGACACCCCGGCGCCGGAGGTCCACACCTTGGAGCCGCTGATCACCCAGCGGCCGTCCTTCTCCACGGCGCGCGTGCGCACCGCGGCCAGGTCGGACCCGGCTTCGGTCTCGGAGAACAGCTGGCAGGCGATGACGTCGGTCCGCAGCATCGCCCGGACGTACTCCGCCCGCTGCTCCGGCGTCCCCCACTGCGCGATCGTCGGGGCGATGAGCTGCTGGGTCACCGGGAACATCTCGGTGCGCTGCGGGAGGTCGTAGTCCGCCTCGAGGCGCCGGAAGGCCAGGTCGTAGGCGATCGGGAGGTCCCTGCCGCCGTACTCGGGCCCCCAGGTGACGGCGCCGAAGCCGGCGTCGAACTTGGCCTGCTCGTAGGTGCGTCGGCGGTCGGTCTCCGCGCGCTCCTGCTCGGCGGTCCAATTCTCGAACACCACGACGGCATCCGAACCCTCGCCCCAGGGGCGGGACTCGCGGGGGCTCGCGACCGACTCCAGCCACTGGCGGGCCGCGTCGAGGAAGCCCCGGAGGCCGTCCTGCTGATCAGTACCGTGCTGGTCGGTGGTGGCGCCGGTCATCGTCGGCCTCTCTCCAGGACGGTGCAGGCGCTGATACCGGGCGCGCCGTACACGTGGGTGAACCCGAGCCGCGGGTCTCCGGGGACCTGGCGTTCGCCGGCCTCCCCGCGCAGCTGGGTGACGATCTCGTAGACCTGGCGCAGGCCGGAGGCGCCGATGGGCTCCCCGTTCGCCAGGCACCCGCCGTCGGTGTTGACGGGCAGGCGACCGCCGATCTCGGTCTCGCCGCGCTCGAGCATCCCCTCCTGCTCGCCGTCCTCGCAGAAGCCGCACTCGGCCAGGTGCATGATCTCCGCGCCGGACTCGGTGTCCTGGAGCTGGGCCACGTCGATGTCGGATGGGGACACGCCCGCGGTCTCGAACGCGCGGCGCGCCACCTCGGTGCTCACACTGCTGGGCTCGCCCTCGCCCTGGACGGACGGGGCGAACACCTCGAAGGTCCCGAACGGCCTGGTGCCGGTGGAGACCGCGCGGACGGCGACCGCGCGTCCGCCCATCCGGGCCGCGACAGACTCGGACGCGAGCAGGATCGCGGCCCCGCCCTCCCCCGGGTTGCAGAACATGAACTGGGTGAGCGGGTCGTTGACCATCGGGGACGCGAGGACCTCCTCGAGCGTCTTGGGATCGCGCCGCCAGGCGTTCGGGTTGATACTGCCGTTGCGGTAGGCCTTCTCCGCCACCCGCGCCAGCGTGGTCTCGGAGATGCCGTGACGGGCCATGTACCGCGTGATCTTCATGGCGAAGAACTGGGTGGTGACCATGAGGCCGTGGGTGCCGTAGCCCTCGGTGAGGCCCCACTCCTCCGGCTTGGGGTCGAACGCGCCCCGGGGGTGCTTGTCGAACCCGACGGCGAGCGCCACCTCGGCCGCGCCGGAGCGGATGGCGTTGACGGCCGAGACGAGGGCACTGCCCCCGGTCGCGCAGCCGTTCTTGACGTTGGTGAAGGGGATGCCGGTCAGGCCCAGATCCGCGACGAGCGTGTCCGCGAGGCCAGAACTGTCACTGCCGCCGAAGGCGATCTGGACGTCGGACCACTGCAGGCCCGCGTCGGCGAGGGCGGTCCGGATGGCGGTGACGGCCATCTGACGACCGGTGACCCCGTCCTGGCGGCCGAACTTCGACAGTCCGGCGCCGACGATGTGCACGTCCGACATCAGACCTCCTCCTCGTTCGTGGTGGCGGCGTTCGTGGTGGCGGCGAGCGCGAAGCTCGGGACCGGGTCGGACCCGACCAGGACGACGTCCCGGCCGATCAGGTCGGTCGGCGAGGTCCCGTCCAGCAGGGCCTCGACCTTGACGCCCTCGGGGAGTGCGACGTATCCGACGGCGTAGGGGCGGAAGCCCCCGGCCGGCGGCACGTACGGCGGCGACTTCGGGGGGAACCGCTGGATGGTCGCGGTCCACACCGTGCCGGTGGTGGACAGGTCGATCTCGGTGGTCTCGGACCCACCGCAGCGCTGACAGCTCACGGAGGCGGGAAACGCCACGGTCGTGCAGTGCTCGCACCGACTCCCCCGCAGCCGCGGTGAGAGGTTCTGGTTCTCGGTCATCGTGTGCACTCCTGGCTTCCGTAGAATTTTCCCGCTCCGTGATCAGACCGTCAGATCAGCGGCCGACCCACTTGGGCTCGCGCTTCTCGAGGAATGCCTGGACACCCTCCTTGCCGTCCGCCGACTGCAGCGAGTTACCGACTGCGAAGTGCTCCATGATCATGAGCGACTTGATGTCGGCGTCCAGGCCCTGGTTCACGGCCATCTTGGTCAGCTTCATCATGAACGGGCTCTTGTCGGTCAGGGTGCCGACGAACGCCTCGACGGTCTCATCGAGCTTGTCGGCGGGGGCCGAGTCGTTGATGAGGTCGAAGTCCTTGGCCTCCTGGCCCGAGAGCAGCTTGCCCGTGAGCATGAGCTCCTTGGTCTTGCGCAGGCCGATCATCCGCGGGAGGCGGTAGATGGGGCCGGCGCCACCGAAGAGGGCGCGACGGATGTGGAAGTCGCCGATCTTGGCGTCGTCCGAGGCGATCGCGAAGTCGCACGAGATCATGAGCTCGAAGCCACCGGCGGTGACGTAGCCCTCGAGGACGGCCACGGACGGCTTGTTCATCGAGTAGAGGCGGTCGCACACCTGGGCCGAGAGGACGCCGACGTCCATGGCGTTGGTGGTGCCGACGAAGTCGCCCAGCAGCTCGTTGAGGTCGAAGCCCGAGCAGAACTGGTTCTCCACGCCGCGGAGCACGAGCACCTTGAGGTCGGGATCCGCGTCGACCTCCTTGATGATCTCGTCGAGGCGGTGGAGCAGCTCCACGGTGACGGCGTTCTTGACGTGCGGGCGGTTGAGCCACACCCGGGCGACGTCGCCGTCCTTCTCCAACAGCACGTGATCGGTCTGAACCATGATCTTTCCCTTTCGTGGAACTTCCTGAACTGGATTCAGTTCATGTCTACAGGGTCGTGATGGGCTAGTCAACCTTTTGGTTGAACTAAGTTCAATTTGGTCTCTAACGGGCCGATTGTGGCCGGTCAGACCTCTCAGGCGGGCTGCTCGAGGGGATAGATCTTCAGGCTCTCGGAACGGAAGCTGATGACGACGGGCTCGCCCCTCTTCGACCGGCGGAGCCAGTCGCCGTGGACCGCGGCGGAGGCCCGCAGTCGGTACTCCTCCGACCCCGACCCGACCTGGACGTCGTAGTACCGCCCGCCGAACTCCGCGGACAGCAGCGTGGCGTCCAGCGTGATCTCACGCGAAGAGACGTCCTCGCCCGGCCCGTGGAGGGTGATGTCATCCGGCCACAGCCGTGCGGACACCGCGCGGTCGTCGCCCATGTCGCAGCGCAGGGGCAGTTCGGTGCCGGCCGCTGTGGTCCATTCCAGCCCGGAACGGTGGAGCTCGAGCCGGTTGGACATCCCGATGAAGTCGGCCACGTACTCGCTGCCCGGATGATCGAACACTTCCTGGGGCGTCGCGAGTTGCTCGATCTTGCCCTGCTTCATGATGGCGAGGCGGTCTCCGAGCGCGAACGCCTCGGAGTGGTCGTGGGTGACGAAGACGGCGCCGAAACCCAGCTCGTCGTGCAACCGACGGATCTCCGTGCGCACCTGGTCACGCAGCAGCGCGTCGAGGTTGCTGAGCGGCTCGTCGAACAGGACGAGGTCCGGCCGCGCCGCCATCCCGCGGGCCACGGCGATCCGCTGCTGCTGACCACCGCTCAGCTGCGAGGGATAACGGTCGAGCAGATGGCCGCAGTCGACCATGTCGGCGGCCTGCTCCACCCGTCCGGCGGCGAGCGCCTCCTTCATCTTGCGGGCCTTGAGCGGATACGCGATGTTCTTCCGCACCGTCATGTTGGGCCACAGGGCGTAGGACTGGAACACCATGCCGATGCTCCGCTTGTTGGGCGGCACGTTGACCCGGCCGTCCGCGTCGAACATCGACTTGCCGTCGAAGCTGATCGACCCCTTCTCGGGGGTCTCGAGGCCGGCGAGACAGCGCAGGGTGGTGGTCTTGCCACACCCACTCGGCCCGAGGAGGACGAGGAACTCCCCGGCGTCGATCTCCAGATCCAGTTCGTCGACCACGGTATTGGTTCCGTACGTCTTGGTGAGACCGGAGATCTCGATTTTGGCGGTCATTGGTCTTCCTCACATTCTTGCCGGCGAAGACGCTCGGCTGGGCGATCTCGGAACAGGGCGGGCGCGCACCCGCGGGGCGACGTCACAACTTCTCCAGGACGTTGCGGCCGCCGATCAACATCGCTACGGCGACGCCGGCACCCGTGACCGCCGACATGAGGATCGCCATGGCCGCCACGAGCGTGTAGGAGCCGTTGCTCCAGTGGTCGTAGAGCAGCGTGCCCATCACCTGGGTGGTCGCCGAGCGGACCATCAGCGATGCCGCGAACTCGTGGGTCAGGAGGATGAACATCAGCGCGATCGAGCTGAGGATCGTCGGCCGGAGCATCGGGAGCGTGACCCTGGCCATCGTCGCCAGCGGGCCGGCGCCGGAGACCGCGGAGGCCTCCTCGTACTTGTCGCCCATCGAGATGAGGGCGGTCAACTGCATGCGCGTGGCGAACGGGATCATCAGCACCACGTACACCAGGACGATGACGGCCTTGGTGCCGTAGAGGATGAACGGCGGTTCGGTGTAGGTGAGCAGGAACCCGACGCCGAAGATGACGGCGGGGATGCCCATCGGCAGGGCCGTGATGAGGTCGGCGATCGTGCGCAGGATGGGCAGGTCCTGCCTGCGCACCATGAGGTTCGCGACACCGAACCCGATGGGCACGCAGATCAGCACGGCGATGATCGACGTCGTCACACTGGTGACGACCGAGTCGACGATGCCCGGGGTGGTGAGGAGCGCCTGGTAGTTGGACAGGGTGAACAGGTCCAAGGAGAGCTCGCCCGACCAGTACGGCGTCAGGGACACGATGATCACTCCGGCCAGCGGGAGTACCAGCGCGACGAGCCCGTACAGGGCGACGATCACGGCGGCCCAGCGAGAGGTCCCGCCGACCGGGGAGAAGGACTTGCCACCATGGGTGACGAACCGGGTCTGGTTCCCCAGCAGTGCCCGCTGTCCGAGGACCACGAGGATGCCCATGACGACCAGCGGGGATCCCGCTGCCGCCGCCGCGCCGAAGTTGATGGGCGACTCGGAGGCCCGGAGGTACATCTCGGTGGCGAGCACCTTGACGCCCTCGTTCTGACCCAACAGCAGCGGGGCGGTGAACTGACCGAGTCCCAGCAGGAGGGCCACGCCCGCGCCGTAGACGAGCGACGGGCGCAGGAGGGGAAGGACGATCTTGAAGAACGTCCCGATGGTCGTGGATCCGCTGATCTGCGCGGCCTCGAGGTGCTCACCGCTGATGTTCTGCATGCCGGTGCTCACGAAGAGGTACACGAACGAGGTGAGGCTGAAGCCGGTGATGATGATGATCCAGGTGGGGCTGTACACGTTCACCGGGCCGGACTGCAGGTCACTCCACCAGGGCAGCATCCGCAGCAGGATGTTGATGTAACCCGGGCCCGGGGAGAGCAGGAACGCGAATCCCACGACGTTGGCGACCGACGGGATGACGATCGGCAGGATCGGGACGAGGCGCAGGAAACCCATGCGGCGCGGCAACCGTGTGGTCGCGAAGGCGAGGACGGTGCCGCACACCATCGCGATCACGAGGGAGAAGAACGCGAGCGCCGCGGTGGTCTGCAGGGTGTCGAGGATGTCGGCGCGGCCGTACTGCGAGCGGTAGCCGCGCGCACCGTTCTCGAACGCCAGCGACTGGAGCTTGATGAGCGGCCAGACGACCAGGTACCCGAGAACGAGAACCAATGGCAGGTAAATCAGCCGGTGTCGCCACATCGTTCGCGAACCTGGACTTCTCATTTCGATCGCACCTCTGCTGGTTGTAGTGCGCCGGGGTTGGTGCCGGCCGCGGATGACCGGCCCGTGACGCAGGTGTACTGCGCCACGGGCCGGTGGGGTGTCACCGCTGGAACGTCTGCTCCCACTGGGCCTGGAACTCCTCGACGGACTCGGGATCGAGCGTGTCGGGATCGCCCAGCTCCACGTCCTGCGCTGTGACGGTGGACCCTTCCACCCCGGTGCCCGGGATGTTCGGGAGGACCGAGAGGTAGTCGGCCGAGATGGCCTCCTGCCCCTTGGGCGAGATCAGGAAGTCCGCCAGCAGCTGCGCGGCGTTGGGGTTCGGGGCCGAGGCCAGCACGTGCGAGTACCACGGCACGCCCCACGGCTTCTCGGGGAGCGCGAAGTCGACCGGCGCGCCCTTCTCCTGCTCGGTCAGGATGTTGCTCGCCGCCATCGGCGCCGCCCACACCTCACCGGAGGCCAGAGCCTGGGTGATCCCCACCGCGCTGGGGTAGACGCGCGGCTCGGCGCCGGCCAGACGGTCCAGGAAGTTGTCGCCGTAGTCCACGTCGACCTTGCGGTACATGTCGACGTAGGTAGCGATGCCGTTCGGGTTCTGGATCCCGACCTTCCCCTTCAACCGGGGCTCGAGCACGTCGTCCGGCGAGGACAGCCCCTCGGGGACCTGCTGGGTGTTCCAGCCGAGCCCGAAGACCGTCGCGCTGGTGAGGAAGAACTTGTCCTCGAGGACACTCTCAGCCGCGTTGTAGTCCGGGTTCTCCAGTGCGGGCGCCACGACCTCGGCCGAGTACTCGGTGTCGAAGCTGCGGTTGATCCACCCGGCATCGGTGGTCATGTGGACGTCGGCGACCCCGGAGCCCGTGGAGTTCTCCACCTCGATCTTCGGCAGGATGTCGGCGTCGGTGCCGCGGACGTAGGTGAGCGTGATGCCGGGGTACTCCGCCTCGAACGCCTTCTTGAGCTTCTCGAGGTTGTCCGGGGAGTGCGTGGAGTAGATCGTGACGCTCCCCTCCTCCTGGGCGGCCGTGACGATCTCGTCCCACGAGCCCGCGAGCTCCGAGTCGGAGCCGCCGCCCGCGCTGCAACCGGTCAGGACGAGTGCAGCGGCGGCCGCACCGGCGACCGCGACCTTGATTCTGGAAAGCCTCATCTGTTCCCCTTCTAGGGCGACCCCGGTTCCGGGACCGAACTGAACTTGATTCAAGTGAACTATATGGCGGAGATCACCCGTATGCAACAGGTCACACCTGTGAACTTCCGGGGGCCCACTTTCGGGGACCCGCTCCGCAGCTCAGCGGATGAACTTCTTCTCCCAGCCCGCCACGTACTCCTCCACGGCGCTCGCCTCGAGGGTCTCCGGGTCGGCCAGTTCGATGTCCTGGGCCACCACGTCGGAACCCGGGACCCCCGTACCCGGGACCCCGGGCAGCACCGCGATGTAGTTCCTGGACAACGCCTCCTGTCCCGCCGGAGTGATCATGAAATCCGCGAGCAGTTGGGCGGCGTTCGGGCTCGGGGCAGCCGACAGGACGTGTGAGTAGAACGGGATGCCGATGGGGTTCTCCGGGAGCGCGAAGTCCACCGGCGCCCCCTTGTCCCGCTCCGCCAGCACGTCCATCGACGCACCGGGCGCGGCCCAGATCTCCCCGGAGGCGAGCGCCTGCGTCACGCCCGGGCCACTGCTGTAGATGCGTGGTCCGGCCCCGGCGAGGCGGTCGACGAAGCCCGCGCCGTAGTCCACGTCCATCCGCCGATAGATATGCACGACCGCGGGGAAGCCCGCGGGGCTCACGACGCCGACCTTGCCGTCGAAGCGCGGGTCGAGCAGGTCCTCCGGCGACGCCAGGCCCTCCGGGACGTTCCGCGTGTTCCACGCCAGCCCGATCGAGGTGGCGCTGCTGACGAAGAACGTGTTGTCGAGCACGCCGTCCTCCGCCCGGTAGTCCGGAGCCTCCAGCGCGGGCGCCACCACCTCGACCGAGTAGTCGCCGGAGTCGAGACTGCGGTGGATCCACCCGGCGTCGGTGGTCATGTGGAGGTCGGCGACGCCGTTGCCCGTCCGGTTCTCCACCTCGACCTTGGGGATGAGGTCGGAGTCCGTCCCGCGGACGTAGGTCAGCGAGATCCCGGGGTACTCGGATTCGAACGCCGCCTTGAGCGCCTCGAGGTTGGCCGGAGCGTGGTTCGAGTAGATCGTCACACTGCCCTCCTCTGAGGCGGCGGCCACGATCTCGTCCCACGAACCCGCGAGCTGCGACTTCTCACCGCCGCCCGAGCCGCAGCCCGTCAGGACGAGCGCGGCGGCCACCACCCCGGCTACCGCTGTGGCACTTCTGGTGATCCTCATGAAAAACCCCTTCCGGGCCCCGAGAGTCCATTGAATTGAACTCATTTCAATGAGCCTATATGAGCCAGGTCACAGCGCCGGGGTTTCCGCGATACCGGGAATCCCGGCGCGGTTCACACGGGGCGACTCACACGGTGAAGCGCCCGCCGTTGCTCAGCAGAACCGCGCCCACGACGTTCGAGGCCTGATCGGACGCCAGGTAGAGGATGCTCTCGGAGAGCTGCTCCGCAGTGGCGTAGCCGAACGCGCTGCCCTCGTTCATCCGCTTGCGCACGGACTCGGGCGTCCGGGCGGCCATGGCGGTGTCCACGGGGCCCGGGGCCACGGTGTTCACCCGGATACCAAAGTGGACGACCTCCTTGGCCACGGACTGGCTGAGCGCGTGAACGGCCGCCTTCGAGGAGGCGTAGTGCGGGTACCCCACGAGGGTGTCGAACGCGGCCGACGACCCCACGGTGACGATCGCGCCTCCCCCGCCGGGCCGCATCGCCCGGACGGACTCGCGCAGGATGTGGAAGGTGCCGTCCAGGTTCACGGCGTGGATCCGGCGCCACGTCGAGTCCTCGAGCCGGGACAGGACGTCCACGGGCTCGCCGGTCTCGGCCGCCTCGTAGATGTGACTCTTGGCCACGGGGTCGTCGACGCCCGCCGCATGGACCACCACGTCCACCCTCCCGTCCTGCGCCATGATCGTGGCGAAGAGCTCGCGGACGGCGTCCGGGTCGGCGACGTCCACCCCGTGTGCGGCGCCGCCGATCTCCTCGGCGACCCGCTGGGCCGCCTCCTGCGCCAGATCCACCACATGGACCCTGTGCGCTCCCTCGGCGGCGAGTTGCCTCGACACGGCGGCGCCGATGCCGGACGCGGCCCCCGTGACCACGGCCACCTTCCCCGCGAACCTGCTCTGCTGTCCTGTAGTCGTCATCTCGGTGTCCTCTCGTCGACTTTCACGTATGGCCTTGTCTGGTGGTGCATCAGATCGTCACCGTCACATCATCACGACGAGGCGGCCGGTGACCTTCCCGTCCCGCAGCCGGTCGATCCCCTCGGCTACCTGCTCGAACGTCAGCCGCTCGACGGCCGGGACGATGCGGCCCTCGGCCAGGTAGCGGTAGACCGAGGCGATGTCGGCCCGGGTGCCGCCGGAGGAGCCGCGGATGACCGCCTTCTGGTGGATCACGTCGGCGGTGACGAGCTGACTCGTGTGCGCGCCCATCCCGATCATCACCACGACGCCGCCCACGCGGATCGCCTGGACCGCCGCCTGCGCGGTCGCGGTGAACCCGGCGAAGTCGATGACGGCGTCCAGCCCGCGCCCGGCCAGGTCCGCGGCGTCGGCGACCACCTCTACCGCGCCCAGTTCCTCACCGAGCCGGCGCGCGTCCGGGCTGGGATCGGCGGCATGGACCTCGGCGCCCAGGAGCACCGCGATCCGTGCCCCGATCTGGCCGAGCCCGCCGAGCCCGATGATGCCCACCCGGTCCCCCGCGGTGACCCCGGCGACCTCGACGACGCCGTGGTGCGAGGTCATCCCCGCGTCGGTGCCGAGCGCGCCGAGCTCGAATGACATGCCCTCGGGCAGCGGGACGAGGTCGCCGACGGGGGCGACGTGGAACGCGGCGTAGCCACCATCACGGCCGTAGCCGGGCACGGTCGCGCCGAGGGGGTGCACACCCACGCGGTCGCCCACCCGCGCGCTGTCGACCCCGGGCCCGAGCGCGACCACGTCACCGGCGATCTCGTGCCCCAGGGTGATCGGGCAGCGGTGAATGTTCGCCGCCCAGGACGGCTCGTCGAGCTCACCGACGTCCGAGTGACACATCCCTGCCGCCCGGACCCGGATCAGGACCTCCCCGGGCCCCGGCTCGGGGACCGGGACGACTGACAGGGTGAGTGGATTGCCCGTGCCCGTCCACTGCCAGGCCCGCATCTCGGCGGGGATAGAGCTGTTGTCCATGAGTCCTCTTCTTCGTTTGAGCTGGGCCGGTGAGCCCCGCCGCGGGTGTGAGATCTGCGGGCGTCAGATCTTCGGGCGTCAGATCTCCGCGCCGGTCCGGTAGCCCTCCGCGATGGCGTGGCTGATCCGCCGGGGCGTCAGGCAGTCCCCGATCACGCTGACGTCGTCGCGTCGTCCCAGCGCCCGGGCGAGTCCGTCGACCGCGGCCCGGGGCCGGTGCCACACCACGAGGTCGGCGTCGAGCGCCGTGACCTCGCCGCCGAACACCGGAACCAGGCGGCCGACCTCGTCGTCGTCGTCGGACCCGGGCAGTTCCAGGCCCGTGGCCACGTGGAACCGCGCGCCCCCGTCGCCCAACCGGCCGAGGAGCGGGCCGACGCTCTCCGCGGGGACCCGGGAGGCCAGAGCGGTGAGGGGCGTGACGACCCGGGTGTCCCACCCGCGGCCCGCGAGCGCCTCGGCCGCGCTGTAGGCCGGCCAGAAGCCGTCGCTCTCGTCGAAGACCACCGCCCTGCCGGGCGTGCCCGGGATCCGGCCCAGGAGCACGTCGTCGACCGTCACGACGGCGGGTCCGGACGTGGAGCCGGGGAGGGTGCCCGGGACGGGGCCGGGCACGGAGCCAGGCCGCGAGCCGGTGGCGACGACGACGTGGTCGGCCATCGCCAGGAGCTCGGGGAGATCGTCCTCGCCGATCTGCGCGCCCAGATTGACGTCCACCCGCAGTCGGCGCATCTCACCCGCCAGGTAGTCGACGATGTCGATGATCGTGGCGCGGTGCGGGGACCTGGCGGCCACGCCGACGGCACCCCCCAGTTCGCCGGAGGCCTCGAACACCGTGACCTTGTGCCCGCGGCCGGCGGCCACCCGCGCGGCCTCCAGGCCGGCGGGCCCGCCGCCGATCACGACGATCTCCTTGGCCGCCGCGGCGCGGACGCCCACCCCGGGGTGTCGACCGCGCCCGACCTCGGCGTTGACCGCGCAATGCAGGTGCGGATCGAAGGCACGGCAGTCCTGGTTGATCCCCAGGCATCCCCGGATCTCGCCCAGTCGCCCCTCGGCGGACTTGTTCGGCAGGTCGGGGTCGGCGATGAGCGCCCGGGCCATCCCCACCAGATCGGCCTTGCCGCTCTTGACGATGTGGTCGGCGGTGGCGGCGTCGCGGATCCGCTGCCCCACCAGCACGGGCAGTCCGGTCTCCGCGCGGATCCGGGCCGCCGAGTCGACCGCGACGGCGTCCGGGCTGGTGGCGTCCTTGACGTACTTGCCGCGCGTGCCGTGGGTGATGCTGAAGTAGTGAACAGATCCCGACGCGGTGAGGTGCCGGGCGATCCGCACGCAGTCCTCGATCCCCATCCCGCCGGGGATCTCCTCCTCGCCGCTGAGCCGCACGCCCAGGACCATCCCGTCGGGCATCGCCGCGCGCATGGCGGCCACGACCTCGTCGAGGAACCGCATGCGGTTCGCGAACGATCCGCCGTAGTCGTCGGTCCTCCGGTTGGTGAGCTCCGACATGAACTGGGCCGGCAGGTACCCGTGGGCCGCGTGGATCTCGGCGCCGTCGTACCCGGCCCGGGCGAGGTTGGCCGCGGAGACGCCCCATCCGTCGACGATGTCGCGGATCTCCTCCACCGACATCTCGTGCGGCGGGTAGGCGTCGCGCACGGTCTTGACCGGCGACGGCGCGCTGGGCGGCGAGTCCGACTCGCCGCCGATGAACTCCCGACCCAGGTGGCACAGCTGCCCGATGATCTTGGCGCCGTGGCGGTGGACCGCCGCCGCCTTCTCCGTCAGGGCGGGGACCACCTCGTCGATGTAGGCCTCGACGAGTTTGCGGGACCGCAGCGTGGTCGAGGGGTGGACCACGGTCGCCCCGCCGACGATCAGGCCGACGCCCCCCGCCGCGAGGCGCTCGAAGTGCTCCTGGTCCCCGTGGGTCGGTACGCCGTCGACGGCCATGGAGGTCCCCGCCGGCAGCGCGACCAGACGGTTCCTCAGGGTGAGCGGTCCGAGCGAGAACGGGGAGAAGGCGTGGGGGAATTCGGTGGTCACGGGGGCGTCCTCTTCCTAGAGCGGCGAGTGGCTGGGCCGACGGCCGGGTTCAGTGCGGGGTCGCGGCGTCGCCCGCGCGCAGTCCGAACACCAGGGCGGGGGCCAGGCCGCCGGCGTAGGCGCGGCGATACACCCCGCCGGTGTCCGAGCCCGCGGCGAGCAGGCCGGGGATCGCCGTGCCGTCCGCGCGCAGGACCGAGGTGTCCTCGCCGATCCGGATCCCCACGAACGGGAACGTCACGGCCGGGCTGGTCTCGATGATGTAGTACGGCCCGCGGTCCAGCGGGGTGAAGTCGTACTCGCGGGGCGGCACGACCTTCTGTCCCGCGGCATTGATCCGGCGGATCTCGTCAGCGATCTTGGCGCCGTCGTACCCCCACTCCTCGGGGAGGTACTCGAACTCCTCGAGCGTCTCCGCGAGTCCGCACCTACCACCGCGCTTGGACGCCTCGGTGTACTTGTCGATCGCGACGGCGCCCTCGACGTAGGAACCGCAGATGTAGTCGCGGTACACCCGCTCGTCCGCCACCAGCAGGCCGCGTGCCTCGGGCTGCTCCATGAGCGCCATCGCCGTGAGGTGGTCGCCCTGGGTCTCGTCGACAAAGCGCTCGCCCTCGAGATTGAACAGCAGCGCGTGCTCGGAGTAGTAGAGGGAGATCCCCACGAAGTCGCCGGAATCCCGGAATCCCATCCCCGACGGGATGAGGTGGCCGTAGAAGCCCGCGTCCTCGAAGCCGATCGCGGCGTCCACCGACTCCGCCAGCGCCAGTCCCCCACCGTCACTGTTGGGGTTGGAGCGGAGCGGGAACTGCGAGGCCAGCGGGTGCAGGTGGCGCTCGACCAGTTCCGCGCTGGCCTGGAACCCGCCGGTGGCCAGGAGGACGTTGCGTGCCCGCAGCTCGCGGACCTCGCCGTCGTCGAACCGGACAGTGGCCCCGACCACGGCGCCGGCCTCGGTGACGAGCCCCAGCACCTCCGCGCCGGTGTGGATGGTGTTGCCGGCGGCCTTGATCTCGCGCGCGCAGGCGTCGAGGTACTGGTTGGTGTCGAAGGCGTGTCCGATGCCGTAGCGCAGGACCGGGACTCCGTCAGCGCACTCGACCCCCCGACCGCGGATCCAGTCGAGGCCGGCGGCGAAGTCGTCGACGACGGCGTTGCGCAGGGACTCCTCCCCATGGGGGTTGATCTCCGCCATGATCTGGCGGGTGGGTGCGGTCCAGGCATAGCCTGCGAATCGCGCGGACCCACCGAGCTCTCTCCCCTTCTCGACCACCGCGACGCGGGCGCCGCGCTCGGTGGCGCGGGCGGCGGCGGTGAGGCCGGCCATGCCGGCACCGATGACGAGAAGATCGACGGCGTTCTCCATTGGGGCTCCCGGAGGGTATCGGCGGCTGTGACGTGTCCCACGCTACCACCTGAGTTGAAGTCAGTTCAATTATCTCGTGCGTTCCTGCGCCGCGGCGAGCGGGTCGGCGTCGGCCCCTCGTCGTCGAGCGCCTGTCGGTGCAGCCGCGGGCCCGCGACGGACACGGCCAGCGACGCCACCCGGTGCCGGAGGCGGATCTCCGGGACGGTGAGGCGTTCCCGTTCCTGCTCGGCGAACTCCCCGGCGCTGCCCACGAGGTAGGTCTCGACCCACAGCCCGGTCTCCCCGGCCGGGTTCTCCAGTCGCCAGTCCCGGCCCCCGAGCCGGAGCCGGGAGCGCCGCAGGCCGCGCATCGCGGTCCGGAACTCCAGACGACTCTGCTCCGGCACGCGGTAGTCGTAGCGGATCACGACGGGCCCGGAGTCCCCTCCCCCGGCCGCCCCCGCAGCGGGGGCCGGCGACACCGCGACCGGACCACCGAGTTCGGATACCAGGACGGGTTCGATCCCCGTCTCGGCGCCGAGGCCCACGACCACCAGCGAGACGCAGCTCACCACCATGAGCCCCGCTGCCGTCAGGAGTGCCACCTGGAGGCCGGCGACGTCGGCCACGACGCCCCAGAGGAGCGATCCGACGGCCTGGGTCCCCTGGAACATGAGGAGGATGAACGCGATCAACCGGGGTCGGACCCAGTCGGGGAAGAACTGGTGTCCCATCGACATCCAGGTGCTCTGCACGCTCACCCATGCCGCGCCGGCGAAGAGCATCGCGACCGCGACCACCACCGGCGAGGTGGAGAGCGCCAACACTGCCAGCGCCAAGGCGTAGACGAACGCGCCGCACGCCGCGAACACCGTGACCCTCAGACGCCGGCGCAGCCCACCGAAACCCACGACCGCCACCACCGCGCCGGCACCGATCAGCGCCATGAGCGCGCCGAAGCCGTCCGCACCCATGCCGAGCCGGTCGTGCACGGCCAGCGAGATGAGCGCCCAGAGCGCGCTGGAGGGGACGCCGAAGAGGAAGAGCTGGAACAGCAACCGGGTGGTCCACGCCGAGTTGGCCACGAACCGCACCGCCCCCGAGATCTCGGGCATGATCGCCCGCCGCGGCGCGGTCCGGTCCGGCGACCGCCGTTCCATCCACCACAACGTGAGCGCGCACCCGACGGACAGGACGGCGACCGCAGCGAACGCCCATTCCGCGCCGGCGAATCCCAGCCCGAAGCCCGCGAGGAGGGGACCGAGGGAGCGCGCGAGGTTGAACACCGCGCCGTCGACCAGCGCGGCGGCGGGGATCACCCGTCTGTCAACGGTCTCGGGCAGCAGCGACTGCCAGGAGACCCCCACCACCACCAGGGCGGAGCCGACCAGGACGACGGACAGGATCATCGGGAGCGCGTCGTCGGCCCCCGTCACGGTCAGCACGGTGGCGGCCACCGCGGCCAGGGCCGACATGGTGGTGGCCCAGGCCATCATCTTCTTCCGGGAGGCGAACCCCGCGACCACCCCGACCGGGAGCGCGAGCACCAGGAACGGCACCGCCATGGCGGCGGGCGCGAGCGAGATCACGGACGCGGACTCCCCGCGTTCGGTGAGGACCCACTGGACGGAGACGACGTGGATCCACACGGCCACCGCGTTGGCGAGCTGGACCGACAGCAGTGCCCGGAACGCCCGCTCGCGCCGGAGCGAGACCGGCGGCGGCCGGTCCGCGCCCGCGCCCGGCCCCGCGCCCGTTCCGTCCCCCGGCCCCGCGCTCACCAGGTGTCCCAGTGGATGAACTCCTCCGCTGGCGGCCGCCACGCGGGGCGGAACGAGGTGCCGGTGTGGTGGGCGACGGGGATCATGCAGACCTGCTCCACCTCGGTCGGATCGATCCCCACGATCTCGGCGACCTCGTCCTCGCGGCCGAGGGTCATCCCGGTCCAGCAGGTGCCCAGCCCGCGCAGCCGTGCGGCGAGCATGAAGTTCCAGACGGTCGGGTACACGGTGGCGAGCCGGTGCTTGGCGGTGAGGACATCACCCTCGGCCAGCCGGGGCGTCAGGCACGGGATGACGATCACCGGCACCCGGGACATCACCTCGGCGAGGTGTTCGGCCGAATCCCTGGTCCGCCGGCTCTGCGCGGCGTGCCGGGGATCGGAGTCCACCCGGTTGAACAATCCCAGCTCGCTCTCCCGGTAGAAGCCGTCGAACTCCTCGCGGTAGATCCGGCCGAGGCGCTCGATGCGGTCCGGGTCGCGCACGACCACGAACTCGGTGCGCATCAGGTTGGAGCCCTGCGGCGCCTGGAGCGCGTCGGCCACGCACGCCTCGATCAGCGCGGGGTGCACCGGGCGCCCGAGGTCCAGCCGTTTGCGGACGGCCCGGGTCGAGGTGAGGAGCTCGTGCGCGCCGACGTGCCCGAGCACGGTCGGATCCGGGTGCCCGAGCTGCGTGGGGTTGTCAGACATCGGCCCGGCCCCTAGACCCCGACGAGGTCGGCGATCGACCGGCGGGCCTCGCGCCCGCCCCCGAAGGCGCCCTCGTCCCCGAGTGCGCGACGCAGGTAGAAGTGGGCGGAGTGCTCCCAGGTGAAGCCGATCCCGCCGTGCAACTGGATGGCCTCGTACGCGCTGCGGGTCACCGCGTCCGCACAGACCGAGGACGCGACCGCCACTGCCAGGTCCACGTCGGTCGCCTCACCTTCATCCAGTACGGCGAGGGCGTACATCGCGGCGGAGCGGGCCCGCTCGCGGTCGACCAACATGTCTGCGAGGCGGTGCTTGATCGCCTGGAACGACCCGATCGCGCGACCGAACTGGTGCCGCTGCTGGACGTAGGCCACCGTGTCGTCAAGGAGCCGCGCGGCGATCCCCGCGTGCTCGGCGGCGAGCGCGGCGCCGGTGATCAGGCGCAGTTCGCGCAGGACCTGCTCCAACCGGCCTGCACCCACGATGACGCGTGCAGAAGCGCCCTCGACCCGCAGGTCCGCGCGCCGCCGGGTCAGGTCGACGACCTCCCGGGGCGACCGGGACGCCCCGACGAGGTCGACGACGACGAGGACCCGCTGCCCGCCGGAGGTCGCGATGGTCACCAGCGACTCGACGGCCTGGCCCCATAGGACGCCCTCGACGGTCCCGTCAACCGTGCCGCCGCCGTCCCCGCTCAGCTCGAGCTCGCCATCGAGCGCCACCCCGACGATCCGGGTGCCCTCCATGACCTCGCCGAGGAGATCGGCCACGGACTGCGCGTCGTCGGCCCGGACCAGCGCCTGGCAGCCCACCACGGCGCTGGCGAGGATCGGCTCGGGCAGCAGCGCCGCACCGGTCTCCTCGAGCACCACGCCCAGGTCGGCGAAGCCGAAGCCGTGCCCGCCCAGCGCCTCGGGGACCGCCAGCGCGGCGACCTGCAGCTCCTCGTTCAGGGTGCTCCACCGCGCGACCGAGTACCCCGGGTCGGAGTCGACCGACTGACGGACCGCCTCGTGATCACCGTTGCGGGCCACGAACTGTGCGACCACCGCGCGCAGTTCCTCACGCTCGGGGGTCGGCAGGATGATCGACGGGTCCGCCTCGGGTCGTGCCGTCCGGTTCTGCTGGGTCACGGGATGTCCTCTCCTCGACACTGAAGCTCGAAAATTCAGGTTCGACACTCCACCTGAGTTGAGTTCAATTCAGACCATGACAACACAGTGAGGCGGATCACGCAAGATCTTGAGTTCGCTCACCTAACTAAACTAGGTTCGATTCATGACCTCGTCCGATCCAGTCCCGTCCGGTCCAGCCCCATCTGAATCCACGCTGTCCGAATCCACGCTCGTCACCTACTACGCCCGGATCGACTCGGGCGAGGTCGCCGCCGGCCTCGAACTGCTGTCGCCCGACGTGTCCTTCGCGATCATCCTGCCGGGGACCGCCGTCCGCGGCAGCGATCGCGACGGGGTGCGCCGCTACCTGGAGGGCCGGGGGCCCGTCGACCGCCGACACGTGCCCACGCACGCCACCCGCACCGGCGAGCTCGAGTTCGTCTACGGCGCCGTCGTCGAGGACGGGGTGACGATCACCGGCCATTTCCTGGCGTCGGCCCGGATCGGCGACGACGGGCTCATCACCGGCTACCAGGTGGCGTTCGACCCCGAACTCGGCCTGGTCTCCCCCACCCTGGCCTCCCCCACGCTCGCCTCCCCCACCCCCGCCTCTCCGACCCCCAACTGACACGGAGCACCGCATGACCACCAGCACCCCGCTTCTGCACGCCTGGTTCGACATCATGGACTCGGACGACCCGGACCGCGTCCTGGGGCACATCACCGACGACTTCCAGCTCTCCATTCAATTCTCGAAGGGCGAATCGGCCGCGGAGTTCCACGGCGACCGGGCGGCCCTCGAGGTCTACCTCGAGCAGCGTGAGAAGAGCGTCCTGACCCATCACATCCTCTCCGGCGCGCGCGACGGCGACACCGAGTTGTGCCTCGGTGAGACCCGGCGCGACGGCGAGTTCGAGGCCAGTTTCAACGCCAGCGCCCGCCTGACCGACGACGACAAGGTCCGCCGGCTGCTCATCTGTCGCACTCCCCGAGTCCGCTTCTCCGACTGATCCCGGCCACCGGCCCCCGGCCCGACTGAACCCCGGCCCGACGACGAACCCCCCGCAGCGCGTGCCGCGGGGGGTTCGTTCTGTTCAGGCCAGGCTACTCAGGCCAGGCGCTCACTCAACCGAGGAGACGCCACTCCTCGAGGCCCTCGTACAGGGGCTTGGACTTGGCCAGCGCGGAGACCCGCTCACGAAGGGGCGCCACGTCGGTGTCCTTGCCCGCCGCCAGGGCGGTGCCGATGATGTCGGCGACCTCGCGGAAGTCCTCGGCGGTGAAGCCGCGGGTGGCCAGGGCCGGGGTGCCGATCCGCAGACCCGAGGTGACCATCGGCGGCCGCGGGTCGAAGGGCACGGCGTTGCGGTTGACGGTGATCCCGATCGAGTGCAGGAGGTCCTCGGCCTGCTGGCCGTCGAGCTCCGACTCGCGCAGGTCCACCAGCACCAGGTGGACGTCGGTCCCGCCGGTGAGGACGGAGACACCGGCGTCCTGACAATCCTGCGCGGTCAGGCGCTCGGCCAGGATCTTGGCGCCCTCGATGGTGCGCTGCTGACGCTCGCGGAAGCCGTCGGTGCCGGCGATCTTCATGGCGATGGCCTTGGCGGCGATCGCGTGCATGAGCGGCCCGCCCTGCTGGCCGGGGAACACGGCCGAGTTGAGCTTCTTGAACAGCTCGAGGTCGTTGGTGAGGATC
This sequence comes from Rhodococcus sp. IEGM 1408, assembly GCF_033142235.1. NCBI lineage: Bacteria > Bacillati > Actinomycetota > Actinomycetes > Mycobacteriales > Nocardiaceae > Rhodococcus > Rhodococcus sp. IEGM 1408. The sequence goes on from NZ_JAWLRW010000010.1 coordinate 125,917, forward strand.
ATTCCGGAGCGCGGACCGCCCAGGGTCTTGTGGACCGTGGTGGAGACCACGTCGGCGTGCGGCACCGGGCTCGGGTGCAGGCCCGCGGCCACCAGTCCGGCGAAGTGCGCCATGTCCACCCAGAGCTTGGCCCCCACCTCGTCGGCGATCGCGCGGAACGCCGCGAAGTCGAGCGTGCGCGGGTACGCCGACCAGCCGGCGATGATCACGTCCGGCTTCTCGGCCAGCGCCATCTCGCGGACGGTGTCCATGTTGACCCGCATGGTCTCGGGGTCGACCTCGTAGGCGGCGACCTCGTAGAGCTTGCCCGAGAAGTTGAGCGCCATCCCGTGCGTCAGGTGACCGCCGTGGGCCAGCGAGAGGCCCATGATCTTGGAGCCCGGATCAGCCAGCGCCATGAGCACCGCGGCGTTGGCCTGGGCGCCGGCGTGCGGCTGGACGTTGGCGTACTTGGCGCCGAACACCGACTTGGCGCGGTCGCGCGCGAGGTTCTCGATGACGTCCACGTGCTCGCACCCGCCGTAGTAGCGGCGGCCGGGGTAGCCCTCCGCGTACTTGTTGGTCAGGACGGAGCCCTGCGCCTGCAGGACCGAGCGCGGGACAAAGTTCTCGGACGCGATCATCTCCAGCGTGTCGCGCTGCCGCGCCAACTCGCCGGCCATCGCCTCGGCGACCTCCGGGTCCAGCTCGGACAGGGAGGCGGAGAACACGTCGGTGTTCGGGTCGGTCATCGCTGCAGCTCCTCGCGCATGGGCATTCGCTTCGGGCGGACCCGTGTCGGCCACGGTCCGCCTCGTCGTCGTCGTCCACTCTAGTGGCAGGGCACCTGGACACCTCTCCCCCGTCGCCACCTGACACAATCAGCAACCGTGAGCAGACATGCCGGCGACTACACGCCGTACGTGGAGTTCGACCGCCGGAGCTGGCGGCGGCTGCGACGCGCCATGCCGATGGTGCTCACCGAGCAGGACCTCGAAGGCCTGCGCGGCCTGGGCGATCACCTGGACCTGGACGAGATCGCGGAGATCTACCTGCCGCTCAGCCGGCTCATCCACCTGCAGGTCACGGCCCGGCAGCGGCTGTTCCAGTCCACCAACCTCTTCCTCGGGGAGAAGGTGGACGCCCCCATGCCGTTCGTGATCGGCGTCGCCGGTTCCGTGGCGGTGGGCAAGTCCACCTCCGCCCGCGTGCTCCGCGCGTTGCTGACCAGGTGGGACTCGCACCCCCGCGTGGACCTCCTGACCACCGACGGCTTCCTCTACCCCAACCGCGAGCTGCAGCGGCGTCAGATCATGCACCGCAAGGGCTACCCCGAGTCCTACGACCGGCGCGCACTGCTGCGGTTCGTCACCGAGGTCAAGTCCGGCGCACCGGTCGTCAAGGCGCCCGTGTACTCGCACACCAAGTACGACATCGTCCCCGACGAGTTCATCGAGGTCACCCGTCCCGACATCCTGATCGTCGAGGGCCTCAACGTCCTGCAGACCGGTCCGCGCCTGATGGTCTCCGATCTGTTCGACTTCTCGCTCTACGTGGACGCGCGGATCGAGGACATCGAGAAGTGGTACGTCGAGCGGTTCCTCGAGCTGCGGAGCACTTCGTTCTCCAACCCCAACTCGCATTTCGCGCACTACGCCGACCTGTCCGACCAGGCGGCGCGGCTGGCGGCCAGCGAGATCTGGACCTCGATCAACCGGCCCAACCTGGTGGAGAACATCCTGCCCACCCGGCCGCGCGCGACCCTGGTGCTGCGCAAGAACTCCGACCACTCCATCCAGCGGCTGCGCCTGCGCAAGATCTGAACCGACCCCGCCCGGCGCGCTAGCCCGGCGCCGCGCCCGTCTCCCCCACCGGCACGCCGCGTCGCCGCAGCTCCGCCTCCGCGCGATCCAGGCCGCCGTGTTCGAGCGCGGCGAGCGGGCTGCGGTCGCTCCAGACCAGCCGCCCGTGCCGCCTGACCTCCACCTCGAGCTCGCCGGAGAGGTGCTCGATAGCCCCGGCCGAGTTCCGCTTCTCCGACGGCAACGGCACGGGCAGCACGTGCGCGCGGGCCAGCGGGGAGCGCCCGGTGACGCGGATCTGCCACCCGTAACCGCGGCCCTCGAGAGCCCACACGTCGTCGCCCACGTCCGCGCGGACCGGCGAGACCACCGGGTTGCCCAGGCGGATCACCCGGCCGCCGGGCAGGCGCACCACCAGCGCCGTCACCTCGGTCCGCAACGGCCCGGAGTGGATCTGCCCGCCCGCGAACGCCACGCACGTGTCCGGCTCGGAGAACGCCTGCGCCTGCCCCCACCACCAGGAGTCGGGGAAGCCCTCCTTGCCCCAGTTCTTCTCGCCGTAGACGTCCGCGCCGTCGAACTCCCAGCGCCGGCCGTCCAACTCGGCCCAGCCGCGGGCCTTGCCGCCGAGCAGCCACGGGTGCCAGTACTGGTTCAGGGCGGGCACCGACTGGAAGATGCTGGACCCGCCGACCGCCCGGCGCGGCCACCCGACGGGGTCGGTGATGTCCACGTGCAGGCGCGCCCCCTCGCCCATGTCCACGCGCACGCCGTCGGGCCGGTAGGTGAACTGCTCGCCGGAGCGGGCCCCGATGCGGTCCGGGTCGGCCCACCCGTGCGGGGCGGCGGCCAGGCGGAGCGAGGACGTGACCCGCTGTGTGTTGACCCCCGGCGACGTGATCCCCTGTACCGAAACTCCCTGTGCCGAAATCCCCGACGACGACGAGGTGTTCCCGTCCCCCGCCCGGGGCGAACCGGGATCCCCGGACCGGGCGTGCACCTCGTCCGAGGCCAGTCCGAGCGTGGCCCAGTGCCCGTCCGGCCCCCGGTTGACCCCGATGAGCGCGATCACCACGCGCCCGCGTTCGCGGTCGGTCACCCGGAGGAAGTACCCCTCCATGGCCACCCCGTGAGCGGGGAGCGGATCGCCGTAGGGCAGGTCAGCGCCGGTGGCCCGGTAGCGCTGCAGAAGCGTCATGCACGTCAGCGTTCCATAACGGGGCCTAGGGTGGGGCCGTGAACACGTCTTTATCCGGTCTCCGCCCTCCTCGCCACCATGTCGATCCCCGCTGCCGACGGTGGTGGACCGCGCAGGTGGCGCTGTGGATGGTCGGGCCGCTGGTCGTGGCCGTGGTCCTGGGGCTGGTCCTTCCCTGGGTTTTCCTCATAGCCGCGGCATGGTCGGTGCTCACGGTCGTCTCGCTCGTGGCGGTCCCGCGGGTCCGGTGGGCCATCCACCGCTGGGAGGCCACGGACGACGCCGTCTACAGCCGTAGTGGCCTGTTCTGGGAGGAGTGGCGGGCCGCGCCCCTGTCCCGCGTCCAGACCGTGGACAAGACCCGCGGGCCGTTGCAGCGGCAGTTCGGCTTGGCCACCGTCGTCGTCACCACGGCGTCGTCCAAGGGAGCGGTCCGGATCAGCGCGCTCGACGCCGCGCAGGCGGAGGAGATGGTCGACCGCCTGACGCTCCTCGCCGAGGACGACCAGCGGGACGCCACATGACCGCGCCAGCGCCCGTGCCCGGGGCACCCACGCCCGGGCCTGCCGCCGAAACCGAGTGGCTGCGCCTGGACCCCCGGACCATCCCCGCGACCACGGCGGTCGTGGCGGGGGCCCTGGCCGCCGCCGCCGTGCCCGTCGCGATCGGCATGCTGCTCAGCGGGCTCGCCGTGGGCTGGGTGCTGCTCTGGACGATCGGCGGGACGGTTCTCGGGGCGGGGGCGACCGCCGTCTCCGAGACCATCCGACTCGCCGTCACCACGTATCGGGTGGACGCACACCGGATCGATCGCCGGGTGCGCTTCCTGGCCAGCACCACGACCAGCCTGTCCACGGGCCGGGTACGCAACGTCGAGATCTCCGCCGACCTGGTTCAACGCCGTCTGGGCATCGCCACGGTCAAGCTGGCCAGTGGCGAGACCGGCGGCTCCCGGCTCACCTTTGCCGCCCTCGACCGCGAGGTCGCCGACGACCTGCGCCGGCACCTGCTCGCGGGCCGGTCCGGCACCGACTCCTCCGAGGTCGTCCGCCTCGACCCCGCGTGGGTCCGCTACGCCCCCGCCAGCGTGATGACCCCGCTGTTCGGCCTGGCGGGGATCGGCATCGTGTTCCAGGTGGCCGACTGGTTCGGCGCCGCCCCGGAGGTCCTGCAGTGGATCTGGGACCGGATCGGGGAATGGCCGATCCCGGTGATCGCCGCCGGTGTGGTCTCGCTCGCGCTGGTGATGGGCACGATCGCCTCGGTGGCGATGTTCATCGAGAACTGGTGGGGCCTGCGCCTGGACCACCACGACGACGGGTCGCTGGAGCTGCGCCGCGGCCTGCTGGTGGGCCGGCACACCTCGTTCGACGGCCGCCGGGTACGCGGCGTCACGCTGCACGAACCCCCGGGCTTCCGTGCGCTGGGCGCCGCGCGCCTCGACGTGGTGGCCTCGGGCGTCGGTACGGGGAAGGACGAGGACGGCAAGCAGAAGCAGAGTCCCCCGCTCGTGCCGGCCTCGCCCCGCGAGGTACCCGCCGGCGTCGCCGAGGCCGTCCTCGGCGAGCCCGCACCCACCCGGTTCCGCGCTCATCCGCCCGCCGCGCGGCGGCGCAGGATCGTGCGGGCGGTCGCGGTCGTCGTCGTCGTCACGGGGTTCGGCGCGGTGCCCGCGGCGATCTGGCCGTGGCTCTGGTGGGTCCCGCTCCTCGCGGCGGCGCTGGCCGGGGCCGTGGGGCTCTGGGCCGCGCTGGACAATTCGCGCGGGCTCGGCCACGCGGTCACCGGCGGGGTGGTGGCGCTGCGCAAGGGCTCGCTGATGCGGCGCACCGACGTGCTCGACCGGGACGGGATCCTGGGCTGGAACCTGCGCCGGACCCCGTTCCAGCGCCGCGCGGGCCTGGTGACGCTCGTCGCCACCGCCGCCGGTGGGGGCGGCGCCTTCCGGTTGCCGGACGTGGGTCTCGAGCAGGCGCCCGAGCTGTGGCGCACCGCCGGTCCGGTGTGGGACCACCTCGCCGGAGCGTGAGGTGCCGTGCCCCGGCCGCTCGGGCCCTGATCAGTCCTCGTGACTCAGTCCGAGTGACTCAGTCAAGGTCCACGGGCCGGTCGTCGGTGGCCGGATCAAGCTTCCGCACCAGGCTCGGTGCGAGATCGGAGAGGTCGTACTCCGCCAGCAGGCGGCGCGCCTCGTCGTCGTCGACCCCGGCGAACACCCGCCCGATCGTGACGCCGTGCGTGGGCACGGAGACCACCCGGATCTCGTCGCCCGCCTCCACGGCGCCGGAGCGGAGCACGCGCGCGTACGCCCCCGGCCGACCGGCCTCGGTGAAGCGGCGCACCCACCTCGGCTTGTCCACCCGCTGGGCGAACGTCTGGCACGGGACCCGGGGGGTGGTGATCTCCAGGCGCAGCCCGCCCGCACCCACCTCCAGGACCGTGCCGATCTGCAGCTGCGCGGTGTCCACTCCCGACACCCGGAGGTTCTCGCCGAAGTACCCGGGCGGGATCGGCCCCCCGAACTCGGACTCCCACTGCTCGACGTCGTCGTCGGAGAGCAGGTAGACGGCCTTCCACACCCCGCCGTGGTGCTGACGGTCGGCCTGGACGTCGCCGTGCAGTCCGTACTCGCGCGCCTGCACCGGGCCGGCGACGGGCCGCTTGTCGATCCCCGTCACCCCCACGCGGCCGGGCACGGTGAGCAGCTGATCCACCACGCAGACCGCGCGGACGGTGAAGGAGTCCGGCACGCCGCTCGAACCGGCGGGGACCATCAGTGGCCGAACCTGCGGTTCCGGGCGCCGTAGTCGCGCAGGGCCCGCAGGAAGTCCACGCGCCGGAACGCCGGCCAGTACGCCTCGGTGAACCAGATCTCCGAGTACGCGCTCTGCCACAGCAGGAAGCCGGAGAGTCGCTGTTCGCCGGAGGTGCGGATCACCAGGTCGGGGTCGGGCTGGCCGGAGGTGTAGAGGTGCTCGCCGATCGCCTCCACGGTCAGGCCGTCGACCAGGTCCTGGCCGGTCAGGCCTTCCGCACTCAGCTCGGCGACGAGCTCGCGGGCCGCGTCGGCGATCTCCTGGCGCCCGCCGTACCCCACCGCCACGTTCACCCGGGTCCCCGGCCGACCGCTGCTCACCTGTTCGGCGGCCCGCAACCTGTCGGCCAGCCACTCGGGCAGCACCTCGAGCCGACCGACAATGCGGACCTGCCAGTTCTTGTCGGGACCGGTGATCTCGTCCACCACGTCGGCGATGATCTGCAGCAGCTCGTCGAGCTCCTCGGCGTCGCGGCCGAGGTTCTCCGTGCTGAGCAGGTAGATGGTCGCGACCTCGATCCCCAGCTCGTCGCACCAGCCCAGCATCTCGGCGATCTTCACCGCACCGGCGCGGTGGCCGTGTGCGACGTCGGTGAATCCCGCCTCCTTGGCCCAGCGACGGTTGCCGTCGCACATCACCGCGACGTGCCGCGGCAGCCTGGCACCCTCGAGCGACGACCGCAGTCGGGACTCGTAGAACCTGTACAGAGGGGAGGTGGCCACGCGGGAAAGAGTACCGCGCTCCCGCCCCCTCCCCCGAGGTCCCCTCACCCGGCCGATTCAGGTGGCCGTGGGTGCCGTGGGCGTCAGCCGCGACGGCCCCGGCGCACCGCCCCGGCGAGCACGCGCAACCCCTCGACGGTGGAGTCCCAGCCGATGCAGGCATCGGTGACCGACTGTCCGTAGACCAGCGGCTCGGCGTCGACGGACTGTGCGCCGGCCTCCAGGAAGCTCTCGATCATCACGCCGGACACGCCCTGCTCCCCCGCGCCGATCCGCTCGGCCAACTCGGCCACCACCTCGACCTGGCGCTCATGGGACTTGCCGGAGTTGGCGTGGCTGGCGTCGACCATCACCAGGCCGGGCAGCCCGACCTTCGCGACGGAGGCGACCGCGGACGCCACGGACCCGGCGTCGTGGTTCGGACCGCTGGTGCCGCCGCGCAGGATCACGTGGCAGTCGGTGTTGCCGGCGGTCTCCACGACCGAGGCGCGGCCGTCGGCGTCGGTTCCGAAGAACACGTGACGCGCCGCCGAGGACCTGCACCCGTCCACCGCGACCTGCACCTCGCCGTCGGTCCCGTTCTTGAAGCCCACGGGCATGGACAGGCCGGACACCAGCTGGCGGTGCACCTGGCTCTCCGTGGTGCGGGCCCCGATCGCGCCCCAGGAGACGGCGTCGGCGATGTACTGCGGGCTCGTGGGTTCGAGGAATTCACAGCCCACCGGGAGACCCAGATCGAGCACGTCCAAGAGGAGTTTGCGGGCGGTGCGCAGGCCGCGCGGGATGTCGTAGCTCCCGTCCAGCGCGGGGTCGTTGATGAGGCCCTTCCACCCGACGGTGGTGCGCGGCTTCTCGAAGTACACCCGCATCACCACCAGGAGGTCTTCCGCCACCTCCTCCGCGAGCGCCGCGAGCCGCCCGGCGTAGTCGAGCGCGGCCTCGGGGTCGTGGACGGAGCAGGGGCCCACCACCACGACGAGGCGGTCGTCCCGGCCGGCCAGGACGTCGGCGATCTCGCTGCGACTGCGCTCGACCAGCGCTTCCCGGGCCTCGCCGAGTGGCTGCTCGCCCAGGATCTCGGTGGGGGTCGGCAGTGGGGAGTAGGACAGGACGCGCCTGTCGGCGGTCTGGGTGGGGTTCTCGGCGGTGACGGTCACGGCAGTGCACTCCTGGTTCTCGGTGGTGGCGGGCCGGGTGCCGTGATCCTCGAGAGTTGCCCTCGTCGCACCCGGACCGCCATGGGAAAAGCGGAAGGCGGCGACCGTGGTGGTCACCGCCTGTGGCTCCGGGTGTCGAGTCGTCCGTCTAGCGGACGTGCGCGCTCGCGGCGCGGGCTCCACCCGGAGCCCACATAAAGCGCCAATATGCGCGAGCGATCGACATGCCGCAGACAATAACAGAGAGCGCAAGGGGCGATCCATTCGCGCGATGTCAAGCGTCCCGCCCCGGGCACGCGTCGTGTTGCGCGCTCACCCTCTGCGCGCCCGCCGCATTTCCCTGGTCCGAACCCTTGTGCGATTAGCTCTGCGTGGGTAGGATAGTACACATGTTCGAGTTCGGCGCGAGGTGCGAGGGGGGACGGTCATGAGTGTGACGACGACGAGTCCGCCGTTCCCCGGGGCGCTGCGCGCCGCGGGCGAGGCCTTGACCGCGCTCGGCGCCGACGCCC
>NZ_JAWLRW010000011.1:0-89846 GCF_033142235.1 Rhodococcus sp. IEGM 1408
GGAAGCTAAGCCTGCCAGCGCCGATGGTACTGCACTCGTGAGGGTGTGGGAGAGTAGGTCACCGCCGAACACAACTTCAAGATCAGCGGGAGGGACTTTTGTCCCTCCCGCTTTTCTTATTTGTATCCCCCTTCTTCGACTGCAGTGCCGTCAGCGCGGCGCACGTAAGGTGAACGACGTGAACGAATCCCGGTCAGACCAGTCAGATCCCTCGCCGCGCCGAGGCGATCGGGACGTCCCCCGCAGGGGCGACGGTCCCGTCAGTCAGCCCCGCAGGGACAACAGTTCCTACGGTGAGCGACGCGGCAAGCGCTACGACGGATCCGACGCCGGTGCGTCGTCCAGCGAGCGTGGCAGCGGCGCCCAGCGCGCCGACGGTCCTCGTGCTGAGGGCCAGCGGACCGAGGGCCAGCGCGCCGGCGGTGCGCGGGCCAGCCTGGGACGCGGCGGTGCCGGTGGCGACAGGCGAGGGAGCAGCCCCCGCGGAGATGCTCGCGGTGGTGGCCAGTCCAGTGGTGGCCGGTCCGGTGGCGGTTTCCGAGGCAGCGATGGCCGGAGCGGCGACGGTCGTACCGGTGGTGCCCGGGCGGGTATGGAGCGGCGTGGGGAAGGTCGTCCGGGGCAGGACGCCCGGCAGGCCGCGCGGGTCGATGAGCCTGCGCTTCCCGACGACATCGAGCCGGCAGACCTCGACATGGAGATCCGCCGGGATCTGCGGGGGCTCGACAAGGCCAACGCGGAGCTCGTGGCCCGTCACCTGGTAGCTGCCATGCACTTCGTCGACGAGGATCCTGCGCTGGCTCTGGCCCACGGGCGGGCCGCCAAGAACCGGGCGGGTCGGATCGGCGTCGTTCGCGAGACCCTCGGCGTCCTAGCCTACCGCTCAAAGGAATGGTCGGAGGCACTGGGTGAGCTCCGTGCTGCCCGGCGCATCTCCGGCGGTCCCGGGCTGTTGGCCATGATGGCCGACTGCGAACGCGGTATGGAGCGCCCCCAGAAGGCGATCGAGCTCGCCCGCGGCGAGGAGTCGCAGCTTCTCACCGGGGAGGACCTGGTGGAGTTGCGCATCGTGGAGGCCGGCGCCCGGGTGGATATGGGCCAGCTCGACGCGGCGCTGGTGACCCTCCAGGACGCCGGGTTGGACGCCAATGCCACGGGGGAGGACGCAGCGCGGTTGGACTACGCCTACGCCGAGGTCCTCCTCGCCTCGGGGCGCAGGGACGAGGCCGCCGAGTGGTTCGGTCACGCAGTGTCGGCCGATCCCGATGACACCACGGATGCGCACGCGCGTCTGGCGGAACTCGAGGGGTAGTCCGGGTGCCGATATCTGCGCTGTCCCACTCTCACGACGCCCTTCTCGTCGATCTCGACGGCACGCTCATCCGCGGCACCGAGCCGATTCCCGGCGCCGCTGAGGCGCTCGAACACTCCGGTCTCCCGGTTGTCTTTGTGACGAACAACGCCAGCCGTTCGCCGGCCGACACCGCCGCACATCTGAGGGATCTGGGTTTCGCCGCGCAGACCTCCGATGTCATGACGAGTGCGCAGGCAGCCGTGGTGATGCTGGCCGAGCACGTGGCCGCCGGCGCCAAGGTCCTCGTGGTGGGCCACGACAGCTTCCGTGACCTGGCAAGGGACGCGGGTTACGAGGTCGTCCTGTCAGCCGATGACCGGCCCGAGGCGGTCCTGCAGGGCTTGTCCCGGGAATTGACCTGGTCGGACCTGGCGGAGGGCTGCCTCGCGATCCGTCGCGGGGTGCCCTGGGTCGCCTCCAACGTCGACACCACCCTGCCCACCGAGCGGGGACTGCTCCCCGGGAACGGGTCCCTGGTCGCCGCGCTGCGGGCCGCCACGGATCGCGAGCCGGTGGTGGCAGGGAAGCCGGCCGCCGGCGTCCTGGTGGCCGCGGCAGAACTCGTCGGCGCACAGCGCCCGCTCGTGGTGGGTGACCGTCTCGACACGGATATCCAGGGTGCGGTGGCTGCCGGGATGACGTCCCTCATGGTGCTGACCGGCGTCCACGGGGTGGCTGACCTGCTCGTGGCCGAAGACCGATGCCGCGCCACGCACCTCGCACACGACCTGTCGGCGCTCGCAGAGCCTCCGGAGGCCAGTCGGATCGACCGGGCAGCCGAGCTCGAGTCCCGGGTGGTGGACGGTGCACTGCGCCTGAACGGCGTTCCGCCCCGACTGGCGGGGATCGACCTGGCCCGCAGCGTCATCCGTCAGGCGTGGCACCACGGGGTGACCGCCATCCGGGACCCCCGGGACGAGTTGCGGTCCCGGCTGGCCGACGCCGGCCTCGTCGTCGACTAGCGTGGACGCCGTGAGCACCCCTGGACCCAGCCCCCTGCCCGGGCCCGACGTCGCCGAGCTCCGCTCGGCGTTCGACGATCTGCTCGCCGATTCGGTCGCTGCTCGTGGCGACGACGGCGAGGTGGACGGTGCTGTCCGGGACCACCAGGTAGAGGCGCTCGACGCCGCACATGAGCTGCTCGCGCAGGCACTCACCGCACTGGACGCCGCGCGCTGATGGCGCCCAAGCGGATGCGACTGGACGCCGAACTCGTCCGTCGCAAGATGTGTGACAGCCGGGAACGGGCGCGCGACCTCATCGATACCGGGCGGGTGATCGTCAACGGCGTCGCTGCCACCAAGCCCGCCACCCAGGTCGAACCCACCACGTCCATCGCACTCACCGCCTCGGACGGGCCGGACTGGGCCTCCCGCGGCGCGCACAAGCTCGTCGGGGCGTTGGACACCTTTGCCGACGTGACGATCGAGGGGGCGCGGTGCCTCGACGCCGGCGCCTCGACCGGCGGATTCACCGACGTGCTGCTCTCCCGCGGCGCCACACGCGTCGAGGCGGCGGACGTGGGCAACGGGCAGCTGGTGTGGCGGCTGCGCACCGATGACCGGGTCGGCGTGCACGACAAGACCAATGTGCGCACGCTCACCCCCGAGGTGATCGGAGGTGAGGTCGACGTGGTGGTCTCCGACCTGTCGTTCATCTCCCTCCGGCTGGTGTTGCCGGCTCTCGCCGCCTGCGTGCGGCCCGGCGGCGACCTGTTGCCCATGGTCAAGCCGCAGTTCGAGGTGGGCCGCGAACGCGTGGGCCAGGGCGGGGTCGTCCGTGACCCGGCTCTGCGGATCGAGTCGGTCACCGAGGTCGCCCGGGTGGGGGCGGCACTGGGTCTGGAGCCGCTCGGCTGCGTGGCCAGCCCGCTCCCGGGTCCCTCCGGCAACGTCGAGTACTTCCTCCACCTGCGCAGGACCGAGGCTGGCGGCCCGGTGGAGCTGACAGATCAGGCGGTCGATGCCATCCGTGTCGCCGTGGAAGAGGGGCCGCAGTGACGCACAGCACCGGGACGGAGACGCCCGGGGCGGGAGCGACCGACACAGGTGTAACCGAGACGGGAACGACCGTGGCGGTTGCGCCCCCGGCGGGCGGCTCGCGCCGCATCCTTCTCGAGGCCAACGTCGAGAGACTGGACATCGCCGCGATCGTCGCCCAGGTCGTCGATGCGTGCGCCAGCCGGGGTATCTCGGTACGGATGCTCGAGAGCACGAGCGGGAGCGTGGCGACCGGGACCGGTGTGGAGTCGGTGGCGAACACGCCGCTGGCGGCCGACGGGTGCGAGCTGGTCCTGGTCCTCGGCGGCGACGGCACGTTCCTGCGTGCCTGTCAGTATGCCCACGCCGCCGACGTGCCCGTGCTGGGTGTGAACCTCGGGCACGTGGGCTTCCTGGCCGAATCCGAGATCTCCTCGCTCAGGGGAGTCGTCGAGCAGATCGCGGACCGCGACTACCGGGTGGTCGAGCGGATGACCGTCGAGGCGACCGTCATGCACGGCGAGAAGGTTCTCGGTCAGGACTGGGCGCTCAACGAGGTGAGCATCGAGAAGGTCTCCCGCCAGGGGGTCCTCGAGGCGTCCGTGGAGATTGACGGCCGCCCGGTGAGCGACTACGGGTGTGACGGCATGCTCGTGTCCACCCCGACGGGCTCGACGGCCTACGCGTTCTCCGCCGGCGGCCCGATCCTCTGGCCGGAACTCGACGCCATCCTGGTGGTGCCCAACAATGCCCACGCCCTGTTCGCCCGGCCGATGGTGGTGGCCCCCAGCTCGCGCGTCGCCGTGGAGACGGGGGTCCGGTCGGGACCTGCCGTGGTGGTGCTCGACGGGCGCCGCCTGGTGGACGCGCCCGCGGGTAGCCGCGTCGAGGTGATCCGCGGTCGGCGCCCGGTCAAATGGGTGCGTCTGGACGATTCGCCGTTCACCGACCGGCTGGTGACCAAGTTCGAACTCCCGGTGACGGGGTGGCGTGGTCGGTCCGCGGCTCGTCCCCTCCCCTAAGGTGGGTGCGTGCTCACGGAACTGCGGATCAGCGGACTCGGCGTCATCGACGAGGCCGTCGCCGATTTCGCACCCGGCCTGTCGGTCCTCACCGGTGAGACCGGTGCGGGTAAGACGATGGTGGTCACGGGCCTGAGGCTCCTGGCCGGTGGCCGTGCCGACCCGGGGCGGGTCCGCCGTGGTGCGGACAAGGCGGTGGTGGAGGGACGGTTCGACCTGGCCGCCGCCGCCACCATGGACGTCGCCGACCGCCGCGAACTGGACGAACTGCTCGAGGACGCGGACGTCGAGCTCGACGAGGACGGTTCGGTGATCGCGGCTCGTCGGGTCGGTGCTGACGGACGCTCCCGGGCCAGGTTGGGCGGGCGGTCCGTTCCCGCCGGTACGCTCGCCCGCTTCTGTGCCCCGGTCCTGGCCGTCCACGGCCAGAACGACCAGCTCCGCCTGCTCAAACCCGACCGGCAGCGCGAGGCGGTCGACTCCCACGGGGGAGCGGCCGCGCGGGCCGCACTCGACGCCTACCGCGAGGTCTTCCACAAGTGGCGGGAGGCGAGGCGCATCCTGGCCGAGCGCACCGGGCGCGCCCGCGAGCTGGCCCGCGAGGCCGACATGCTCCGTCTGGGCCTCGAGGAGATCGACGCCCTGGACCCGAAGCCGGGGGAGGAGGCCGAACTCGACGCGGTCATCCGTCGCCTCACCGATTCCGAGGAACTGCGCGAGGTCGCGGGGCAGGCCCACGAGGCGCTGACCGGCGACGCGGAGTCCGCCGAACCCGTGGTCAACGTTCTCGACCACCTGCGCCACCGGCTCGCCGCCGCGGGGGACCCCGCACTCGACCCCATCGCCACCAGCATCGGGCAGGCGGTCGCCGCGCTGGGGGACGCTGCCACCGAGCTCGGGCGGTATCTGGCCGACCTCCCGGTGGACGCCGCCGACCTCGACTCCGCCCTCGAGCGACGGCATGACCTCAAGGCGCTCACCCGCAAGTACGGCACCGACGTGGACGACGTGATCGAGTGGGCCCGCACGGCGCGGGTCCGGTTGTCGGAGGTCGACACCTCCGATGCCGCGGTGGCTGAACTGACCGCCGCGGCCGAGCGCCTGGCCACCGAGCTCGCGGATCGCGGCGCCGCCCTCACCGCCGTCCGCCGGGCCGCCGGGGACGACCTGGCGGGGCGGGTGTCGGCCGAACTCGCCGAGCTGTCCATGGGAGGGATCGGGCTGGTCGTCCGCGTCCGGGCGTCGGGCGACGGACTCGCCGCCGCGACCGAGTCAGGACTGGACGACGTCGAGTTGGCGCTGGACGGACCGTCGGGCGTGGTCCCGCTGGGCAAGGGGGCCTCCGGGGGCGAGCTGTCCCGGGTGATGCTGGCGTTGGAGGTGGTGCTGGCCGAGCGCTCCGGGGGCGGGACCCTGGTGTTCGACGAGGTCGACGCCGGCGTGGGCGGCCGCGCCGCGCTGAGCATCGGCAAGCGACTGGCCATCCTGGCCCGGACACACCAGGTGATCGCGGTGACGCACCTGGCCCAGGTCGCCGCTTACGCGGACACCCACCTCGTGGTGAACAAGAGCGGCGACTCCGCCGGGGGCGCCGGCGTGGTGTCGGGCGTGCGCTCGGTCGACGACGCCGGCAGGGTGACCGAACTGGCCCGGATGCTCGCGGGGATGGAGGACACCGACACCGGCCTCGCGCACGCGGAGGAGCTGTTGACGAAGGCGCGGGCGGAGAAGTCTCAAGCTCAAGTCGACCGTTAACCCGACACGCCGACGCGACCTCCGGCGTCACTTGAATCACACGCGTGATACTCGTGCACATGAAGATGTCGGGTCTCCTCAATCGCCGTTCCAACGAGCTCGCCGGTGTGGTCGGCACCGTCCGCCAGATCCGGACGGGGTCGCCTGTTCCCAGGAAGCTCGGCGCCAAGGATGTGGCCGTCCTCGACCTCAACCGGGCGTCGCCGGAGACCGCCCGCGCGCTGGTCGAGGCCGGCGTCGCCGCCGTCGTCCACGTCCCCCGCTCCGGGGAGGAGATGCTGCCCCGCGCCGCGTTCCGGACCCTCGCCGCGTCGACGATCCCGGTCGTCGAGGACGCCGACCTGTCCGCCGTCGACGACGGCACCCGCGTGCGCATCGACGAGGGCGTGGTCTACTCCGTCAAGGGCGAGGGCGAGCTCGCCAGCGGGCGCGAGGCGGGCCCCGCCACGCTGCTCGCCGAGGTCGACGCGGCCGAGACCGGCTACATCGAGTCGGCGCTCGCGCACCTGGCCAACGCCACGGAGTTCCTCAGCCTCGAGCACCCGTTGCTCCTCGACGGTGAAGGTCTGCCCGAGATCGACGTCGTGTTCACCGACCGCCACGTCGTGGTGGTGACCGGGGACCTGACGTCGGAATCCCAGCTCCACGAGCTCAAGCCGTTCATCAAGGAGTACCGGCCGCTCCTCGTGGGCGTGGACGGCGGGGCCGAGCTGCTGCGCGCGGCCCGGCTGACCGCCGACGTCGTCGTCGCCACCCCCACGGCCGTCTCCGACGAGGTCCTCACCGACGGTGCGGTCCTGGTGGTCCCCGCCGACCGCGACGGCCGGGCCGAGGGGCTCGAGCGCGTCACGGAACTGGGCGTCGGCGCCACCACCTTCCCGGCCGCGGCCACCGCCCGGGACATGGCGCTGCTGCTGGCGTTCCACGGCGGCGCCGAGATGATCGTGGTCACCGGCGACGAGCGTGGGCTCGAGAACGCCTTCGGCTCGGATTCCGCGCCGTCCTCGACGATGGTCGACACTGCGGTCTCGTCACGACTCGTCCACGCCGGGGCGTGCGCGACCCTCTACCGCTCGCGCGGCGCCGGGATCGGGATGGCCCTGGTGGTCCTGGCCGCCCTGGTGGCGGTGGCCGCCGTGGTGGTCGCCCGCGACTCCGCCCAGGACCTGCTGATCTGGGCCGTCGACATGTGGAACACCTTCGCGCTCTGGGTTCAGGGACTGATCCGTTGATCTCGCTGCGTCGCCACGTCCTGACGTTGGTCGCCGTCTTCCTCGCCCTGGCGATGGGGGTGGTCCTGGGGTCGACGTCGGTGGCGACGTCGATCCGGGACGCGGTGGTCGACCGCGAGGAGACGACGACGGCGCGGCTCGAGACCGTGGAGGACGACCTGGCGGCGGAGCGCTCGGTATCGGGTCGTCTGGATGCCATGGCCGGAACTCTCGCCCCGTCCGTGCTGGACGGCGTGCTCGACGGGCGGCCCGTTCTGGTGGTGGTGGCGCCCGGCGCCGCCGAGGAGGACGTGGACGCCGCCGTGGAGACGATCAGCGCGGCGGGCGGCGTCGATGCCGGGCGGGTGACGCTCACCGACAAGGCGGTCGACCCGGCCGCCGACGCCGAGATCCAGGCGCTCGTGGCCAACCTCCCGATCGGGACCGCGCCGGCCACCGACGCCGACCTCGGTACCCAACTGGGGACCGCACTCGGCCGGGCCGGGCTACTCCGCACGGAGGACGCCAGACCGCACCTGCGCGACGTCGACCGCGCGACGGTCCTCACGACACTGTCCGACGCCGGGGTGATCGGGTTCGAACCCGGCACGCTGCGCCCCGGCCAGCTGGCCCTGATCGTGACCGGACCCGCCCGGGACGAGGCGACCGCCGTGCGGCTGGCCTCGTTCGCGCGGACCCTCGACAGCGAGGGGGCCGGCGTGGTGGTCGCCGCCCAACTGGCTCAGGGGGAGCGGGACAACGCGGTCACCGTGTTGCGCTCCGCCGGCGAGGAGGGTGTCTCGACGGTCGACACGGCGGGCTCCGACGCGGGACGACTGGCCACCGGGCTCGCCCTCGCGGAGCAGCTCGCACGGAAGCAGGGACACTACGGTCTGCGGACGGATGCCACTGCGGCGGTGCCGTCGGTCCCCACCGCCCCCGCACAGTGATAGCCTGAAGTCCCGTGGGGTGAACCGGAGCCACACCAGCTTTCATTCATTCCGGCGTCTTGACACGGGAGTCCCCTTGGCACTGAATCGAGCCGCGTCGCGGTCCGCGACAAAGCACATCTTCGTCACCGGCGGCGTGGCATCGTCCCTGGGTAAGGGGCTCACCGCATCGAGCCTGGGGCAGCTTCTCACCTCCCGCGGGCTCCGCGTGACCATGCAGAAGCTGGACCCGTACATCAACGTCGACCCGGGAACGATGAACCCGTTCCAGCACGGTGAGGTGTTCGTCACCGAGGACGGCGCGGAGGCGGACCTGGACCTGGGTCACTACGAGCGGTTCCTCGACCGCGACCTGAGCGCCAACGCCAACGTGACCACCGGCCAGGTGTACTCGGCGGTGATCGCCAAGGAGCGCCGCGGCGAGTACCTCGGCGACACGGTCCAGGTGATCCCGCACATCACCGACGCGATCAAGGAACGCATCCTCGCGATGGGCGACCCCGACGAGGAGGGACGGCGCCCCGACGTCGTGATCACCGAGGTCGGCGGCACGGTCGGCGACATCGAGTCCCAGCCGTTCCTCGAGGCCTGCCGGCAGGTCCGCCACTCGGTCGGCCGCGAGAACATCTTCTTCCTGCACGTCTCGCTGGTGCCGTACCTCGCGCCGTCGGGCGAGCTCAAGACCAAGCCCACCCAGCACTCCGTGGCCGCGCTGCGGTCGATCGGCATCGTGCCGGACGGTCTGGTGCTGCGGTGCGACCGGGACGTCCCGGACGGGCTCAAGGCCAAGATCGCGCTGATGTGCGACGTGGACCTCGAAGGCGTGGTCTCCACCCCCGACGCGCCGAGCATCTACGACATCCCCAAGGTGCTCTTCAACGAGCACCTGGACACCCACGTCATCCGCAAGCTCAGCCTCCCGTTCCGCGACGTGGACTGGACCGTCTGGGGCGATCTGCTCCAGCGCGTGCACGAGCCCCGCGAAGTGGTCGAGATCGCTCTGGTGGGCAAGTACATCGACCTGCCCGACGCCTACCTCTCGGTGACCGAGGCGCTGCGCGCCGGCGGCTTCGCCCACCAGGCACGGGTCAACATCCGCTGGGTCCAGTCGGACCTGTGCGCGACCGAGGCCGGCGCGCGCGAGGCCCTCCGGGGCGTCGACGGCATGCTGATTCCCGGCGGCTTCGGCATCCGCGGCATCGAGGGCAAGCTCGGCGCCATCTCGTGGTCGCGCAAGAACCGCATCCCGCTGCTCGGCCTGTGCCTGGGGCTGCAGTGCTCGGTGATCGAGGCCGCCCGGTCGGTGGGACTCGAGGGCGCCTCGTCGACGGAGTTCGATCCGGACACCGAGCACCCGGTGATCTCCACGATGGCCGACCAGGTCGAGGCCGTCGCCGGTAACGCCGACCTCGGCGGGACGATGCGCCTGGGCGCCTACCCGGCCGTGCTCACCAAGGGCTCGGTCGTCGCCGAGGCGTACGGGGCCACCGAGATCTCGGAGCGCCACCGGCACCGGTTCGAGGTCAACAACGCCTACCGCGACACGATCGCCGAATCCGGTCTGCGGTTCTCGGGCACCTCGCCCGACGGCCACCTGGTGGAGTTCGTGGAGTACCCGAAGGAGCAGCACCCGTTCTTCGTGGCCACCCAGGCCCACCCGGAGTACAAGTCCCGCCCGACGCGTCCGCACCCGTTGTTCGCCGCGTTCATCGAGGCCTCCCTGGCCTACGAGAACGAGATGCGTCTGCCGGTCGAGCCGTGGCGAACCGATCAGGCAGACGCGGAGGGCGCCTCCGAGTCCGAGCTGACCTCCGACGTCCGCTCGGACGGGAGCTGAGCGCGGTGTCCGGCCCGGGTGCCCCCGGATCGCACGACTACCGGACCGTCGCCAGTCGCGAGATCTTCGACGGCCGGGTCGTGCGGCTCCGGGTGGACACCCTCACCATGCCCGGTGGGGGCACCGCCGACCGGGAGATCTGCGGGCACGACGACGCGGTCGCGGTGATCGCGCTCGACAGTGAGGACCGGATCACGCTGGTCCGCCAGTACCGCCACGCGGTGGGGGAGCGGCTCCTGGAGCTGCCGGCCGGACTGTGCGACGTCGAGGGTGAGGAACCCCTGGAGACCGGGCGCCGCGAGCTGGTCGAGGAGACCGGCCTGGAGGCGGATTCCTGGGAGCCGGTGATCTCGATCGTTCCCTCCCCGGGCTTCTGCACCGAGCGCGTCCACGTGTTCCTGGCCACCGGGCTCCGCGAGGTCGCCCGGCCCGAGGCGGAGCACGAGGAGGCGGACATGTCGGTCGAGCGCATGCCGTTCGCCGACGCGGTCGAGGCCGTCCTCGACGGTCGGATCGTCAACGGCATCGCCGTGGCCGGGATCCTCGCCGCGCGGGCGATGACCGCCCGG
The DNA here is from genome assembly GCF_033142235.1 of Rhodococcus sp. IEGM 1408. Classification (NCBI taxonomy): domain Bacteria; kingdom Bacillati; phylum Actinomycetota; class Actinomycetes; order Mycobacteriales; family Nocardiaceae; genus Rhodococcus; species Rhodococcus sp. IEGM 1408. The sequence continues at coordinate 10,678 of NZ_JAWLRW010000011.1, forward strand.
TCCTGACGGGGCACACCGCGATGACGCCGGTGGGTGGCGCAGCAGTCCAGATCCGCGGGTACCTGGACCACCTCGCCGTCGAGAAGGGGGCCTCCGTCCACACGCTGGCCGCGTACCGGCGCGACCTGGCCAGGTACCGCGAGTACCTCGCGGACTCGGGCGTCGGTGACCTCGGGGCGGTGACCGAGTCGCACGTGGAGGACTTCCGCGCGCGGCTCGCCACGGCCGATCCGGACACGGGCCGGCGGGCGCTTGCGCCGAGTTCCGTGGCGCGGGCGCTGGCGGCGGTCCGCGGTGTGCACCGCTTCGCCACCCGGGACGGGGTGACCCCGACAGACGTCGCGGCGGCGGTCACACCGCCCCGCCCACCCCGGCGGCTGCCCAAGGCGCTGCCGGTGGGCCGGATCATCGCCGTGATCGAGGCCGCGGGCGGCACCGAGGTGGACACCGACCCCGCGCGGCTGCGGGACCGGGCGATGCTCGAGCTGCTCTACGCCACCGGGGCGCGGGCGGCCGAACTCGTGGGCCTCGACGTGGACGACGTCGACGGCCTCGACCACCCGGACGGCGGCACGGTGATCCTGCGCGGCAAGGGCGGCAAGGAGCGCGTGGTCCCGGTCGGGCGCCCCGCCTGCATCGCCGTCGGCGCATATCTGGTGCGCGCGCGGCCCGCCCTCGCGGGGAAGGGGGGACCGGCGTTGTTCCTCAACACCCGCGGCGGGCGGGTCACCCGGCAGACCCTGTGGAACGTGGTGACGGTGGCCGCCGAGCGGGCCGGCGTGGCAGAGGACGTCTCACCGCACTCGTTCCGGCACTCCTTCGCCACCCACCTGCTGGACGGCGGGGCCGACATCCGGGTGGTCCAGGAGCTGCTGGGCCACGCCTCGGTCACCACCACGCAGGTGTACACCCTCGTCACCGTGGAGACGCTCCGCGAGGTCTGGGCCGAGTGCCACCCCAGAGCACGGTAACGTGACCGGGGGTACGACCAGCGAGCAGGACGAGCGAGAGGAGACGCGGGTGGCGCAGGACTCTGGGACCATGGATCCCGCACTGTTCTCCCGCGCGGAGCTCCTGGGAGCCGGCGACCCGGCGGCCGGCGAGGGATTCTCCGCGATCCCCGAGCCGCAGCCGCTCACCACCCACGGGCCGGCCGTGGTGATCTCCATGTGCAACCAGAAGGGTGGCGTCGGCAAGACCACCAGCACGATCAACCTGGCGGCCGCGCTGGCCGAGTACGGCCGCAGGGTGCTGGTGGTGGACCTCGACCCCCAGGGCGCGCTGTCGGCGGGCCTGGGTATCCCGCACCATGAGCTCGACCTGACCGTCTACAACCTCCTGGTGGACCACTCCGTGTCCACGGAGGAGGTGCTGGTCCGCACCCGGGTGGAGGGCGTGGACCTCATCCCCGCGAACATCGACCTGTCGGCCGCGGAGATCCAGCTGGTCAACGAGGTGGGTCGCGAGCAGTCGCTCAGTCGCGCGTTGTACCCGGTGCTCGACCGCTACGACTACGTCCTGATCGACTGCCAGCCGTCGCTGGGCTTGCTCACCGTCAACGCGCTGGCCTGCTCCGACGGTGTGCTCATCCCGATGGAGTGCGAGTACTTCTCCCTGCGCGGCCTGGCGCTGCTGACCGACACGATCGAGAAGGTGCGCGACCGCATCAACCCGCGCGTGCGCCTGACCGGGATCCTCATCACCATGTTCGACCGCCGGACCATCCACGCGCGCGACGTCCTGAGCCGCGTCGTGGAGGTGTTCGGCGACAAGGTCTTCGACACCCTCGTCACCCGCACCGTCAAGTTCCCCGAGACCACCGTCGCCGGGGAACCCATCACCACGTGGGCGCCCAGGTCCGCGGGTGCGCAGGCATACCGCGCGCTGGCTCGCGAGGTCATCCAGCGCGGCAGGTGACCGGCCCGGTGACCGGGTCCGGGCCCCCGCCGGGGGTGGGCGCGGTGGAGGGGGCCGGGGTCATCACGGGCACCGGGGGCGATGAGGGCGAGGCCGGGGACCCGCGTGCGTTCACCGTCCACCTGACCAACTTCACCGGCCCGTTCGACCTGCTCCTCAAGCTCATCGACTCCCGGCGCCTCGACGTGACCGAGGTGGCCATCCACACGGTCACCGACGAGTTCATCGCCCACACCCGGAATCTGGGGGCGGAGGCCGGGCTCGAGGAGGTGACCGAGTTCCTGGTGGTGGCGGCCACCCTGCTCGACCTCAAGACCGCGCGGCTCGTGCCGTCCGGTGAGGTCCAGGACCTCGAGGACCTGGCGCTGTTGCAGGCGCGCGACATGCTCTTCGCCCGGCTCCTGCAGTTCCGCGCGTTCCGCCAGGTCGCCGAACTGTTCGCCGAACTCGACCGCACCGCCCGGCACTCGTATCCGCGGACTGCGGGGCCCGACGACGAGTTCCTGGAGCTGCTGCCCGAGGTGGAACTGGGCGTGGATCCCGAGCAGTTCGCCACCATCGCCGCCGTGGCGTTCCGGCCCCGGCCGGTGGACGAGGTGGGGCTGGGGCACATCCACGCACCCGAGGTGTCGGTCCCCGAGCAGGCCGCCCGCGTCCTGGAGTTGCTGAAGTTCCGGGGACAGGGACAATGGGTGGACTTCCGCGAGCTGGTCTCGGGGAGCGGTGAATCCCTCGTCGTCGTCGCCAGGTTCCTCGCCCTCCTGGAGTTGTACCGGGCGCGCGCGGTGGCGCTCGCCCAGGACGAGGCGCTGGGCGACCTGTTGGTGAGTTGGACGGGCGGCGACGCCACCGAGGTGACACGCGGAAGGGACGAATGGACGTGACTGCACCATGGACGTGACAGGGGAGGACGTGACTGTGGAATGGACGTGAGAGTGGAATGGACGTGAGAGTGGACGTGGAGACGTGACAGTGGACACGGGCGCGATATCCGGGGAACCGGCGGGCGGCGACGACGAGGTGCACGCCGACGAGGTGCACGACGACGAGGCGTCCGACGACGAGGTGTACGACGACGAGGTGGAGCGGTCGGACACGCCGCCGTTGCGCGCCCGGCTGGAGGCGCTCCTGCTGGTGGTGGACCAGCCGACGGCCGAGGGGCCACTGGCGGCGGCGGCCGGCTCCCACCCGGCAGAGGTGGACGCCGAGCTGCGGGCGTGGCGCGACGAGCTCACGGCGGAGGGCAGCGGCATGGACCTGCGGCGGTCCGACGAGGGCTGGCGTCTCTACACCCGTCGGGAGCTCGCCCCGTACGTCGAGCGCCTCCTCACCGACGGCACCCGGTCGAACCTCACCCGCGCCGCGCTGGAGACCCTGGCGGTGATCGCCTACCGCCAACCGGTCACCCGGTCGCGCATCGCGGCGGTCCGCGGGGTCAACGTGGACGGGGTCATGCGGACGCTCGCGGCACGCGGTCTGGCCGTGGAATGCGGCACCGACGCGGACACCGGGGGCATCCTGTATAGGACCACAGAGCTATTTCTGGAAAGATTAGGTCTGACGTCGCTCGACGAGCTCCCGGACATCGCTCCGCTGTTGCCGGATGTCGACCTGGTCGACGAGATGAGCGACGATCCCGCGGACGATCCGCGGATACCTCTGGGGCGGCGCAGGACTCCCGCGCCCGACCCCACACCTGAAGACAACGACGAAGAGATGTGACGAACTCATGAACGAGTCCGCTGGCCGAGACGGCGCACCGGTCCGCCTCCAGAAGATCCTGGCCCAGGCCGGGATCGCCTCCCGCCGAGCCTCGGAGGACCTCATCGCCCGCGGGCGCGTGGAGGTCAACGGGAAGATCATGCGGGAGATGGGCGTCAAGGTCGATCCCGCCACCGCCGTGATCCGCGTCGACGGCACCCGGATCGTCCTCGACGACGACCTGGTCTACCTGGCGCTCAACAAGCCGCGGGGCTACCACACCACCATGTCCGACGACATGGGCCGACGCTGCGTGGGCGACCTCGTGGCCGACCGCGTGGACGCCGGGCAGCGGCTCTTCCACGTGGGACGGCTCGACGCCGACACCGAGGGCCTGCTCCTGGTGACCAACGACGGCGAACTCTCGCACCGACTGATGCACCCGTCCTTCGAGGTGTCCAAGACCTACCTGGCGACCGTGACCGGCGTCGTGAGCCGGAGCGTCGGCAAGGAGCTGCGCGACGGTGTGGAGCTGGAGGACGGCCCGGCCAAGGTCGATCAGTTCTCGATCGTCGACGTCCACGAGGGGCGGTCGCTGGTCAAGATCGTGCTCCACGAGGGGCGCAAGCACATCGTCCGCCGGCTCCTCGACCAGGTCGGGCACCCCGTGGAGTCGCTCGTGCGGACGCGCTTCGGTGCTGTCGCTCTGGGCGACCAGCGCGCGGGCACCTTCCGCAAGCTCAACCGCAAAGAGGTCTCGGACCTCTACGAGGCGGTGGGCCTGTGACCGCCTCGACAGGGACCACCGCGGCAGCGGCCGCCTCGACCGGGACCGCCTCGACGGGAACGTCCCCGCGGCGCCGGATCGCGATCGACGGTCCCGCCGGCACCGGTAAGTCCACGCTCGCCCGCTCGCTGGCCGCGCGCCTCGGCGGCGCCTACCTCGACACCGGCGCGATGTACCGGGTGGCGACCCTGCAGGTCCTGCGCGCCGGGATCGATCCGGACGATGCCGACGCGGTGATCGCGTCCTCCGCCGACCTGCCCATGGAGATCGGCACCGACGCCGGGTCCGAGCGGATCCTGCTCGGCGGCGAGGACGTGAGCGAGGAGATCCGCACCGCCCGCGTCACCGCCGGGGTCTCGGCGGTCTCCGCCGTGCCGGAGGTCCGGGTCAACCTGGTGAAACTACAGCGACGCCTGGCATCCGGCGGCGGCACCGTGGTCCTCGAGGGACGCGACATCGGCACGGTGGTGCTCCCCGACGCCGAGGTGAAGGTGTACCTCACCGCGAGCCCGGAGATCCGGGCCCGACGCCGCACCGACCAGGATCGCCTCGCCGGACGCCGCGCCGACTACGACGAGGTGCTGGCGGCCGTGGTCGAGCGCGACCACAAGGACTCCACGCGCGCCGCGAGTCCACTGCGGCCCGCCGCCGACGCGATCATCATCGACACCTCAGACCTCACCCTCGACGAGGTGCTCGACCGACTGGTCGCACTCGCCGAGGACACCGACACGTCGCGCAGCGACACCGCAGAAGGGAACGCATGATGGGGACCAACGGGGAAAACTCGGACTTCGACCTGCCCACGGGACCCGTCGAGGAGACCGTCGAGGACGCCTGGAACGACGACACGGACTGGGACTCCGTGGCCGCGGAATGGGCCGATGAGATCGGCGCCGAGGTCGACAATGTGGAGATCCTGCCCACCGTCGCGATCGTGGGACGCCCCAACGTGGGCAAGTCCACCCTGGTCAACCGCATCATCGGCCGCCGCGAGGCCGTGGTCGAGGACGTCCCGGGCGTGACCCGGGACCGCGTGTCCTACGAGGCGCTGTGGAACGGCCGCACCTTCATGGTGCAGGACACCGGTGGCTGGGAGCAGGACGCCAAGGGCCTGCACCGCTCCATCGCGCAGCAGGCGGAGATCGCCATGGGCACCGCCGACCTGATCGTGCTCGTGTGCGACGGGACCGTGGGCATCACCTCGGCGGACGAGACGGTGGCCAAGAGCCTGCGCCGCGCGTCCACGCCCGTGATCCTGGCGGTCAACAAGGTCGACAGCGAGAAGGCGGAGCTGCAGACGCACGAGTTCTGGGGCCTCGGCCTGGACCAGCCCTACGCCATCTCCGCCGCCCACGGCCGCGGCAGCGCCGACCTGCTGGACGAGATCCTGCGGCAGCTGCCCACCAAGGCCCGCATGCGCGAGGCGACCGACGTGCCCCGGCGCGTGGCGCTGGTGGGCAAGCCCAACGTGGGCAAGTCGAGCCTGCTCAACAAGCTCACGGGGGAGGAGCGGTCGGTCGTGGACAACGTCGCCGGCACCACCGTCGACCCCGTGGACTCGCTCGTGGAGCTGGGGGGCCGCGAATGGCGCTTCGTGGACACCGCCGGACTGCGGCGCAAGGTCAACCAGGCGTACGGGCACGAGTACTACGCCTCGCTCCGGACCCGCGGTGCCATCGAGGCCGCCGAGGTCGTGGTGCTACTGCTCGACGCCTCCGAGCCCATCACCGAGCAGGACCTGCGGGTCATCTCGATGGTCGCCGACGCCGGGCGCGCGCTGGTGATCGCCTTCAACAAGTGGGACCTGGTGGACGAGGACCGCAGGTACGTCCTGGACAAGGAGATCGACCGCGAGCTGTCCAAGATCCTCACCTGGGCGCACCGGGTCAACATCTCCGCCACGACCGGCCGCGCCCTGGCCAAGCTCGTGCCCGCGATGGAGGCCGCGCTGGAGTCGTGGGACAAGCGGATCCCCACCGGTCAGCTCAACACGTGGATGGCCGAGGTCGTGGCCGCCACCCCGCCGCCGATGCGCGGCGGGCGCCTGCCCCGGATCCGGTTCTGCACCCAGGCCACCACCCGGCCGCCCACGTTCGTGTTCTTCTCCACCGGCTTCCTCGAGGCCGGCTACCGGCGGTTCCTCGAGCGGCGCCTGCGCGAGACCTTCAACTTCGACGGCTCTCCCGTGCGCGTGAACGTGCGAGTCAAGGAGAAGCGGGTGCGCAAGTGACCAGGCGATTGGGGTGTCCCGAGGGGCGTGCGCTAGTCTGATCCAGTCGCCGCGCGAGTCGCGGAGGCGGACGGGCTGTGGCGCAGCTTGGTAGCGCACTTGACTGGGGGTCAAGGGGTCGCAGGTTCGAATCCTGTCAGCCCGACACAGATAAACCCCAGGTCAGAGAAATCTGACCTGGGGTTTCGTCATATCCAGGGCCTCCGTCCCGGGCATCGCGTCGCGGCCCCCGGGTGGGGCCGGGGACCGGGGGTCCCTGTGGGTTAGCCTGGCGTCTGGAGACCCGCGGGCAGGATGTGCCCGTCGGGCGGTGAACTTCTTGTCAGGGGTGAATCAAGGTGGGAGAGCTACTCGTCGTGATCGGCGTGGTGGTCGTGGTGGTCGCGGTCATCGGGATCGTCCTCAAGATGAGGAAGGAGCGCGCGAGCAGCGCCCCGGGGCCCCGTCGTGACCCTCTCGCCCCCGATCAGCCCGTGCACGGCTTCGGACCTCGCAACCTCGGTCCCGGCGCGATCGTCGCCTACGGCGGGATCGACTACGTGGTCCGCGGCACCATCTCGCTCCGGCAGGGATCGTTTGTGTGGTGGGAGCACCTCCTCGACGGCGGTGACGGCGCGCAGTGGCTCGGGGTGGAAGAGGACGAGGGTCAACTTGAGCTGACCTGGTGGGTCACCAGGAAGGGGCTCGGGGTGGGCCCACAGGCCGAGGTGGTCGTCGACGACCGGGTGCACCGCGAGGACGAGTCCGGCGAGGCCGAGTACTCGTGCGAAGGGACCACCGGTCTGCCCGAGCGCGGGCGCATGCGGTACCGCGACTACCAGACCGGTGACGGCAGCGCCCTGCTGTCCTTCGAGGACTGGGACGGCGCCGGGTGGGAGGTCTCGACCGGTCGGCCGATCTCCCCGGGCGAGATGACCGTCTACCCGGCCCCGCCCGCCCCCGGCGTTCCCGGGTACACCGCGTGACCCTGCACCGACTCGACCTCGAACCGGACGACGTGGCGGCGGCCTCCCTGGGATACCGCGTCGACACGCAGCCGGCACCTGAGTCGCTCGTGACAGTGCTCCTCGAGCACCCGCAGCACGCCGCCGCACTACGGTTGTCGATCCTCGGCGCGTCCCACGCCGTCACCCTCGTGGTCGATGGACGGGACACCGTCACCGAAGAGGTCTCGTGCCGGGCGTCCACCTCGGCCGACGGGTTGCCGTCGGTGGGGGCGCTCCACCCCGGACCGTGGGGCACCCACCACCTCCGGGGAGCCGTGGAGACGCTGTCGCCCGAGGCCTTTGCGGCGATGGTGGAGCAGTTGACCGCCCTCGCGGACTCCGGGCCCGAGGTCCTCGCGGGACGCTTCCCCGGTGCCGAGGGCGCGCTCACCGTGGTGTCGGCGACGGCGGAACCGGCGGGATGGCGGTGGCGCACATGGCACCTCTACCCGGTGGCCGACGCCGACGCGGCGGGAGCCGGCGGTGAGGTCGTGACCACCGTGTCCCGGCTCGAGGTGGCACTCACCGACTCGCGAGTAGAGGTGGCGTCATGAACCGCTACCGCGGGTGGATCATCGCCCTGGTCGGCGGGGTCATGGTGATCCTGCTCGGGCTGGTCCTGGTGGCCGCCGGCACCAACGCGGTGCGGTACGTGCGGGAGAACTACACGCCGGTGGCGGGCGCCTCCAACACCTACGAGTGCCGCGGGGACAAGGCCGCCACCGTCGCCGACATCACGGCCCACGAGCGCCCGGACGGGAGTGGGCAGCAGGACCAGACCGAGTACCTGCGGTACGGCGACGACATGATCCTCGTCGGCCCCTCGGGAGCGATGAGGTGCCGGGTCCAGCTGGACCAGAACTCCCGGACGCTGCGCTCCGGCGGGTTCCTGTTCCTCGGCGGCGCCTTCGGGCCCAGGAGCCCGGCGAGCTCCTCGGGCGGCAGCTCCGGCGGTTTCGGCGCAAAGTGACCATCCCGACCGGCCCTGCGGGCCTGACACCAAAGGAAATATCGTGAATCTGGCCGACCACCTCCCCGACCTGCTCGACGGAATCGGAGTGTCCCTGGCGTACTTCGGGGTCGGCGCCCTCGTGCTGGCCGTCGGCTTTGTCGTGCTCGACCTGCTCACCCCGGGCAGTCTGCGTCAGCACGTCTTTGTGGACCACCGGCCCAACGCCGCGGCCCTCCAGGCGGCCTCGGCCCTGGCGCTGGCGATCATCGTGGTCACGGTGATGGTGAACGCCTCCGACGAGCTCGCGTGGGGTCTGGTGGACGTCGTGGTCTACGGCCTGCTCGGCGTCGCCTTCCAGGCCGTCACGCTGGTGATCCTCGAACTCGTCGTGCCGGGCAGGTTCCGCGACCTCGTGGCCTCGCCCACGTTCAGCACCGCCTCGCTCGCCGTGGCGGCGACCCTCGTCGCCGTGGCCGCGGTCAACGCCGCAGCCATTGCCTGAGCCCGTGACCGCGCCCGAGCAGGGGGCAGTCGCGCCGCCGGCCGCCGAGGAGTCCGTCAGCGGCACGGGCGCCCGGATCCCGGCCGGGCGGTGGTGGCGCCCCATCGTCCTGGCCGCGGTGGCCGCGTGCGCGGCGTGCGGTCTCATCTACGAGCTGGCGCTGCTCACCCTCGCGACGACGGTCCAGGGCGGGGGGATCGTCGCGACGAGTCTCATCGTGGCCGGATACGTCGCCGCCCTCGGCCTGGGCGCACTGCTCGCCAAGCCGTTCGTCGACCGCGCGGCATCGACCTTCGTGGGGGTCGAGACCGCGCTGGGCTTTGTCGGGGGAGTCTCGGCGACGGCGCTGTACGTCACCTTCACCACGTTGGGGTCGCAGACCGGTTCCCTGGTGGTCCTCGTCCTGGCCACCGCGGCGATCGGTGCCCTCGTCGGAGCGGAGGTGCCGCTGCTCATGGCGCTACTGCAGACGGGCCGACGGAGCGGGGCGGAGGAGTCCGGGCGGACGCTGGCGAACCTCAACGCCGCCGATTACCTGGGGGCGGTCGTGGGTGGCCTATTGTGGCCGTTTCTCCTCCTGCCGACCATGGGGATGCAGCAGGCCGCGGCCGTCACCGGGCTCGTGAACCTCGCCGCCGCCGCGATCCTCCTGGCGGTCGTGCTGCGCCACTTCCTCTCCCGCGCGCGGTCGATCGCCGCAGCCCTGATCCTGGCCCTCGTCGCCGCCCTGCTCGGAGCGCTCCTCGTGGTCGTGGACGACGTGACGGAGTGGTCCCGGGCGCGCCTGTACCCGGACCCCGTGATCGTGCACACGCAGTCCGCCTACCAGGAGATCGTCGTCACCCGGGCGCGGTACAACGGCCGCACGGACCGTCGCCTCTACCTCGACGGCACGCTCCAGTACTCGAGCCTCGACGAGTACCGGTACACCGAATCGCTGGTCCAACCCGCCGTCGCCGGCCGCCCGAGAGACGTACTGGTGCTGGGCGGCGGAGACGGACTGGCGGCCCGGGATCTGCTCGAGGTCCCCGGGATCAGCCGGGTGGTGCAGGTGGAGCTCGATCCCGCGGTCCTGGAGATCGCGCGGACGGACCTGCGCGCGGACAACGGGGGCGCGCTCGACGACCCGAGGGTGGACGTGGTCGTCGACGACGCGTTTGCCTGGCTGCGCCGGGGCGGCGACGGGGCGGTGCCCGCCGGTGGGTTCGGCGCGGTTCTGGTGGACCTGCCCGACCCGCGGAGCCCCGCGTTGTCCCGTCTGTACTCCCGCGAGTTCTACGGCTTGGTCCGGCAGGTGGTCCGGGACGACGGGCTGATGGTGGTCCAGTCCGGCAGTCCGTACTCCACGCCCAACCAGTTCTGGCGGACCGCGTCGACCGTGAGGTCTGCAGGGTGGGGCACGACCCCGTACCACGTCCACGTCCCGACGTTCGGGGACTGGGGGTTCGTCCTCGCGTCGAAGGACGGGACGCCGCCGGACCTGCGACTGCGCGCCGACGTCGTCGACCTCCGGTACCTCGACGCCGGCGTCCTGGAGGCCGCCGCCGAGTTCGGTGGCGACGTGGCACCGATGAACCTCGAGCCCTCGACGCTGGACCGGCCGAGGATCCTCGACGACACCCGCTACGAACGCTGACCCGGGACCGCGAGGGGGAGTGTGACCTGCTCGGTGCCACCGCCCCGGCAGGGAACACCGCTCCACGGCCTACCGTTGTATCCGATGAACTATCCCGTGACACAGACGCGCCCAGGGGGCGCAGGTCGAGGAGGGGCGCATGGCTGACGAGCGCACGCCGCATACGGCCCGGGACCGGATCGTGTCCGATGTGGACCGGATGTGCCGGGGTGTGGGTGCGGCGCCGGTCGTGGAACTGTCCGACCGCGCGGCGCTCCTGGTCGCCTGCGGGCTGGTGGAGCCGCGGATCACGAACGTCGTCCTGGCCCGCCTGCACCAGAACATGGCGTTCCCGACGGTCGGAGGGTTCCACCAGGTCCGGATCATCGAGGAACAGCGGCACGACCTCCGGCGGATCATCGACACCCCGGCCCCGTCGATGCTGCGGATGGCGCTGCGTACCCGGTTGGCCGACCTCGACCGCAGGTACCTGGTCCTGCGCACGGGCTTCACCCGCGGTGCCGGCGTGTTCGCCTTCCGGATCAAGGACATCCGGGTCGACCGGAGGCGTGGGGTCCATCTGGACACCGACGACCGCGGTCGGCTCTTCGACGCACTCGCGTCCACCCCGACGATGGCGCCGGTCCCGCTCGTGCCCCGGACCCTGGCCGAGCTCGGGACCGTCGCGGCGGCGTACGGACAGCGGGAGATGGGACGGGTGGTCCTACCCCAGCGGGTCCAGTCGGTGGTCCAGTCCCTGCCCTCGTTGCCCCAGATCCGCGCGGACCGCCGCCGGATCCCGGAGATGTACACCGCGATGCTCATGGAGGTGGGCGGGCTCTACGACACGCTGAACCGCGCATACGGGCGCGGCGGCCGGTCGGTGGAGGAGGTCCGGCTGCAGTTCGACGCCGAGACCGAGGTCGTGGGCCTCGCGGGTGATCTGTGCCGGCTCCGTGAAGCGGCCGCTGCGGCGGGCGTCCCGCCTGCCCGCGACGGCTTCACCACGCTCACCGGGATGGGGCCCGCGATCGACGAGGTGTGGGCGGAGGTCGTCGAACGGGCGGTGGCGTTCCGGGAACTGGTCGAATCCGTGCAGACCCGTGCGGAGGACGCGGTGTCGGAGGCCGCGCGGCTCGACGACATCGCGCGGGACCACGGGGTGCGACCGCCGTCGGCGGTCCACATGCCCACCCCGGCCGACCTCGCGGCCGAGCGGCTGGCCGCCCGCGCCGGCGACCGGATGCTCTCCACGGAGGCCATGCGCCGGCTACGCGGTCAGATCGAGCCGGATCGCTAGTGCCGGATCACCAACGCGTGACCGGCGGGGTGCACTGCCGGATGCGTGGGCGGCTGCGTACGGTGAGATCGACTGTTTTTTTAACCGGGAAGGACTCCAACGCGTGGGATTTGCCAACCGCTTCTGGAAGCTGATGGGCTCTACCCAGGGCCGGGACACCTCGCGCGCGCAGAGCGCGGTCGAGGCGTCCCACGGCTACGACGAGTGGGCCGCGGGGATGGACGACGACGAGTTCGCGGATGCCGCCCACGGCCTGCAGCTCTTCGGTGATTCCGCCGAGGACCTCGCCCGGTTCCTCGCGCTCGCCCGGGAGGCGGCCACCCGCACCGTGGGTCTGAGGCCGTTCGACGTCCAGCTCCAGGGTGCGCTGCGGATGTTCGCGGGCGACGTGGTGGAGATGGCGACGGGTGAGGGCAAGACGCTCTCCGGCGCGATCGCGGCGGCGGGGTACGCGCTGCAGGGACACACCGTCCACGTCATCTCGGTGAACGACTACCTCGCGGCCCGCGACGCGAGTTGGATGGGCCCGATGTTCGAGCTCCTGGGGCTGACCGTCGGACACGTCACGGAGTCGTCATCACGGGACGAGCGCCGGGTCGCCTACGGGTGTGACGTCGCCTACGGTTCGGTGTCCGAGATCGGTTTCGACGTCTTGCGCGAGCAGTTGGTCACCGATCCGGCGAAGCTGATCTCACCGACCACGGACGTGGCGTTGGTGGACGAGGCGGACTCGGTGCTCGTCGACGAGGCACTGGTGCCGTTGGTCCTGGCCGGGTCCACCTCGGGGGAGGCGCCCACGGGGGAGATCCTCGCCGCGGTCCGGAAGCTCCGCCCGGGCAGGCACTTCGAGACGGACTCCGATCGGCGCAACATCTTCCTCACCGACGACGGCGCCGCGGCCATCGAGACCGAGCTCCAGATCGCCGACCTCTACGCCGCGGACCACGTGGGGACCACGCTGGTCCAGGTCAACGTCGCGCTCCACGCGTGCTTCCTGCTCCGGCGGGATGTGGACTACATCGTCCGCGACGGGCGGGTCCAGCTGGTCAACGCCTCCCGCGGCCGCGTGGCCGAGCTGCAGCGGTGGCCGGACGGGCTCCAGGCCGCCGTGGAGGCCAAGGAGGGGGTCACGGTGTCCCAGGCCGGCCAGATCCTCGACAGCATCACCGTGCAGGCCTTCATCGGCAGGTACGACCGGGTCTGCGGGATGACGGGTACGGCGCTCGCGGCGGGTGCGCAGTTGCGGTCGTTCTACTCGCTGGGCGTGTCCCAGATCGACTCCAACGCCGCGTGCGTCCGCGTCGACGAGGCCGACCGCACCTACATCGACAGGGACAGCAAGACCCGCGCCGTGGTCGAGCACATCGCCGCGGTCCACTCGACCCGGCAGCCGGTGCTCGTGGGCACCCACGACGTCGCCGAGTCGGAGGAGCTCGCCGCCCGCCTGTCCGAGAAGGGCGTGGAGTGCGTGGTCCTCAACGCCAAGAACGACGAGGAGGAGGCCGCCATCATCGCCGAGGCCGGTGACGTGGGCAACGTCACCGTCTCGACCCAGATGGCGGGCCGCGGCACGGACATCCGGCTGGGGGGCTCGACCGAAACCCGGCGCGACGAGGTGGTCGCGCTCGGCGGACTGCACGTGGTGGGGACAGGCCGGCACCGGACCGAGAGGCTCGACAACCAGCTCCGCGGACGCGCCGGGCGACAGGGCGATCCCGGGAGTTCGGTCTTCTTCGCGGCGATGGACGACCCGGTGGTCACCTCGGCCCTGGAACCCGAGAAGATCCCCGACGCTCACGACAGGATGAGTGGGTTGCTCAAGGGCAATCGCGGACGTGACGCGGTGGACCACGCCCAGCGGGTCACCGAGGGGCAGATGCTGGAGATCCACTCCAACACCTGGCGCTACAGCCGGCTGCTCGCGGAACAGCGCGACATCCTGGCAGAGCGTCGGGCGGCGCTGCTGCTCACCGAGAAGGCGTTCGAGGAGCTCGCCGCCCACGATCCCGCACGGAGCGCCGACCTCGTCAAGGAGAACGGCCGCGACGCCGTGGTGCAGGGGTGCCGCGAGATCATGCTGTGGCACCTCGACCGGGGCTGGGCTCGGCACCTGGAGACGATGAACGACGTCCGTGAGTCGATCCACCTCCGGGCGCTGGGGCGGGAGAATCCGCTCGACGAGTTCCACCGGATCGCGATCGACCACTTCCGCGACCTCGCCTCGGATGCGGTCCGTGAATCCGAGGCGACCTTCGCGACCATCGAGTTCACCGGATCGGGGGTGGACCTCGAGGCCAACGCGATGGCACGGCCCACCTCCACATGGACGTACATGGTCCACGACAACCCGATGGCCGCCGGCGGCAACGTCTTCTCCGGGATGATGTCGACCTTCCGATGAGTGCGGCGCGGGAGGGCAGGCGTGAGACCGATCTGCGGGAATGGCGGACCGGTGAGGGCAAGGTGCTCGGCGCCCGCATCCCGCCACCCCGCGATGGTCACCTCTCCGCTGCGGTCCCGCCCGGGCTCGAGCCCGAGTCGCCCCCCAGAGGCCCGGAGGTCAGTGACAGGTTCTGGACCCTTCCCAATGTCATCTCGCTGGGTCGCATCGCACTGATCCCGGTGCTCATCGTGAGCATCCTGGTGTGGGACGACCCGAGTCTGGCTCTGTGGATCCTCGGAGCGCTGGTGGTCTCGGACTGGTTGGACGGCAAGATCGCCCGATTGTGGAACATGCGGTCCACCTGGGGCGAGCGCCTCGATCCGATCGCGGACCGCTTCCTCGTGGCCGCCGTGCCGGTGGCCTTTGCCGTGGCCGGATACGTCCCCGTGTGGATCGTGGTGGTGTTGCTCGCCCGGGATGCACTCCTCGTGGGGACACTGCCGGTGTACCGGCGCCGGGGGATGGAACCCGAGGTCACCTACCTCGGCAAAGCCGCGACCTTCGCGCTGTTCTGGTCCCTCCCGCTGCTCCTCGCCGGGTACGCGGAGGTGCTCGGCGGGGAAGGGTTGCGGATCCTCGGCGAGGCGTGTCTGTTCTGGGGAGTCGGTCTGTACACGTGGAGTGGGGTGATCTACCTGTGGCAGGCGTGGAAGGTCTCACGGACGGTGTCGCCTCGGGCGCGTCGGATCGCCTGATGTATCGAGGTCGGACGGTGTGTAATGTCGCCAGATGGAATCGGAAGTGAGCCACTCGAGAAGGGCACGTCAGTGAGCGATCAGAACATCCCCGACCAGCTCCGGTACACCGACGAGCACGAGTGGGTGGAGCGGGTATCGGACACGCGGGTCCGCGTCGGTATCACCGAGTACGCGCAGTCCAAGCTGGGCGACATCGTTTTTGTGCAGCTCCCCGACATCGGCGGCGGGACCGAGACGGGTGAGCCGTTCGGCGAGGTCGAGTCTCCCAAGAGCGTCTCCGACCTCTACGCACCGCTCACCGGGAAGGTCGTCGAGGTCAACACCGCCCTCGAGACGTCCCCCGAGCTGGTCAACTCGGACCCGTACGGTGAAGGGTGGATCGTCGTCCTCGAGATCTCGGACGTCGACGACCTGGAGGCGCAGCTCGAGCAGACGCTGGACTCCGACGGATACGCCAAGATCACGGTGGCCTGAGCGGACTGGTGAGCCCCCGGCCCCGCGGCCGGGAAGTCCGACATAGAATCCATAGCACCGCACGGTGAGCCCCTCGCTGGGCTCGGACGAGGAGAGACAAACGTGACCGAGAACAAGAACATGCCCGAGGCGACCGCCGAGACCACCTCGGTGTTCCGTGCCGAGCTTCTCAACGAGTCCGATCAGCAGGCGGCCCAGTCCGATTCGGCCGTCACCGGTGTGGAGGGTCTGCCCGAGGGGCAGGCCCTGCTGGTGGTCAAGCGCGGCCCCAACGCCGGTTCGCGTTTCCTCCTGGACCAGGCCACGACGTCGGCTGGTCGGCACCCGGACAGTGACATCTTCCTCGACGACGTCACCGTGAGCCGTCGCCACGCGGAGTTCCGCAGCGAGGGCGGGACGTTCAACGTCGTCGACGTCGGCTCGCTGAACGGCACCTACGTCAACCGGGAGCCCGTTGATTCCGCGGCGCTCACCAACGGCGACGAGGTCCAGATCGGCAAGTTCCGGCTCGTCTTCCTGACGGGTACGCCCGGGCAGTGACCGCCGCCGGACACGGCGCCGCCGAGGAGGGACACCTCTCGATCGGCGGCGTCATCGCACTCCTGGGTCCGGAGTTCCCGGACCTCACGGTGTCGAAGGTCCGGTTCCTCGAGAACGAAGGCCTGGTCACGCCCGAGCGGACGGCGAGCGGGTACCGACGGTTCAGCGTCGAGGACCGTGAACGACTGCGCTACGTGCTCACCGCGCAGCGGAACCGCTACCTCCCGCTCAAGGTGATCCGGGAGGAGCTGGAAGCTCTCGACTCGGCCATCGCCGACGGGTCGACCACGGCGCTTCTCCCACGACCCGGCGCTGAAGGCGTGCCGGGTTCGACCCCGGACGACTTCCGTAGCGACACCGTCCTCCGGCTCACCCGCGAGAACGTGGTGGAGCAGTCGGGCGTGGCGGCCGAGCTCGTCGATTCACTGGTGGACGCCGGGCTCATCGTGGCCGGATCCGGTGGCTTCTACGACCCCGAAGCGGTCCTCGTCGCCCGTACGGCCCACGATCTCGCCGCGCACGGTGTGGATGTCCGCCACCTCCGCGGATTCCGAACCGCGGCGGACAGGCAGACCGGTCTCATCACGCAGATCGCGGGCCCGGTCGCCCGTCAGGGTGACGCGGATGCCCGGGACCGTGCTGCCGAACTGGCACGGGAGATCGCGGCGTTGTCGGTGGCCCTGCATTCCACGCTCGTCACCGTGGCCGTTCGACACGCGTTGGAGCCCTGACCCGTTCGCCCCGGAGCGGATCGGGGCTAGGCTGCAGGAGTGCGAGAGGCGGAGAACATGGGAAAGAACATGCGTGAGGTCGACGTGGTCGGCGTGCGTTTCGAAGAGCCGGAGTACTCGCCGGTACTGATCCTGCACGAGAAGGAGGGCGGCCGGTACGTGCCGATCTGGATCGGTGCGGCCGAGGCCGCCGCGATCAGCCTCCAACAGCAGGGTGTGCAACCGGGACGGCCGCTGACGCACGACCTCGTCGCCACGCTCCTGGAGACGTTCTCGCACCCGCTCGAGCAGGTGGAGATCATCGGGGTGTCCGAGGGGACCTTCATCGCCGAGATGGTCTTCGAGGGCAAGCGTGTCTCGGCGCGTCCGTCCGACGCGGTGGCCGTGGCCCTGCGGACATCGTCCCCCGTACTGGTGAGTCGTGAGGTCCTCGACGAGGTCGGCATCTCGCTCGTGGAGCAGGGCGAGGAGGAGGTCGAGGCCTTCCGCGAGTTCCTCGACCAGGTGAGCCCGGATGATTTTCTCGGCGGCGACGACGCCCCGCAAGAGCCCGGCGGGCCCTCCGCCTGAGCGCTGTGACCAGGCAAGTTGGTGCTCCCAGGGGCACCACCGGCACCAGATCGCAGGTCGGAGCAATGTCTCAAGTTCAACTTGAGGTTGAGGTTTACCGCGTGTCCTATTGATCGCGGACCTTCTCCGGCCTAGCGTTGCCCTCAGTGAACTACACCGATGGTGTTCACGCCTCCAGGAACCGGGCTGCAGAGTCCCAACCTGTGCCGCCACGATCGTGGCGGCAACCCACAGCTTGAGGGAGCAATCGTGGCCGACCACACCCGGGATCCGGAGTCATCCTCCGCCGGTACGCATACGGAGGGTCTCTTCGGAGCCGCCGACGAGGCCACACAGGCCACGTTCGACGAGGTGCAGCCAGGACTCTTCCCGGATGCCAGCATCCCGGACAACACGAGCGGGTACCGCGTCCCGATCGCCTGCCAGATCGCCGGCATCACCTATCGTCAGCTCGATTACTGGGCTCGCACCGACCTGGTCGTCCCGTCGATCCGCAACGCGGCCGGATCCGGCAGTCAGCGTCTGTACTCCTTCAAGGACATCCTGGTCCTCAAGATCGTCAAGCAGTTGCTGGACACCGGCATCTCCCTCCAGAACATCCGCAAGGCGGTGGACCAGATCCGCTCCCGGGGCGTTAAGGACCTGGCCACCATCACCCTCTTCTCCGACGGTCGGACGGTGTTCGAATGCACCTCCAAGGAGGAGGTGTTCGACCTGCTCCAGGGTGGCCAGGGAGTGTTCGGGATCGGTATCGGCGGTGCGATGCGCGAGCTCGCCGGTTCGATCGCCGACTTCCCGGCCGAGACTGTCTCCCCGGAGGACGTCATCGAGCCGGTCGAGGACGAGCTGGCGGCCCGCCGGCGTGCCCGCTCCTCACGGCGTACGGGCTGACCGCGGCGATCGTCTAGACTCGGCCGTGCGTTCAAACGACTCACGGGAGAGCTCCGCGGCAACTGCCGCGGGCGCCGAAGGAGCAACTCCTCTCCGAGAATCTCTCAGGCCCCCGGACCGTGTGGTCGTCTAGCGCCTCTGGAGAGCGGTGGAACAGACCACCCGCCCACGGGGAAAGCCGGGCCCGCCTGCGCGTCCGGTGAATCTCTCAGGCGCCGGCACCCACCCGGCAGGGGACAGAGCGGAGAGGGTAGCACCGGCCCGCAGGTCGCCCACCCGGGCGGCCCCGCCCTTCGAGGAGCACCTGTGACGATGACCCCGCACGCCGCCCACACCGGAGGCGAGTTCGTCGCCCGCCATCTGGGTCCCGATGCCGACGGACTGGCCCACATCCTGGAGACCATCGGCGTGGGTTCGCTGGACGAGCTCGCCGAACGCGCCTTCCCCTCGGTGATCCTCGACGAGGTGGGCGATGACGGCCGTGCCGCCGGGATCGACTCGCTGCCCGAGCCGCTGTCGGAAGCCGACACCCTCGCGGCGCTGCGAGCACTCGCGGACCGCAACACCGTGGCGGTCTCCATGATCGGGCAGGGGTACTACGACACGCTCACCCCGCCGGTCCTGATCCGCAACATCATCGAGAGTCCGGCCTGGTACACGGGGTACACGCCCTACCAGCCGGAGATCAGCCAGGGTCGCCTGGAGGCGCTGCTCAACTTCCAGACCATGGTCTCCGACCTCACGGGTATGGACATGGCCAACGCGTCGATGCTGGACGAGGGCACGGCGGCCGCCGAGGCCATGACGATGCTCCGTCGGTCGAACCGCTCGTCCAAGAGCAACCGCTTCGCCGTCGACGCCGACCTCTTCCCCCAGACCGCCGCGATCCTCGCCACCCGCGCGGAGCCCCTGGGCATCGAGCTCGTCACCGTGAACCTCGTCGACGACGGCCTGCCGGACGGCGAGTTCTTCGGCGCGCTGGTCCAGACCCCGGGCGCCTCGGGTCGGGTCGCCGACGTCTCGGCGCTCATCGCCCAGTGCCACGAACGCGGTGTCCTGGTGGCCGCGGGCGTCGACCTGCTCTCCGCGACCGTGCTCACCCCGGCTGGCGAGAAGGGCGCGGACGCGTGCTTCGGCACCACCCAGCGCTTCGGGGTCCCGATGGGCTTCGGCGGCCCGCACGCCGGCTTCCTGGCCTGCCGCACCCCGCACGCCCGCAACCTGCCGGGCCGGCTGGTCGGGGTGTCCACCGACGTCGACGGGCGCGTGGCCTACCGCCTGGCCCTGCAGACCCGTGAGCAGCACATCCGCCGCGACAAGGCCACGTCCAACATCTGCACCGCCCAGGTGCTGCTCGCGGTGCTCGCGGCCATGTACGCGTCCTACCACGGGGCCGAGGGGCTGGCCGCGATCGCGCGCCGCGTCCACGCCCACGCCGCGACCCTGGCCGACGGCCTCCGCGCGGCGGGGGTCGACGTCGTGCACGCGGACTTCTTCGACACCGTCTCGGCGCGGGTGCCGGGCCGCGCGGACCAGGTGCTCGCGGCGGCCGCCGCGCGCGGGGTGAACCTGTGGAAGGTCGACGACGACGAGGTCTCCATCTCGTGTGACGAGGCCACCACCGCCGGGCACGTCGGCATCGTGCTCGAGGCGTTCGGCGCGGCGACGGAGTCGTCGACCGAGGTCCTCGTGGATCCCGCCTACGGCGACCGCACGAGCGAGTACCTCCAGCACGAGGCCTTTGTCCGGTACCGGACCGAGACGGCGATGCTGCGGTACCTGCGCGCCCTGTCGGACAAGGACATGGCGCTCGACCGCACGATGATCCCGCTGGGGTCCTGCACCATGAAGCTCAACGCCACCACGGAGATGGAACCCATCACGTGGCCGGAGTTCAACCGGCTGCACCCGTTCGCCCCGGCGGGGCAGAACGCGGGGATCCGCGAGCTCGTGTCCGACGTCGAGCAGTGGCTCGTGGACATCACCGGTTATGCCGCGGTGAGCCTGCAGCCCAACGCCGGCAGCCAGGGCGAGTACGCGGGCCTGCTCGCGATCCGGGCCTACCACCGCTCGCGCGGGGACGACCAGCGGACGGTGTGTCTCATCCCGTCCTCGGCGCACGGGACCAACGCGGCATCGGCCGTCATGGCGGGGATGAAGGTCGTGGTGGTGGCGTGCCGCGCCAACGGCGACGTCGACGTGGACGATCTGCGGGCCAAGGTGGGGAAGTACTCCGCGGAGCTGTCCGCGATCATGATCACCTACCCCTCGACCCACGGGGTGTACGAGCACGACATCGAGGAGATCTGCGCGGTCGTCCACGACGCGGGCGGACAGGTCTACATCGACGGGGCCAACCTCAACGCGCTCGTCGGCGTGGCCCGCCCCGGGCGGTTCGGCGGCGACGTCAGCCACCTCAACCTGCACAAGACCTTCTGCATCCCGCACGGCGGGGGCGGTCCGGGGGTCGGCCCGGTCGCGGTGGCCGAGCACCTGCGTGAGTTCCTGCCGGGCCATCCGCACGAGGAGGGCCTCGGCTCCGGCGGGGTGGTGTCCTCGGCTCCGTTCGGGTCGGCGTCGATCCTGCCCATCACGTGGGCGTACATCCGGTTGATGGGTGCGGACGGACTGCGCCGGGCCACGCTCACGGCCATCGCGAACGCCAACTACCTCGCTCGTCGCATCGGGGAGCACTTCCCGGTGCTGTACTCCGGCGACGGCGGCTGGGTGGCCCACGAGTGCATCCTCGACCTGCGCGGGCTGATCGACTCGGTGGGGGTGTCGATCGACGACGTGGCCAAGCGGCTCGCCGACTACGGCTTCCACGCGCCCACCATGAGCTTCCCGGTGCCGGGCACCCTGATGGTGGAGCCGACGGAGAGCGAGGACCTGGCCGAGCTCGACGCGTTCTGCGACGCGATGGCCGCCATCCGGGCGGAGATCGACCGGGTCGCGGCAGGGGAGTGGACGGTGGAGGACAACCCGCTGCGCGGGGCGCCCCACACCGCCGAGAGCGTGTCCGCCGACGAGTGGGAGCACGCCTACCCGCGCAGCGTGGCGGGATACCCGCTCGGGTCGGCGTGGCGCCCCAAGGTCTGGCCGTCCGTGCGTCGGATCGACGGCGCGTACGGCGACCGGAACCTGGTCTGCTCCTGCCCGCCGCTGGAGGCCTTCGCCGAGGAGTGATCCGGTGGGGGACCGGCGTTGTCGTACCCGCGTGGCACCGTACGGGCCATGACGACGACCGGTTCCCGTCCCGTTCCCGATCTCCCCGTGGCCTGCCGCGACTGGTGCCGCGCGCAACCCCCCGCGCTGCTCGTGGCGGACGAGTACGTGGAGATCAACCTCGACCAGTGGAACCTCCGGTTGGCCGAGCGGGGGATCGATCTCCGGCTGATCGCCGGCGGCCCGGACGGCGGGCGCGTGGAGACCGGTTCGGGGTTCCTCCGCCGGAGCGATCTGTGGGCTGCCGGGCGCAGGGCCCGCGGCAGTCTCGAGGAGTCGGTGGTCGCGCTCTACATGTGCGCGGCCTGGCTCGCCGGGCACCCGCAGCGCTCGGGTATCCGTCGGGGGCTCCCGGACTTCCGGGTCCCGGAGCGTGACCGAGCGGCGTGGCGCTCGGTCTCCTCCCACGGATATCCGCTGGTCCTGCACGAGGTCGTGGACTGGCTGGAGGCACCGGCAGAGGCGATGAACCTGCTGCGCAACGGCGCGCCCCACGGCCGGGCGGCTCGCGGGGTCCCCGACCTGGGCTACCCGCTGGCCTCGCTGTACCTGTCATCGCTGGGGATGGCGTGGTCACAGCAGTCCATCGTCCCGGTCGACCCGGCGGGAGTCGGCACCCTGGTCCACGCGGGGTGGACCGAGATCGAGTCGTTCGCGCGGATGACCCCGCGGCGGTATCAGCTCTACCTGGACGTGGTCTGCGCCTGGGCGGACGAGGCCGCGGTGGACCCCCTCGTGGTGGAGATGTGGCTGGTGCGCGACTGGCACGAGCGTCGATCGCTGGCCGCCCTGTCCGGTTCGCCTGCGCAGAGCCCGCCGGGAAGTCGTCCGCCCGGAAGTTGCCCGCGGTGACCGGCCGGACCGGATAGGGTCCGCCCATGGATCCCCAGCACCTGACCGTTGACGTCGCCGTCGGCCACCTCGACGTCCTGGACTGGGACACGGACGGTCCCACTCGGGACACCGTGCTGGCGCTCCACGGCTTTCCGGAGTCGGCGTGGGAGTGGGCACCGGTCGCCGAGATCTTGACCGAGCAGGGGATCCGCGTGGTCGCCCCGACGCAGCGGGGGTATTCGGCCGCCGCCCGCCCTCTCGATGTCGGCGCGTATGCGATCGAGCACCTGAGTGCGGATGCGCTCGCAGTTGTCGACCATCTCGGTCTGGAGCGTGTCCACGTGCTCGGACACGACTGGGGGGCGTCCGTCGCGTGGTGGCTGGCAGCTCACCACCCGGACCGTGTGGACACCCTCTCCGTCATCTCCATCCCGCACCTCTCGGCGTTCACCGAGGCGCTCGACACGGACCCGGACCAGCAGGCCCGATCCGTCTACTTCGAGCTCTTCCGTCAGGAGGGCAAGGCCGAGGACGTGCTGCTCGAGGGTGGGGCCCACCGACTGCGGGCCATGTTCGGCGGGGAGGTGGCCGACGACCAGCTGGAGAAACACCTCGCCGTCGTCGGTGATCGCGCGGGTCTCACGGGCGCGCTCAACTGGTACCGCGCGATGCGTCGGTACAACCTGCCCGCTGTCACCGTGCCCACGACGTTCGTGTGGGGCGACGGGGACATGGCGGTCGCGCGCAGCGGTGCCGAGGCGACCGCCTCCTGGGTGACGGGGGACTACCGGTTCGTCCCGATCCCCGGGAGCGGCCACTGGCTCCCGGAACAGGACCCCGAGCTGGTGGCAGCCGAGGTCCTGTCCCGGATCGGGTGATTCTCACCGGTGGCCGCCAGGGCCGCACGCGGGCGGACCTGGCGGACCTGGCGGACCTGGCGGACCTGGCGGGCTTAGCGGGCCAGATCAGCGACCAGATCGGCAATCAGATCGGCAACCAGCTCAGCAATCAGCTCAGCAATCAGCTCAGGGGCCAGATCAACCCTGGCGGAGCTCCCGCTTGAGGAGCTTGCCCGACTGGTTCCGCGGGAGTTCGTCCACAAAGACGACCCGCTTGGGCACCTTGAACGGAGCGAGGTGGGTGCGGGTGCCGTCGATGATCTCGGACTCCGTCGCGTCGGTACCGTCCTTGAGCACGACTATCGCGGTCACGGCTTCGATCCACTTCTCGTCGGGCGTGCCGATCACGGCGACCTCGGCGACGCGCTCGTCCTGGTACACGGCATCCTCGACCTCACGGGAGGCCACCAGGACGCCGCCGGTGTTGATGACGTCCTTGATCCGGTCGACCACCTCGATGAAGCCCTCGGAGTCACGGATCACCAGATCCCCGGAGTGGAACCACCCGTCGCGGAACGCCTCCGCCGTGGCCTCGGGCTTGTTCCAGTACCCCGCGCACAGCTGCGGGGAGCGGTAGACCACTTCGCCACGTTCGCCGTCGGCGACCTCGACGCCGTTCTCGTCGAGCACCCGGGCCTCCACGAAGAACACCGCCCGACCCGCACTGGCCGGACGGGCGTCGTGCTCCTCGGGGCGCAGGACACACGCCAGCGGCCCGATCTCGGACTGACCGAAGCAGTTGTAGAAGCCGAGTTCCGGGTACTTCCCCCGTAGCCGCTGGAGCACCGTCACCGGCATGATCGAGGCGCCGTACTGCGCCTTGCGCAGGCTCGACAGGTCCCGGGTCTCGAGGTCCGGGTGCGAGGCCAGCGGCACCCATACCGTCGGCGCGAGGAACAGCGACCCGATCTTGTCGGCCTCGACCCGACGGAGGATCTCCTGGATGTCCGGAGCCGCCATGAGGTGCACAGTCGCACCCAACGACAGGTACGGCAGCGCGAACACGTGCATCGCGGCCGAGTGGTACAGCGGCATGGTCACAAGGGGCTCGTCGTCAGCCGCGAGGTCGAGCGTGAGGATGCAGCTCACGTACTCGTGGACCAGCGCGGAGTGCGTCATCATCGCGCCCTTGGGGCGCGAGGTGGTGCCCGAGGTGTACAGGAGCTGGGCGAGGTCTCCGCCGGAGGCGGGGGACTCCACCGGCGCGCACGGGGCCTCGTCGAGCGCGGTACCGAGGACGGTGCCGTCGGGGGACTCGCCGGCGTTCGGCAGCAGGGCGAGGGTCTGCAGCCCGGGCATGCTCTCGAGCACCGTCTCCAGCGTGGGAGCCTGCGCGGGGTCCACCAGGACGAGCGACGCACCGGAGTCGGTCAGGAGGTACTCGAGCTCGGGACCGGTGAGGGCGTAGTTCACGGGGACGTGGGTGAATCCCGCACGGGAGACGGCGAGGAAGGCGATGAGGTAGGCGTCGGAGTTCACGCCGTAGGCCGCCACGCGGGCGCCGGACTCCAACCCGCGACTGGCGAGCATCCCAGCAACCCGGTCGACCGCGGAATCGAGCTCGGCGTAGGTCCAGCGACGTCCGGCGAAGGTCAGCGCGACGCGACCGGGGAACCGCGACGCGGAGCGGTGCAGGACGGCGTCGATCGTCGCCGAGCTCACTGCGGAGGGGAGGGGCTGGGGGGTGGTTGTCATCCGGCCAGTTTAGGGGCGGTCGGACCGGCCCATCCGACCGGCGCGAGATCAGTCCCTGGACCTGACGATCTCCAACACTTCCGGGGGGACCGCTCCGTTGCTGTCTCGCGGAGTCCACTGCTCGCTGGGGACCCACTGCGATCCGCATCCGCGGCACGCGAACACCGGCTCGCCCCGACGCTCGGCGGGAGTCCGGTTCCAGGCGCACAGGTCCCGGCAGGACCGGATGCGGAGAGGCGCCAGGTCGGGATCGGCCAGAGGGCGGGGACGGGGGCGGAGAATGCGGAAATCAGACATGTTCGCGTCCGAGTTTAGTCGGTCGTCTCGAACGATGGGTAACGTGAGCGCATCGCAGAGTGGACGGAGTCGACGACGATGACCGGATGTCCGTGTGGGGGTCCGCGACTGGATTCCTGTTGTGGGCCGTTCGTGGAGGACGGGATCCCGGCGGCGACCGCCGAGCAGCTCATGCGCTCCCGGTACACGGCGTTCGTGTTGGGCCGGGAGGACCACCTCTGGCGAACCTGGCACCCGCGGACCCGGCCGGCCCTGGTGGAGGCCGGTGACGGTGAGTGGACGGGGCTCTCGATCCTCGACGTGCTCGACGGCGGGGCCGACGACCAGACCGGGATCGTGGAGTTCGAGGCCCGCTTCATCGGAGACGAGGGGCCATCGGTCATGCGGGAGCGGTCGGTGTTCGAGCGCAGGGGTGGTCGGTGGACCTACCTCGAGGGGTCGGAGCCCGCGGGCTAGGACGCCGTCGGGTCGACCGGCTGGCGGGTCACGGTGACCGAGCCGATGGTCCTCGGGGTGACCACGTCGATCCGACCGATCCGCTCGCCACGCGGCATCTGCCACGCCACCATCCCCCGGATCTCTTCACCGGGGAAGGACAGCACCGACGGCACCAGTGGGTCGTCGACAGTTCCCGCGGGGTTCTCGATCCGCTGGAACGCCCTCCCCGACGGATCGAACGCGGAGAACTCCGCCGGACCCAGAGCGGGCTGGCCGGATGCCTGCACCGCGCGGACGTCCACCACCACGACGGACTCGGTGTCCTCGCCGGAGGGGACGATCCGCAGGTTGGACAGGGTCACCGTGGCGTCCCACGCCTCCCCGGCGACGGGGAACGGACGGTCGAACTGCTGCGACGACGGCAGGGGTCCGGTGGAACCGGTGGTCGGTGCCGGAACGCCGATGGCGTCGTCGTCACCGAAGACGGACGAGCAACCGGGCGTGAACACGGCCGCGGCAGCGATTGCTGCAGCGAGGACGGCGCGACGCATAGGCGCTCCTGGAGAGGTCGTGCGCCGGGCCCCTCCCGGCGGCCCTGATCCTACTGTTCGCCCGGCCCGTCGTCGTCGGCGGCGCGCAGGTCACGCCAACGCTTGCCCGCCACCCGGCGGGCGAGGTCCGAGTAGACGTCGTCGAGCTCGGCGGAGATCTCGGCCAACTGGATCTTGAAGTTGACGGGGACGAATACCCGGTCGACGAACTCGGACTCGGCGGAGATCGTCTTGCCGTCGAAGATGTACCGGCACCACAGTGAGTCACGGTTGAGGATCGCGACCTCGGTCTCGGCGGCCGCCACGTCCTCCACAGACGAGACCAGCGGGCTGCGGAAGACGACGAGGGGCAACGACCGGTGTGCTCGGACGAAGAGCAGGACACATCCGGCGGGCACGGTGAAGACATCGTGCATATCGGGCTGGATCGGACGCTCGTACACCTCCGACAGGGCGGTGCCGACAGCTCGGGTGGCCTCGTCGGGACTGGTGATGGGCTGCGACTGGAAATCCGCCTCCTCGGCGGCCTCACCGGAATCCGCCGGGGCCTCGGCGTCGGTGCCCACCACGTCGTGGAGGAAGACCGGGTGGGGGATTCCGAAGACGCGCTCCATCGTGCCGGCGACGAGGTGCGCTGCTTCCGACGCGCGCGCGATCGGCAGCGTGACGAACGGTCCGGATGCCTCCGGCGCGGCCCCCTCCGCGTCGGGCTGGGTCCACCCCAGCCCCGCGAGTTGCTCCAGCTGGGCCGGACGCAACGGGATCGGGGCGTCCTCCGACCCGCCGCCGGAGACCTCCGCGTGGATCCGACCGGTCCCGGTGGCGGTGAACCGAACGTACGGGGCGAGCGTGGACGGCGATCTCAGGACGGGGACCGCCAGATCGAAAGTCGCACCCGGGACGAGGTCACGCAGGAGGTCCGCGAGGCGGGCGGCGAAGCGGTCCCACCCGGCGGCGATCGACGCGTCCACGTCGAACTCGAACTCCGGCATGACTCGCAGTCAACCACCGCGCCGCGCCGTCCGTGAAGGGTTCGGGATGTCCGGGCCCGGCAGTCAGCCCTCCGCTGCTGCGCGTGCCGCCTGGTAGTCCGACCAGTATTCGTCGGATCCGTCGAAACCCACCCGCAGTCCGTCGCCGGACTCGATGATCTCCGGCTCGATGGGGGAGATGGTCCGCTCCGAGGCCAGCGCGGAGTCGACGTCCGTGAACTCGGCGAGGTGGCGGAGCTGAGTCCACGTGGGAGGCAGGAGCATCGAGTGACCCGACCGGAAGGCCTCCAGGAGGTCGACGGGGCGGGCCCACATGGTCAGGTCGACCTCGGTGGTGAAGTCGTCCGGTTCCTGCCCGTCGGGGAGGGCGGCGAGGAAGAAGCGGGTGTCGTACCGGCGCGGCTCCACCGAAGGGGTGATCCAGTGGTCGAAGGGTCGGAGACGCCCGGCCGCGAGCGACAGCTCCTCGACGGCGAGGAACCGGCCGAAGGTCAGGCGGTGTTCCTCGAGTTCGGCGCGACTGGAGTGGTACCGACCCGCGTCCGAGACCGGCGAGCCGTCGAGGTGGTCCGCCAGGAGGACGCCGCATTCCTCGAAGGTCTCCCTCGCGGCAGCACACACCAGCCGGCGGGCGCGGGGCACATCACAACCGAACCTGTCGGCCCACCACCCCGGGGCGGGTCCGGTCCAGGCGACGTCCGGGTCGTCGTCGGCGGCGTCGACGCCACCACCGGGAAAGACCGTCATGCCGCCGGCGAACGCCATCCCGCGAACCCGCCGGGCGACAAACACCTCCATCCCGGAACCGGCGTCGCGGACGACCATCACGGTGGAGGCATCCTTGATCGGGCGAGCGGTGTCCTGGGGGCCGTCAGTCATCTGGTCAGTGTCGCGCGGAGCGGTACCTGGTCGTGCACGGGGGTCGGCAAAGCTCCACCGTCAGGAGGCGTTCACCGCACCCGTGGCGAGGTCGGGAAGCGCGCCGTGCAGGACGCGGTGGACGTGCCCGCTGAGTTCGGACCGATGGTCACGACCGACGGTGGGATCGGCGCCCGACCGCACGATGCTCATATAGAGCACGTCGAACACGGTCTGGGCAGCGCTCACCAGGTCGGTCGAATCGGCGTCCCGGCCGGTATGCCGCGCGAGGATGATGCCGATGATCCCGCGCAACTCCCTCAGGATGCGCTGGGCTTCCTCGCGATGGGGACCGTGTTCTCCGAAGAGCGTCTCCCGGTGGTACGCCGCGATGTTCTCGGGCTGCTGGTCGAGGGCGGTCAACAGGGGTTCGCACAGGACCACCAGGTCCTCCACCGGGTCACCGGTGTCAGGCACGGTGTCCACCATGGCCCGGAAGTTCTCGTTGGCCACCATGCACAGGAGCTCACCCTTGGACTGGGCGTACCGGAACAGGGTTCCGGTGCCGACCTCCGCCAGGTCGGCCACCTCCTGCGTGGTGACGGAGGAGTATCCGTTGCGGGTGAACAGCTCGCGGGCGGCGGCCTGGATTCGACGTTGCTTGTCCGCCTTGTTCAGTTCTCGACGACCCGGTTCGCGCGTCAGGCTCACGAGAACCACTCGGTGGGCTTGCCGGCCACCAGGAGGAGCGAGAACACCACCGTCACCACGACGAGGGCCACGATGAGCGCGATGACGGGTGACCGAAGCGCGAAGGCCAGGACTCGCTCCGGGAGTGACCGGGGTGTCTCTCCGCCCGGCCCGAGCCGCCACGGGCCCTCGAGGAGAGCCCGGCGATCGACAGAGCGCTCGAACGGAACGGTGGCGTAGGGGATCACTGCGGACGCCAGACCCAGGACACCGGTCCCGGGCGACCACTTCTTGTCGGTCCAGACGGCGATCGTCGCCGCGCCGTAGCAGAGGAACACGAACCCGTGGATGCTGCCGCCGACCGCCGTCGCCCAGTCGAGTCCGAAGACATACTTGCCGATCATGCCCAGGATCAGCAGGGTCCAGGTGATCACCTCCGCGAACGCGAGCCTCGTATACAGGATGCGGGGGGTCACAGTTGTCCTCCAGGGGTCGGGTCGGTGTTCGTCGGTCATCGTACGGTCACCGGACACTCCGGCCGGTCTCAGCCTCTCGACGGTCTCACCCGATGAGGGTCAGGGACGCAAAGCGGACCTCCCCGGCGTCGTCGCTGGCCTCGAGGTCCACCACGCCCTCGACCGCCCAGCCGTGGTCGCCGTCCGGGTCGTCGAGCACCTGCCGGGTCCTCCACGTTCCCGGTTCCACTCCCTCGCCGGACGTGGTGACCGAGAACAGAGCGGGCCCCCGGGCGGCCGGGCCGGCGCCGATCTCGTCGTACTCGTCCCAGTAGGCGTCGATCTCCTTGTCCCAGTCGGGGTGCTCGGGGACGTCGGCGTCGAGTTCCACCAGGCGGGCGATGTCGTCCCTCGACAACAGCTCCACCCGTTGGAACATGGCGTTGCGGACCATCACCCGGAAGGCCCGCTCGTTGGCGGTGACGGGCCGGGTGGAACCGGCCGACTGCCCGAATGCGAGCTCGGCCACCTGCTCGGCGGAGACGTCCGGATCGGTGAGCAGCTCCCACTCGTCCAGCAGGCTCGAGTCGACCTGCCGGACCAGTTCCCCGAGCCACTCCACGAGGTCGTCGAACTCCTCGGTCCGCAGATCGGCGGGGACGGTCTGCCGGAGCGCGCGGTAGGCATCGGTGAGGTAGCGCAGTACCGAACCCTCGGACCGACTGAGGCCGTACAACGAGACCAGGTCGGAGAAGGTCATGCCGCGCTCGACCATCTCGCGGATCACCGACTTGGGTGAGGGCTCCACGCCGGCGACCCACGGGTGCCCGGCACGGTAGGCGTCGTACGCGTCGGCGATGAGGTCCGCGAGGGGTGTGGGCCACGAGATGTCCTCGACGAGTTCCATCCGCTCGGAATACTCCACGCCGTCGGCTTTGAGGGCACCGATCGCCTCGCCCCGCGCCGCCCGCTGCTGGGCGTAGAGGATCGGGCGCGGGTCGTCGAGGACGGCCTCGATCACCGAGACCAGGTCCAGGACGGGGGTGGGGGATTCGGGGTCGAGGACCTCCATCGTGGCGATGGCGAACGGGGCGAGCGGCTGGTTGAGTGCGAAGTCCCGCTGGAGGTCGACCGTCAGCCGGACGTGGCGCCCGTCGGCGTCCGGTTCCGGCACGCGCTCGACGATGCCCGCGGTTTCGAGGCCACGGAACAGCTCGATGGAGCGGAGCACGTGTTGCCGGATCCGCGCTCTGGTCTCATGGGAGGACAGCAGCAGATGGCGCATGTGCGCGTAGCAGCTCCCTGGCCGCGAGATCACGTTGAGCAACATGGCGTTGCTCACCTCGAAGCGGCTGGTGAGCTGCTCGGGCTGCGCGCCGACGAGCTTGTCAAAGGTGGATTGCGACCAGTTCACAAAGCCCTCCGGGGGCTTCTTCTTGGCCGCCTTGGCCTTCTTCTTGGGGTTGGCCGCCACCTTGGCGGCGGCCTTGGAGTTCTCGACCTCGTGCTCGGGGGCGAGCACCATCACCGAGCCCTCGGTGTCAAAGCCGGCCCGCCCGGCGCGGCCGGCGATCTGGTGGAATTCACGCGCCTTGAGTACGCGCTGACGGCGGCCGTCGAACTTTGTGAGGCCGGTGAACAGCACTGTCCGGATGGGCACGTTGATGCCCACCCCGAGGGTGTCGGTCCCGCAGATGACGGTGAGCAGGCCGTTCTGGGCGAGCCGTTCCACGAGCCGCCGGTACTTGGGCAGCATCCCCGCGTGGTGGACGCCGATACCGTGCAGCAGGAGCTTGCGCAGCGTCCGACCGAAGGCGGTCGAGAAGCGGAAGCCACCGATCTCCTCGGAGATCGCCGCCTTGAGTTCTTTGGAGGCCACCGTCAGCGAGGTCAGCGCCTGGGCTTGTTCGAGTGCTGAGGCCTGGGTGAAGTGGACGACGTAGACGGGGGCCTTGCCGTCCCGGAACAGGAGCTCGACGGTCTCGTGTACGCCACTGATGACGTACTCGTACGACAGGGGCACGGGACGTTCGGTGCCGCCGACCAGGGTGCACTCGCGTCCGGTGCGCATCCGGAGATCCTCGACCAGCCAGTCCACGTCGCCGAGTGTGGCGGAGAGCAACAGGAACTGCGTGTCCGGCAACTCGATGAGCGGCACCTGCCAGGCCCAACCGCGGTCGGGTTCGGAGTAGTAGTGGAACTCGTCCATCACCACCTGGCCGATGTCCGCAGCGGCTCCCTCGCGCAGCGCGATGTTCGCCACGATCTCGGCGGTGGCGCAGATGATCGGGGCGTCGGGGTTGACCGCCGCGTCGCCGGTGAGCATCCCCACGTTCTCGGCGCCGAACACTGCGCACAGCGCGAAGAACTTCTCGCTGACGAGCGCCTTGATCGGGGCGGTGTAGTAGCTGCGGACGCCCCGGGCCATCGCCGAGAAGTGCGCGCCCAGGGCGACGAGGGACTTACCCGAACCGGTCGGGGTGGCCAGGATGACGTGGCTGCCCGTCGTCACCTCGAGGACGGCCTCCTCCTGCGCCGGGTAGAGCGTCAGTCCCTGTTCGGCCGCCCAGGCGACAAAGGCGTCGAACACCGCCTCCTCGTGGAGGTCGGAGGGGACGTCATTCAGGTCGGCGAGGAGTTCGGGCAGATGCACCCGACCGAGCCTAGCCGCCCGGTCGGACACACCCGTCCGGTGCTAGCCGGCGTCGGGTGAGCCGTCGCCGGTCTGCTGGGCCAGGAATTTCTCGAACTCGGCGCCGATCTCGTCACCGGACGGCAACGGCTTGCCGCCGGGGTTGAGCGAGTCGGACCCGTGCCGGGTCTCCATGAAGTCGTCGTACTGCTTCTCCATCAACTCCACCGCGGTGCGGATCTCCGGACTGTCGGTGATCTGCGCGGTGACCTGGGCGGTGAACTCCTCCGCAGCCGTCTCGAGCTCGCCCGTGGGCAACTCGAGATCGGAGATCTGGGCTATGTTGCCGACCAGGTTGAGGACAGCCGCGGGGTAGGCGGTCTGCGACAGGTACTGCGGGACGTGCACGGTGAACCCGGCGGACGGGATGCCGTGCTCGGCCATCCGCAACTCCAGCAGCGACGTCACGTTCCCGGGCACCGAGAACTCCCCGGGCCAGGCGGTGAACCCGCGGATGAGGTCGACGTTGCTCGCGTGCGCGCTCGCCTGTGTGGGGCGGGTGTGCGGCACGCCCAGGGGCATGGCTCCGAGACCCACTGACATCCGGGCGCCGAACGAGTTGGCCAGGTCGATCACCGATTCGGTGAAGCCGTCCCACTTGAGATCCGGCTCGAGCCCGGAGAGCAGCAGGAACGAGGTGCCGTTGGAGTCCTTGACCGCGTGGATCTGGATGGTCGGCTCGGAGTATCCGGCGAAGTGGTCGAACGAGTAGCGCAGCTGCGGGCGACGTGAGCGGTAGTCCACGAACTCGTCGACGTCGAACTCCACGATCAGCTGGGAGTCCAGACTCTCCCGGAGGTGTTCGGCGACGCCCTGGATGGCCTGGCCGGCATCGGAGAAGCCCTCCAGGGCGTGCACGATGACCGGCCCCTCCCCGGACTCCGACCGTAGGTCGGGGACGGGCTCGATCAGTCGGTACAAATCGCTGTGCCTGGCCATGTCGACTCCTCTCGTAACGACGCCCCGATTCAATCGGTCGGGACCCTGTGGTCGTCCACCCGGGACGGGGTATCACCTCATTGCCAACCACACCGGTCGGTCCTTAATTCCCACACCCCCTGCTCCCTCCACAGCCGTCCCCGACCACACCGTGTGCAGCCCGGAACGGCGGCCGGGGTGAGGAGAAGGTTGATCCGGTGCATCAGCACCCCGGACCGCCTCCGCCGGAGCGCGGCCGTGAGACGCGAAGAGACGGGTGTATGGAGATGACCACGAGTGGACGGGCCGGTGGCGACGGTGGGATGGACGGCGCGATGGACAGCGGGATGGACGACAGGCCGACGGTGGTGATCTCCTCCCCGGAGGAGCTGATCGCGTCGATCCCCGCGATGTTGGGTTTCCCCCCGGGAAGGGGCTCGGTGGTGGTGATGTGCGGCAATACCGCAGACGGTCGGCAGGGTCCGGTGGTCCGGATGGACGTCGACGGATTGCTCGACGGATCGCGGGCGTCCTCCTACGGAGGTAACCCGTACCGCGCTGGTACGTACCGCAGTGGCACGTACCGCTCTGACCTGTACCACCGAGACCCGTATGGCGGAGACCCGTACGACGACAGTGACTACGACGACGAGTTGGCGTGGCCTCCGGAGCTGGGCGCCGAGCTGCCGGCTCGCGGGCTGGCGCAGTTCTGCTCGAGGGAGGGCGTGTCCGGTGTCCATCTGGTGGTGGTTCACGAGGACTGCGCGGACGGGTCCGGCGCCGGGCTCCGAGCCGAGGACGCGGCCGCGGCGTTCGAGTACTGGTTGGGCATGGTGGGCACGCGGGTGATCGCGGCCTACGGGGTCGGTGAATTTGCCGAGGGTGCGCGTTGGGTTGATCTGTTCGGGATGGTCGGTGGCGTCCAGCTCGACCCCGACGCGACGGAGATCGCAGCGGTGCACGCCTTCGACGGCCGCGTGCGGGCGGGTTCTCGCGACGAGATCGCCCAGCTGTACCTGGCCAGGGACCCGGATGCCTGCGACATCGACCCGCACGGTCGGGGCCTGGCCGAGCTCGAGCGCCCCACAGCGGTAGAGCGTGCCGTGGCGGCCCATGACGGCGCCGTCGAACTGCTCGAGGCGGGGGAGGAGATTGACGACGACGAGCTGGCCCGGATCGGGGAGGCGCTGCTGGACATCGCGGTGCGCGATGAGGTGTACCGACGGCTTGCTCAGCTGGGGCTGGGCCACGAGGACGGTCGCCGCCTTCTGTGGTGGGCCCTGGCCCGCCGCCGGCCCGGGCGCGAGAGGTCCGTGGCGTTGGTGCTGCTGGGGGCCGGCGCCTACTTTGCCGGCAGCGGGGTCCACGCCCGCTCCGCACTCGAGGCGGCCGTGAGCGCGGACCCCCGGAACTCCCTGGCGAGGCTCCTGCTCCACGGGCTCGAACAGGGAATCGCGCCGGAGAGGCTCCGCCAGGCGGCAGCCTGACAGGCGCCGCCGCCGGACTGGCTCGGCCGCTGGCCGGACTGGCTCGGCCGCTGCCTGACCGGCTCGGCTGCGGCCCGACCGGCTCCGCGGCGGGGCTACCGCGGGGTGGAGTGCGCGCGCTCGCCCAGGACGGAGGTGAACGACCAGGCGTCCTCGACGATGGTGCGCAGGGCGGTTCGGGTCGGCGTCCAGCCGAGCTCGGTGACGGCCTTCTCGCTGGAGGCAATCAGGACCGCCGGATCGCCGGCCCGTCGCGGGGCCACCACCTCCGGGATCGGATGACCGGTGACCTCCCGGCAGACGTCGATCACCTCGCGGACGGAGAAACCCTCGCCGCTGCCGAGGTTGAGGACGCGGTGGACACCGGCCACGTTCGACTCGAGCGCGAGGAGGTGGGCGTCCGCGAGGTCGGCCACATGGATGTAGTCGCGGACACAGGTGCCGTCGGGGGTGGGCCAGTCGTCGCCGAAGACCTTGATGTCCGCGCGGTGGCCCAGCGCCACCTGGAGGACCAGGGGGATGAGGTGGGTCTCGACGACCCGGTTCTCACCCGCCGTGCCGTACGCACCCGCCACGTTGAAGTAGCGGAGGCTGGTGGCGGCCAGGCCGTACGCAGCCGCATACGAGGTGATGGCGTGGTCGATCGCGAGCTTGGTCGCGCCATAGGTGTTGGTGGGACGGGTGGGCATGTCCTCGGTGATGGGGACCTGCTCCGGCTCGCCGTACGTGGCGGCCGTCGAGGAGAACACGAGGTTGGTGACGTCGGCGGCACGCATCGCGTCGAGCAGCGCGAGAGAGGTGACCACATTGCCCTGCCAGTACTGCGCGGGCTGCTCCACGGACTCGCCCACGAGCGAGCGGGCGGCGAAGTGCAGGACGGCGTCGAAGCTCGGATCCAGGACGTCCGCGGCGAGGGCGGCCACGTCCCCCTCGACCAACGTCGCCCCCTCCGGGACCCCGTCACGGTTACCGGTGGACAGGTCGTCGAGGACCACGACCTCGTGACCGCGCTCGAGCAGAACCGTGGCGCAGACCCCACCGACGTACCCGGCACCCCCGGTGACGAGGAGCTTCACGAGAGGATCTCGACCTGGACCGCATGCGCGTGGTCACCGTCGAGCTCGACCCGGTGGCCGTCCCCCGAGTCGAGTTCGACGAGGTGACCGCGGCGGGTCGCGGTGACCGTCTTGAGAGGCTCCACCCCGGCGGCGCGGAACTCGGAGATGAGCTCGACGTCGATCTGCACGTTCTCGCCGATCGCGCGGATGCGGACCCGGTGCGGGGTGTCCGTGTCGAGCGCGGAGAGTCGCACGAAAGCGGGTTCCTCGGCGGCCGTGGTCACATATCCGATGCGATCGAGACCAGGGATGGGGTTGCCGTACGGGGACGTCGTGGGGTCGTCGAGCACCTCGATGAGGCGACGCTCGACGTCGTCACTCATCACGTGTTCCCACCGGCACGCCTCGGCGTGCACCTTCTCCAGTTCCAACCCGATCACGTCGACGAGCAACCGCTCGGCGAGGCGGTGCTTACGCATCACGCCGACGGCCAGGTCGCGACCGCTCGCGGTGAGCTGCAGGTGCCGGTCGGGGGCGACGAGCACCAGGCCGTCCCGCTCCATGCGGGCGACCGTCTGGCTGACGGTCGGGCCGCTCTGCTCGAGACGCTCGGCGATTCGCGCCCGGAGCGGGATCACGCCCTCCTCCTCGAGCTCATAAATCGTGCGGAGATACATCTCGGTGGTGTCCACCAGGTCTTTCACGCTGCGTCCTCCACGTCGGATCGTCCTTGCTCGTCACTTCCGGCAGGTGACATCTCCGGCCGGGTTCCCGGTCGAGCCTACCGCCGGGCTTCCAACCGGGGTGGACAGCGCGCAATCGCGGGCCTGGCCGGGCCCTGCCGCGTAGGTTTGCGCCAGGACGCACAATCTGGATTTCCACCAGGTGTGCCTGCGCTGGGATCGACCCGGCACCACGACGGGAGGACGCCAGCCATGGCCCGGATCCAGAACGGTGTTGCAGCCGAGGTTGTGTGGAGCCCGTCGCTCCTCGACTACCGGCACTCCGCCGAACATCCGATGAGCCCGCGGCGTCTGGACCTGACCATGTCCCTGGCGACTGAACTGGGCGTGCTGCAGGGCGTGGAGATGTTGGATCCCGGGATGGCGAGCGACGAGGAACTGCTCCGGGTCCACACGTCCCGCTACATCGACGCGGTCAAGGCGGCCGGTGAGCTCCCGCCCGGTGAGCACCTCGGGATGAGCCACGGTCTGGGGACCGCCGACAACCCGATCTTCCCGGCGATGCATGAGGCCAGCGCCGCGGTTGCCGGTGGCACGCTCGCGGCGGCGCGGGCCATCGCCAGCGGCGCAGCAACCCGCGCGGTGTCCGTCGCGGGCGGTATGCACCACGCCATGCCGGCGGCCGCCGCCGGGTTCTGTGTGTACAACGATGCGGCGGTCGCCATCAGCTGGCTGCTCGACAACGGGTACGACCGCATCGCCTATGTGGACATCGACGTCCACCACGGGGACGGTGTCCAGGCCGCGTTCTACGAGGACCCGCGGGTCCTGACGATGTCGCTCCACCAACACCCGGCGACCCTGTGGCCGTCGACGGGCTGGGCCTCGGAGACCGGCGTCGGACGGGCCGAGGGCACCTCGGTGAACCTCGCGTTTCTCCCCGCGGTCACCGACGAGCTGTGGCTGCGCGGCTTCCACGCCGTGGTGCCGGGGGCGTTGCGCGCCTTCGAACCGCAGATCATCGTCATGCAGGCCGGGTGTGACTCGCACCGGGAGGACCCGCTCGCGGACCTCTCGCTCACCGTCGACGGTCACCGGGCCTCCTACCTGGAGGTGATCGCGCTGGCGGACGAGATCTGTGAGGGCCGGATCATCGCGATCGGCGGTGGGGGATACGAGCTGGTCCGTGTGGTCCCACGGTCCTGGACGCATCTCATCGCGGCGGTTCTGGGGGTCCCGGTCGAGCCGTCGACCGCGATCCCCGAGTCGTGGCGGACCATGGCCACCCGCTTCACGGTCCCGGACCGGGTCCCGGAGACGATGAGTGACGGTAGCGACGCCTCATACTCCCCGTGGGAGCCGTCGGGCGCCGACCGTGGGGTGGAGATGGACCGCACGCTGGCACGGCTGGATCAGTCGATCCTCGACACCCGGCGCTCCGTCTATCCCCTCCTGGGCCTCGACCCCGACGATCCCCGAGATTGACCCGACGTACCCCTGGCGGTACGGCGACACCCGCGACTCCCGACGCTCGTCCTTTGGAGGACCCTGATGGCTGACCCAGGCGACGGAACGACCGACGGCGACACCCCCGCGGTGACGCCGCCCGAACACGCCTCCACCGACACGGCGGTCGCCGAGTACCCGGAGGGTTACCCGCACGAGTGGGCGGCCGACGTCCTGGGCTCGGACGGGCGGGCGGTGCGCATCCGCCCGATCCTGCCCACGGACTCGGACAAGATCTCGCAGTTCCACTCCAGCCTGTCCGACCGGACTCGGTACCTGCGGTACTTCGGCTCCCACGACGTCCTGTCGGAGAAGGAACTACGCCGGATGACCCACGTGGACTACCGCGACCGGATGGCGTTCGTCGCCGAGCTGGGCGCGGAGATCATCGGGATGGCGATCTACGAGCGACTGCCCGACTCGACCTTCGCCGAGGTGGCGTTCACGATCTCCGATCAGCACCAGGGCCGGGGCCTGGGTTCGATCTTCCTCGAGCACCTCGGTGGAGCCGCCGCCGAGTGCGGGATCGATCACTTCGAGGCGGAGGTCCTGTCCGAGAACCGGTCGATGATCCAGGTGTTCCGGAGGGCAGGCTACGAGATCTCGCGCTCCTTCGACGGGTCGACCCTGCATCTCGAGTTCGCGATCGACCCCACCGAGGCGTTGACCAACGTCCGCAACTCCCGCGAGACGGCCGCGGAGGCGCGCAGTGTGGCGCGGGTCCTCACCCCGGGATCGGTGGCCGTGATCGGCGCCTCCGACCAGGTCGGGAAGATCGGTCACACGGTGCTGCGCAACCTCATCGGCAACGGGTTCACCGGCCCGGTCTACCCGGTCAACTCGGACGCGACCTCCGTCCAGTCCGTCCGCGCCTACTCCAGCGTGCGGGACATCCCGGACCCGGTCGACCTGGCCGTGGTGGCGGTCCCCGCGGCGTCGATGTCCGAGGTGCTCGACGACTGCCTGTCCAAGGGCGTGTCGACCCTCGTCGTGATCTCCGCCGGGTTCTCCGACGTCGGCAGCGCGGGCGTCGTGTCCGAGCGGCGACTGGTGAGCGAGGCCCGGGCACACGGGATGCGGGTGGTCGGCCCCAACGCCCTGGGCGTGATCAACACCTCCGCCGATGTACAGCTCAACGCGACCCTCGCCGAGGTGGTCCCGGGTCCCGGGCGGGCGGGCTTCTTCTGCCAGTCGGGTGCGCTGGGGATCGCCATCCTCGCGGCCGCCGCACGCAGGGGATTGGGCCTGTCGACCTTCGTCTCCGCGGGAAACCGCGCCGACCTCTCCGGCAACGACCTGCTCCAGTACTGGGACACCGACACCGGGACCGAAGTGGTGCTGCTCTACCTGGAGAGCTTCGGTAACGCCCGCAAGTTCTCGCGGATCGCGCGCCGGGTGGCCAGGAACAAGCCGGTGGTGGTGGTCCGGCGGGCGGCCGATGACCTCGAGTCGGGCGTTCAGGGGCTCACCGCGTCCGCCATCCGCGGACTGTTCCGGGACTCCGGACTCATCCAGGTGGACTCGATCACCGACATGTTCGACACGGCGACGTTGCTCGCCTACCAGCCGCTGCCGGCGGGGGGCCGCCTGGCGATCGTCGGGAACTCCACCGCTGTCGGCCGGCTGGGCGGGGACTCCGCCCGGCAACAGGGGTTCACCGTGGCGCATTCGGTGGACCTCGGTGCGGTCGCCTCCCCGGAGGATTTCCGCGAGGCGATCGCCGACCTCCTGGCGCGCGACGAGGTGGACTCGGTGCTCACGGTGTTCGTCCCACCCGTCGCCACGGAGCCCGACGCCTACGCGGAGGCCATCCGCGCCGCGGCGGCGGAGAGCGACAAGCCGGTGGTCAGTACGTTCCTCGCCGGGGAGGGCCTGCCGGAGGGACTCACCGTCACCGACGAGTCCGGTGTGGCGTCACGGGGATCCATCCCCTCGTATCCGTATCCGGAACGGGCGGTGTCCGCGTTGGTGCGGGCCCGCCGCTACGCCGAGTGGCTGGACCGACCCGCGGAGGAACCGGCGGAATTCGACGACATCGACCGCGTCCGCGCCCGGGAACTCGTCGACTCGCTGTGCCACTCCAACGCGGGAAGTGAATCGTTTGAACTCACGCAGGGGCAGGTCCGCGGCCTGCTGGAGTGCTACGGCATCGACATCGTCGACTACCGCGTAGCCGCGGAGGTCGATCAGGCCGTCATGGCGGCCGATGAACTCGGGTACCCGGTGGCAGTCAAGGCGATGACCGAGCAGTGGCGGACGCGCAGCGATCAGTCCGGGGTCCGGCTGGACCTGACCGGGCCGGCGGCGGTTCGTGATGCGTTCGAGTATCTCCAGGGGACCACCGGTTCGCGGTCGCTCCACATCCAGAAGATGGCGACCAAGGGCGTCGCGACGACCATCCGGGTGGCGGATCATCCGATCTTCGGTTCGCTCATCTCGTTCGGGCTGTCCGGGATGCTCTCGGACCTCCTGGCCGACCGCGCGTTCAGCACCTTGCCGGTCTCGCCGACCGAGGCCCGGTCGCTGCTCGACCGCCCCCGAGCCGCCCCCATCCTCGACGGGTACGCGGGGGACGCCCCGGCTGACCGCGACGCGTTGGTCGAGCTCATGGGCCGCATGTCGTGCCTGGTGGAGGACGTCCCCGAACTGCGCCACCTGTCTGTGGACCCGGCGCTCGCGGCCCCCGACGGTGTGTCGGTGTTGTACGCGCAGGTCCACCTGGGCCCGCCGCCGCGGTCCAGTGGCGACGTGGGCCCGCGGCGCCTGCGTTAGGGCACGCCTCGAACCGGGCCTGAGGGTAGCCCTGGGAACTCCGGAGCGGAGGGCTCCCCGGTTCGCCCGGAACCCCGCGAAGCCCCGGCTCCTGAAGAAGCCCCGGCTCCTGAAGAGGAGTCGGGGCTTCGGTGTGTGCGGGTTGGTCCGCCTATGAGTTAGTCCGCGTACGAGCGGAGCTTGTCCGCGCGGCGTCCCTCGCGGAGCTTGGACATGACCTCGCGTTCGATCTGTCGAACGCGCTCGCGGGAGAGCCCGAAGCGCTTGCCGATCTGGTCCAGGGTGCGCGGCTGCCCGTCGTCCAGGCCGAAACGCAGGGTGATGACCTGCTGCTCGCGCTCCTCCAGAGTGGCCAACACCGCGCGCACGTCCGAGTGCATCACGTTGGTCAGGACGGTGTTCTCGGCGCTGGTGGCCTCGGCGTCCTCGATGAAGTCACCCAAGGGGGCCTCTTCGTCCGCGCCGACCGGCATGTCCAGACTCACCGGGTCGCGGGAGTGGTCGAGCAACTCCTCGATCTTGTGGGCGAGGATGCCCGATTCCTCGGCGAGTTCCTCGAGCGTGGCCTCGCGACCGAGCTGCTGGTGGAGCTCGCGCTTGATGCGGGCGAGCTTGTTGACCTGCTCGACCAGGTGCACTGGCAGCCGGATGGTGCGGGACTGGTCAGCCATCCCGCGGGTGATGGCCTGACGGATCCACCACGTGGCGTAGGTCGAGAACTTGAAGCCCTTGGCGTAGTCGAACTTCTCCATGGCCCGGATGAGCCCGAGGTTGCCCTCCTGGATGAGGTCCAACAGCGGCATCCCGCGACCGGTGTAGCGCTTGGCCAGCGAGACCACGAGGCGGAGGTTGGCCTCGAGGAGATGGGCGCGAGCGGCCTCGCCCTCGTCGACGATCAGCTTGAGGTCGGCCTTCTTGGTGGGGCCCATGCGCTTCTTGGTTGCCAGGAGGTGGCGCGCGTACAGACCGGCCTCGATGCGCTTGGACAGCTCCACCTCGTCCTCGGCGTTGAGCAGTGCGGTCTTACCGATCCCGTTGAGGTAGACGCGGACGAGGTCCGCGCTGGGGCTCAGTCCGTCCGAATCCGCCCCCGTCCGACGATCTGATCGGGTGGTGGCTGACGTCATGTCTCCTCCTCCTGCCAGGCCCGGTAGATCAGGGCCGGCGTTCGGTTGCTGGTGGACGGATCAGGCGTGTGTCCGGGTCACGGTCACGTACTGCTACAACGGCGATGACCCACGGAATGTTCCCGGCCTCATGACGTTCGTCACGATCGGGGAGCACGGGAGGGGTGGTCCAGCACGCGGGATCGGTACGTGTGCACGGAACGTGTGGCACGGCACCTGACGTTCAGCACCGGACGATCAGCTCGTGTCGATCAGAACAGTGAACGGGCCGTCGTTGACGGAGTGGACCCGCATCATCGCCCCGAACGCACCGGTGGCCACCTCCAACCCCTTCTCGCGCAGGCCGCGGACCACCGCCTCCACCACGGGCTCGGCGCGCGCCCCGGGGGCGGCTCGGGACCACGACGGCCGGCGGCCCTTGGCGGTCGATCCCATGAGGGTGAACTGACTGACCACCAACACGGGCGCACCGATGTCGATTGCGCTCTTCTCGTCGTGCAGGATCCGCAGCTCCGAGATCTTGCGGACCATGGTGGCGATGTCCGCCTCGTCGTCGTCGGTCGACACCCCGAGCAGGACCAGCAGACCGGGACCTCCGAGCGCACCGACGACCTCGTCGTCCACGGTGACCGACGCCTCGGTGACGCGGGAGACCACCGCTCTCATCGGTCGTCGTGCCGTGCGGCGTCGTGCCCGGCGGCGACGGCCGCCCGGACGCCCGGGGGCAACAACCCGGGGACGTCGACAGGGACCACGACACCGTGGAGGAACAGGTCGGCCACGACCCTCCGCACGGGGTCCGCGAGCTCGTCCGGGTCTTCGCCCGCCCCGGCGGCGGCCAGCACGACCAGATCCTCGAGGGGGAGGGCACCCATGCGGGCGCCCCGGAGGACGCTGGCGGTGAGGGGGTCGATCTCGTGCCGCCAGCGCGCGCCGGTCACGCGCTCGACGACGACCGTCGTGGCGGCTTCTGATGCCCCGTCCTCCCCGATCCCCGGCGCGAGGGACTCGGAGACGTGGAGGTGGACATCGGGGGAGACGGTGAAGACGGTGGCGTCCAGGGCTTCCGCCCGGCCACCGTGATGGTCCGTGGCCTCCCGCAACCACGCGGTGCGGGCGAAGTAGGCCTCGGCCTCGTCCCCCAGACCCTCGCCGAACGCATGGTTGAGGTCCTCACAGAGGACCGAGGAGGGACCGTCGATCCGGCGCAGGAAGACGTAACCGAAACCGACCCGGGCGACCCCCTCCTGTTGGAAGTGGTCGAGCCACGCCTCGGCAGCGCGCGTCGTGGCCTCGTCGCGCGGGTCCATGCCCTCGTCGGAGAGCCAGGTCCACACGTAGAGCTCGGGGTCGGAGGAGTCGCGCCGGAGGAACCAGGCGTCGACCCCCTCGTCGGGGATCCACGTGGACAGGTGCGACCTCCAGTCGGTGTCGTCCCGCTCCACCCAGGACGCCAGCAGGATCGCCGTCCCGCCCTCGGCCAGGAGCCCGGGGGCGCCGGAGACGACCGTCTGGCTGGCCCCGTCGAGGGCGAGCCCGGACTCGCGG
This sequence comes from Rhodococcus sp. IEGM 1408, assembly GCF_033142235.1. Classification (NCBI taxonomy): domain Bacteria; kingdom Bacillati; phylum Actinomycetota; class Actinomycetes; order Mycobacteriales; family Nocardiaceae; genus Rhodococcus; species Rhodococcus sp. IEGM 1408. Next base: position 53,743 of record NZ_JAWLRW010000011.1, read on the forward strand.
TACGAGTGACCGAGCTCGGTGGGGCCCACGACGAAGGGCGGGTTGGCCACGATCCGGTCGAACCGGCGCCCGGCGACGGGGTCGAACCACGGGCCCTCGAGCAGTTCGGCCTCCAGGCCGTTGACGGCGAGGGTGGCGGCCGCCAGGTCGAGGCAGCGTGGGGTGATGTCGGTGCCGGTCGCGGCACGGGCGGTCTCGAGCGCATGGACCAGCTGGATCCCACAACCGGTGCCCAGGTCCAGAACGGTGTCCGCGGGCGAGGTCGGCGTGACCCGCAGGAGGGAGAGCGTGGCCTGGCCGACGCCGAGGACGTGGTCCGGCCGGGTGACGGTGTGGGCCATCGACCCGTCGATGTCGGCGAAGACCCACCGCGTCCCGTGACCGGTGTCGACGGGGCGCAGATCGACTGCTCCGCGCAGGCACCCTTCCGGGGAGCCCGGCCGGGTCCAGAGGCTGGCGGCGATCCCGTCTTCCACGTCGACACCGCCGATGGCCGCGGCGACCTCCTGCTCCGGCACCGCATCTCCCAGGATGAACAGGCGCACCAGGGCCCCGGCCTTCCCCGCGGTCCGTGCGTGCCGACGCACCGATGCCGCGTCGGACCGGGCGAGCGCCGACACCGCGTCCGGCCCCAGCGACTCCTCCAACCCGGAGACGGTGTAGCCGTGCTCGCGGAACGCCTCCGCCAGCATCGGTGCGAGATCGGCGAGGGACGGGGAGGGGAGGGTCACGGTGCGGGATCACTCTCGTCGGGTGTCGGGGTGCTGTGGCGGGAAGTGGTGTCGTCAGAGGTGCGATCGCCGGGGGTGGCGTCGGTGGGAGTTCTCTCGCTGGAGGTGCGGTCGCTCGGGGTGTCGGCGCCGGGGGCACTGCTGCTGGGGGCGCTGCCCGCCATCCCCGTGACCCCCGACGGGAGCGCATAGGGGGTGTGGTTGGACAGGGCCCCCGCGGAGTACCGGCGTGCCTGTCCCTTGGGCAACGGCGGTCGGTCGTTGGCGCCGATCACCGCGATCCACGGGAGCGGGATGGACCCGCCGACGATCGCCAGCGCGATCCAGGGGTTGTTCCAGAGCGCCAGGGAGCCGGCGGCCAGCAGTAGGGCCGGGATCCGGATACCCATGAGGAGGAAGTACCGCCTCTTCCGGGCGGCGAGTTCGTCCCGGTAGGACTCCCGCGCCGCGGTGATCAGTACGGGAGCCGCGGTGTCATCCCGATCCGTGGACCGCTTGCGCCGGAAGTCGGGTGCCATGGCCCCCAAGGTACTCCGGCGTTGGCGCACGGACGCCTGGGTGCGGCATCATGAGGGGGTGAGCACCACCCGGACTAAAACACTCGAGCGCCCCGAGGTCACCACGACCGAGGAGACGCAGGACGACGCCCCCAAATTCTTCCACTACGTGGACAAGAGCAAGATCGCCGAGAGCGCGGTCATGGGCTCCTACGTGATCGCCCTGTGCGGCGAGGTCTTCCCGGTGACCCGGTCCGCCAAGCCCGGTTCTCCCGTGTGCCCCGAGTGCAAGCGCGTCTACGAAGCCCTGAAGCCTGGTGAGTGAACCCGGCGCGGTCCCGGGCACCGAGGAACAGACCGCAGACGCCACGACTTCCGTAACCGGGGGTGCGCCGCTGCGCGCCTGGCAGCGGACCGCGCTGCGCAAGTACCTCATGGCCCGGCCGAAGGACTTCCTCGCCGTGGCCACTCCCGGCGCGGGTAAGACCACGTTCGGTCTGCGCGTGGCCACCGAGCTCCTGACCGACCGGACGGTTGACTCGATCACGGTCGTCGCCCCCACCGAGCACCTCAAGTACCAGTGGGCCGGGGCGGCCGCGCGGGCCGGGATCGCCCTGGACCCCGAGTACTCCAACTCCTCCGGTGCCCTCGCGCCGGAGTACCACGGAGTGGTGGTGACGTACGCCCAGGTGGCCGCGCACCCGTTCAAGCACCGGGAGCGAACCGCGTCCCGCCGCACCCTGGTGATCCTCGACGAGATCCACCACGGCGGCGACGCCAAGAGCTGGGGGGACGGCATCCGCGAGGCGTTCGACGACGCCGAGCGCCGGCTCTCGCTGACCGGTACGCCCTTCCGGTCGGACGACAGCCCGATCCCGTTCGTCACCTACGAACCCGACGGGCAGGGCCACCAGCGTTCCAAGGCGGACCACTCCTACGGCTACGCCGACGCACTGGCCGACGGCGTGGTCCGGCCCGTGGTCTTCCTGGCGTACTCGGGTGAGGCCCGCTGGCGCACCAATGCGGGCGAGGAGTTCTCGGCCCGTCTCGGTGAGCCGCTCAGTGCGGACCAGAACTCCCGCGCCTGGCGGGTAGCGCTCGACCCCCACGGCGACTGGATGCCGGCTGTGTTGCAGGCAGCGCACACCCGTCTCCGGCAGATCAGGGCCGCCGGAGTCGCCGACGCCGGTGGACTGGTGATCGCCACAGATCAGGAGCGCGCGCGGGAATACGCGGCGTTGCTCCACGAGATCACCGGCCGACCCCCCGTCGTCGTCCTCTCCGACGATCCCACCGCCACGAGCCGGATCGGGACGTTCTCGGACTCGACCGACGAGTGGATGGTGGCCGTCCGGATGGTCTCCGAGGGCGTGGACGTCCCGCGTCTCTGCGTGGGCGTCTACGCCACCAGCGCGTCGACACCCCTGTACTTCGCTCAGGCCATCGGCCGCTTCGTCCGATCACGCAGACCGGGGGAGACGGCGTCGGTGTTCCTCCCGTCGGTCCCGGTGCTGCTGCAACTCGCCTCGCAGATGGAAGCGCAGCGCGACCACGTCCTGGGCAAGCCACACCGCGAGGACGGCCTCGAGGACGAGCTGCTCGCCCAGGCAAACAAGCAGCAAGACGAGGCGGACAACGCCGACGAGGAGGACAAGGGATACATCTCCCTCGGGGCCGACGCGGAGCTCGACCAGATCCTGTACGAGGGGTCCTCGTACGGCACGGCCACGTTCGCCGGGAGCGAGGAGGAGGCCGACTACATCGGGCTCCCCGGACTACTCGGCGCGGACGACGTCAAGGCCCTCCTGCGTCAGCGGGAGAAGAACCAGATCCGGCGGGCGTCCGGAGAGGCGTCGTCGGGGGTCGGTTCTGTGGCTGTGGTCGGCGTCGACCCGACGATCTCCGGGGCCACGATTCCCGGGAACGTCGCGGGACCCGGCGCGAACGCGGGTGCCGCGGCCGATCGTGTGGCCTCCGCTGCCGAACTCAAGGACCTCCGCCGCCAGCTCAACACGTTGGTGTCGGTGTACTCGGGTCGCCTGGGCAAGTCCCATGGCGCGATCCACACGCAATTGCGGAACTCGTGTGGCGGTCCGCCGGTGCCCATGGCCTCGGGCGAGCAGATCCGCGAGCGGATCTCCCTGTTGCGGAGCTGGTAACGGGCTTCGGCGCCCGGGTCGACGTTTCGGCGCCCGGGTCGACGTGTCGTCGCCCGGGCCGAGCAGTCCGCCAGCGCGACAGGCTCGGGATGCGCTGCGTCTCTGACCTGCGATGTCTCTCTGGTCCCTACCGCCAGCGCAGGTCCGCCCAGAGCGGGCACTCTGCCAGCGCGAGCCGATCCGGCAGCGTAACCGGAGCCGGACGCGCTGCCGGAATGCCATTCATGCAACCGCACGGGCTCAGGCGCACCCGGCCGCGGCAGCGGACCCCCTGGGACAGACGAGAGCGGGCCCGTCGCCGAGATCTCGACGACGGGCCCGCAGTTGTCCCTCGTGGATCAGTCCAGGTAGTCGCGCAGGACCTGCGAGCGCGACGGGTGGCGCAGCTTGGACATGGTCTTGGACTCGATCTGCCGGATGCGCTCGCGCGTGACGCCGTACACCTGACCGATCTCGTCCAGGGTGCGCGGGAGGCCGTCGGTCAGACCGAAGCGCAGCCGGACCACGCCGGCCTCACGCTCGGAGAGCGTGTCCAGCACCGAGCGCAGCTGATCCTGCAGGAGCGTGAAGCTCACGGCGTCGACCGCGACCACGGCCTCGGAGTCCTCGATGAAGTCGCCGAGCTGCGAGTCGCCCTCGTCGCCGATGGTCTGGTCCAGCGAGATGGGTTCCCGGGCGTACTGCTGGATCTCCAGCACCTTCTCCGGGGTGATGTCCATCTCCTTGGCCAGCTCCTCAGGCGTGGGCTCGCGGCCCAGGTCCTGGAGCAGCTCGCGCTGGATGCGGCCGAGCTTGTTGATGACCTCGACCATGTGCACCGGGATGCGGATGGTGCGGGCCTGGTCGGCCATCGCGCGGGTGATCGCCTGGCGGATCCACCAGGTGGCGTACGTGGAGAACTTGTAGCCCTTGGTGTAGTCGAACTTCTCGACCGCGCGGATCAGACCGAGGTTGCCCTCCTGGATGAGGTCCAGGAACGCCATGCCGCGGCCCGTGTAGCGCTTGGCCAGGGAGACGACCAGGCGCAGGTTGGCCTCGAGCAGGTGGTTCTTGGCGCGGACGCCGTCGCGCTCGATCCAGCGGAAGTCACGACGCTGCGCGGTGGTGAGCTTCTCGCCACGCTCGGCGACCTGTGCGATGTGCCAGGTTGCGTAGAGGCCGGCCTCGATGCGCTTGGCCAGCTCGACCTCCTCCTCGGCGTTGAGGAGTGCGACCTTGCCGATCTGCTTGAGGTAGGCGCGGACGGAGTCGGCGGACGCGGTCAGCTCAGCGTCCTTGCGGGCCTGCCGCAGTGCTTCGGACTCGTCCTCGTCCCAGACGAAGTCGCCCGACGCCTTGTCCTTGGAGCTGGGTGCCCCCTTGGTCTCCTCGTCGGCTTCCTCGTCCTCGATGTCGTCCACCACGACCTCGACGTCCTCGAGCGCGGCGGGGTCCGGCTCGACGTCGACCGCGTCGGTGGGCACCTCGTCGATCGCAGCGGCGTCACCCGCGGCCGCGGTCTTCTTGGCGGGCACGGCCTTCTTCGCAGCCGTCTTCTTGGCGGCGGTCTTCTTCGCCGCGGTCTTCTTGGCGGGCGCGGCCTTCTTGGCTGGCGCCTTGCGCGCCGCGGTCTTCTTGGCGGGGGCCTCGCCCGTGACCTCGGTGTCCGACGGATCGCCGCTCATAGCGGAATCCGAACTGGTGGTCTTCGTGGCTGCCACAAACGCCCCTTCACAACCGGTAACTCAATGGGATACGGGGACCGATGCGCGTCGTCTGCCGACACTCGAGCCATCCGCCTTGCGGTTCCTGGCCCGTCCCCGACCGGTACGTGATCCCGGCCTGCGCCATTGTAACGACGAACGCGCCGGGGGGTCGCATCAGGCACGGCCGGACTGGTCAGTACCCGCCCGGGGACAGCGCGTCCCCGAGGTCCAGGAGGCCCGCGTGCCCGGCGGCGAACAGGGCCGCGCCGATGATCCCGGCGTCGTTGAGGCGCACGGCAGGTCGGACCGGGGTGCGGTTCTCCAGCAGCGGGAACCAGTCGGCGGCGGCCTCGCTGACCCCGCCGCCGAGGACGAACGCGCGCGGCCAGAGCAGGTCCTCGATGGACCGGAGCACGTTGGACACGTGCGGCGCCCAGTCCTGGAAGCTCAGGCCGTCCCGGGCGCGGACCGCGGCGGAGGCCAGGTGCTCGGCTTCGTCGAAGCCGCGTCCGGCGATGTCCTCCACGTGGAGGTGTCCGAACTCGGTGTTGGGGATCAGACGGCCGTTGAGCAGCAGCGCAGAACCTATCCCGGTGCCGAAGGTCAACAGGATGACCAGGCCCTCGACGCCCTCACCGGCGCCGTAGTGCACCTCTGTGAGCCCTGCGGCGTCGGCGTCGTTGAGCATGACCACCGAGCGCCCGGGGAGGTGGCGGTCGAACAATTCCACCACGTCGCACCCGATCCAGGAGGAGTCGATGTTGTGGGCGATCCTCGCCACCCCCTCGTGGATGACACTCGGCAGGGCCACGCCCACCGGCCCCTCCCAACCGAACTCCTCGACCATCTGGCGGATCGTCTCGGCGACCGCGTCCGGCGTCGCCGGTTGCGGGGTGTCGCGGATGAGCCGCTCGCCGATGAGTTCGCCGGAGCCGAGGTCGACCTTCCCGACCTTGATCCCGGTGCCGCCGACGTCCACCCCCAGACCGGTTGACGTGACCGGCGGGGAGTGGTGCTCGTCAGGGGTGGGGGTGGACATCCGAGGACTCCCGCGGGACGGGCCGTGGGGGACACGGCGGGTGGGTGGTGGTCATCGGGCCGCCGGGGCACGATGAGGGCGACGAGCGTCCGTTCGCCAGCGTATCCGTCCGGCCGCCGCGCGTGGCCGGTTCGTCCGGGCGCGACCACGACGACACGGCGGCAACGACGACGACGACCACCACCACAACAACCACAACAATGACGACGACGAGGGGAGCCGGGATGGCAGGGGAGACGGTCGACGAGACAGCGGGGCGGCCCGGCACGGACATGCTCGATGAGCTGAGGGAGTTCGCCGACCACCTCGCGGTCTCCGGCGGCGACGTGGCCCGGCGGATGCTGGAGCGGTTCACCTCCACCGGGCTGGATTCGCGTTCCAAGAGTTCGACGACCGATCCGGTCACCGTCATCGACACCTCGGTCGAGGAACACCTCCGCGCCGAGGTGGCCTCCGCGAGATCCGGTGACCGGGTCCTGGGGGAGGAGGGCGGGGAGGCATCGATGCCGGGCGAGTCGGGGAGAGCGCGGTCGCCGGGCGACGCCTGGAGCGTGCGATGGGTGATCGATCCGGTCGACGGGACGGTCAACCTGCTCTACGGCATCCCCTTCACCGCGGTCTCCGTGGCGGCGGAGGTGGACGGAGTCGTCGTCGCGGGGGCTGTTCACAACATCGTCACCCGCGAGACCTGGACGGCGGCCTCCGGCCGCGGGGCGACACTCAGGGATGCAGACGGGTCGGTGTCCGTGATCACGCCGTCGGAGTGCGACGCGCTGTCACTGGCACTCGTCGGGACCGGCTTCTCCTACGACTCTCTGGTACGTGCGGAACAGGGCCGGGTGGTCGCCGAACTCCTCCCGCGGATCAGGGACATCCGGCGCTGTGGATCAGCGGCGTTGGACCTGTGCATGGTCGCCACCGGTCGCGTGGACGCGTACTACGAGCGCTGCCTCAAGCCGTGGGATCACGCCGCGGGTGCACTGATCGCGTCCGAGGCCGGGGCGGTGGTGTCGGTCTCCACCGACGATGCCGTCCCCACTACGGCTGTCGCGCCCGGCGTCGCGCGTGAGTTCCTGCAGGCGCTCGGCGGGTGCGTCAGCAGTTGACCGAGCGCGCGGCCTCCAGCTCGGTGGTGATGGGCTGGCGGCCCACCTTGAGCTCGTCGAGGGCTGCCACCGCGGCCGCCGAGTCGGACAGCCGGGAGAAGATGGTTCCCAGGACGAGGTCGGCCGAGGCGTCGTCACGTCCGTCGTCGACCAGCTGCATGCACGGAGCCGCGAGCGAGAGCGACCGGGCGGTCGCCTGTCCGGCCTCGCCGTAGCGGATCTGGCCGTGGCATTCGAGAGCCTGCGCATAGACCGGGTCGTTGCCCGTCGCGTCGGCGCCGGCGGGCTGGAACCCGCTCTCGGCGAGCTGGGCGGCGACCGCGCCGGCCTGGCCGCTCTGGCCGTTCGCGTTGAGCACCCGGACCCTGGTGTCGGCCAGCAGCGCCGGCACGACGGAGTCCAGAGCGCTCGCCGGTTGTTCCCGCAGGCCGGCCTCCTCCGCTGCCGGGGTGACCGGGCAGGCCGCCGCCTCTGTCGCGACGTCACTTCCCCGCAGGGCGAGCGTCCAGACCAGGCCTCCCAGAACCAGGGCGATCACCACGAAGAACACGTAGGGGCTGCGCAGACGTCCCATCCCCCGGGTGGGGGTCGGGCTGGGTACTGTCTGAGTGCTGAGGTGGACGACCATGAGGGCCCTTCCTGCAGGTATCGCGGTGCCGGAGCCCGGTACGGGGCTGCCGCATCACTGTAATCGCCGCCGGTCCGGCGGCCTCGTCGAGGCACGAGATGGGCCGGGGATGAAATTCTTGCCGGTTCCCGCTAGTATGCGTGCGCTGGTCGGTCCACGATCGAACCACCCTCCCTCATCAGCAGACCGTAGAGAAGAGACTCATGGCAACCGACTACGACGCACCCCGCCGGACCGAAGCGGATGAGATCTCCGGCGATTCGCTGGAGGAGCTCAAGGCCCGCCGGGCCGAGGGCGCCACCGGTGAGGTCGACGTGGACGAGACGGTCACCGCCGAGACCTACGAGCTCCCCGGTGCGGATCTGTCCGGCGAGGAACTCACTGTCCGCGTGGTCCCCGAGCAGGAGAACGAGTTCACCTGCGGGGAGTGCTTCCTCGTCCACCACCGCAGCCGCTTCGCCGAGGAGCGGGACGGATTCGCCATCTGCGTGGACTGCGCGGGCTGACCGGATCAGCTGTACTGGTTGTCCGGCAGCGCTGCCGCGAGTCCCTCGGGGTCGCGGGTGCTGATCAACCAGTACGGCGTGGGGTCCAGCGGGTCGTCCAGGACGACGATCACCATCGTGGGGATGTACCCACGGTGGACCACGAACGCCTCGGGATCGAGCTGACGCCCCATCGCGGCCTGCTTCGCGGTGGCCGGGACCACGGCGCTGCGCGAGATCGCGTCGAACGGCAACCGTGCGCGCCCCGCGTACAGCGTCCCGCCACCCTGACCGTCGGACTCGACCTCGATCCGCTCGCGACCTACGGTGACGAACAGCCACGCGAGTAGGGCGGGGGCGATCACCACGAGAATCCACATCCACCACGGCGCCCCCACTACGACGGCCAGGGCCAGCGCGATAGCGGTGCCGGCGGCCAGAGCCACCCACCACCACACGGGCACCCGGAGGCGTTCCGAGTGCACCGGGCGCGGCGCTCGGTCGGGCGGGGGTCGGAGGTCGTCGTCGGTCACGGCATCAAGACTATCGATCATCCGGGCGGGGCCCGGAAGGAGGGCGGCGACCACATGGACGACTCCACGCACCGCGCACAACCCGTCGGGGTGTTGCGCCTGCGACGGCTCGACCCCGGGCTCCCTGTCCCGGTCCGGGCACACGCGTCGGATGCGGGGATCGACCTGTACTCCGCCGAGGACTGCGAACTCGCGCCCGGGCACCGGTCCCTCGTGGGCACAGGAGTCGCCGTCGCGATCCCGGAAGGGTACGTGGGGCTCGTGCACCCCAGATCGGGCCTGGCCGCGCGTGCTGGTCTCTCGATCGTCAACGCCCCGGGCACCGTCGACGCCGGATACCGGGGGGAGATCAGGGTCAACCTCATCAACCTCGACCCGTCTGAACCGGTACGGATCGAACGCGGTGATCGCATCGCCCAGCTGCTCGTCCAGCGGGTCGAACTGTGGGACGTGGTCGAGGTGGACGAGCTGGATCAGACCGATCGCGGCGAGGGTGGCCACGGGTCGACTGGTGGGCACCACCGCCTGACCTGACCGGCAGCGACTAGTTTGGTTAGCGTCTAGTAGGCACGGCCCCGTCCGGGGCCGGGTCGCACGCGGAGAGGATTCGACCATGTTCGGACGCAAGAAGTCGGTGACCGGGGACCGCGACGCCGCCGACTCCGGGGAGGCACAGGGCTCCGCTCCGTCCACGGCGGGCCCCCACGATCGTTCGTCGGTCAGTGATTTCCGCCAGTACTACGCGGACCTGGGGTTCGGGCACATCGACCTCGGTTCCCTGGTGATCGGTGTCCCCAAGGGGCGCGACCTGAACGTGGCCCTGGACCCGAACGGCCAACCCGAGTTCCACATCGTCACCACCGTCTCGCGGGTCATTCCCCGTGCCTTCGCCGCACCGAAGTCCGCCGGGCAGTGGCGGACCATGGTCACCGGGATGGGTGATCAGCTCCGGGAGCAGGGCGCCGAGGTATCGGTGGAAGACGGCCCGTGGGGCCGTGAGCTCGTCGCGGTCATGCCCGGCGCGGTGTTCCGCGCGATCGGTGTGGATGGTCACCGGTGGACCGCTGAAGTCCGGATCATGGCGACCCCTGAGCTGGCTGACCAGGCCGCGGAAGAGGGCAGGGAGGTGTTCAAGCACCTGCTGATCAACCGCGGGGACGGACCCATGCCCGTCCGTGAGCAGCTGCCGTTGACCATCCCGGAGGAGATCCAGCAGGCGTTGGTCCAGGCGCAGTCGCAGCTGGCGGCGCAGCAGCAGGCCCAGGCCTTCCAGCAACAGATGGCGGCCGGCCAGGGGTCCCAGACCTCGGCGCCGGCCCAGACTCAGCCAGGGCAGGCGCAGAGCACGCCCGCCCAGCCGCAGGCGACCCCGACCGAACCGCAGCACACGCCCGATTCACCGCAGAGTGCCCCGACCCAGCCCCAGAGTGCTCCCGTCCCGCCGCGCCGGGACGGCAGCGCGATGGATCGACTCCGTAGCTCTGACGACCTCTGATCGCCCACCGCGCCGACGGGAGAGCGGGATGTTCCTGACCCGGGCGGCCCGTGGCCTCTCGGCCCGGTTCACCGATTCGCTGGACACCTTGGACGCGGCAGACCTGGTCGGGCTGGCGCGCAGCTCGGGGTGTTCCCACATCGAGGACGCTGAGCGCGGGGACCTGGTCACTCTGACGGGGCGGGTGCGCACCGTGTTGACCGGCGGCGGCGAGGAATTCCTGGGGGTGACCGCCGAGGTCTTCGACGGCACCGGCGCCGTGGACGTGTGCTGGTTGGGACGTCGATCGATCCCGGGTATCGACACCGGTCGGTTCGTCCGGGTGACCGGTCGTATCGGGACTCGCGACGGCCACATGATCATGTTCAATCCGCGTTATGAGCTGCTCACCGGGCGGCCGAGCCGGAACGACAAAGGAGAAGCGTGACAGAGTCTGAGCGGCCTGATGAGCACGTCACGGGTGATCCCGGAGGCACGGGTGGCACTTCGACCGGCTCCCGCGATGTGAAGCGCAAGTCGGCGTTCGGTGACCCTGACGCGTCGGTGCTCGACCAGATGGGTGGGGTCCGCGGTCTCGTATTCTCCTCGATCCCCATCCTCGCCTTTGTCCCCGTCAACGCGATCTGGGGCCTGACGGTCGCCATCTGGGCTGCCCTGTCGGTGGCCGTGGCGATGCTGGGCTGGTCTCTGGTCCGCCGTGAGAACCCTCAGCCCGCCATCTCCGGGTTCATCGGGGTCGCGATCTGCGTCTTCATCGCCTGGCGCACGGGAAGTGCCAAGGGCTACTTCCTCTACGGGATCATCACCCAGGCCGTGTACGGAACCGCGTTCGCGATCTCCGCACTGGCGCGTTGGCCGCTCGTCGGCGTCATCTGGGGATTCCTCGACGGCAAGGGCATGGCATGGCGCCGGATCCCGGCCGCCCGACGCTGGTACGCCGTCGCGACGTGGATCTGGGCCGCGCTCTTCGCGATCCGCGCTGTCCTGCAGTACGCGCTCTACCTCAACGACGAGGTCAACTGGCTTGGCGCTGCACGGATCGGGATGGGGTGGCCGCTGGCGTTGCTGGCGTTCGCCGGGACGATCTGGGCCGTCCGGCGCGCGATGGCGCTCGAGGCCGAACCACAGGAGCCACAGGTGAAGTCGCTCAGCTGACCCGGTTCACCCGCACACGGAGACGAGCCCCCGCCGACCCAGTGGTCGGCGGGGGCTCTGTTCCCGGTGCCGGTGAGGCCGACTGGAGCGATCAGACGGCGCTGGTGGCAGCGCGCGAGAAGTCGCTCGGTCCGGTGATCGCGCGGTAGGCGAACACCGTAGCCAGCGTCACGACCGGAACCGCGACGAGCAGTCCGACGCCCAGCGCCAGGGCGCCGACGATGATGATGAGGGTGTTCAGCACCGCGAGGGCGAACAGGTTGCCGGCGTCGGACTTGATGGCGTTGACGCTCGACTTCATCGCGTCGATCGCGGCCATGTTCCGGTCGACGACGAAGTGGTAGGTCAGGTACAGGAAGAAGGCCACCACGAGCCCGGGGAGGATGAGGAGGATGAACCCGACGATCGTCGCGAGTCCCACGAGGATCGAGGCGATGACGAACGCCCCGAAGTTGTGCAGCTTGAAGAAGTCACCGATCGCCGGCTTGTGGCCGTCGACCTCGAGCAGGGCGCCGCGGATGATGAACGCCTGGAAGACGATGCTCACGACAATCGAGAGGATGTTGGCCAGCGACATCGTCGCGGCGGACTCGGAGTTGGAGAAACCGCCGAGGATCATGCTGGCGACGAGCATCGCCAGGGTGATGAGTACCCACGGCAGCGGGTTGTTCTTGAACATCTGCCAGCCGGCGCTGACGGCGTCGGTCGCCGATACCCTGCCGGTCATCAGTGGGCCGCCACCCTGGCCGGGCTGCGGATATCCGCCGCCGAAGGCCGGGGCCCCGTAACCCTGCTGACCGTAGCCCTGGTCCGGATGACCCGGCTGGCCATAACCCTGGTTCGGGTAGGGCTGCTGGCCGTAGCTCTGGTCCGGGTAGGGCTGCTGGCCGTAACCCTGGCCCGGGTACGGCTCTTGGCCGTAACCCTGTGCGGGATAGCCCTGCTGACCGTAGCTCTGGTCGCCGGCCTGCGGCTGTCCCCAGTCCTCATGGTCGGTGCCTGATTCCCACGGATCGTTCGGGAACGCGTCCCCGGACGGGGTACCTCCGGTAGTCATGCCATCTCCAGATCTGTATGGTGGCGCGAAAAACTTTTCCACGGCGCACCCCTGAACCTAGTCCCGTGACGGGTTTTTGGGGAGATCCGATCCGCGCGTCGGGCCCGCAGACACGGGCGAGGGCCCCGCCGACTGCGTCGACGGGGCCCTCGGGACGTGCATGTGCGGTGGTGGCGTCAGATGTTGGCGTCGATCTCGACGGCCTGCGCGACACCGGCGACGGTGCCCGCGATCTTGACGGCCTCCCAGGCCTGCTCCTTGGTGACGCCCTCCTTGCGGATGATGTCATCGTGGGCAGCAGTGCAGTTCTCGCAACCGTTGATCGTGGACACGGCCATCGACCACAGTTCGAAGTCAGCCTTGTCCACGCCCGGGTTGGCGATGATGTTCATCCGCAGGCCCATCCGGACCTGGGCGTACTCGTCGCCGAGGAACTCCTTGGCCCGGTAGGCCACGTTGTTCATCGCCATGATGGAGGCTGCACCGAGCGCGGCGTTGAACGCCTCGTCCGACAGGTGCTGCCGCGCCTCGTCAGCGATCTCCGACAACACGGTCGACGATCGGGTCGCGGCGGCGGTCGCCAGGAACGTGCCCCAGAGCTGCTGCTCGGACAGTTCGGTGGTACGCGCCAGCGAGCCGAGGTTGAGCTTGAGATCCTTGGCGAACTCGGGGAGTCCGGACTTCAGGTTCTCTATGCTCACTTGATCCCCTCCTGCAGCATGTCCATCTTGTTGATGTTCTTGGTCGGGTCGTTCTTCTGCCAGTTGCAGGCACAGACCTCCGAGGACTGGAGGGCGTCGAGGACGCGCAGCACCTCGTCGACGTTGCGGCCGACGGCATCCGGGGTGACGGAGACGAACTGGATGACGTTGTCCGGGTCGACGATGAAGGTGGCGCGATCGGCCACGCCGCCGGCGTTCTCCACACCGAGCTCACGGATGAGCTCGTGCTTGATGTCCGAGAGGATCGGGAACGGGACGCTCTTGAGCTCGTCGTTGGTCGCGCGCCAGTTGAAGTGCGCGAACTCGTTGTCGATCGAGCCGCCGAGGATCTGGGTATCGCGGTCCTGGAAGTCCTCGTCGAGCTTGCCGAACGCGGCGATCTCAGTGGGGCAGACGAACGTGAAGTCCTTGGGGTAGAAGAAGATCACGCGCCACTTGCCCTCGAAGGACTTGTTGGTGATCGTCTCGAAGTAGTCCTCGGGCTGCTGGGCGTTGACCTCCTGGAGGTCGCCACCCTTTAGCGCGGTGAGCTCGAAGTCGGGGAACTGATCGCCGATTGTAAGAATTGCCATGTGATCCTCCTGGATAGTGCCTTTGTCGGACGGACAGGATCCACTGTGCCGGACTCTGGGTGAGAGGTAAAGCCTAATGAGGCATAGATCACCCATAGGGGTGTACAAATAATCATCGACTTCCGCCTATCGCCCGGCCTACACTCATCAACATGCCCGATCAACGGTTCGTTCCGAGCGTCACCCAGCTCAGAGTGTTCCTCGCCGTGGCCGAACGCCTGCACTTCCGCAGCGCGGCGGAGGACCTGGGGATGAGCCAGCCCTCCCTCTCCCAGGCGCTCGCGACACTGGAGGACGGGGTCGGCCTCCACCTGGTGGAGCGGAGCACCCGGACCGTGTTGGTGTCCCCGGCCGGACAGCAACTCCTGCCTTTCGCCCGTGCGGCGGTAACCGCGATGGACGCCGTCGCCGATGCCGCCGCAGGGAGCGGGGGACCGCTGTCGGGGGTTCTGCGCGTCGGCGTGATTCCCACCTCGGCCCCCTACCTGCTCCCGGGTCTGCTGCCGGCGCTGGCCGAGCACTTTCCGGATCTGCGGCCGCGGATCGTGGAGGAGCAGACCGGGCGGCTGCTGGAGGGGCTGCGCGCGGGTTCGATCGACCTCGCGATCATGGCGGTTCCCACGGATGCTGCCGGGGTGGTCTCGATCCCGCTGTACACCGAGCCGTTCGCGCTCCTCGTTCCCGCCGATCACGAGCTGTCCGGCCGGGTGGACCTCCCGCTCGAGGCACTGGTGGACCTGCCGCTTCTGATGCTCGACGAGGGGCATTGTCTGCGCGACCAGACGGTCGACCTGTGTCGCCGGGTGTCGGCGCCGATTCTGGGCCGCGGCGAGTCGCGGACCGCCTCGTTGACGACCGCGGTGCGCTGTGTCGCGGGTGGCCTGGGGGTCACGATCGCCCCGGAGTCCGCCGTGCTGCCCGAGAGCCGGGACCCCGGGATCGGGGTCGCCAGGTTCGCCGATCCCGTGCCGGGCCGCACCATGGGGCTGGTCCTGCGCACGGCGACAGCCGGCGACGAGGCCTATGCCGAGTTCGGCCGCGTCGTGACCGGGGTGGCCGAGCAGTTGTTCGGCGCTACGCCCGCGTGACCTGCGGTATCGCGGTCCGTTCGCGCGCGGCGGTGCCCGACGACTCCAGGCGTGTGACCGCGTCCAGGAACCGCGCCCGCAAGATCTGCGTCCGCCGTATCCACCGTCGCTGATAGGCGACGAACTCCGTGCGGCCCTCGGGCGTCTCCACCGGTATCGGATCCAGACCCCAGGCGGACAGGTCGTAGGGGGACGAGCGCATGTCCACCTCGCGGGCGTCGAACGCGGCCAGGAGGGCGTCGACCAGGAGCTCGCCCGGGGCCCCGGCCTCCATCGCCGCGACCTGCGCGTAGATGTCCATCCCGGCGTGCAGGCAGCCCGGTTGCTCGTTCCGGGGTTGGCTCTCGCGGGTGAGCAGGTCGCGGTTGAGGGGCGTCGCAGGCGTGGTGAAGAACCGATATGCGTCGAAGTGCGTGCACTGCAGCCGGGACCCGATCACGACCTCGTCGATCTGCCGGTGAGACAGGCGTAGGGGAATCGTCCCGTGCCGGATGTCGCCCGCGCCGTCGTTCTCACCGCCGTTGTCACCCGTGCCGTACAGCATCGCCCACTCGTGGAGGCCGAAGCAGCCCGTGGCACCGGGCCGGTCCGCGGTGGCCTCGACCACTTCTCGGGCTCGCTGAATGCGGGGGCCGCAGCGGTCCAGCACGGAACAGGGGTCCACCACGAGTCCCGTCCTGCCCTGCAGCGAGTCTCGCTCGTAGTGCCGCCAGTCCACCCGGTCCGTCAGATGCGCGTTCTCCAGGAGCATCCCGGGCCCGGGATGCCAGCGCCGGATCGACGCGACGCTCGTCCGGTAGTAGGTGAAGAGGAAGTCGACGACGGGGTGGGGCTCACCGCGGCGTCGCCGCATCAGGTGGTCGGTGGTCACGAGGTCCACCGCGGCCGCGTGCCTTCGTTCCCATTCCCGCCAGACCTGCTCGGGGACCACGACCGGGTGGATCGATTCCGACGCCGGTCCCGGTCTGCGGCTCACGACCGCTTCTTCTTCTTGGGTCGGTGGACGCGGGAGACCGCGGGGCGTCGGGACCGGGCAGGCGGAGCTGATTCCCTCCGCCGTCGTGGCACATCGATCTCGGGACCGAAGAGGTCGTCGGCGAGGGCCCCGGCGCGTCGATCGGTGGGGTCGAGGAGTTCCACGGTCATCCCCACCTCGCGCGCCTGCGCACTGATCCTGGCCACCTCCGACGGGCGGACGATGGCGGCCACGACTCCGGCGGCTGTGTCACCGCGACCGGTTCGGCCGGACCGGTGCACCAGATCCTGGATCGAGTGCGGCGGTCCCACATGGACGACGTGGCCGATCCCGGCCAGGTCGAGGCCGCGACCGGCGAGGTCGGTGCTCACCAGGACCCGGACGGTCCCGGACGCGAGATCGGCGAAGGCTCCCGCCCGTCTGGTGGGGGAGGCCGACCCCGCCACCCCGGCGGCCGTGACGCCGGTCGCGGCGATCGATGCGCGCAACGGCTCGACCGCGTCGCGGCGCGAGACGAAGAACAGCCCGCGACGGCAGCGGGCCGCGAGCGTGATGGCGTAGCTCTCCGGTTCCGGGGCGGACACCACGACCAACTGACGAGGAGCCCCGGCGGCAGCGGCCGACGGGTCCGGTGCGGCGTGGATGGGAGTGTCCACGCGGTGGACGCGGAGATCGGGTCGCCGGCGTCTGAGTTCGTCCTCGACGTCCGAGTCCGCCGTCGCCGTCGTCGACAACAGGGTGGCGTCGCCGCACCCGTTCAGGAGGACGGCGGTCTGCTCGCCGAACGACGGACCGAGGAGGTGGTCGGCTTCGTCGAGGACCAGCACCTTGAGGTCCGGGAGCGAGAGGGCACGCGTCCTGATCAGGTCGACCAGGCGGCCGGGGGTCCCGACGACGACGTCGACAGGAGCCACGAGCGAGCGGCGATCCTTGGCGATCGGTTGACCGCCGACGAAGGTGGCCACCCGGAGCCCGGCTCCGGCTCCGACCTCCGCGAGCACCTCGGCGTTCTGCACGGCGAGTTCGCGGGTGGGCGCGATGACGACCGCGCGGGGGCGGCCCGGGAGGCTGGGGGATCCGGCCAGCCGATGCGTCACGGCGATGGCGAACACCAGCGTCTTGCCCGAGCCCGTCGGGGCGACCGCGAGCAGGTCGCGCCCGGCGACGGCGTCGTGGAGGGTGGCAGCCTGAACCGCACTCGCCGGGCCGCTGATCACTGTTGACACGGCATGCCGGATCGGGACCGCCACGCCGAGATCGGCGAGCAGGCGGCCCAGATCAGGTGGTGCCGACCCGGTCAGGCCCGCACCTCGGAACGGTCGCCGCTCCACAGAGTGTGGAAGCTGCCTTCTCGGTCGGTCCGGAGGTAGGTGTGGGCGCCGAAGAAGTCGCGTTGTCCCTGGATCAGGGCGGCGGGAAGACGCTCGGTACGGAGACCGTCGTAGTAGGCGAGGGCCGCGGAGAAGCCGGGTGCCGGGATGCCGGCGGTCACGGCGGTGGTGACGACCCGGCGCCAGCTGTCGACACAGTCCGCCAGGGCCTCGGCGAAGTACGGCGCGGCGAGCAGCGTGGGCAGGTCGCCGTTCTCCGCGTACGCCTCACGGATGCGGTCGAGGAACGTGGCGCGGATGATGCAGCCGCCGCGCCAGATGGTGGCGAGGTCGCCGCGCGCGACGTCCCAGCCGTGCTCGGCGGTGGCGGCGGTGATCTGGTCGAACCCCTGGGCGTAGGCGATGACCTTGGAGGCGTAGAGCGCCCTGCGGACGTCTTCGACGAAGTCCGGGCCGGTCTGCGCGGGAGTGGACACGGAACCGGAGGGCAGGGCCCGACCGGCTTCCCGCTGGGGCACCGAGCTCGAGAGGGCGCGCGCGAACACGGCCTCGGCGATGCCGGTGATGGGGACGCCGAGGTCGAGCGCGGACTTGACCGTCCAGCGGCCGGTGCCCTTCTGCCCGGCGCGGTCGACGATCACATCCACCAATGGCGAGCCGGTCTCGGCGTCCACCTGCGCGAGCACCTCGGCGGTGATCTCGATGAGGTAGGAGTCGAGCTCGCCGGTGTTCCACTCGCGGAACACCTCGGCCATGGCGGCCGGCTCGATCCCGGCCACGCCGCGCAGGAGGTGGTAGGCCTCGCCGATGAGCTGCATGTCCGAGTACTCGATGCCGTTGTGCACCATCTTGACGAAGTGGCCGGAGCCGTCCTCGCCGATATGGGTACAGCACGGGGTGCCGTCGATCTTGGCGGAGATGTCCTCGAGCATCGGCCCGACGACCTCGTAGCTGGAGGCCGGGCCGCCGGGCATGATGGACGGCCCCTCCAGGGCGCCCTCCTCGCCCCCGGAGATGCCGGCGCCGATGAAGCGGATGCCGCGCTCGGCCATCGCCTTCTCGCGCCGGATCGTGTCGGTGAACAGCGAGTTGCCGCCGTCGATGATGATGTCGCCCTCATCGAAGGCGTCCGCGAGCGCGTCGATGACCGCGTCGGTGGGCGCACCGGCCTGGACCATGACGAGTGCCCGGCGGGGGGAACGCAGCGCAGCGGCGAACTCCTCGATCGTCTCGGTGCGGACAAAGTTCCCGTCGCTCCCGTGCTCGCCGAGCAGCGCGTCGGTCTTCCCGGCGGAGCGGTTGTGCACGGCGACCGTGTACCCGTGCCGTGCGAAGTTCCGGGCGATGTTCGAGCCCATCACGGCGAGTCCGGTGACTCCGATGTCCGCGGTTCCGTTGGTGCCGGAGGTCGGCTGCGCGTCCTGGCGCTCAGTACTCATGCGGTTCAGCGTAGTCGACGTCATCGCGCGTCGTGGACCAGCGTCAATGTGTTATCCGCGCGGGCGCCCGGGAGCAACGGAAGCTGTGTGTTCGCTGACAGACCACTGGTGCACTGCGTGCACCGATTGCCACGAAACCGCGAAATCTCTTGGTGAAAGAGACCTTTTGTTATATCACTGGTACTTGGGCCGGGTGATCCGGTGCCGCCGCGGTACGGGGGGAACGGACCGCGGTCGAGCGCCAGCACGAGGGCGACCGGCCCGATGACCAGGGGAATCACAAGGGGGAGTCCACACATGACCAGTTCCACGCTGCCGGCTCGAATGGTGGGCACGCGCACGGTGTTCGACGACACCGTGAACGTGCTCGGGGGATTCAGGCCGGGATATCCAAAGTTTTACTCGATCGCAGATCTCGGGACGCAGTCCCGGCGCCGGTGGGTCCCCCTCGAGCGTGCCGTGGACAGCGGCCGCGTCGAGACGATGTTCCGCAACCACTTCGCGGAATCCGGGGACATCCGTTTCTCCACCTACCTCGTCGCGGATGCGTTCGCCCACGGGGTGATCGGCAGGGCGGTCGCGAGCTTCGTCACCACCGGGCGCGTGTGGGACACGGGTGCCGAGAACCTGGCGGTCCGCACCGACATCGAGGGTGGGCTCGACTGGGCCGGGGTCCGCGACACCACCCTGCGGTTGCTGCCCGACGACCCGTCGGCCGGCGCACCCGGCACCGTGGTGTTGCCGTGCGAGCAGGCGATCGCCCAGTGGCTCGCCTGCCGCTCGCGTGCCACCCTGGTCCCGGTGTTCGACGGACTGTCCGACGTGTCCAACTGCAGCACCGAGACCCTCTGGTCCGTGGTCGGGGAGTGCATCCTGGGCGCCGCGACCATCGTCCCGACGTTCGCCGGCACCAATACCGAGACCGGGTACAGGCGCGGGCAGCTGGTCCTACAGGCACTTCACGACTCCGGGCTGGCCGTGCGCAGGCGGAGCGCGCTGCCGCGGACGCCCGGTGCGGGACCGATCCCGGTCCGCGACCGCAGGCGTTCGCTCCGCTGACCACAGGCGTTCGCGCCGCTGACCGCGGGGAGCCTCCTCTCCTCCCGGGCGCCCGGGGTAGCGTCGGATCGACGAACCGACCCGGACGGCCCGGGTCGGGAAGAGACGAGGTCCGATGTCCGACGGGAAGAACAACGAACTCCTTGAAAGACTCCGATCCCAATCCGGGCTCGGGTTCGGCGGCGGTGTCGGGATCGAGTACGTCGATATCACGCCTGACAAGGTCGTCGTCTCGGTGGAGGTGGGCCCGCACCTGCACCAGCCCCACGGGATCGTTCACGGCGGCGTCTACTGCGCGATCGCCGAGCAGGTCGCGAGTGTGGCCGGCGCCGTGTGGTTGGGCGGGGAAGGCCGGGTGGTGGGTGTGAACAACTCCACCGACTTCCTCCGCGCTGTCACCGAGGGCACGCTCACCGCGACCGGGACGCCCATCCACCGTGGTCGTTCGCAGCAGCTGTGGCGAGTGGAGATCACCGACGACTCGGGTCGGCTGGCCGCCGTGGGTCAGGTCAGACTCGCCAACCTCCAGGACCCTGCCGCCCGCGAGGGCTGATCGGTCACGGCGAGGCGGTCACCGTGGGAACAACGGCGCCCGGTGGGAAACTCTCCCACCGGGCGCCGTTGTAGCAGTCGGGTCGTGTCGGTCCTGGTTGACCGACGCGGTTTCCTACTTCTGACGTGTCAGTCCTGGTTGACCGACGCGGTCTCCTGCGTCTGCGCCTGCGACGCTTCGGTCGAGCGGGCCTTCTCGTGGGCCGCGACCCGCTCGATGGCCTGACGCCCGTAGACCCACTGCTGGGTCGAGGTCAGCTGCGAGCGGTGTTCGCCGCCCATGTGCATGCCCCAGGAGAACATGGTGGTGAGGCGGTTCTTGAAGCCGACGAGGTACGCGAGGTGGACCACGAGCCACATGACCCAGGCGATGAAGCCCGAGATCTCCAGCTTGCCCACCTTGACCACCGCGCTGTAGCGGGACACGGTGGCCATGGAGCCCTTGTCGAAGTACTTGAACGGCGGCCGCTCCGCGGGGGACCTGCCCTTCTCGACCTCGGCCATGATCTGCTTGGCGGCGTACTTGCCACCCTGGATCGCGACCTGGGCCACGCCGGGGAGCTTGTCGAGGCTCATCATGTCGCCGACGACAAAGATCTCGGGATGCCCGGGGATCGAGAGGTCCTTGCCCACCAGGACGCGCCCTGCGCGGTCGACCTCGGCCTCGGTCTGGTCGGCGATCATCTTGCCGAGCGAACTGGCCTGGACGCCGGCGGACCAGATCTTGCAGGTGGCGTCGATCCGGCGGACCGAACCGTCCGGGTCCTTGACCTCGATGCCCTGCGCGTTCACGTCGGTCACCATGGCGTTGAGCTGGATCTCCACCCCCATCTTCTCCAACCGCGCCCGGGCGGCATTGCCGAGCTTGTTTCCGAACGGCGGGAGGACCGCGGGTGCGGCGTCGAGGAGGATGACGCGGGCGGAGGCGGGATCGATCCGGCGGAAGGTGTCCTTGAGCGTGTGCTGTGCCAGCTCGGCCACCTGCCCGGCCATCTCCACGCCGGTGGGGCCGGCTCCGACGATGATGAACGTCAGCAGCCGGCGGCGTTCGTCGTCGTCCTCGGTCACCTCGGCCTGCTCGAAGCAGCCCAGGATCCGGCTACGCAGCTCCAGGGCGTCGTCGACGGTCTTCATGCCGGGGGCCCAGCGCTCGAAATGGTTGTTGCCGAAGTAGGACTGGTTGGCCCCGGCGGCGACGATCAGACTGTCGTACTCGAGGTCGAAGCGGATGTGGCCCGCGGAGGCGTACACGGTCTTGGCGGCCACGTCGATCTTGTTGACGTCACCGAGGATGCAGGTGACGTTCTTCTGATCGCGGAGGATGAGCCGGGTGGGGGGAGCGATCTCACCGACGGAGAGGATGCCGGTGGCGACCTGGTAGAGGAGGGGCTGGAAGAGGTGGTGACCGGTCTTGGCGACCAGGGTCACGTCCACGTCGGCCTTCTCGAGCTGCTGCGCCGCGAAGAGCCCGCCGAAGCCGGATCCGATGATGACGACGCGGTGCCGGCGGCTGGCCGGTGCGTTGGCGGTGGCCTGGTCGAATGCGGGCTCGGTCATGGCGGCTCCTGGTGGGGGTGAGTCTGTCTGTGACGGGCGTCGAAGCCCGTCAGTTCTACGCTCCCGGGCCGATGGCGCGCGGGCACGCCCACCTCAGGGTAGTGGTCTGCGCACCCCCGTGCACACGCACCGGCCCACCGCTGTGCCACGTTCCCCCCGACGCGCCTGCCCGGCGCGGGCGATCGGCGGCGGTACCGTCCACTCCACGACGCCCCAGAGGGAGGGAACCGGTGGTCAGACTCGAACCGCAGACCGTCGACCTGGATCGTTGGCCTGCGCTCGCGATGCCGGACGGAATCGGTGGTCACGCCGCCGGGGAGGTCGCCCAGGCGCTGCGGAGATCGACCAGGGATCTCGGACTGAGGATCGACTACCCGGATTCGTCCGCGGCGGGGGAGTACGACGCCCCTGTCCGCATCGTGCTGGGCAATCCGAGTCACTTCTGGGCCCGCCTCGCGACGGCGGGAGTCCTCGGTCTGGGTGAGTCCTTCATGGCGGGCGAGTGGGTGACGTCCGACCTCGGGGCCGCGATCGCGGTTCTGGCGCCCTGGATCGCGGCGAACTCCGACTGTGCCCACCCGGGCGAGCGCGCCTACGGACGCGAGGGACGGGCGACCCCCGGTGGGGGACGCCGCCGCGGGGGACCGGTCACGGTGGAACTCGAGGACTCGGTGCCCGGGGCGCTCACGTCGCTCTACACGGACGAGACGATGTCGACCTCGGGCGGTGTCTTCGCGTCCGGTGCACGCACCCGCGTTCGGGCGGAGGACGGGACCGACGTCGTCCACCTGGACGCGCCCACGCCCCCGCCGCGGCGGGGCGACCTGGGAGACGCGCAGCGGCGGTCTGCGGACACGCTCCTCACGCTGGCCGGGGTCGGCCCCGGGTCCCGGGCCCTGGTGGCCACGCCCGGCTGGGGCGAACTGCCCATGCGGGCGGCCGAACGCGGCGCCCACGTCCGGACCATGACCGCGTCGACCGAGCGACTGTCGGCGCTGGGGTCGAGGTTCGCCGCCGCGGGCCTCGACGACGAGATCTCTCTCTTCCTGGGAGGCCCTGCGGAAGCGCGGGGGTCAGTGGAGGCGATCGTCGCGGTGGACCCGGGCGTCACGGCGGGTTTCGCCGGCTACGCCGAGGTCCTCACCGCGGCCGACCGGGTCCTGACCGACGGCGGGAGGCTCGTGATCGCGGCCGTGGTGAGCCCGGAGCGCCCGAAGCCGGCGATCGTGGAACTCGCGGCGTGGGGGTCGCGCTACGTCTCGGAGGCGGGCCCGATGGTGTCCTGGACCGATCTGGTGGAGGCGATCGAACGCTCCCCGCGACTGCACCTGCGCGGCCGGGTCGAGTCGACCACTCATCATGCGGAGACGGTGAGGTTGTGGTCCGAGACGTTCGCGCACCGCGGGCGGGACGCTGCGGCGCTGGGTTTCGACGCGGTGTACCGCCGGATGTGGGCGTTCCACCTCGCGGGGCTCGAGGCCGGGCTCCGCGGGGGGTGGCTGGAATCGGTGCAGGTGGTCGCGACCGCGAAATGTGACCTGACGCGCCGGGATGGGTCACCGACGACTTAGAGTTCGCCTATGAGCAATTTTCTCACCCCGCTGGCCGTCTGGTTCGGGCGTCAGGACGCGACGCGCGAGAACTCTCATCTCGTGGTGACGGTCGACCAGTGGATGTCGCGGATCTCGCGCGGCCGGGTCCCGTTGCTCCGGCTGGCGGGGTTGCCGACCCTCACGCTGTACGTCCCGGGACGCAAGAGCGGCGCTCCGCGCAGCACGCCGTTGCTGTGTGCGTCCTGGCGCAACGGCATGGTGATCATCGGGTCCAACTGGGGCGGCGAGAAGATGCCGGCCTGGGTGCACAACCTCCGCGCCGCGGGAGAGGGCGAGGTCGAGATGTCGGTCTACGGGGCCCGCCTCGTCGTGGACGTGCGCGAGTTGCCCGAGGCCGACCGCGCCTCGGCCTGGGAGGCCGCGGTGCGGGTGTGGCCCAACTACGACATCTACGCGGGCCGAACGGACCGGGAGCTGCCGATCTTCCACCTCACCCCGAGGCTCTGACCCCCGCCGAGGCTCTGACCCCCTCGGAGTCGGGGAACCCCGCTCAGCGCCGGGCGACCATGTTGAGCGCCGTGGCGGTCAGGATCGGATCGCCGTCCTGGTTGATCAACGTGACGTCCGTGGTGAGTACCCCGCGGTCCGGCTTGCTCCTCGAGGGGCGCACGCCCGTCGTCTCGCAGACCAGGGTCAACCGGTCGCCCGGACGCAGCGGCCGGACCCAGCGCAGCTCGTCGATCCCGGGAGACGCCAGGCTCGCGACGCTGGTGAGGTAGTTGTCGGCGAACAGGCGCATCATGAGCGCGGCCGTCTGCCACCCGCTCGCGATCAGGCCGCCGAACGGGCCCCGGGCCGCGGCCTCGACGTCGGTGTGGATGCTCTGCGGGTCGTACCGACGGGCGAACTCCATGATCTCCTCGGCGTCCACCGATTCCTCGCCGAAACGGTACGAGGCCCCCTCGGTGTAGTCCTCGAGGAACCTGTCGTCGATCGGGGTCGTGAACTCGTCGTATGCGGTGTCGCTCATGGTGCCTCCAGGATGGGCGTTGTGTACCCTTCCAGTTAATCAGCACTCACTGACTGGGGGCCGCGGATGGCGTACTTCGAGCGACTGGGTCCGGACAGGTTCCGCCCGACGAGTCATGTCAGCGGGGCGTGGGATGAATCGATGCAGCACATCGGCCCCGCGCTCGGGCTGCTCGTCCACGCGATCGAATCGGACTGCGCTGCCCGGCGCGAGGACCCGATGGTCATCTCACGACTCACGTACGAGCTGCTGGGCGTGGTCCCCATGGACGTGGTCGATGTCCGGGTGGAGCTGATCCGCCCGGGCCGCACCATCGAACTGGTGGAGGCCACCTACGGGCAGGGCGACCGGACGGGGATCCGGCTGCGCGCGTGGCTGCAGCAGTCCCGCGACACCACCGCGGTCGCAGGGGACGGGTTCGACCCGATCCCGCCGCCGGCGGACATGGAACCCTGGGATCCCACGACCATCTGGCGGGGCGGTTACCTGGCATCCGCGCAGGTCAGGCGGGATTCGGCCGGGCCCGGGCGAGCGAGGTACTGGGTGCGCACGGCCGTACCGCTCCTTGCCGACGACGACGACGACGAGGTGAGCACCCTCGCGCGGATGGCCGGGCTCTTCGACATCGCCAACGGGATGGCCGTCCGAGCGGACCCGAGCCGGGTGCACTACCCGAACATCGATCTCACCGCGCACCTGGTGAGGCCGCCGCAGGGGGAGTGGGTGGGCTTCGACACCCGCGTCACCTTCGGCCCCGGCGGCCTGGGTCTGACGGCCAGCGTGATCCACGACGAGGCCGGTCCACTCGGAACGGTCTCGCAGTCGCTGACGGTCCGGCCGTAGTTGACCGAACGGTGACCTGAAAGCCGCAGCCGATCCTCTACAACCGCCGGAGATAGCACCGCATCCCGGAACCGCTGTCCGGGTCGGTGTCCGAGTACCCGTGCCTCTCGTAGAACCGGCGGGCGTCAGTGTCGTCGGAGTCCACGTTGATGTGGATCTCCCGGCCGCCGCGTCGCTCGACCTCCGAGGTCGCGAGCCCCATGATCGCGGTCCCGATCCCGCGCGATCGTAGCGCATTACGGATGTAGAGCTCCTCGAGCTGAGCGAGAGGGCCATCCCAGTACGGAGTCGGGCGCAGGGTGAGCAGCGCGAAGCCGACGTCGGTACCGGCCCTGTGGTCGGGGTCGGGGTCGGGGGAGTGGGCTGGGGAGCGATCCGGGACCCGGGCGACGACCGCGAGGACGTCCTCGCGCGCCAGTAGGCGCTCGAATCGCCCGGCCGCCTCGGCAGCGCTCGGGGTGGGACAGTTGTACTCGGTGTTGAAGTCGTAGAGCAAGCGGCCGAGGGACTCCGCGTCCGCCGGCGTCGCCACGCGCACCTCGGCCTCCGCGGCGGGACGGGCGGGTGCCCCGGCCCCTTCGGCGGGCGGGCCGTCGAGCAGGCCTCTGAGGCGCTCCAGATCGGATTGAATCGTCGCGGCGTCCTGCTCGAACTCGTCGTCGTCGTCCGTGAGCTGCCGGAGGGACAGGACGACCTCCGCGCCATGCGGGTGGGGCAGCACCCGGAGCACGTTGTGGACGACCGAGCCGTCGGGCAGCGTGACCTCGTGGTCGAGGATGCCGAAGGGGTTCCGGGGCGCGAACCGCACGCGCACGGTTCCCATGGGGGAGTCCACGACGAGCGTGTCGCCGTCCACGGTCACCTCGGCGGTAGCGAGTCCGGCGGCCCACAGGGGGAGGTGCGCCGGGGCGGAGGCGTAGTCGTACACCTCGTCCGGGGAGCGGTGGATCACCGTGCTGATGTGCCGGGAGCGCATCATCCCAGTGTCCGCCGCCGACGGCAGTCGCGCCAGAGGGTAGGCCAGCGGGTGGCTATTCGGTCGGCGGCTCGTCGTAACTGCCCTGACCGGCCACGCTGGTGACGGTGGTGAGCAGGAACACCGAGTCCTCGAGGGCCTTGACGGCGTGGCGGTGGTGGGTGAGGGTGTGGAGCTCGCCGGCGGCGATGTCGACCGTGCCCTCGCCCGTCACCTGAACCGCGCCTCGCAACAGGTACAGGCTCGCGGCCGGGGGCGAGTTGTGCTCCTCGAGGTCGGTGCCGGCCTTCAGCGCCAGCAGCGACTGGCGCAGAGGGCCCTCGCGGACGAGGATCTCGGCGTGGCGGCCGTGCGGTGCCTCGATGGCGCGGGACAGGATTCGATCAGCAGCGTCGGTCACGTTGGTCATGGCTCGAACCTACAGCTTCCCGGGTCGTCGTGACCGGCCCGATGTGCTCGTGGACGGGCCTGACGCCGGTCCTGGCCGCATGATCGGAATGGGCCCGTCAGGCCAGCACCCACACGGCGCCCCCGAGGATCACGGAGACGGCGGTCACGGCGGTGGCCAGGGTCCTCGTCGCCTGCGCGGGAAGGTGTTCCCCGGCGGCCATGACCACGCCGACGGCAAGCGCGATGCGTGGGGGAGAGACGATGATGGCGAACGAGCCCGCGACGTTCTGGCCGGCCAGGGCCACGAGGGTGTCCGCGCCGAGTCCGGCGGCGGCCGCGGTGGTGGCGGTGGAGAACATCGCGGCGGCCCCGGTGTTGGAGCCGGTGAGGTAGCCGCCGAGAGCGCCCACGAGGGGGATCAGCGCCAGGAACCCGCCGCCGATGCCGGCGGCGGACTGGGCCAGGTGCGCGGCCATGCCGGCGGTGGCCATGACGATGCCGATCATCATGAAGGCGACCGCGTTGCCGGCGACGGGTACCCAGGTCGCCAGAGCCTGCCCGAGCATCCGGGCCGCCGCCGGCCGCGGGGTCGCCGTGGTGCGCAGGGCGACGAGGGCGGCCACGTTGACCCAGACCGCCGGGCTGTCGAGCCACGCGAGCCCCGGCGGGGTGCCTGACAGCCGCAGGCCCACGGTGACGGCGAGAATCCCCAGGAGCAGGACGCCGAAAGGCGCGAGCGCCCCCACGAGTTCGCGGGAGATCGGCGGAAGCGGGCCGTGCCGGACCCGGGAGATCCCCAGGAGCAGCAGGATGACCGCGGCCGAGGCGATGACGCCGGCGGGGGCGGTCCCCAGGAGTGCATTGGCGCCCACCAGGGCCGACCACTGCACCACCACGATCGCTGCACAGGTCGTGAGCAGCGTCGCGGTGGGCCGCGCCGGGATGGCCGTCCGAGGTGGGGTGGTGGTCACGAGTGGGGTGGTGGGTCGGGGTGTGATGGTGGCCCGGGGTCTGACGACGACGAGGACGGTCACCATGCTCACGACCAGGACCGGCAGACTCAGCAGGGCCGACCAGTATCCGAGGTCAGCGAAGTCCTGGCCGCCGAGTTGCGCGGCCACCAGCGTTCCGGGGCCCAGCGATCCCCAGGGGACCAGGACCAGGCCGAGCAGCCCGGCGACGACCGCCTTGACGGGGGTGAGGCCCATCCGGATGAGCAGTGGCGCGGTGATCACGACCCCGAGGCCGAAGCCGGTGACCGACTCCATGAAAGGTGTGAGGCCGAAGACCAGCAGCAGGATCGCGGGTAGCCGGTCGCTTGCGGTGGCCGTCCGCTCGAGCCACCCGGCGATGTGCTCGCGCGCTCCGGTCCCGGCCATCACCACCGCCAGGGTGACGCCGCCGAACAGGATCAGGGCCACCTCCAGCACGGTGGGCCCGAGCGAGGCGACCGCGGCGGCGACCTCGTCAGAGGTGGGGCGGAAGACCGCGGCAGCGGCGAGGACCGCGGTGGCCAGACCCGCCAGGCCGGCGCGGAGGGAGCGGACCCGCAGCGCCAGCAGCAACAGGACCACGACGATCGGCGCCGCCGCGACACCCGTCTGGGAAAGCTGACTCACCGCACTCGTCTCTTCGGGCCCGCCCCGGCCGACCTGTGCGGCCGGGCAACACGTCCTGGCGGCCACCCTACGTCGCGCCCGACCGGGTTCGGTTCCGGTTGCGGACCTCGGCGCCCGCGAGCACTCTCTTTGGTCAAGGAGCTCTCTCGGGTCGAGGAGGAGGCCTCATGCGATCTGTGTCAGACCAATCTCTGCGGGACCTCGGCGGCCGGTGGAGCGTCCTCAACCGACAGAAATTGGACCACGTCGAACTCGACCGCCTGCTCGAGCGTCTCGAGCGCACCCGGGGCGCCGAACAGAGACGGGTGCTGCTGAGAACCTATCGCCTGGTCTTTCCCCATGCGTTCGCCGAGGAGTCCGTGCTGTGGCCGGTGCTCCGCGCCGTGCTGCCCGATGGCCATGAGCTGACCCTTCAGGTCGAGCAGGAACACCAGGGGGTCAACGAGCTGGTGATCCGCCTGGATGAACTGGACGACGGCGACCCGGAGCGCGACGAGGTGCTGCAGAGGCTCATCGCGGTCCTGCGCGAGGACGTCCGCGACGAGGAGGACGTGCTGCTCCCGCGGCTGCAGGAGAAGTTGAGCCCCGCTCGGCTGCGCGCGCTCGGTGTGGCCTGGGAGGCGGTCCGCCGCACCGCGCCCACCCGGCCCCACCCGTTGGTCGCACGCCGCCCGCCGGGCAACGTCGCGGCCGCGCTTCCGCTGACCGTCACCGATCGACTGCGAGATCTGCTCGAGTCGGCCGTCCTACGGAGCTCGTCCCCGGTCGAGCCGATCCTGACCGAGTCCAGCAGCCTGCTCGCCCGAGCCGCGCACGCGATCGAACACCTGCCGATCATGCGACGGGGCGAGGATCCCAGCACCGCCCGCGGCCACACCGCCGCTTGAGCGTCGACTGCCCGCAATGCACGCGCGCCCGGCTCCACAGGCGCCCATCGACGAGAGGACCAGCATGCAGGCCACCGAGGTCGCGGACCGTGTCCACCGCCTGGCCCACGCCCACGTCAACTGCTACCTGATCGACAGCGACGACGGGGTCACCCTCGTCGATGCCGGCCTGCCGAGCATGTGGTCGCTGATGCTCGACACGCTCCGGAAGCTGGGCCGCACCCCCGAGGACGTGCGGGCCCTGCTTCTCACCCACGGGCACTTCGACCACGTGGGCTTCGCGCGGCGGGCCAGGGTCGAGCTGGGGGGCCCGGTGCTGGTGCACCCGGCGGACAACGGGCTGGCCGCGCATCCCTACAGCTACACGCCCCAGCAGAACCGCTTCCTCTACCCGCTGAAGCATCCCCGGTCGCTACCCGTCCTGGGACGGATGGCCATCGCCGGCGCCCTGACCGTCAAGGGGATCGACGAGACCTCGGAGCTCTCCGTCGACACCGCCCTCGAACTCCCGGGCCGCCCCGTGGCGATGTTCGCCCCCGGCCACACAGGAGGGCACTGCATCCTGCATCTCTCCGACCGGGACACGGTCCTCAGCGGTGACGCCCTGGTCACTCTGGACCCGTACACCGGCGTCACCGGCCCGCAGATCGTGGCCTCCGCCGCCACCGCCGACACCGCCCTGGCGATCGAGTCACTCCGGCCCGTCGCAGCCACCGGTGCCTCGACGGTCCTGCCCGGCCACGGGGAGCCCTGGACTGACGGCGCCGACGCCGCGGTCACCCACGCGCGCGCCGTCGGCGAACACTGACGGCCCGGGCCCCTGATCGGCGCCAACTAGTTCGAAGCCACCAGATCGGAGACCCACGATGCGAGCAACGACGTACCGCGGCCCGTACAAGGTCCGCGTGGAGAACAAGGACATCCCCACGATCGAGCACCCCAATGACGCGATCGTCAAGGTCTCGATCGCCGCCATCTGCGGCTCTGACCTGCACCTTTACCACGGCATGATGCCCGACACCCGCGTCGGCCACACCTTCGGCCACGAGTTCGTGGGCACGGTCCACGAGGTCGGACCGTCGGTGCGCAATCTCCAGCCGGGGGACCGGGTGATGGTGCCGTTCAACATCTTCTGCGGCACCTGCTACTACTGCGCCCGAGGCCTCTACTCCAATTGTCACAACGTCAACGCAGGCGCCACCGCCGCCGGAGCCATCTACGGCTATTCACATACCTGTGGGGGCTACGACGGGGGACAGGCCGAGTTCGTCCGGGTGCCCTTCGCTGACGTCGGACCCACCATCATCCCCGACTGGATGGACGAGGAGGACGCGGTCCTGCTCACCGACGCCGTGGCCACCGGGTACTTCGGCGCCCAGCTCGGCGACATCGTCGAGGGGGACACCGTCGTGGTCTTCGGCGCCGGTGCGGTGGGGTTGTCCGCAGCCAGGTCAGCGTGGTTGATGGGCGCTGGCCGCGTGATCGTGATCGACCACCTCGAGTACCGCCTGGAGAAGGCGCGGACCTTCGCCCACGCGGAGACCTACAACTTCACCGAGTACGCCGACATCGTTGTGGAGATGAAGCGCACCACCGACCACCTCGGGGCGGACGTGGCGATCGACGCGGTGGGCGCCGAGGCCGACGGCCACCTGGTCCAGCACGTGACCTCGGCCAAGTTCAAGCTCCAGGGCGGATCGCCCATCGCGATCAACTGGGCGATCGACTCCGTGCGCAAGGGCGGGAACATCTCGGTGATGGGGGCCTATGGCCCCGTCCAGAGCGCGATCAGATTCGGGGACGCGTTCAACAAGGGCCTGACGATCCGCGGTAACCAGTGCCCGGTGAAGCGTCAGTGGCCGAGGTTGTTCGAGCACGTCCGCAACGGGCATCTCAAGCCCAGTGAGATCATCACCCACCGCATCCCGCTGGAGCACATCGCCGAGGGGTACCACATCTTCTCCGGCAAGCTCGACGGCTGCATCAAGCCACTCGTGCTGCCGAACGCCGAATAGACCCGAGGAGGCCGACATGCCATACACCGCTGACGATCGCCCGCCGCGCAGGACGAGCGAGGAGCTGCGTGCCCAGATCCCCGGCTGGGGAGTGGACCTCGACCCGACCGACCGTCCCTCCTATCCCAAGGAGCGCAGGGACCTGGAGACCGGGGCGCACTGGGACTTCCCGGAGCGTCAACCGGAGCACGCGCCGCGGGAGCGCTCGATCGAGCACCGCTTCCTGACCCCGGTGTTCGGGACCGCCCAGCCGCTGCACGGGGTGTCCGGGATGATCAGGCGCAAGGCGTACCAGTACGGGGAGGACAAGACCTACCGCTGGCTGATGCTGCTGGGAGCCGACCGGGTCGACGCGGTAGGTAGCCACATGCGCTCGCTGGTCACCCTCCGGCCGGACAATCCCCTCACGGAAACCGGGGTACGCAGTGAGTTCACCGCGAACGGCTGGTCTTCCCGAGTGGGCCAGAAGCGGTACGACGTCCGTCATCACTGGATGGACCCGATCCTGGTCGGGGGACCGTGGGCGCTGGCCGCTGGTGCAGCCGTCCTCGGAGGGGTGAAAGCGCGGCGCGCACTTCGAGACTGAACCCCGTCGATCTCACCTGGTCCACGGCCGCGTCGCGCGACCACTCGGTGCGGTCGGTGCGGTGTGGTTTGAGCGATCTGGTCAGTGACTGAAGCGCCCGCGCCGCGAAAGCAGGGTCGGTTCCAGAGCGCGCTCGGCAATCAACCCGGTGGCGGCGGAGAAGACGGCCTTGTGCACTACGTCGACGGCCAGCTCCCGGCCGGGCCAGGTGGCCGGGGGAGCGCCGACACCCGTGGCGTTCTCGAGTGTCTGGTCCACTCCCAGCCGGATGACGGTGTGCCAGGCCGTAGCCGTCGCTCCCCGGATTCCCGTGACCGCCCAGATCCCGCGGAGGGCGCCGAGGGATGCGGCGGTGCCGTAGTGCATCACGTGGTTCCACACCGCGGATTTGTCCTGGTCCGACGGCTGCCGACCGAGGAGGGTGAGCAGCGTCCGGGCCGGCACGAACGAGTTCGGACGTCCGGTGAACGCCTGCTCGACCTTCTCCCCGGCGGTCATGACCCCCGCTCCGGCCAGCCCGGCGAGGGCGCCGGTGCCGGCGGCGCGCAGGAGCGCGCGGGGCCTGTTCCCTGTCTGCATGTCGTGACTTCCGTTCGAGCGTGTGGTGGTGGCGACACCGTAAACCGGAGCGGCCGGAGCGTCCACCACATGCTGATCGCCCGCGGCCAGGGGAGTGCGGGGCGAGGGCAGTGCGGGGCGAGGGCAGTGCGGGGCGGTCGACCGGCACGGGGAATCCGGGGAGACTCGCCTCATGCCAGATCACCTCGCCTCGAATGTCCGGTCGTGGGCGACGTCCATCGATCAGACGACCGTTGACCAGGCCGTGGCTCTCTCGCGGCTGCCCTTCATTCATCCGCACGTCGCCCTGATGCCGGACGCGCACGCCGGGAAGGGGTCAGCAGTCGGCACGGTTATCCCGACCGTCGACGCGGTGATCCCGGCGGCCGTCGGAGTGGACATAGGCTGCGGCATGGTTGCCGCGCGGACCCGCTACACCGAGCACGATCTCGACCGCATCGACCTCACCAGGCTGCGCGACCGCGTCGAGCGCGCGATCCCGCTCTCACCCGGGAACTACAACCGTGCGGTGCATCACGACCACACGCGCGCGCGGGTCCGGGAGCTCGAGGAGCGCGCCGAGGCCGACGGGGTGGACCTGACGCACTCGCCGAAGTGGCGCGAGCAGCTGGGCAGCCTCGGCGGAGGGAACCACTTCGTCGAGCTGTGCCTCGATGAGCCGCGGGTCGGTGTGGTGTTTTCTGCACTCCGGGAGCCGCGGCGTGGGCAACAAGATCGCTCAGAAGCACATCAGGATCGCCAAGGCCCGATGCGAAAAGCAGGGGATCCGGCTAGAGGACCGCGACCACGCCTACCTCGAGCAGGGCACCGCAGAGTTCTCGCAGTACCTCGCCGAACTGCGCTGGGCGCAACGGTTCGCCCGGCTGAACCGTGACGAGATGATGGACCGGTTCCTCGCGCAGCTGGCCCGGATCTTCTCGGACGACGACGCCGGCGAGTCCGAGCGGGTGAACTGTCACCACAATTACACCGAGCGGGTGGAGCTCGAGGGAAGGGAGGTGTGGCTCACCCGCAAGGGCGCGATCGACGCCACGGCGGGTCGCATGGGGTGCATCCCTGGCTCGATGGGCACGCGCTCGTACATCGTGCGCGGAAGGGGCAGCCGCGCCGGCTTGTTCTCGGCGCCGCACGGTGCGGGCCGTCGCATGTCACGGACTCAGGCCAAGAAGCGGTTCACCGCGGCTGACCTGGACGAGGCCATGCAGGGGATCGTATACCGGCCCGGTGACGCATGGGTCGACGAGATCCCCGCCGCCTACAAGGACATCGACCAGGTGATGGCGGACGCCGCCGACCTGGTGGACGTGGTGCACACCCTCCGTCAGGTCATGAACATCAAGGGGACGTAAGCATTCGCGTCCAGGTTCATCCGCGCCCGAAGAGCGGCCGTTGGTCCACGCTGCGCCGGTGGTCCACACCTCCCTCGGGCCGCCGCGGCCCGTGCGACGACTGACGTCAGCCAGACGGTGACATCCGATAGTGGGCACCGAGAACGACGCTCTTCGTCGGTCCGAGACGGCCACCTTCGGCCCCGGCGGTGGGCTGCTGACCCGGCCCATGACCCGTCAGAACTCCGGCTTCGACGGAACGGTTCGCCTGCTCGTGCCTCGTTGGGGAGATCTCGTCTCGGAGATCGCCGCCAATCCGCAGGTCAACGTTTCGGTCCAGTCTTCGGACGGGTTCGTTTCCGTCGCGGGTAGAGCAGTCGTGGACGACGACAGGGACGCGGTCGCCGAGAACTGGAACGCTGCCGTCGACGCGTGGTTCCCGGAGGGCCGGAATCGGCCACCTCCATCCTCGTCCACGCCGACTCGGCCGAGTACTGGATTCCAGCGGTTCGAGCATCGCCCATGTCGCTTCGTTCATCCGCGCGGCGGTGTCGCGTGATGACCGGACTCCCGATATGGGGACGAGCGGCGCCGTCGACCTTTAGCGCAAGCCGTAAGGGACGGGCAGCTCAGGCTGAACCGCCGCCCGCCGATTCGACTGGGCCTGACGGGTCCAGAAGTCGAGGCTTCAGCCGATCGGGCGCGGGGTCGACGCCCCGCCGGAGGTCGGCGATCATTTCATCGGCGTAGGAGACCAGCCCGGTCACGCTGATTCCGTGAGGTGCCGGGCCGTCGTCGTCGTGCCCGATACGTTCGGCCGCACGCTCCAAGAGCGTCAACGCGCCCTTAGTGTTGCCGCGCTGAATATGAGTGATGCCGACGGCCAGCTGAGCCAGGCCTTGCCATAGCGTGCGCTCGCCGGGGGGACAGCTCTTCCAGGCACCTTCGAGGACTTCGTGCGCGTTGAACGCAAGGCCTCGGTCCAGTAGGTCTTGTGCCCAGGCCAATGATTCGGCGGGTGTGAGATCGAGGTCTTCGGGGATGCGCTCGACCCCGACACTGCCAGGTGGCAACGGTCGGCCGAGCTCGTCGCGAGGGCGTGAGTTGCGCGCCCGGCCGTCCTCGTCGCGATCACGGTCGATGCCAGAGGGAGTGCGCATGCCGCCATCGTCCCATCCGTCGTCGCCGGGCTGCTACCTCAGTGTCGACAATCGCCACCGCGGGGAGCTGCTGGTTCACCTGGGCGGTTCGATGTTCGTTCCATCGGCTCATCCATGACCAGAGACCGTCTCGGGGCCGCAGTCATTGGAGGCGTCATGGCCGCAGCTTCCTCCCTGCTGGTGCAGATTTCAGATCGTGATACTTCTGCGGTGCCCTACCTGCGGAGCATCTCGTAGGCTGCTCGTGTGACGCTGAATCATGTTCGCCGCGGGAAAGGTAGT
Source organism: Rhodococcus sp. IEGM 1408 (assembly GCF_033142235.1). Classification (NCBI taxonomy): domain Bacteria; kingdom Bacillati; phylum Actinomycetota; class Actinomycetes; order Mycobacteriales; family Nocardiaceae; genus Rhodococcus; species Rhodococcus sp. IEGM 1408. The sequence goes on from NZ_JAWLRW010000011.1 coordinate 88,857, forward strand.
CCGCTACTGCTCGTGCACGGACTCGGTGCGGGCTGGCGATCCTGGGAGCCCATCCTGAACGATCTGGCCGCGAGTCGCGAGGTCATCGCGGTCGACCTGCCCGGGTTCGGCGAGTCCCCACCGCTGGATGGCGAGGTCTCGATCGCCACGCTGGCCGACGCGGTTGCCGGATTCATCAAGGAGCTGGGTCTGGACGGGATCGCCACGGCTGGTCAGTCGATGGGTGGGCGGATCGTCCTCGAACTCGCCCGGCGCGGTGTCGGTGGCGACACGGTTGCGTTGGACCCCGGTGGATTCTGGAGCGATCGCGAGCTCGCGATCTTCAGCGCCACCCTGCGACCCTCGATCGCCTTGGTCAGCGCTGTGCGGGGAGCGCTGCCGGCACTTCTGAGCAATCCGGTGAGCCGGACCGCGTTGCTGGCGCAGCTATCTGCGCGACCATGGGCCCTATCAGCGCAGACCGTGCTGCCCGACGTGACTGGGTTGGCCGACGCCCCGGCGACGGGCGCGGCGATGGACGCGCTGACCAAAGGCCCTAAACAGCAAGGTGCTCCGGCGGGCACGGTCCCGGGACTAGTCACCATCGGTTGGGGACGGCGCGATCTTGTGACCGTGCCGCGACAGGCCCGGCGAGCCTGCACAGCGTTCCCCGACGCGGAGCTGTACTGGTTCGACCGTTGCGGCCACTTCCCGCAATGGGACGCGCCTCAGGAAGCGATCCGGCTCATCTTGGACCGAACCACCTGACCTGACTGCGCAGTTCGCCCCGTCTGCGGCAGACCCGCTGAGTGAGCCTTGGCCGACCGTCTTACCGGCCCCGCAGAGAGGATGCGGCCGAGGAGCAGCGGGGAGCAGCGGGTTGAGAAAGTCACGGGGGCGGGGCTCCATTCCTCGAACGCGGTCCGCAGACTTTTACTGGTCAGGTGTCGGGTTCTGTGGTGTCGGGTTCCTGGTGGAGTTCGGGGTAGGCGCTCCAGGAGACGCCGCTGA
>NZ_JAWLRW010000012.1:0-83708 GCF_033142235.1 Rhodococcus sp. IEGM 1408
AGACGGCCACCTCACCAACCCACCCGGGATCGAGCGGCCGGACCGCTACGCGACCGACACCGACACCGACACCGACAGCAGCTACCCCGCCTGACGTGAAGACGCTCCTCAGCGGTGCCAGGTGGTCGATCGTCTGGCGACCTCGTGGATCGCATCGATCTCACGGAGAGACAGACGCTGAGGCCGGGTGCGGAAGAACCTCTTGATGCCGCGGTAGGACACGACCGTGACAGCGCCGTCTGCCGGCTGACTCTTGATGGTGAAGCCCCGATTCGCACCCACCACCGCGATCAGACCGGCCACGGGCACGGGGAAACCAACCTGTTGAGCCAGGAGGCGCGACGCCCGCTTGGCCTCGTGGCGACTGTTCCGGATGTACGGCACCCGGTGGCCATTGACCATGAAGGTGTCGCCACCGACCCAGACCGACGCACGCGGATGATGTTTGGAATTCACGGTGAACACGCCACCGGGCCCGATCACCACATGGTCTATGTCCGCGCCCCTCTCGCCCACGCGCACGGAGTGCAGGATCCTCCACTGCGCCCCGAGATCGGCCAACTGACTGGCGACGACCTCCTCGCCGTCGGCGCCGATCCGCCAGGCACGCTCGTCAGTATTGGCACCGAGCATTCGCGCCAACACATGACGCACCGTCCCCTGCGCCTTACGTTCGGCGATCGCGCGCTCACGGGCAGCTGCGCCCGCGCGCACCCCGGCGAGGTCGTGCCATGCGGGCCCCGGCGGCGTCGCGACGGGGCCCGTCGGCACCGAACCAGCGGCCACAGCCGCGGACGCCGTCGCAGGCGCGGACGCCGTCGCAGGCGCCGTCGCAGGCGCGGTCGCAGGCGCAACCACAGGCGCGGGCGTCACCTGCGGCGGCCGCTGGGCTTCGAAGTGATCCGCAATCGCGGCGCGCAGCAGGGGCAGGTTCGACAGGTCATCGGAGTGATACCGGCCGGTGGCCAGGTCGATGTACCCGAGGTCGGTGCCGCCGGGCGTGGCGGCGTACAGCCGGTCGTGGCCGCGGCGTGCCCATCTCCGGATGATCCACTCGGTCACGTGTCCTCCTGTTGGCTAGTCACCCTGTTAGTTAGTTGCCCTAGCTAGTCGCCGGTCGCCGAATACTCACACCCGGGAGGCGCTTCGCGCAGGAGAACCCTCCAACTGGCGTGTGACTGGGAATACCCGCCCCCGCCCTTTTGTTTGACATGTCAGCAAGTTAGGATCGGAAGCACCCCGAGAGCGAAAGGCCCACAATCATGCAGTTCGGAATCTTCTCCATCGCCGACATCACCCCGGACCCCCTGACCGGGGACGTACCCACCGAGAACGAGCGGCTCTCGGCCGTGGTCGAGTACGCGGTGCAGGCCGAACAAGTGGGCCTTGACGTATTTGCTCTGGGCGAGCACCACAACCCGCCTTTCGTCACGTCCTCCCCCACCACCACGTTGGGGTACATCGCCGGCAAGACGTCCGACATCATCCTGTCGACCGCCACGACGCTCATCACCACCAACGACCCGGTGAAGATCGCCGAGGACTACGCCATGCTCCAGCACCTGTCGGGCGGCCGGGTCGACCTCACCATGGGTCGCGGCAACACCGGCCCGGTGTATCCCTGGTTCGGCCAGGACATCCGTCAGGGCCTGCCGCTCGCGATCGAGACCTACGAGTTGCTCCACAAGCTCTGGCACGAGGACGTCGTGGACTGGGAGGGCAAGTTCCGCACGGCCCTCCAGCAGTTCACCTCCACCCCCCGCCCCCTCGACGGCGTGGCGCCGTTCGTGTGGCACGGCTCGATCCGCTCGCCGCAGATCGCCGAGCAGGCCGCCTTCTACGGCGACGGCTTCTTCCACAACAACATCTTCTGGCCGATCAGCCACACCAAGCAGATGGTCGAGCTGTACCGCCGGCGCTACGAGCACTACGGCCACGGCTCGGCGGACCAGGCGATCGTCGGCCTCGGCGGCCAGTTCTTCGCCCGCTCCAGCAGCCAGGACGCGGTCAACGAGTTCCGCCCCTACTTCGACAACGCACCGGTCTACGGCCACGGCCCGTCGATGGAGGACTTCACCGCGCAGACCCCGCTCACCGTGGGTTCGCCGGAGCAGGTCATCGACCGCTACATGACCATGCGCGAGCACGTGGGTGACTACCAGCGCCAGCTGTTCCTCATCGACCACGCGGGCCTGCCGCGCAAGACGGTGCTCGAGCAGATCGAGATCCTCGGCACGGAGATCGTGCCCGTACTGCGTCGCGAGCTGGACGCGCTGCGTCCGGCGCACGTGCCGGACGGCCCCACCCACGCCGCCCGGGTCGCGGCCCGCGACTCCGCCCTGGCCGCGGCGGGCGAGTCCGGATACTCGGACGCCTACAACTTCGGCACCGGCGACAACTGGACGGGCCTGACGACGGAGGGCGGGCAGCGCGCCCAGGAGCAGGCACTGGCCCGCGCCCGCCGCGCCGAATCCCGCCTCGCCCAGGCGCCGGCCGGAAAGGGGACCAAGTGACCGCCACGCAGAACGGACACACGCAGAACGGGCGTGCCCAGGGCACCGCAGAGGGCTCGCGACCGCTCGACCTCGTCGTCGTCACGGCCGGGACCTCGGTGCCGTCCAGCACCCGGATGCTCGCGGACCGGATCACCACGTCCACCCGTGACGCCCTCGCGCGGCACGGCCAGGAGGTGCGCGTGACGGTCCTCGAAGCCCGCGAGCTCGCACACGAGGTCGTCGACGCCACCTTCACCCGCTTCCCCGGGGAGAAGCTCCGCGCCGCGATCGACCAGATCGCGCGCGCGGACGGCCTGATCGCGGTGACGCCCATCTATAACCAGTCGTTCTCGGGGCTGTTCAAGTCGCTCTTCGACGTCATCGACCCGGGCACGCTGGCCGGGGTCCCGGTGGCGCTCGGGGCGACGGGCGGGACCGTCCGCCATTCGCTGGCGATCGACTACGCGCTGCGCCCCATGTTCGCCTACCTCAAGGCCGACGTGGTTCCCACGACCGTGTTCGCGGCCTCCGAGGACTTCGGCGCCGTCAGCACCGCCGGCGGCGAGAACTCGCTGGCCACCAGGACCGGGCGAGTCGGGACGGAGTTGGCCGACTACATGCTGCGCTTCGCCGGGCTGACCGGCGGCGCGGTGGCGCCCACCCGCGCGGACGAGGGTCGGGGTCGTAGAGGCGACGACGACGAGTTCAGCGACTTCGTCCCGATGACCGACCTACTGGGCCGCTAGACGTGACGACGGCCCCCCACCACGAGGTGGGGGGCCGTCCAATTGGTCCTGCCCAGCGGGATCGGCTCAGCTGGATCGGTTCAGCGAAACTACCTCAGCGGGCGTCGGGCGTGGTGTCCGCGTCCGGGCCGGCCTCCACGCCCGCCCGGTCGGTGCCCTCGTCGGCGAGCTGGTCGGGCTCAGGGTGCTCGGCGTCAAAGCTCTCGGGGAGGTTCTTGATGTGCTTGTTCATGTTCCGGATCAGCAACACGGTGGCGATGAGCAGCAGCAGGACCACCGGGATACCGATCGGCGAGGCCTTGCCGAACTCCGGGCCGATCGGGTTGTCGTTGTACCCGGGCGTCCCCGGCGCCTGATTCTGCGCGAAGACCATCGCCGCCTGGTACGCCAGGATCTGGACGTCCGGTCCCAGGGTGATCATCTCGGTTCCTCAACTGTGCTCGGTCCGACCGGGAGCGCGACGTACGGGTCGACTCCCGCGAAAAGGTCTGACTCGTATTCTCCCTCAGCCAGCTCGGGGAAGCCCACCCGGCTGGCTGCGAGCTCGAACTCCTCGGTCGGCCACACCCGCTGCTGCATCTCCACGGGGGCGGCGAAGAACCAGCCGTTGGGGTCGATCTGGGTGGCGTGCGCCAGCAGCGCGGAGTTGCGCTGCTCGAAGTAATCAGCGCACTCCACCCGGGTGGTGACCCGCTCCATGACGTCGGGGCGGTCTCCCCAGCGGGACAGGAACTCCTCGAAGTGGCGGACGCCGTCGCGGGCGGACAACTCGTCGTCGAGCAGTTCCAGCCGCCGACGCGGGAAGCCGTGCGTGTAGTAGACCTTGGCCACCGCCCACGGCTCCCCCGCCTCCGGGTACCGGGTGGGGTCGGCGGCGGCCTCATAGGCTGCCATCGACGCCGAGTGCACCTTCAGGTGATCCGGGTGCGGGTACCCGCCGTTCTCGTCGTACGTGATGATCACGTGCGGGCGGAACTCGCGGATCCGCTTCACCAGTGAGCCGGTGACCTCGTCGTCGTCGGCCAGGGCGAAGCAGCCCTCGGGCAACGGGGGCAACGGGTCACCCTCGGGCAGCCCCGAGTCCACGTACCCCAACCAGTGATGGTGGACGCCGAGGATGTCCGCTGCGCGGGCCATCTCGCGGATCCGTACGCCCGCCAGGTCGGCCACCACGTCGGGGCGGTCCATCGCCGGGTTGAGGATGCTGCCACGCTCGCCGCCGGTACACGTCTCCACCAGCACGTCGACGCCCTCGGCGACGTACCTGGCCATGGTCGCGGAGCCCTTGGACGCCTCGTCGTCGGGGTGGGCGTGCACCGCCATGAGACGGAGACCGGCCATCGTCGCACCTGCCGTTCTTTGAAGCTCGGGGACTACCTTGACCGCCCCATCTTATGGACCTCCGGGGCGCGCGCGCTCCCGGGCCGGTTCCCGGCCGTCCCGCGCGGCCCCCCGGCAGCCCCGCGCAGCCGCCCCGGATACCCTTGGGGACATGAGTGAGCCGAGGTCGGACGCCACGTCGCAGCTTCCCGCGACCCCGCCTGCGACCCTGCCTCCGGGCCGGTACGACGAGGCCAAGGGCTCGGGGCTGGGCGGCAAGGCCGTCGCCGTGGTCCTCGCGCTACTGGTCGGCGCCCTCCTGGTGGCCAGCGCGGTCACCATCTACCGACTCAACGCCACGCCCGAGATCTCCGGCGAGGAGATCGGGGTGACGGTGGTCGACGACGGGCGGACCGACCTCTCCCTGACCGTCACCCGCGACGAGCCCGGGACGGCCGCCTACTGCATCATCCGCGCCCAGGACCAGACCAAGGGCGAGGTCGGCCGGCGCGAGGTCTACGTCCCGCCGTCCGAGTCCGGAACGGTCCAGGTCGAGGCGTCGATCGCCACCTCGTCGCGGGCGTTCATGGGCGACGTCTACGGGTGTGGCGACGACGTCCCCGACTACCTGCGCCGGTAGTTCCGCAACCTCTACGCAGGTCACCCTGTGTTAGCATCGTCCCATCAGCACGGCCTCTATTTCGGGGCCGTGTTTTTCGTACAGCAGTACGAACTCGAACAGATTGGAGTGCGCTCATGGCCAACGATACCCAGGGCTACTGGTTGACCCAGGACTCGTACGACCGCCTCACGGCCGAGAAGGAAGCGCTGATCGCCAACCGTCCGGTGATCGCTTTCGAGATCAATGAGCGGCGCGAAGAGGGCGACCTCAAGGAGAACGCCGGCTACCACGCCGCGCGCGAGCAGCAGGGCCAGGAGGAGGCCCGGATCCGTCAGCTCGACGACCTGCTGGCCACCGCCCAGGTCGGCGAGACGCCCACCGAGACCGGTGTCGCGCTGGTCGGCTCCGTCGTCCGCGCCTACTACAACGGCGACGAGGACACCAAGGAGACCTTCCTCCTGGGTACCCGCGGTGAGGGCTCGGGCAAGGACGATCTGGAGATCTACTCCCCCGACTCCCCGCTCGGCCGGGCCATCCTGGGCGCCAAGATCGGCGAGAGCCGCGAGTACAAGGCCCCCAACGGCAAGAAGGTCGCCGTCACGATCCTGACCGCGGAGCCCTACCAGAGCTGACCGGCCGAAGTCAGGGGCCGGTGATAGGTTCTTGACGAATGTCGGGCCCGGATCGACGAGCCCGATCCCCCTCCGGTGTATCAGGAGATCCACGTGTCAGACGGTTCCCACGACAGGCCCGACGGGCCCGCCCCGAAGATCGAGGCGGCTGCCGGTCGGGTCCTGGGATCAGCGCTGCGCACCGGGCAGTCGCCCTTCGAGGACGACCTCTACACGTGGACCCCTGAGGTCGCCGAGGAGCTCGCGCGCCGGCTCGACGCCGACCCCGAAGAACAGTCGGGTGAGTCCAGCCGGTCCCCCGTCATGCAGGCACTGCACGACCAGCTCGAGGGCGCTCCGCGGCCAGTGGTACTGCTGGCCGCGGAGCTGCTCTACGTCCAGCAGCTGCCGCTGTCCACGGTCACGGCCCGCCTCAAGCGCGGGCGGGTCCGCGACGTCCTGTCGTGGATGGACAACGCGCCGGAGATCCCCGAGGACCTGGATGCCGCCCTCGGCGAGAAGGGCCCGCTGACCGGCGGGCTGGGCTTCAACGTCCAGATGCGCGAGCACCTGCGCTGGCTGTGCTCGTTCGTCATCCACTGGGCCGAGCTCGACACCGCCGAGCGCGATGCCGCCCTGACGGACCCGTGGGAGTTCCAGCGGGCCGCCCGCTCGACGCCCGGCGATTGGCGCGCGATCCGTTACAGCCTGCAGTACCTGGCCTGGCCCGGTTACTTCCAGCCGATCGTCAAGCACGAGCACAAGACCCGCATCCGCGACGCCTTCGCCGAGCTCATCGGCGGCCCGTCGGGGATCGACGAGCTGGACATCGACCAGGACCTGCACCGCATCTCCGAGATCCTCTCGGCCCAGCTCGGCCAGCCCGTCGACTGGTACCGGGGTTCGGTGGCCAACCAGTGGCAGCGGCACCGGGACGACCACTCCCGGCGCGCCTGGCTGGTCCGCCCCGGCCGCGGCGGGGTGGGTCAGGCCGGGCAGTGGATCGCCCAGAACCGCATCGCCCTGCCCGCCTCGCACCTGCCCCGGATCCCCGCGCACGCCAGCCGGCTCGAGGTCTCGCAGGCCGTCGAGCAGGGTTACCCGCACCTGGACTACCAGGCGCGGTTCCAGCTGACCGCCGAGCTGCACACCTTCCTGTCCCGGATGAACCCGCAGGACGTGGTGGCCACCGTGGCCGACGCCAAACTGCACCTGGGGACCCTGACCGACGACCTCGGCTATGTCGAGGACAGCGGCCAGCAACTCGAGCGCTCGGTGCGGTGGAGCTCGGTCACCCTCGACCTGGACACCCTCCCCAGCCCGCTGTCGGAGCTGATCGGCGAGCCGGGCACGGTCGTGGACCTCACCGACGGCCTGGACTCGCTCCTGTCCGCCATGCACCCCGGCCGCCACTCGGCCGAGTCGCAGATCGCCGAGGCGCCCGCCGCCGGGACGATGCCCACCCTGCCGAAGATCACCCAGGAGCTCGCGGACAGCCTGCACATGCCGCTCGCTGAACTCCAGGAGATCGTGGACACGCTGCAGCAGCGGCAGCAGATCGTGTTCTACGGCCCACCCGGCACCGGCAAGACCTACCTCGCGCAGGAGCTCGCCCGCTTCCTCGCCGGCGTCGACGACCCGAGCCGGGTCCAGCTGGTGCAGTTCCACCCCAGCTACGCCTACGAGGACTTCTTCGAGGGTTACCGGCCCACGCTCACCGAGTCGGGCCAGCCGGGCTTCGCGCTGCAGGCCGGTCCGCTGCGGCGACAGGCCGCGCGCGCGACGTCCGAGTCGGGCCGCGAGCACCCGAGCTTCCTGATCATCGACGAGATGAACCGCGCCGACCTGGCCCGGGTCTTCGGCGAGATGTACTTTCTGCTGGAGTACCGCGACCGGACGGTGCTCCCCCAGTACAGCCCGGACACTTCGTTCCGCCTCCCCCGCAACCTGTTCATCATCGGCACCATGAACACCGCCGACCGGTCGATCGCCATGGTCGACGCGGCCATCCGGCGCCGCTTCGCGTTCATGGAACTCCACCCGGACACCCCGCCGGTCGCCGGCGTGCTGCGCCGCCACCTCGAGGCGCGCGGCGTGAGCTCCGAGCCGGCCGAGCTGCTGGAGGCGCTCAACTCCGAGATCGACGACTCCGACCGCGACCTACGGATCGGGCCGTCCTACTTCATGAAGGACCAGGCCACCGACCCCGGCGGGCTCGAGGCCATCTGGCGCTACGACCTCCTGCCGCTGCTCGAGGAGCACTACTACGGCCGACTCACCCGTGCGGAGGTCCACGAGCGCTTTGGTCTGTCCGCCCTGCGGCGGAAAATCGGCCGGGCGTGACCTCCGCCTCGACGGGCTCCGCCACCTCAGAATCCCTGGAGTTCGACGAGTTCGACCGCCGCGGTCGGCTGGTCAACCTCAGCTGGAAGGGGGCCCGGCACCTGTCGGAGACCGGCCTCGTGGAGGTCCTCCCCGCCGGCCGCGACACCTGGCGCCTCATCCCGAGCGGCAGCGTGGGTTCGGTCCGGGTCGAGGGCCTGTCCGTGCGGGTCCTGCCGGCGGCGAGCCTGGGTCTGACGCAGTTGTTCTTCCTGCTGGACCACGCGGCCGACGACCCCTTCCTCCCCTCGGCCGTCCAGGCGCGGGACGACGACGAGCTGTGGTCTGCCGTCGCCGAGTCCATGGCCACCCTGGCGCACCAGGCCCTGTCGTCGGGGCTGCTGCGCGGATACCGCAGGGTCGACGAAGCCCTGACCACCGTGCGCGGCCGGATCCGTCTGGGCGACCAGATCCGCCGGCACCCCGGGATGACCATCCCGCTGGAGGTCACCTACTCGGAGTTCACCCCGGACATCGCCGAGAACCGGATCCTGCGGACGGCCGCGCACCGGCTGCAGTTCATGCCCGACCTGCCCGATTCCACCCGTCGGCGGCTGGCGATGGTCGACGCACGCCTTTCCGACGCCTCGCTCATCCCGCAGGGCGCCCCCGTCCCGTCGTGGACCCCCACCCGGCTCAACGCCCGGTTCCAGGACGCGCTGGCCCTGGCCGACCGGATCGTCCGCCGGATCTCGGTGGAGGTCGAGGACGGGCACGCGGCGTCGGCCGCCTTCGTCACCGAGATGCCCGCGCTGTTCGAGCGCTTCGTGGAGGCCGAGCTGACCGCCGCCCTCGACGGTCGCGGCGGACGGCTGCTGCACAACCCCGTCGTCAACCTGGACTCCGGTTCCGAAGAGAGTGGTTCCGAGGAGAGCGGCGCCGCCGGTGGCCGCCACAGCGCCCCCGTCGCCGACGGTGACCACATCTCCGTGCGCACAGGTCTGGTCTACGAGCTCGACGGCGAGCCCGTGACGACCTTCGTCCCCACCTATCCCACGGACCGCCGCGCCCGCGCCGCCGAGCACTACCGGTTGCTGGCGGCGTGCACCGCGCTCGGGGTGGACCGTGCGTACCTCGTGTACCCGGCCCAGCGTCGCGACGACGCCCCACAGCCCCGGCGGATCGTGCACACCGACATCTCTATAATCGAGTACCCGGTGGATCTGTCGATGGGGCCGGCGGAGAGCCGCAGGGCTATCGTCGAACTGGCGGAACAGGCCCGTACGCTGGGATCACCCTCCTCCGCCCGTCACCGCACGGCCGCTCGGCACCACACCGACAGTCATCACTCAGCCAGTCAACACACCGCCAGTCAGCACACAGCCGCCCGACACACGGAGGGGAGACGACACGCCCGATGAGCCACGCAGATGATTCCGGCCGGCGGATCGCCGTCAACGTCGCCCTGGTCGCGGTGGGGACCGTCGGCGTCTATCGCGGGACGTACGAACTCCTGGCCCAGCAGGCCAGGATCGCCCGTCGGATCATCCCCAAGTCGTGGGACCGTCCCTTCGGCAGCGACGGGCTGTACCGCCCCGGGGCTGCGATCGCCGAGCCGTGGCGGCCCGGGATGACGTGCGACTTCCACCTGATGATCTTCGGGGATTCGCTGGCAGCCGGCCTCGGAGCTGCCGATGCCGGGCAGGTGCCCGGTGTTCTGCTCGCCCGCGGCCTGGCCGAGGAGTCCGGGCGCAACGTTCAGCTGAGCACCAAGGCGATCGTCGGCGCCACCTCCAAGGGGTTGTCCGGGCAGATCGACGCCGTCCACGTGACCGGTGGGAAGCCGGACATCTCCGTCATCCTCATCGGCGGCAACGACATCACCGCGCGGAATTCCATCGGCCCCTCCGCCCGTCGCGTGGGCGAGGCGGTCACCGCCCTCCGCGAGTCCGGGTCGTGCGTGGTGGTGGGCACCTGCCCCGACCTCGGCATCGTCAAGCCCGTCCCCCAGCCGCTCCGGACGGTCATGGCCGCGCTCAGCCGCAGACTGGCGGCCGCCCAGGCAGTGCAGGTCCGCAAGGCCGGCGGTACCCCCGTGTTCCTCGCCGGGGCACTTGCGCCCGAGTTCCGCGACCGCGCCGACACCCTGTTCTCCCACGATCGCTTCCACCCCAACTCGGACGGCTACGAGCTCATGGCGGGCCTGCTCCTGCCGGCCGTCTGCGTGTCGCTCGGCGTGTGGGACGAGGTCCCGGAGAGCGAACTCCCGACCGGCGCCGACGAGGCGGCCGACTCCCTCGAGTCCGCAGAGGACGCCGCGGAAGGCGCCGCTCACGACGCCGGAGCCGACTCTCCAGAGAACGCGACCATGGCGGCCCGCGACTCCGTCGTCGCCCGCCTGACCAAGCGCCTCACCGACTTCGTCCGCACGCACGAGGATCCGGTCGACGCCGGTGAGAACACGTTCCTGCATAATGAGGACGTGGACGGCGACCCCGAGAGCACGGGAAACGCCCGCGCCGCGGCAGACACCCTCCGCCGCCGGAGCCGAATTCTCAGACTGATCCGGTCCACGCGGGATCCCGTGACCGAAGATGACTGACCCGACCACACACAGCATTCACCTGCAATGAAGGAGCTTTCCATGCCGGAAGCCGTAATCGTCTCGTACGCCCGTTCCCCCATCGGGCGTGCCAACAAGGGTTCCCTCGTGGGCATCCGCTCGGATGACCTCGCCGCACAGATGGTCGCGGCCGCGTTGGCCAAGGTCCCGTCGCTCGACCCCACCCAGATCGACGACCTCATGCTGGGCTGTGGCCTGCCCGGTGGCCAGCAGGGCTTCAACATGGGCCGTGTCGTCTCCGTGCTCGCCGGCCTGGACACCGTCCCCGGCACCACGGTCAACCGCTACTGCTCCTCCTCGCTGCAGACCACCCGGATGGCGCTGCACGCGATCAAGGCCGGCGAGGGCGACGTGTTCATCTCCGCCGGCGTCGAGACCGTCTCCAACTTCGGCAAGGGCACCTCCGACCACTGGCCGGACACCCACAACCCGATCTTCGCCGACGCCGAGGCCCGCACCGGCACGCGCGCCGAGGGCGGCGCCGAGACCTGGACCGACCCGCGCGTGGGCGGCCAGCTCCCCGACGTCTACATCCCCATGGGCCAGACCGCCGAGAACGTCGCCCAGATGACCGGCATCACCCGCGAGGAGCAGGACCGCTGGGGCGTGCGCTCGCAGAACCTCGCCGTCGCCGCCGTCGAGAGCGGCCACTTCGCCAACGAGATCACCCCGGTCACCATGCCCGACGGCACCGTGGTCTCCACCGACGACGGCCCCCGGCCCGGCACCACCTACGAGAAGATCTCGCAGCTCAAGCCGGTCTTCCGCCCCGACGGCACCATTGCGGCCGGCAACTGCTGCCCGCTCAACGACGGCGCCGCCGCGCTCGTGATCATGTCCGACGTCAAGGCCAAGGAGCTCGGCCTCACGCCGCTCGCACGCGTCGTCTCCACCGGCGTCTCCGGCCTGTCGCCCGAGATCATGGGCCTCGGCCCGATCCAGGCCGTCCAGAACGCCCTGAAGATCGCCGGCAAGTCCGTCTCGGACATCGACCTGTTCGAGATCAACGAGGCGTTCGCCGTCCAGGTGATCGGCTCGGCCCGCGAGCTCGGGATCGAAGAGGACAAGCTCAACGTCAGCGGCGGCGCCATCGCGCTGGGCCACCCGTTCGGCATGACGGGCGCCCGCATCACCGCGACGCTCATCAACAACATGCAGGCCAAGGACAAGCAGTTCGGCGTCGAGACCATGTGCGTCGGCGGCGGCCAGGGTATGGCGATGGTGCTCGAGCGCCTCAGCTGATCCCCCGCGAGGCCTCGCGGCCTCGTCGCCAAGAGCGTCCCGAACGCCTCGCCCGAGTGGCGGGTGTTCGGGACGCTCTTTCTGTCGGGCTCACGCTGGCCGTCCCGGTCCATTCCGCCAGCACACGTCAGAGGGCCCGCCGGCACATCCCGAAATGCCAGCGGCCCCGGCTCCCCTCGCGGGGGGCCGGGGCCGTCGGCGCGACGCTGTAAGCCGCGACGAGTCAGTCGCGGAAGTAGCTCATCAGACGCAGGATCTCGATGTACAGCCAGACCAGCGTGACGGTCAGGCCGAGTGCGACGCCCCACGCCATCTTGGACGGGGCGCCGGCGCGCACGAGGCGGTCGGCGTTGTCGAAGTCCATCAGGAAGCTGAACGCGGCCAGGCCGATGCACAGGAGGCAGAAGCCGATCGCGATGGGACCGCCGTTGTACAGCGGGTTGCTACCGGTGAACAGGCTCAGGACGATGCTGCCGAGAGCGGCGAAGAGCACGCCGATCAGGGCGGCCGACATGAAGCGCGTGAACTTGGGTGTCACGCGCACCGCGCCGGTCTTGTAGACGAAGAGCATGCCCACGAAGACACCGATGGTGCCGAGGATCGCGCTTCCGACCGCGCCCAGCACGCCACCGGTGCCCTGCAGATCGATGGTGAACAGGTACGTGGCCGCACCGACGAACAGGCCCTCGAAGGCGCCGTAGGTCAGGGTGACTGGCGCGGAATCCATCTTCCGGCCGAACGTGGCGATCAGCACCGTGACCAGGCCGCCGATGCCGCCGATGAGCAGGAGCGGCATGAGCAGGCCCGGGTTGCCGTCGATGAGGAAGAACGCGATGGCACCGACGATGCTGAGCAGACCCAGGGTCGTAGCGGTCTTGGTGACCACGTCGTCGATCGTCATGGGCCGCGTGTCCGAGGCGAACTGCGGGTGCGCCTGGGGGGCACCGAAACCGGCCTGGGCGCCGAAGCCCTGCTGGCCGTACTGCCCCTGCTGGAAACCGGCACGGCCGGCTCCACCGAGCTGGGTGGCGCCACGGGCGCTGTCCTGGGACAGGGAGCTGAAGACCGGGTTGCTACTGCTGCGCATCGGGGTCCCTTCGAGTTGTGGGGGGAAGATCGTGGTGCGAGAGTCCCCGCCGGGTCACCGACGAATCACTCGTATCAGTGCAACGCGCGGGCCCACCTGTGTGTTCCCTGCGTCGATACCCGCTGGGCACCGAGGGTCGCCCGGCTGACTCCGATCGCCGCTCGACGGGACTGCGCCCTGTCGCCGAATCCATTAACGATATGTCGTTGACATTCTTTAGAGTAGCGCTGATACTTGTCCGCAGTCGGGTTCCGTTCGAGAGCCCACAGCACGAGGAGTCGACGATGCGACACAACGACATCGGGCACCCGCGACGCGGCGGCCGCCCCGGCCACCACCACGGGCATCTCCGAGGCCATCGCCACGAACACGGCCACGGCGGAGGACCTTTCGGACCGGGAGGCCCCTTTGGTCCGGGCGGACCGTTCGGCCCCGGAGGGCCGTTCGGACGGTTCGACGAGGGACGTGGGACGCAGCGTGGCCCCCAGCGGCGACGACGACGAGGAGATGTCCGACACGGCGCGCTCCTGCTCCTGGCGGAGGGACCCCAGAACGGCTACGGGATCATCCGCGAGCTGGCCGAGCGCAGTGGCGGGACCTGGCGTCCCAGCTCGGGGGCGGTGTACCCGGCGCTCTCCCTGCTCGAGGACGAGGGCCTGATCGGACCCGCCACCGACGCCGGCCCTAAGCACTTCCAGCTCACCGACGCCGGCCGCGCCGAACTCGAGGAACTCGCGGATCGACCCGCGCCGTGGGACGACGCCACCGAGGAGGCCACCTCCAGGTTGGGCGGGAATGCCGAACTGTGGAAGGCCTTCGGCGACGCCGCCATGGCGGTGCGGGCTGTCGTCCAGACCGGCGACCAGGCCGCCGGTGCCGCCGCGACCGATGAGCTCATCGCGCTGCGCAAGCGCCTCTACGGACTACTGGCGGACGCTGGCGACTGATCCCGCCCCCGGCCCGAGTTCGCGGGTGCCGCCTACTCGCAGGCGACGCCGTCGTTGTCGCGGTCCAGCTTGGACGAGTACCCGGGCTCGCCGCGCCTGAGCGGAGCCGCGCCGGCCGCGCGGGCGGCAGAGCAGTTCGGGTACCACGCGGACAGTTGGGGCGGCGCGGCCGCCGGGGCGACGGGCCGAGCGGGCACCGGCGCCGGTGTGCGAATCGGCGCCTGGGTGCGAGCCGGAGCCGGAGTCGGAACCGCGGTGGTCAGCGTGGTCGTCGCCGCGGGGACGGTAGTGGTGGCCGTGACCGTGCTGATGATCGGCTTCGGGAGGGAGGTCGGGACCGGCTTGGCGGCAGGAGCGGGAGCCGGCGCCGCCTCCGCGGGGGGCATGAAGACGAGCGAGGCCACGAACAGGGCGAACGCCGCGGATCCCACCAACGGCCACCGCCTGGCAACCGGCGTGAGAGGCGTGTCCCAGGTGAGCGGCGCCAGCGCGTCGGCCGCCACGTACCCGGCCATCGACCGCTGCGCTACGGCCGCCTGCGTGTCGAGGAGATGGTCCTCGTCGGCGTGCTTCCTGTCCCGGCTCTCGCACCACAACCACCACCCGCCGACCAACGCCAACGCCAGGCCGAACAGAGCCATGGCCACCACCGCGCGCAGCCCCTTCCCGATGGACGCAGCCGCAGTCAGCGCGACGAGCGCACCGAAGCTCAGCCCGATCCACGCGAGCACCAGCTTCCAGGTCGGAGGCGCCAGGTAGGTCGGCTTGGTGAGCGCGGGCCGGCCGATGGACGGCAAGACGATCGGCATGTTTCTTCGGACCTTCCGGCAGCAGGCGTGCGTCCGACGGACGATGAAAAAAACACTACATCGAGCCCGAGCCCCAGCCAAAGATCCTCTTATTTGGGGACATGACAACGTCTACGCCAGCGAGAACCCTTCCTCAGGCCAGGGCGACCTTGTGATTCCACGACCGGGCCGTGCGCCACAGGCAGAACGCCGCCAGCACCGCGAGGGATACCACGAATCCGATCGGCATCACGTTGTTGTTCGCGGCGGCGCCTGCGGCCATCTCGGACAGCAGGTCGAACCGCACGAAGCCCAACGTCTCGCCGTCGGCCTCCCCCACCCCGATCGGGAGCACGATCATCCCGAGAACCGAGACCGCCTGGGTGGCCAGGTAGACCAGCACGAACACCACCACGGGCCCGCCGGAGCCGAGCCCGGCCAGCCGGCGCTCGTGTCCGACCGAGACCGAGAAGTAGTAGTAGACCGGCCACACCAGGACCCAGGCCAGCATCAGCGTCAGTCCGGCGGCGATCATCCAACCCGGGGTCACCGCGGTGACCGTGCCCCACGCGTCGGACAGGAGTGAGAACGACGGCGAGGTGCCGCCCGAGCGCCGGGAGTTCGCCCACCAGGCCAGCAGGGCGAGCACGAGAGTCAGGACGATCGCGGCCAGTGAGGCGAGCATCGCCCAGGCCAGCTTTGCCCAGAAGATCCGGGACCCACGGACCGGGATCGAGTGCGTGAAGTACCCCGTCCGCCCGTAACTGGACCGCCAGTAGTCAGCGGCGAGCGCGAGCTGCACGGCCGGAACCGCCACCACTGCGGCGAGCATGCCCGCCGCCAGCCCGAGCTCGGACAGTAGCGGCCATCCGGCGGCGCCCAGCAGGCTGCCCAGTACTCCGATCAGGGCGATCGTCCCGACGAGGGTCCCGAGCTGACCGCGCGTGCGCAGCCACTCGTGCTTGAGGAGTGTCGTCGTCGTCGTTCTTGTAGTGCTCGTTGTTCTTGTCGTGCTCGTCGTCGTCATCTCAGTCGTCTCCATCGCGGTCATCGGTAGGTCTCCCGGAAGATCTGGTCGAGGCTGGCGGCGTGCTGGCCGCGGAGGTCGTCGGCGTCGCCGGAGAGCAGGACCCGGCCGTGGCGCATCATCACTGCCGCGTCGAGGATCGGCTCGAGGTCGTGTACCAGGTGGGTGGAGATGAGGAGCAGGGAGTCCTCGGCCAGGTTGCGCAGGAGCCCGTCGAGGATGAGCTGGCGCGCAGCCGGATCCACGCCCGAGATGGGCTCGTCCAGGAGGAACACGCGGGCGTCCCGCGACATCGCGAGCGCGATCTGCACCTTCTCGCGCATCCCCTTGGACATGTCCTTGAGCCGCGCGGTCTCCGGCAGCCCGAAGAACCCGATGAGGTCCCGGGCCTTCTCGAGCTGGAAGTCGGTGAAGAAGTCGCGGTAGAGCTCGAGGCAGTAGCTCACCCGCGCGGAGTCGGGGAGGAAGCTGGTGTCGGGCAGGAAGGACACGATCGCCTTGGACTCGGGGCCCGGGGCGCGGCCGGCGATGCGCACGTCGCCGTCGTAACCGGTCAGCACGCCGGCGAGGATCTTGAGCAACGTGGTCTTGCCGCAGCCGTTCTCGCCGAGTAGACCCACGATCTGCCCCGATGCCAGCGACATCGTCATCCCGTCGAGTGCGGCGGTGGCGCGGTAGGTCATGCGGAGGTCCGCGACCTCGACGAGTGTAGTGGTGGCGCCCATGTCAGGAACCTCCGTCGCGGGCCGTTGTGGTTGATGCTGTGTCGGGGTCATGCTCATGGGTGTCCCATCTCGTGTCGAGCAGTGTTCGTGCCTTGTCGTGCGCCATCCCGAGGCCCCGTACCCGCCGGATGAACTCGTCGGTGGCCCCCGCGGCCAGGTCGGCGCGGACCTCGTCGATCCGGGGCTCGTCGCTGGTGACAAACCGTCCGGTAGCCCGCTCGGACCGGCACAGGTCTAGCCGTTCCAGCTCGGCCAGCGCCCGCTGCGCGGTGTTGGGGTTGACGCCCAGGTCGGCCGCCAGGTCGCGGACGCCGGGCATCTTGTCGCCCGCCGCCCACTCCCCCGTCACGATGCGCCGCGAGAACTCCCCGACGAGCTGCATCCAGATCGGGGATGAGGTGTCGAACTCCATCGCTTACCCCGTTCCGTATTGCTGTATTAGGTCACTAATACAGTGACACCGGACGGCGGCTTTGTCAACGAGAGGAGCGACGACGAGCTGGGCGGTCGCGGACCCGCGGAGGTCAGCGCACAATCGGTACCCACACATCGGTACCCACTCCGCCCGAAGGGAGCCGCCATGGAGGCGCTCATCGTTTACGAATCCGCGTGGGGCAACACCAGGTTCGTCGCGGACGAGATCAGCGACGGCCTCTCCGAGCACGGGGTCGTCGAGGTGATCCCGGCCCACGAAGCACCGCGATTGGTCGACCTGACCGTGGACCTGCTCATCGTCGGCGCCCCCACCCACGCCTTCGGGCTCAGCCGGGAGGGCACCCGCGAGGAGGCCCACAACCGCGGAGGCGAGTTGATCTCGTCGGGGGTGCGCGAATGGCTCGACGCCAGCGGCCACGCCGACCTGGCGGTGGCCACCTTCGACACGCACATCCGCCACCCCGACCTGCCCGGACACGCCGGAAAGAGCATCGCCAAGAAGCTGAAGAAGCTGGGGTGTCGGATGATCGCGGACCCCGCGACCTTCTACGTGGACGGCCACGAGGGGCCGCTACTGCCCGGCGAGCTCGACCGGGCGCGGGCCTGGGGCGAGAGCCTGGCTAAGCGGGGTGACGGGTAGGCACTGACACGGAGCCCGCCGGATCGATCACCCCGTTGTCGGACCCGCGGGATAAAACGATGCCATGCAACCACCCGACACCGAGGAGTTCCGCTGGATGGCGGCCGTCGGCCTCTACGAGGGCGGCATGCACGCCAGGGAGGTGTGCCGACGCTTCGGCATCAACCGCCTGACACTGGCCAGGTGGTGCGACCGGATCGGCTTCCGCGCGACCTGGCCGGACCCCGACAGGCAGCCTCCCGTGCCGTTCCCCGCCCCGGACTACGCGCGGGACTGCGCGCGGGACGCCGACGCTTGCGCATACCCCTAGGGGTATGTAATCCTGGCTACAGCGAGCGACCCGAACCGTGGTCGCCCACCTGCCTGACCGAGGAGAACCATCATGTGCCGTCCCGCCACCTGCAAGACCTGCGGCAAGACCACCTGGGCCGGCTGCGGCAATCACGTGGACCAGGTGATGGCCGGCGTGCCCAGGATTGAGCGCTGCCCGGGCCACGAGCTCGAGGTCAAGCAGGGCTTCTTCACTAAGATGTTTGCGAAGTAGCCCCGCCGGGTCGCAGTCCGATGAGGACCGGCAACCCCCGCCGCTTGATCGAGCAAGTCGGCCCTGTCCCGCACCGCCTCGTTGCTAGCCTTCGGCTCACGAGGAGGGGAGCCAGCGTGAGAACACCGGCGATGCCCAGAGGGACCTTCGTGGCGCTCGTGGGGGCCTACGCGATTCTTTTCGTGCTCTCCAGCGCGTGGACAGCCTGGCAGGTTCTCGCGCATGGCCACGCCGGCGCCGACGCACCGATGTTCCCGGCGATGTCCCTCGGCGCATTGACGGCCGTGCTGCTGTGGACGTGGCTGGGCTCCAAGACCACCCTCCGGGGGCCGGTTGTCGCGCTCGGCTCCACACTCAATTTCCTCGCGGTCACCCTCGGCGTGCTGGCCGCGTGGTTCCTTACCGGATAGGGCTGGCTCCTACCCCACCGTCGCGGCCTTCCACGCCGAGTGGATTGCACCGTGGATGTAGCCCACCTCGCCGGCGTCGCCGAGCACCTCGCAGTCGATGCCCGCCGCGCGGAGTTCGTCGGCCAGCGGCGCGGACGCGGTGGTGCCATCGGCGTAGATGACCATGTCGGCCGGGGCCGAGGAGGCGTTGCCCTTGGCGTCGGCCCACTCCACACCGGACTCGGTGATGCGGGTGACCGTGACGCGGCGCTGGATGTCGACGCCATGCTCGCGGGCGTGACGGACCGCGGTCCAGCGGCGCGGCATGGCCAGCGGCAGGCCCAGCTGCTGCGACTCGTGCAGGAGCGTCACGCGACGCCCGCGCTCGGCCAGGAACTCGGCCAACTCCAGGCCCACCAGCGAACCACCGATCACCACCACGTCCTTGCCCATCGGCAGCGCGATCATGGTCAGACGGCGGATCCACGAGGGGCGCTTGGTGATGGTCGAGAGCCTGCCCAGTCGTCCGACCAGCCGGAGGAGGAGCCCGGCCTCGTCGGCGGTGGCGGTGCCCAGCATGGTCGCGCGCAGCGAGTCGCCCGTGTGCACATGCGGCAGGTCGCCGCCCGGGATGGACGGGGCGGGGCGCTTGGCGCCGGTCGCCACGATCACGCGGTCCGCACCGAGTGCGCGGATCGACTCGACCGTCGCCTCGGTGTTCAGCCGCACGTCGATGCCCAGCCGTTTCACCTCAGCCTGGAAAAAACGGATGAGCGGCTCGTTGTCGGGCGTGGTGAGCGTGGAGAACCACATGGTGCCGCCCAGCCGGTCGGCCTTGTCCAGCACGGTCACACGATGCCCACGCTCGGTCAGCACGAGGGCCGACTCGAGCCCGGCGGGACCGGCGCCCACCACCACGACGTGCTCGCGCTTGGGTGCGGGCGTCAGCGGCAGGAGCGTCTCGTTGCCCAGCGCCGGGTTGACCGCGCAGAACGGGGTGTCGTCGAAGAAGTTCTCGGCAACGCACAGGTAGCAGTTGATGCACGGGCGCACCCGCTCCGGCGTACCCGCACGCAGCTTGTTGGGCAGTTCCGGATCGGCGAGCAACTGCCTACCCATGGCGGCAAAGTCCACCTTGCCGTCGTCAATCGCTTTTTCCGCGACCTCAGGCAGCATCCGGCCCACGGCGATCACCGGGATCGACACGGCCTTCTTGATCACCGCGGCGTTGTCCACGTACGCGCCGATGGTGTCGGGCAGCGGACCGTCGGTGAAGTTGTCAAAGGGGTTACGGCCCCAGCCGGTCACGTGGATGGCGTCGGCGCCCGCGCGCTCGAACAGCACTGCGGCCTCGGTAGCCTCGGGCAGGCTCAGCCCGCCCTCCTGGCCGTACTCTTGCCCGGCCACGCGCACCAGCACGGCGAGCGTGTCCCCCACCCGCTCCTTGACCGCCGCGATGACCTCGCACGCCAACCGGGCCCGGTTCTCCAGCGATCCGCCATAGGCGTCGGTGCGGTGGTTGTCGCGCTGGTTGAGGAACACGCCCAGGATGTAGCCGTGGGCGACGTGGATCTCGATCGCGTCGGCGCCGGCGCGGGCGATGCGGTCGGCGGCCTCAGCCCAGGTGGAGATGAGCCACGCGATGTCCTCGCGCGTCATCTCCTTGTAGACCGTCTTCTTTCCGCCGCTGGCCGCACCCATCCGGCCCAGCTCCTCGGGGGTGCTGTCGGCCAGCGCGGAATAGTCGTAGTCGTAATCCGGGGCGCTCGGCGCGATCACCGGGCGGTCACTGGCGATGTCCACGCGCGCGACCTTGCCGTGGTGCGTGGACTGCACGCACAGCTTGGAGCCTGCCGCGTGCACCGCGTCGGCCAGCGCCTTGAGCCCGGGGATGAACTTGTCGTCCGACAGCCCCGGCTCCTTGAGCGACGCCGCGCCCACCGGGAACGCGATCGCACACGCGCCGGTGATGATCAGGCCCGCTCCCCCGGCCGCGCGCGCCACGTAGTGGTCGATCTCGCGCTGCTCGATCTCGCCGTCTTCCGAGACGTTCATATCCATGGCCGGCAGGACGATGCGGTTGGGCGTAGCCATGGGACCGATCCGGCCGGGCGACATGAGGTGAGGGAAAGAGGTGAGGGTAGCCACCCACAGGAGATTACGCCGGAGTCGACGGGTGTCAAGAACAGGTTCTAGTTCTGAGTGGGGCCGGGCCCCGGGGCGACGACGATAAGGTGCGCGGGTTCGTGAGGAGGGGTCCGTCGAGGGGGTTTTCCTCCGGCGCGGATTCCGGTTCTCATAGTCTCTTGCCGATGGACCAGAAAGCCCAGCGCAAGCGTCTGGGCTACAGCGACCTCGAAATCGAGGACGAGTTGCTGGAGGAAACCGTCGACACGGTCGTCGGCGCGCCCTAGCTGCCGAGCCCGAACCGAGCCGCGAGATACGGGAAGAGCCCCATGCACTCGGGAGTCAGGGCCAGGCACGTGACCTCATCCGGCCCGGGGCCGAACAGATAGCGCAGTGGATTCTCGATCGAGCCCTGGGGGAACATTGACCTCACTCCTCACAGTGGGTGTGTCTTACCTGTTGGTGCTGCCTTACCCGAATTATCGCTACCGCCCGGCGAGCCGTTAACCGCTCACCCGGCCAACCTCACCCCGCCAGCGTCGCCAGCGGCCCCGCCGGAGACACCGGGTCCAGGCAGCTGTCGGGGATGGTCGCCAGCGAGCACCACGCGGCGGGCAGCACAGGACGGTAGCTGTCCCCGACTCCCCCGGCCGCGATGATGTCCTGGTAGGCCTCGACGCCCGAGGTCGGCCGGCGGGTGAGCGTCGGGTCCGCGAGCACATCTACTCGATACAGCCCGAAGCGCGCGGAGTAGTCGCCCCACTCGTAGTTGTCGACCAACGACCAGTGGTTGTAGCCGATCACCGGGTAGCCGTCGGCCACCGCCCGCTGGAGCCAGAACACGGTGTCGCGCAGGAAGTCGCCCCGCTCGATGCCGTCCGCGCGGCCGCCGTCGGCGGTGGGCATCCCGTTCTCGACGATGTAGATCGGCTTGCCCGGATACGCGCGGGCGTAGTGCTTGACCGCCTCGTAGATCCCCTCGGGCTGCGGCCGGACGGCGGCGAAGTCGTCCCACGCGGCGTTGATGGCCGTGAGGTTGTTGGCCGCGACGCCGTAGTAGTAGTCGATGCCCACGTAGTCGACCACGTCGGAGACCCGGTCCCCGATCAGCATGTCGGTGAAGTCGGTGGCCAGGGGCAGGTAGGCCTCGTTCATGGTGACCATGGCGGCCGGGTCGGCGCGGTGGGCGGCCGCATACCCGAGCCGATGGGCGGCGACGACCGTGTCGAGGAACCGCGAGAAGTCGATCGGCCCGACGCGGCCGAGGGTCATCTCGTGCTTGAAAAAGACGAGCGGCTCGTTGAAGGTCACCCACATGGTGCCGTCGCCCGCCCAGCGATCGGTGATGAGCTCGGCGAACCGCCCGAACGAGTCCACGGCCGTGCCGGACAGCATCCCGCCCTCATCAGCGAGCCAGCCTGGGTAGACGTAGTGCACCATCGTGATCATCGGCGTCATGCCGTGGCTCCGGATCGTGTCGATGATCCGGTCGTAGTGCGCGAGCGCCTCGGCGTCGTACCGGCCTTTCACGGGCTCGATCCGGGCCCACTCGACGCTCAACCGGAAGGTGTTGACCCCCATCGCGGCCGCATTGGCCACGTCCTCGGGGTACCGGTTCCAGAAGTCCACCGAGTCGCCCACGGGGTCGGTCTGTCCTGACGGCGAGGTCGCGTCGACGTACCGCTTCCAGTTGGAGTCCGGGTTCGAGCCCTCCACCTGGAAGCCCGAGGTGGCCACTCCCCAGTGGAAGCCGGCGGGCGCTCCGGGTCCGGGGGACGCCGCGGCCGCGGACGCCCAGAGAAGCGGTGCCGTCGCCACGGCGAGCACCACGGCCACCGGGAGTGCCAGGGCCCTGATCACCACAGCCCTCATCACCACAGCCCTGATCGTCAGAGTTTTGATCGCCGCTGCCGACCACGCCACGCGCCTCGCACCGCTGCCCATGTCCGGAGCGTAGACAAGCCCCACCCGGCACGGTCCCGAATCCGCCCACCGCCCCGATGGACCGGGTAGAACTACGCTCGATCAACTGGGAACGCGACCACTCAAGAGACGGGGTTCGACGATGCCGGAGTGGGTGGCGGCAGGCGGCGCGGGGTTCGTCGCCGGGTGCGCACTGTTGGTGGGCAGCGCCATCGCGTGGTTCATCACGGTGCCCGCCCGCCTGGTGGCGGCGGTGATGGCCTTCGGTTCTGGCGTGTTGATCTCCGCGCTGTCCTTCGAACTCGTAGAGGAAGCGATGGACCAGGGCGGATTGCTGGCAACGGCGCTGGGCTTCCTCGCCGGGTCGCTGGTGTACGTGGGCCTCAACCTTCTCCTGGCCCGCCGAGGGGCGCGACACCGCAAACGCTCCGGCGACCAGCACCCCTCAGGCTCGAGCAGCGGTGGCGCGATCGCGATCGGCGCACTGATCGACGGTGTCCCGGAGTCGATGGTGCTCGGCCTGAGCTTCCTCACCGGCGGCGGGCTCAGCGTGCCGATGCTCGCGGCGGTCTTCATCTCCAACGTCCCCGAAGGCCTGTCCAGCACCGCCGGCATGAAGAGATCCGGGCGGACTCCCGGCTACGTCTTCGGAGTCTGGGGCGGCATCGCCGTCGCGTCCGGCCTGTCGGCTCTCGCGGGCTACCTGCTCCTGGACGGCGCGCCGCCCGGCGTGCTGGCCTTCGTCAACGCGCTGGCCGCCGGCGCGATCCTCGCGATGATCACCGACACCATGATCCCCGAGGCTTTTGAGAAGGCGTCCATCTACTCGGGACTCATCGCGACCCTCGGCTTCCTCGCCGCGTTCAGCCTCCACTCGCTGGGCTGATCTAACCCTCGGCCGCCCTACGATCCGCGTACCGGACACTCACCGATCGGTGACGCAACTGGATTGACTTCCGCTTGACATCGGCCCATGACTAGGCCGGATCGCGATCTCTCGACGAGCCGGAAGTCGGATCCGCGGAGTCTCTAACCCCCCAGTAACCGACTCTTGAGTTGAGTGAATTCTGTATCGCTCAGGATTCCTGACGCCTTTAGGTCCGAGAGTTTTGCCAGTTCATCCGCGATCGAACCCACCGATTCCGAGTTAATACTCGTTAATGGCATGGCCGAGCTAGTCACAGGCTGATGCGCCATCGAGATTAGTTGCCGTAGTCTCGCTACCCCCTGCTTAGCGTCATCGAATGGACGCACGATAGGAATCGCGTTCGGGGCCTTGTACGGATCGTCGTCACTATCTCGCCAGATACTGGTCTTGCCTCCGGTTTGGCCCGGCCCCTGGAGGATGACAGCGCCAGACATCATCCCCGTGTGGATCTGGACGCCGACGAGATTCTGGTAGTTCCAGGAAGTCAGCTCCGACCCGAAGGACGCTCCTGCCATAAATCCCTTCTTGTAAACGAATACTCTGTTATCCGTTCCAATCATCGCCTGATTACTGGGACCGACAATTACTGCTAGGACCTGCTCGCCGCCGACCAGGTTCTGACCGAGCGCTTCTAATGCCTTTTTATGCAGCTTTGAGACCGCGCCGTCTAGACCGCTCGCTACGTTGAGCCCGTGTTTAGCCATGCTCGAACTATGCCATGTGCACGAGCATCAGATTCTTGTTTCGTGTCGAGGGCACGACACAGGCCGACTCCGGATGGCGTCCGACGGGTTGCCGCCAATCCGGAGGCATGAACTCGTCCCTACGCCCGCCGCGCCCCAGCCCACCCCGGCCCGCGCACCAGGTACCCGACTCGGTCGCGCCAGGTCTGTGCCCGGAACACATCTCGGGCGATGCCGACCCACTCGTGCGTGGCGATCCGCAGCGGATTGAATGTGTCGATGTTCGTCGTCAGCCCGTAGACCACTCGCTCCCCCTCGGGCTCGAAGGTGCCGAACAGGCGGTCCCACAGGATGAGGATGCTGCCGTGGTTGCGGTCCAGGTACCTGCGGTTGCTGCCGTGGTGCACGCGATGATGCGCGGGCGAGTTGAACACCCGCTCGAAGGGCCCGATCGACCGGACGACCTCGGTGTGCACCCAGAACTGGTAGATCAGGTTGATCGCGCGCGCGTCCTGCACCAGCGCCGGCCGCACGCCCAGCAGCGAGAGCAGCCCGTACGGCACGTAGATCGTCAGCGCCTCCGCAACGGGTTGGCGCAGCGCGGTCGACAGGTTGTAGCGCTCGCTCGAGTGGTGCACCACGTGCATGGCCCACAGCCAGCGGCTCTCGTGATCGAAGCGGTGATTCCAGTAGTAGATGAAGTCCCACCCTCCGATCGCCGCCGCGTACGCCAGCGGGCCGGAGCCCAGGTCCAGCGGGGTGAGGCGGAACAGCTTCTTGCTCGCCGACTCCGCGCTCCACAGCGTCGCGACCGTCACCACCGCCGAGGCCAGCGCCGAGACCGCCGACCCTCCGGTGATGCGGCGCAGTGCGGGCGGCACGGGCGCGGAATCGGCGACGGGCGCGGGAGTTGAGGTGGCGACTTCGTCGTCGTCGTCGTCGTTCCCTGTTGTGGCGCGGGGATCCGACGACGACAGGGATGACGACGACAAGGGTGACGACGACAAGGCGCCCGCCTCGAGCAGCCCGGTGGTCCGGGTGCGCCGGACCACGTCTCCCACGGTCGCGGCGGCCGCAGCCGCGAGGGAGAAGCCCATGAGCGCCTTGGCGTACCGGCCGGTCCGCGGCGTGACGGGCGCGAGCAGGCGGTCGGCCACAAAGGGCGCGACCAGGCTGCCGACGCCCATCGACAGGCTGGCCATGGTGTCGGCGAACTCGTAGTCGCCGGCCCGGGTCCCCTCGGCGGGATTGCGGGACTGCCATGCGTACTCCGCCGCCATCGCGGCGATGAAGCCGGGGACGGCGAGGACTGTCAGATCAACCTTCACGCCCCCGAGGATATGACGCAGGTCACTCCGGGGCCGCCGATGGGTGTCAGTGGGCGGTCGCTGTGGCCGGGTCAGCGACGACGTGCTCGGTCGCCGGTCCCTCGGTCTGCGCGCTGTTGCGGACGAAGAACACGCCCACTACAGCGATCAGCGAGACGATCGCACCCAGCAGTAGCGCGTTGTGCACGCCGGTCATCTGCGCAGCGACGTCGTCCTTCCCGGACTCGGCGCCGGAGACGATGCCCAGCGTCATGACGGTGATGAACAGCGCCGTGCCGGCGGCCGCGGCCACCTGCTGCAGGGTGTTGAGCAGCGCCGAACCATGCGAGTACAGGTGCGGCGGGAGCGAACCCAGCGCCGAGGTCATGAGCGGGGAGAACA
Source organism: Rhodococcus sp. IEGM 1408 (assembly GCF_033142235.1). Taxonomy (NCBI): domain Bacteria; kingdom Bacillati; phylum Actinomycetota; class Actinomycetes; order Mycobacteriales; family Nocardiaceae; genus Rhodococcus; species Rhodococcus sp. IEGM 1408. The sequence goes on from NZ_JAWLRW010000012.1 coordinate 25,934, forward strand.
GGAACGCCAGGCCCACGCTGAGGACCATGTGCCACGCCACCACGACGATCAGGGAGCTGTCGGTCTGGAAGAACAGGTACATCCCCCAGAGGCCGGCGGCGGCCAGGATCGCACCGGGGATGATGAGGGGCCGAGCGCCGATGCGGTCGAAGCTCCGGCCTACGAAGAAGCCGAGGACGCCCATGAGCAGGCCGCCGGGCAGCAGTGCCAGGCCGGACTCCAGGGTGCTCGTGCCCAGGACCTGCTGCATGTAGAGCGGCAGCAGGATCAGGGTGCCGAACAGCGACATCATCGAGACGAGCATGAGCGACAGGCTCACGGTGAAGGTCGGGAAGGTGAACGCCCGCACGTCCAGCAGGGCGTTGTCCTTGAGCGAGAGCTGGCGCCACACGAACACGGCCAGCGCGGCCACACCCACCGCGATGGGGATCCAGGGCGTGATGAGTGCGCTGTGGTTGGCGGCCTCACCGATCGAGCTGAGGCCGAAGATCAGCCCGGCGAAGCCGACCGCGGAGAGCACGCCCGAGAAGATGTCGAGCGGGATCGGGCGCGGCTCGGTGACGTTGCGGATGAGCATGGCGCCGGCGACCAGGGCCAGGATGCCGATCGGCAGGACCAGCCAGAACATCCAGCGCCAGCTGAGCGACTCCAGGACCAGGCCGCCGACGGTGGGGCCGATTGCCGGGGCCACGGCGATCACGATGGAGATGACGCCCATGGTGCGTCCACGCCGGTTGGCCGGCACCACGTTGAGGACGGTGGTCATGAGCAGCGGGATCATGATCGCGGTGCCCACGGCCTGCACCACGCGGCCGGCCACCAGCACCACGAACACCGGAGCCAGCGAGGCCAGCAGGGTGCCTAGGGTGAAGGTGGTCATCGCGATGATGAACACGGTCCGCAGCGGCAGTCGGACGAGCATCCACCCGGTGAACGGGATGACCACGGCCATGGTGAGCATGAACCCGGTGGTCAGCCACTGCGCGGTGGCCGCGGTAACGGAGAACTCGCGCATCAGCTGGGGCAGTGCCACCGACATGATGGTCTCGTTGAGGATCACCACGAACGCGGCGGCGACGAGCAGCGCGATCAGCCGCGTCGTCGCGGGGGGCAGGGGCGCGGAGCCGCCGGTGTGGTCGCGCTTGTGTGAATCGTGCTTGCTTGAATCGTGCTCTGCGGCCGGAGACTCTACGGCGGTTGACTCTGTCGTCACGGGGGTCCTTAAGGAATTGCGAGGTACAGGAAGACGGGAGGCCGGGCGACCCTGGGCCGCGCACCGGAACCCTCGCAACCTACCGGATGAGGGGCTGTCAAACTCGGTGTCGTGACAACTGTTACAGGGGCGGGGTCGCGGGAATAAAACCAGGAGAAGCGACGACGACGAGGAGCGCCCGGCGCGGCCCGCATTCTGACCGCGACCCGGCCCGAGCGGTTGACCCGGGTGGGCGTCACCCCGTCCCCTTCCCATTCGCCGGGTAGTCGCAACGGACGAATTGCCAGCCTCGATCGGATGACCAGAATTGGGGCCGCCCTCGCCGGAACCCCGCGTCGCCGACCGGTCTCGGCAGCGAGCAGGACATCCTTCACGCTGCGGGCGACCTCCCCATCCGATGTCGTCGGGGTGACGAATCCCGGACATGCATACGGTTCCGCACTCACCTCGTCCCGCGAGCTTCCACGTAGCAGTCGCCGGTTCGGAGGTCCGGGGCCTTTTCACGGACGCTCAGGTCGCCACGCAGGAGCCGGATCGCCCGCGGATCACCTCGCGGGAGTACTGGTCGCAGGCTCGGCGCTCTAATGCCTTCGGCGACTCGAGTGCGTGGGGGAACTGGCTGCCGGTCGCGACGACGGGTTGGGGCGCACTCTTCGTCGTCGCGCCGCTGCTCATCGCGAACTTCCTGGTCTGGGCAACCGGCGCGCACCTCCGCGACCACCACACACCCGACCGACCCGGGTTCGACGACCACGCCTGAGTACAGCCGCCATGAGCGGGATCGCTACGACGGCCGACCAGACCGCTGTCCGCCAACGCGCCAGGCCCGGGCTGGTCGCCTCACGTTCAGTACTTCTAGCCCCAGATCAAGGCGCCGATAACCCCACCGAGCACGATGCCGACCAGCACCATCAGAAATGTCGAGGCCACCACGAGCGGCCCGGCGATGAGCGCGACACCCTGGCGGCGGAGAGTGCTCCACGGCAGGATCAGCCCCCCTACTATCGCCGGTGCCAGGCACCACCACATCCAGGCGTCAGGCGCCTCCGGAACGAATCGGAAGAAGGCCCAACCGCTCCACACGATCGAGGCACACAGGGCTGCAAAGGCCGACCACGGAGACGTCCTCATCTCGCCGATCACAGGGAACCCTCCGCCGCCGCGGCAATAACGCCGACCAGGATCATGGCGCCGGCCACGCCCGCCCAGCGCCCGCTTCGCGTGACCCGCTCCCGACTCCGCCACGACATCACCGCGCACACGAGCCCCGGTGCGACCGACGTGACCACCATGACCCCGAGGCCGATCTCCTTTGTCGACATCAGTTCTGCCACTCCGAGGAGCACGCCCGCAAGTGCCAGCGTCCACAGGGGCAACGCGATTACGCAGGTGACGCCAGCGAACCACCACATCGTGGGGACCGGGTCCGGGTCAACCGCGAGGGGCGATCGGGGTGACGACGACATCGTCAGCTTCCTCTCCTAGAACGGCGACGCCGGGACGGCTGTCGCTTCCGTCGAACCGAACCGATGACGGATCTTCGAATGGACTGAGCAATCGCGATTCCCCGACATCATGCTGGAAGGGAAGCGCGGCAACCGGGCCGAACTGGTCAAATCCGAGTGGATGGGCAGCGGGGTCCGTGGTCAGAGTCATCACGGTGCCGTCCGGCGCGTGCTGGTAGACCTCGAAGGCTGGATAGTTGCCCCGGATCCCGCCGACGGAAATGCGGCCGTCCTCGGGGATCACCGCGAAGTCGCCAGCGACGCGGTGAACAGGCCATCCAGAGAGAGGCGCGAGTGGATTGCCCGCCTCGACCCCGATCCTGACTCCCCCTTCGGTCAGCTGTTGCACCTGTACGTCGGGCGTTCCGACTCCGATATCTCCGTCCTCGGAGACCGACGGGTTCTGCCGCGCCACCACGAGTCCCGATTCAAAATCCACCGCGAGCTCGACGCGCGCATTCCCGATTTCCCGCGGCGACTCCGGTCCGCGGAAGTCACCGAGGTCGTAGTCCATGTGCCAGAAACCGGCATTGAAGACGCTGTAACTCGGAATGTAGAGATCCATTGTCACCACGCCATTCCCCGGTCGGGGCTCGATGCGTCCGAGCACTACTCGAGCGTCTCTGCCCCGGTATCTCTCCGCCTCCGACGTGGGATCCAGCATCGTCGCGATCAGCCAGTCGTTCACAGTCTCCGGAGGCCTGCCGGTGGCTCGTTCAAACGCGGCAGCGTGATCCAGCCGCCTGCCGCATTGCACTGCCCGTTCGACGGCGGCAGTGAGTCGTTCCGCGCAGGCCGCGTCCTCCTGGCACGCGAACCTCACGGCGGAGTCCAGCTGATCCTGACCAACTCGGATCGCCTGCCTCACACGCTCCGGGTCGGTCTCGGGCGTCGGGACCAACGCCATCGGCGAGATGTTGACCGTCCAGTCATCGTGGACGACGAGGCCGCAGGGGTCGCTTTCGATCTCAGTCGCGATGCTCTCGGCGGACGCTCTGGCGAAGTCCAGGCGGCTGCCCACCGTGCGCAGCACCTCGGCGACCTCTTCTAACTCGACGGCGAGCTTTCGCGCTGACTCCGACTCCTCCACCAAGCGATCTCGGCAGGCATCCGCCGCCTGTCCGGACCACGAGGGGTCCACTCGATCGGGCGCACTCTCTGCGCTGGAGACGGCGTCGAGGAAACCGCTGCGGACCCGGTCGAGATGGGAGGCCGCCGCGCAGACGCCCTCGGTTGACCACGCTGCCAGGGTCGCGCGGGTGAGCGCGGCGGTCATCGGTCTCCGTCGATCCGCCGGAGCGTGGCCGCGAAAGCGTCATCGGCTGCGTGGGCACTGTCCGCGGTGTCCCGCGCGCACTCGGCCATCGTGCGGAAGCGAGCGATCGTTCGCACAACCCCCGAGTTGAGGGGAACCCCCGCGGATCTCATCGTTTGCGCCGTGAGACTCCCGCCCACCGAATCTGCGCCCAGAGCCACCGCACCGCCGGGGTCGAGGCTGCCCATCGAGTCCGCCAGCGCGTGCCACGCCGACCCGAGATCACGAAGCAGATCGGGATTCACACGCAATGGCACTGGCACCGTCATCACCCCTCCTCGTCGTCGGGGTGTTTCTCACCCTTCTACTGGAGTTGACGGCACCAAGAGCTCATTCGGTTCCACCGAACAGCGTCAAGCCGTCGGCGCGGTCCGAACGGCCAGTCGCCACAGGATGGTGCGTTCGAGGGCCCGGGCGGCGTGGAGCGGATCGGAGCTGTCCGCCGCGCGCGGGTGGCGCGGCGTCGTCTCGTGTTGGCCGGCAATGGTCAAACCGGCGTCGGCGATGCGTGCGACCAGCTCGTCGCGAGTGCGCAGACCGAGGTGCTCGGCGAGGTCGGACAGGATCAGCCATCCCTCACCCCGCGGCGTCAGGTGATCCGGGAGCTCGCCCAGGAAGCGGTGGAGCATGTCGGAGCCGGGGTCGTAGATCCCCTGCTCGAGGGCCGAGGTCGGGCGTCCGGGTATCCACGGCGGATTGCATACCACCACGTCGGCGCGCTGGCCGCCGGTCGGCCAGAGATCGGCCTCAACTACGCGGACCCGGTCCGCCAGCCCCAGGCGCTCCACGTTCTCCCGCGCGCACTGCACCGCGCGAGGGCTGATGTCGGTCGCCACGACCTCCCGGGCCCCGCGCTTGACCAGGACGGCCGCGAGTACTCCGGTCCCGGTGCCGATGTCCCAGACGACGGGATGGTCGAGTCCCTGCGGCCAGGGGGCGTCGGCGACCAGGTCGATGTACTCGTCGCGGGTGGGGGTGAAGACGCCGTGGGCGGGGTGGATCCGAGCGCCCAGGGCGGCGACCTCGACGCCCTTGCGGTGCCACTCGTACGCGCTGATGACGCCCAGGAGCTCGGGCAGCGAGACGAGCGTCTCCACGCCCGCGGCTGCGTTCGGCTCGCCGGCGGAGTTGTTGTGCTCGGCGTTCGGCCCGTCGACCGGCGGCCCGTAGGCATGGGCGCAGGCGGCACGCGTGTCGGGCGCTCTGCGCAGCGAGATCGTGTAGTCGGGCTCTAGCGGTATGAGGATCTTGCCCAGGATCGCTGCGCGTTGTGCGCGCGCCTTCCGGTTGGCGAGGAAGATCTCGCCCGGTTCGGAGGCCTGCGGTGTTCGGGATTCGCGCTTCTCCAGGCGCCGGTCGAGGGCGCGCATGAGCTGACGGGCGTTCTGGAAGTCGCCTCGCCAGAGCAGGCTCGAGCCTCTCCGGGCGATCCGGAGAGCCTTGTCTGCGGCGATGTCGTCGGTGATCACCACGATGCCGGTCGGCGCCGGAGCGGCGTTCTCCGAGCGCCAGCGCGCGGTGCGTTGCGTGTCGTTCTCGGTCCAACTGACTGTTGTCATGGGGTGTCCAGACAATGGGCGTGAGAAAGCACTTGCATCCTTTGGCTAGCCGCACAAGGCGGCAGAAGCATGAATACGGGAAATTGCGTCGTTTCGAGAATAGGACAGAACACTCAGTCTCCGTCGGCTCGCTCGGCTCAGAATAGGTTCCCGGTGCGGACCGTCAGGCAGAGCCCCGACCTGACGCGTCGCAGCAGCACCGACATCCGCCGTCATGACCGAGCAGCTGGATGCTGGTGGCCGGACCGGTGAGCCCCACCGCGGGTACTCGGCGGGGTGCGCGGACTCAGAGGTGCCGCGCCGGATCCATCCGTTGATGCAGGATTCGCACCACATCGACCCCCACGGTGCTCTCGACGTAGAAGAGCAGATGGCTTCCGATGCCGTAGCGCCGGTAGCCTTTGCGAATCTCGTCGCACTGGCGGCCGCGGCGCGGATCCTCCGCTATCCGCTCGACGGCGGCTCTGATCTCGTTGATGTAGGTCTCGGCTTGACGGGCGTCCCAGCGCTCTTCGGTTAAATCCCAGATAGACGAGAGATCGCGTTGGGCGGCTGGGGTGAGCCGGTACCTGGTCACGCCTTCTTTGCCGCGACAAAGGCGTCGAAGTCGAAGGACTCCGGCGTGCCGCTGGTCTCGCCGTCGAGGAGCGCGGCTCGCAGTGTGGCCAACTGTGTCTCTCTGTCCTCGAGCAGCCGCAGGCCCGCGCGGATGACCTCGCTGGCGGACCGGTACCGACCCGACGCAACCTCTCGGGCGAGAAAGTCCGAGAAATGGTCATCAAGGCTAATCGACGTGTTCTGAGCCATCAGACGACAGTACCAATTATTGGTACTCGTCGGAGCGAGCTGGTCGCCACCTGTACTGACCAAACAGGAGAGCGCCGACCTCATCGATTCGGAGGGGAGAGGAGGAGAAACACGTGGCTGCGCCGAGCTCGGGTCCCGACAGGTAACGCACCAAGGTCGGTGCATCCGGCAGGATGGGCCCGTGCTCGCAGATGACGTACTCCCGCTGATCCGCACGCGCGCCGACCTTCACAGGTGGAGCGCGGCCAATGCCCACGGCGGCCAGATGCACGAGGCCATAAGCATTCTCGAGGCAGCGGCCGACACGACCGATCCCGGCGAGCTGTACCAGGTCACCCACAAGGCGCTCGCCAGCGCGATCAAGGTGATCTCCCGGGCTGATGACTCCAGCGGGATCATCGGTGACGCTTGCCGCAGGCTACTCAACCTCCATCCTGCAGCCGCTGCCCGTGCTGGCGTCGCTCCGTCCACGTTGGTCAACTGGATGATCAAGTTCCAGTTCCACGGGGAGGTGGACTTCTTCGAGCTCGACCCGGTCGCCTACGCCCCCGCGTTGGGCGAGCGGGGATTGGCGAGGTACCGCCAACAATTGGACGACATCGCGGCGACCCTGGAACCGCGCGGCGAGAGCCGCTGGGGCTCGCCGAACAGCAGCGATTGGTTCACGCTTGAGTGGAACGCCCAGCGCCTCGCCGTGCTGGACCACGACATCGATGCGATCATCCGAACCCACGCGCGCGAGATGAAGGTCGCCGCCTGGCTGGAAGACACCTCCAAGGCCCTAGAAGAGATCGGCGAATTCGACCTGGCGATCGACTGGGCCAGGCGCGCCACCGAGTTCGACACCGGGCATCAATCCCTCACCGCGTCCCGCTCCTGGTGTCGGCTCCTCGAAGCGCATCGCCCCGACGAGGTGGTCACCGCACGGCTCGCTGTGTTCCGCAAATGGCCGTCCGCGACCTCTGCCGCCGCGCTCTACGACAGCGCGGGACCGGGTTGGGGCGCTCACCGTGACGAGGTGATGGCCACGCTCGCTGACAGCCCCCGCGATGCGGTGCTGTTCGCTCTGATCACGCTCGACGACCCAGGCTTGGCATGGGAGCTGGCGCACAGCCTGGAGCTGACCGACCTCGGAGCGTGGAGTGACCTGCTCGAGTCCTACCAGACGGTCGATCCGCTCGCCGTTCTTCCGAAGCACCGGGAGTTGGTTGAATCCACGCTCGTCGCCACCAATGTTCGCAACTATCGGAGCGCCGCACTACGACTGCGGAGGATGCGGAAGCTCGCGGCCGGCACGACTGCCGAAGCCGACCTTGATGCGTACATTGTCGAGTTGCGCAATACTCATCGTCGCCGGACACGCCTGCAGCAGGAATTCGACCGCTGCAAGCTTCCGTGAGCCGCTCTCCACGGTCGAACACCGGCGCCCCGGCGGCGCTGGCGCGAAAGCGGAGCAGCACCATCCGAATTGCTCGCGGCGACGAATGCCGGGCATGCACACAGGTCCACTATCTCCTCCGCCCGCGGACTTCCACGTCGCGGTGGCCGGTTCGGACGTATCGGGGCTGTTAGTCGACCCGCAGCTCGCGGCATACCAGCGGGATCCGGCCCGCCCTCCGATCATGTCGCGAGTGCGGAAGCTGTCGCGGCACCCGAACTACCTCGACGACACGAGCGTCTGGTGGGGGACCTGGATGCCGGTCGCGACGACGGGCTGGGGCGCACTGTTCCTCGTCGTGCCGCTGCTCGTGACGCACTTCCTCGTCTGGGCTACCGGCACACGGCGCGCCGAGTAGGTCCGGCCTGGCTGCATGGGGGGCCGTCTTCAATGTCGGATGAGCGGTCTAGCATCAGCGCTATCACTTCAGATAAGCCGCATTTCATTCACTTTATCGACTGAATGCCCAGCTCGTCGGCCCTCCAGTAAGGCACAAGATGCGCTCTCGAATCGCCGCGGCGACAGCAGCAATAGCTTTTCCGCTTCTCACCTTGTCTGCGTGTGGCTCCGGGGATCCCGCACCCGTTGAGGTCACCGTGACGACGACGGTCCAGCCTTCGACATCTGCGACGAGTACCGCCAGCGCCAGCCCGACAACGTCAAGTCAGGCACCCGTGGCGGCCGCCCCGGCCGCCGACACGTGCGGAGCCGTGGGGTACACGGCCGCCCCCGGTCAAGAGAGCCCACATTGTCTGGGCACCCAGATCGCATCGTGTGGAACATCGGTTCACGAATTCGGTACGACCTTCTTCACCGACGGCACCTCCGGGTGGACACAGACGTGTTCGGACCAGATGCAGGCAAACTATGTCCCGCCGGCACCAGTTCCGACCTTTGACCAGGACGCGTATAACGAGCAGGTCGCCGAGGAGTACTGGGCCACCCACCCCAAACCCACCTTCGATCCCGACTCCGCAGACGGCTACGGCCCGAATCAAGAGCTGCCGCCGGCCTGCCTGCGACTCGTGGGTGTGGACTGCTGAACGCTGAGCGGCGCCCGGCCCTCACCCCACGTTCTACACAGAAGGCACTGCACCTCCCCTGGAACCACGGGGAGGTGCAGTGCGGTGTGAGTGATCGGTGCTCTGCTGCGAGCCCGAGGATCAGGAACCGATGTTCTCGAGAAGTTGCGCGGCGGCCATGAAGAGACCGCTGGCGATGTCGTAGCCGCTGTCCGCGGCTGCCGAACCGGATTGGTACAGGCTCGACCCAGTGCCCAGTTGGCTGAGGATGGTGGAGATCATGCGAACACCCTTCCTTCCGGAGGCGACGGACTGTCCGCCGTCGACAACCATGGTGGCAACGGCGGTGATTCCGCACAACCTTTCCCGCCCTTCCGCATTCGGTGTGCGACGACGACGAGGTAGAGCCTTAATCGAACCGCGCACCTCACGACTTCCCGGCTCGTGCAGAATCAGCGCATGACCAGCACCAGCATCGCGCGGCGAGCTGTGGACACCCGCTCGCTGCCGGTGTACCGGGCGGGCGGCGTGGTGATGCCGTACGTCATCACCGGCATGGCCGAGCGGGTGGAGCGCGAGACGGTGTGGGCCCCGCATTCCCACCCCACGCACGAGCTGCTGTGGAACCGGGCGGGCGCGTCCACGGCCACGATCGGCTCGCGCACCTGGACCATCACCCCGTCGGTCGGGCTCTGAATCCCCGCCGGGGTGCTGCATTCCGCCCGGGCGCCGGCGGGGACCTGGTACCGGACCGCGCACGTCGACCCGCGCACCGCCTCTCCCCTGCCGACCGAGCCAGTGGCGGTGGAGGTGACCCCTCTGCTGACGCTGCTACTGGGGCGCCTGGTGGAGCAGACGCTGGGGGCCCGCTCGCGCGAGCTCACCGAGCAGATGGTGTTCGACCTGCTCGAGCCGTCGCCGCACGCGCTGCTGGTCCAGCGTCCGGACGCCGAGCTGTTGCGCCCGATCGTGGCCGCGCTCGAGGCCCACCCGGGCGACGACCGCTCCCTCACCGACTGGGCGATTCGCCTCGGCGTGAGCGAGCGGACCGTGACGCGGACGTTCCGCGCGGAGACGGGACTGAGCTTCGGCGCCTGGCAGGCCGCATTCCGCGCCCAGCACGCGGCCGCGCTCCTGGGCGGCGGGATGGCGGTGGACGACGTCGCCGTGCGGGTCGGGTACCGCTCGGCCAGCGCCTTCGGCGCGGCCTTCCGGCGGACCACTGGCTTGACCCCAGGGCAGTTCCGCACCGCCGGCGGCATCGCGACGACCGCGGACGTGTCCGAAGTGCGATATCCGGCGTCCTGATCAAGCGATTGCGCCCCGCCCCTGGACGGTCGTAAAGTCTTAGGTCAGCCTCACCTAATTCCCCGGCGCCACCTCGGTCGAGCACCACCGTGCCCGACGACCGCGTGCCCCGACGAATCCTCTGGTGAGCTGCCCTGTCCGTCCTCCCGAGAGTGAGAGAGTCGCCCTGATGCGTTCTCGCAAGATCGCCCCCTTCCTGATCGCCTCCACGGCCGCGCTGATGCTCTCCGCGTGCGGATCGTCGACCGAGGCCGAGTCCACCGATAGCGCAGGCGCTGCCGGCTCGTCCGCCGCCTACCCCGTGGTGATCGAGCACGCGCTCGGCACCACCACGATCGAGGCCGCGCCCGAGCGGGTGGCCACCGTGGCGTGGGCCAACCACGAGGTGCCGCTCGCGCTGGGCGTGGTCCCCGTCGGGATGGCCGCCGCGAACTTCGGTGACGACGACGGCGACGGCATGCTCCCCTGGGTGGAGGAGAAGCTCACCGAGCTCGGGGCGCAGCCGCCCGTGCTGTTCGACGAGACCGACGGCATCGACTTCGAGGCCGTGGCCGACACCGACCCGGACGTCATACTGGCCGCGTACTCCGGTCTGACGCAGGAGGACTACAACACGCTCAGCGAGATCGCGCCCGTGGTGGCGTACCCCGAGAAGCCGTGGGCCACCTCGTGGAAGGACTCGATCCGCTTCAACTCGATGGGCCTGGGAATGGCGGCCGAGGGCGACGAACTGATCGCCCAGCTCGAGGGCGAGATCACCGAGGCCGCGGCCGCGCACCCGCAGCTCAAGGGCACCAAGACCATGTTCATGACCCACGTCGACCCGACCGACCTGAGCACGGTGAACTTCTACAGCGCCGCCGACACCCGCGCCGCGTTCTTCGCCGACCTCGGCATGGCCACCCCGGCGGCCGTCGCCGAGGCCTCCAAGGGCGGCGAGTTCTCCGGCAGCATCAGTGCCGAGCAGCTGGACATGTTCGACGACGTCGAGATGATCGTCACCTACGGCGACCAGAAGCTGGTGGACACCCTCAAGGCCGACCCGCTGCTGTCGCAGATGCCGGCCGTGAAGAACAACGCGATCGTGTTCCTCGACGGCAACGGCCCGCAGGGCACCGCCGCCAACCCCACCCCGCTCGCCATCTCGTGGGTTCTCGACGACTACGTCGCGCAGCTCGCGGAGGCCGCCGGCAACGGCAAGTGACCGAGCCTGATCAGGACAGTCGAGTGACCGAGTTCGTCAGGGCAGCCGAGTGACCCAGCTCCCGATCACGGCCGCGCCGGGCACCGCCACGTCTGCACTCAGGACGGTGCGGCGCCCGGCGCGGGTCCGCGTGGGTTGGCTCCTGGTCACGATCGCGGTCCTCGTCGTCGTCGCGGTCTTGTCCGTCACGATCGGCTCCCGCGTCGTGTCGTGGGAGGAGATCGTCGCCGCGCTGGGCGGGTCCACCGACGGCCTCGGCGAGGCCGCGGTGACCAAGCGGATCTCCCGCACCGTCATGGCCCTGCTGGTGGGCGCGGCGCTCGGCCTGGCCGGCGCGGTCATGCAGGGCGTGACCCGCAACCCGCTCGCCGACCCCGGCATCCTGGGCGTGACCATGGGCGCGTCGCTGGCCGTGGTGGTGGGGATCGCGTGGTTCGGGCTGTGGACGTACACCGGCTACATCTGGGCCGCGATCGTCGGGGCCGCGGGGACCTCGGTGTTCGTCTACATCGTCGGCTCCCTCGGGCGCGGCGGCGCCACGCCCCTCAAGCTCGTGCTCGCCGGGGCCGCCACCTCGGCGGCCGCCTCCTCGTTCATCAGCGCGGTGGTGCTGCCGCGCGGGGACATCGCGGGCAGTGTCCGGTCCTGGCAGATCGGCGGCGTCGGCGGGGCCAGCGCCGAGGCGATCGAGCAGGTGCTGCCCTTTCTCGTGGTGGGCGCGGTACTTTGCCTGCTGGCCGCGCGCCCGCTCAACTCGCTCGCGCTCGGCGACGACCTGGCCGCCGGACTGGGCGAGCGCGTCCTGCTCACCCGGATCCTCGCCGCGCTGGGCGCGGTGCTGATCTGCGGCGCCGCCACCGCGGTCGCCGGTCCCATCGCCTTTGTGGGGCTCATCGTCCCGCACGCCTGCCGGCTGCTCGTGGGCGTGGACCACCGCTGGCTGCTGCCGTTCTCCGCGCTCGTCGGCGCGGTCCTGGTCACCGCCTCGGACGTGCTCGGCCGAGTGGTCGCGCGGCCCGCGGAGATCGACGTGGGCATCATCACCGCCCTCGTGGGCGCGCCGATCTTCATCGCCATCGTCCGCCGCCAGAAGGTCAGGGAACTGTGAGCACGCCGACCGTCAGCCGACCGTCAGGCCCGGCCCCGTCCGGCCCGTCGGCCCCGTCCGCCGTCGAGCTCGTCGCCCGCGGTCGGCGCGGCCGGGGCCGTCGTCGCCTGCTGGTCATGACCGCGCTCGCCCTGGTGGCGCTGGCCCTGCTGGCCGCGACGCTCATGCTGGGCAAGACCTTCTACTCCCCCGCCGAGGTGGCGGGCGTGATCCTGGGGCGCGACGTCCCCGGCGCCACGTTCACCGTGGGGCGGCTGCGCCTGCCCCGCGCCGTGCTCGCGGTGCTCACCGGGGCCTGCTTCGGCCTCGGCGGCGTGACCTTCCAGACCATGCTGCGCAACCCGCTGGCCTCCCCCGACATCATCGGCATCAGCTCGGGCGCCGGCGCGGCGGCGGTGTTCGCGATCGTCGTCCTGGGCCTGGGCGGCACCTCGGTTTCGGTGTTCGCGATCGTCGCCGGGATCGCCGTGGCCCTGACCATCTACCTGCTGGCGTACCGCGGCGGCGTGGTGGGGACCCGGCTGGTGCTGATCGGCATCGGGATCGCCGCCACGCTCAACGCGGTCACCGACTACATCCTCAAGACCGCGCCGCAGTGGGAGCTGCAGGAGGCCATGCGCTGGCTCACCGGCAGCCTCAACGGCGCCTCGTGGGCGCATGTCCAGCCGGTCCTGGTGGCCTGCTGCGTGTTCGCGCCCGTCCTGCTGCTCAAGTCCCGCGACCTGTCGATGCTGCGCCTGGGCGAGGACACCGCCTCCGCGCTCGGGGTGCGCACCGAACGCACCCGGATCGTGCTGATCGTCGCCGCTGTGGGCCTCATCGCCTTTGCCACCGCCGCCGCCGGGCCCATCGCCTTTGTGGCCTTCCTGTCCGGGCCCATCGCCGCTCGGCTGGTGGGGCCGCACGGCTCCCCGCTCGTGCCGGCCGCCCTGGTGGGCGTGGTCTTGGTCCTGGCCGCGGACCTGGTGGGCCAGTTCGCCTTTGACACGCGCTACCCCGTCGGCGTGATCACCGGCGCCCTCGGTGCGCCCTACCTGGTCTATCTCATCGCCCGCACCAACCGCACCGGAGGCTCACTGTGACCGCCGACCACACCCTCGAGGCCGCCGCGCTGACCCTGGGCTACCGCGACCGCACCGTTATCGACGGGCTGGACCTGCGGGTGCCGCCCGGGCGGATCACCGCGATCGTCGGGGCCAACGCCTGCGGCAAGTCCACGCTGCTCAGGTCCATGTCGCGGCTGCTGCGGCCCCGCGGCGGGCAGGTGCTGGTGGACGGCCGGCAGGTCCACCAGATCCCCGCCAAGGAACTCGCCCGCACGCTGGGCCTGCTCCCCCAGTCCCCGATCGCCCCCGAGGGCATCACCGTCTCGGACCTGGTGGGCCGCGGACGCAATCCCCATCAGGGGATGCTCTCGCGCTGGAGTAGGGACGACGACGAGGCCGTCGCCTCCGCCCTCCAGGCCACCGGCACCCTCGAGCTGGCCGACCGGGCGGTGGACGAGTTGTCCGGCGGCCAGCGCCAGCGCGTGTGGATAGCCATGGCCCTGGCCCAGCACACCGACCTGCTGCTGCTGGACGAGCCCACGACCTTCCTGGACGTGGCCCACCAGGTGGAGGTGCTGGACCTGCTGGTGGACCTCAACGCCGACCGCGGCACCACCATCGTCATGGTGCTCCACGACCTCAACCTGGCCGCCCGCTACGCCGACCACCTGGTGGCGCTGGCCGACGGCCGCGTGCACAGCGCCGGGACGCCCGAGCAGGTCCTCACGCCAGAGACCGTGCGCGCGGTATTCGGGATCGACAGCCGGGTGATCCCCGACCCCACCTCGGGCCGGCCGCTCATGCTGCCGCTCGGGCGGCACCGGGTTGTGGGTGGGAGCAGCGTGCCGGCGGACGCGGCAGGGGCGGACGTGGCGGTTGTCGGTGTGGCGGCCGGGGCGGGCGGGACGAGCGTCTGACGAACCACCAGCGCATCCGCCTCGGGATGCGCTGGCCCTCTGACCTGCGCGTTCCCTTTGCCCGGAATTCCGGGACCTACGCGTCCGCATGGGACCCGCAGCGTAGGCCGAGCCGGCAGCACACCTCGGCCGGGTTACGCTGGCCGATTGCACGCCAGCGGGGCCGGCGGCGGCAGCAGTGATCCCGGGGCCCCATCCACGCTCGAGCATCCAGCCGATCTGGCGCATTAGCACTACAGTGGTGGAATGTCTAACAAGTACCTACCCGTAGCGAAGGATGAAACTTGTTGGAACACGATGTCGATTGACATGGTGGACCTCCTGCGCGAGCTCGACTTCAGGATCGCCGAAGGCAGAACCCCGACATCATGGCTCATCCGACATCCGGAGGGAATGTCCTTCGAGGTCGAACCACGGACCCCCGTTGCCCGACTCACCGCTCACGGCACGCGCGCCCTCAGCGGCCGCCGCCGCATCGACAGCCGCCTGTTGTTTGTCGGACACACGGCGACCCCCGGGGTGCTGGAGCAGGCCGCATCCGGGCAGATTGACATCCTCATCGCCGAGCCGCCGACTCTCATCATTGGTGGCGCTACCTACTCCGCCCTCCCGGAGCCAAGCCGGACGCCACGTAGCCGTCGCGTCGGAAAGCCCGCCTGGACACGGTGGGCGGTAGCTCGTTATCTCCTGCTGGCCCGAGAACCTGCAAGGCAGCTTGAGATTGCGGACGTCCTCGGGACCAGTCAGCAAGCCATTTCCAACGCCTCGCGAGCGCTGGGGGATCACCTCACCCACTCCCCGCGCGGGATGGCGGCAGCCGACAAGACCCGTCTGCTCAACCATTGGATCCAGGAGTATCCAGGCACCGGCGGACAAGAGTTCGGGTGGTACAGCCTGGACACCATCGTCGAGCAGACAGCTGATGCAGCCCGCGTGGCACAGCTCCTAGGAGCGAATCCGCTCATGAGCGGAGACGTCGCGGCCGACCACTACGCTCCATGGAAGCTGCCAGCCCAGGGCCGTGTGTACGTCAACCGACCCATAGATCTCGCCGACGACGGGTTCGTACCCGCGCCGCTCGCGGAGGCGACGCTGATCACGTGTATCCCCCGCGATCCCAGCGTTTGGCGACTTACCGAGCTGATTCCCGCGACTTCACGCCGCGATGGAATCTGTCCTGCCGATCCGGCTATCGCGTTGTGGGATCTCACCAACAGCGCGGGAATTGATAACGAGGAAGCCAGTCTTCGGCTCGCCGAGTACATCACCGGAGAAGGAACGTGAGCAGTCCCCGACAGCTCAAGGTCCATGCTCTGAGCATCGCTGACGAACTGGGCTATATGGGCCAGCAAGCAGTTTCCGAGGCGGTAGCGGACGGTTGCGACTATCTGATCGTCGGCGGCCACATGGTCCGGCTCATGCTGTCCTTGTACCCCACACCGAGGGCCACTCTGCGCTCCACCCTCGACGCAGATGCGGCGATTGACGATGTCGAGGTGGCCGGTAGCATCGCCGAAAACCTCATCGGACTGGACTTCACCAAGCAGCGCGGGAACGTCTTTGTCAGGCAACACGACGCGGGTCAATGGATCGAGATCAACCTTCTCCTCCCCCGGTCTGGCCACGGCTCTGGGCTCCGACCGCTCACTGTGGGCGGCGTCGGCAGGGTCGATTCGCTCCCAGAGTTGAGATTTGCCCTGGGCTGCGACGCCCTGGAATTAGAGATCGAAGCAGTTCTGATGGATGGCCGGACGATCGAATACCAGACTCGGATCCCGGATCTGGAGGCGGCCATTGTCCTCAAGGCTCACGCCTGGAAGGACCGGTGCTCCGAGAAAGACCTCGCCGACCTGCATTCACTCTTCGAGATCAGGGACGAGCATCCCCACACCCCGTGGCTGCTCGACGACACGGCGTGGATGGCCGGATTTCGGAAGGACACCGCTCGCATCCTGCTGGGGCTGCGGGATCGATTGGCCAAGAAGAACCCCGGGGTCCCCGTGCCCGGTCACCTGGACAAGCTCCGCATGGCCGGCCTCATCAACAAGCACGTCTGCAGGTAGGGCCGCACTGTCCTGCACTCCAGCGGCAGCTCCCGGGACGTGGTCCACCTGCCGGTCAGTCTTCCGCGTCTTCGGCGGCCGCCATGTCGAGGTACGGCGGTGATTTCACAGCGGGAGCCTGTCCAGGACGCGGACCGGCTGGATGCGGGACATTCTCTCCACCCCGGATCAGCACGCGGCATCCAACGGCAGTCGACCTCTTCGACGCGAGGACCATCTTCAGGAAGTCGGTCCCTTCGCTGCGAACCGCGGCCATCGCCGCATCGCGAGGTGGGTCAGAGCGCCTTGCCCTGAACCTCACCGCGTATATAGGCTGGATATACGTAAAAGGAGGCCACTATGGCAAAGCGACTCATCAGCATCCCTGACGATGTGGACCGTCGACTGGGAGAGGCCGTCCCCTCCGGGCAGATCAGCGGATTCGTCACCGAACAGATCAAGCGCGGCCTTGACGAACAAAGCCTGCGCTCTATGGACGATGCCATCGCCCATATCGCCAGGAACAGCAAGCCGCTACTGGACCGCCTCGGGAACGTCAGTGATCTGGACACCTGAGATCATCGACATTTTCCGAACCTACGCGGCGATCTACTCTGAGCACCCTGAGGTGCGTGACCTGGGACTACTGCAAAGTTCGGTCGAACGGCCCCGAACTATCCTGTTCGGGGCCGAACAGTACCCAAGCATCCATGACAAAGCCGCGTCGATTCTGGACTCGTTCTGCCGCAACCACTCACTTGTCGACGGCAACAAGCGATGTGCGTGGATCGCTGTCGAACTCATTTACTTCCGAAACCTCGGGGCGATATGGGTGGCCGGAGACGACGCGGCCTACGATCTGGTGATCCGCGCGAGCGATTCCCATCTCGATGTCTCCGACATGGCTTATGACTTGCGGGCAGGATTCAGCCAACCTCCGAGTTGAGCCCATGGACCGTGGGACAGCAACAGCCCTCGCGGTGACGCCTGACCCCCAGGCATTGGCCGAGTGGTCCCCGTGGCGGGCATGGTGCTCGCCGCCGGCGGGATCGCCTACGAGGCGGTCGCCGACGCACAACTCGCTGAATACAAGCGCGACCCGGACCGCCTGCCGGTCATGTCATGCGGGCGGCGGAAGCTCTCGCGGCACCCGAACTACTTCGGCGACGCCTGCATGGAGCGGTGGTCACCCCCCCAGGCCTGCATCCGGATTTGACCATTCACGCAGGGTGAACCGAACCGCCAGCACGCCTCAGCCGGGGTCATGCTGCCCGATTGCAAAACGGCAGTTGGGCAACCGCACGCGAACCCCGCCTCAGAGCTCCGGCAGCCGGTCCGCGCCCCAGGTGCGGTGGATCAAGTCGGTCACCCGGGCGATCTCCTCCGAGGTGACCGACCCGGTCTCGCCCGGCTCGAGCGCGTCGAAGTGGAAGATGTACAGCCGCGAGGCGAACTGCTCGAACGGCAGCGAGGACTCGCCAAAGCGCTCGCCGCTGCCGGCGGTGCTCACCACCACGCCGTCGCCCCAGTCCTGGCCGCTGTCGTTGTTGGGGTTGAAGAAGTACACGCGCATGGTGTCGACCGGATCCAGCGCGACCCGCAGGATCGTGATGGCGTGCCACCCCACAAAGCGGGCGGAGCTGTCAGTCACGGCCACCCCGGCGGGCTGCGTGCGGATCAGCGGCTGATTGCCGTTGTGGAACGGGTGGTAGCTGCCGTAGAAGTGCCGCAGGAAGTCGTCGAGCCCGGTCAGCCTGCCGGTGGCCACGTCCACGTTGATGCGGAAACCCCGGGCGGCCCACCAGCCGTGGAACTCCGGGTTGACCCAGCGGTGGGGATCGCCCTCGCGGTCGCCGCACTGCCGGCCCATCTCCGCGTAGATCCGGTCCAGGTGCGGCACCACCAGCAGGGACACCGGGTCCAGGTCCACGGGCAGGGTCGGGGCCAGGCCCGCGTCGAGGTCGCGGGAGGAGATCGGCCGGCCCTCGAAGTGCATGACGATCTCGTTGTCCCGCGCCGCCCACGCGATGGTCTGCAGCAGGTAATCGGGATCGTTGTACGCCCACATCGACAGCGCGTGCCCTACCAGCGGAGGTACCGGTGGTCGGGCGGGCGCGTCGTGGATTTTTGGGACGAGGTACTTGTCGACGACAACGACGAGGTGGCCTCTCGCGAGCAAGAACGCTTACTCGGCGTTCGTCGCCAGCCTGTCCGGGGCGCGGACCGGCCGAATCGTAGGAGATGGCGATCCGCAGCGAAGCTGACTAGCTGCCCTGTCCACTCAGTAGGCTAAGTGGATTTACTCATCAGCCGATCGGAGTGCCTCGCGCAAACCGACCGTCGGAAGGTCGAAACCGACCGCCCGTTCGAGCGCAGCTTCAGCCAACAACACGTTGTGTGCATCAGCGTATCGCCCCGAGACACGGCCTTTACGTGTCCTGTCCAGGGCGTACCTAGCCGCTGCGGAGCGAATCTTGTCCGACTTCTTCATCGCCTTCACAAACGCAGCTGGCGATTTAAAGATGAGGTACTCAGCATTAGGCCCCGAGGACTTGTGTACGTGGCCAGCCATCGACGCGCCGCGATGCTTCAGCGCCCACCATGTCATGCGGGCTGGAAGCATAGTGCTGTCCGTCGCCACACCTAGCACCAGCCTCCCATCGGGTAGCTCGCTGATGTAGAAGACCTCGAGCATTCCCATATTGAGCGTCACCAGGCGTTTTCCGCCACCGACCATCCTCAGGTTGGGAAGACACGACAGTGACCAGAACTGCCCCTGCGAGCGCCTCGGATAGAGCACACACCCGCGCAGATAAGTCGCGATCGCGTCCAAGATCAACTCGTACTCGGGATGGGAGGAGAGTTTCTCGAACCTGGCCTTCGAGCGCACCACCGCCGACTGCCCGCCGAGCACCGACTTGTCGACACCCCCAGCCCGCAGATCGGCGAGATTGGCTTCTGCCGGACTGTTGAACCATGCCTTCTGCTCCTCCACCGAGACGAGCTCGTCCAACACGGACTTCCCGTAGATCACAGCGCTGTGCTCCCGGTTAAAGCAGGTGAATCCCTTCCGGCAGAGGTCGTAAATTAGTTCGCGCTCTGCCGCTCTCAGGACCTCAGTGCTCCCTGATTCCGGCATGTACCGGAAAGATTGAATGTTCGCGTGGTCATAGTTCTTGACATGCTGCCGCAATCTCGTCACCACCGACGAGCTGGAGATTCCCACGTAAACTTCGTTGGCTTCCCCCTCCCACATGTACAGACCCACCGGTTTGCCGCCATGCTTCTTGGACAACGCTCGAAGCGACTTGTCAGACATCGCGGTCGCCGGCCCGAAGCCCTGTTAATCTGCCCACGCCGCGATATCGGGGGCCGGCACCCAGTTTGGATCAAGCGCATTGTTCATCGAAACCATTCGTGGAGTTTAGCTTCTGGGTACGACACCGAAGGAGTGGGGCGTACGCAGACGCAGAGAGGCGTTCCCACCAGAGTCCACCTGCGAACACGAATGCACCCTGCATGTTGCCGTTCACCGAACGGTCGCCGCTGCGACGACGCTGTCGGGAGAATTTCCTGTGCTGGCTACCGCCGGGCACCGAAATCCGATGAAACTCGCACGGCCGCTCAGTCAACTCGCGTCAACCAGTCCTCGGCGACCTTCTGTCGCCACTATGCTTCCCCCGTGCCGAGGGGTATATCTGCTCGACCCCTCCGGCCACTACCTCGAACTGATCACGCGGCCCTACCTCTGAAGTGAGCCCCGGCTACCTCTGGAATGAGCAGAGCCGCGTCCGCAGCGCGAGCGGAGCTCGAACCTTTAGAGCCCAGGCAGCCGGTCCGCACCCCACGTGCGATGGATCAACTCGGTCACGCGGCCAATCTCCTCCGCCGCGACCGACCCCTTCTCGCCCGGCTCGAGCGCGTCGAAGTGGAAGATGTACAGACGCGAGGCGAACTGCTCGAACGGCCCCCAACCGCGCCTTGACCGCGGCGACTACCTCGCAGCGCAGCCGCGCCCTGTTAGCGAGCGAGCCGCCGTAGGCGTCGGTGCGCTGGGTGTCGCGACGATTGAGGAAGACCCCCAGGATGTAGCCGTGCGCGATGTGGATCTCGATCGCGTCGGCACCCGCGCGCGCGATCCGGTCCACGGCGTCGGCCCAGGTGGAGATGAGCCAGCCGGACGCCGCACCGAGCTTGCCCAGCTCCTCCGGAGTGCAGTCGGTCAACGCGGCCACGTCGTAGTGGTAATCGGGCTTACTGGGGGCTAGCCCCGGTGATTCACGGGGATCTGCGGATCGCTGGGGGAAAATAGACCGAAGTGCTTCCTGAACAGGGGAAACTGGTTCTTGTCTAAGGATCCATGTTGCCCAGCAGAAAGCACTCGGTAGGTGAAGCGTACTTCGTGGTCGTCTGGTCTGTCCGTCTCTGCTGACGGTGTCGGCGTGATTTCCCACGCCGGGGCCATCGCGCCCCGTCTTCTGGCTGATCGGGTCGGGCTCACCACCGAACTGTCGCAGGCCATGGCTCGGCGGCGGTTCATCCCGATCCATGACCGCGGCCGGGTACTGATTGACGTCGCGGTGATGCTCGCCGACGGCGGCGAGTCCATCTCCGACATTGGCGTCCTGCGCCACCAATCCGGCGTCCTGGGCCCGGTCGCCTCGGCACCAACGGTGTGGCGCACCCTGGATGAGGTCACCGCCGGCAAGCGCAGAAAGATCCAGGCGGCTCGGGCCCGGGCGCGGCGGCACGTGTGGTCCCACCTGCCCGGCGGGGTGCCCGCCTCGCGTTGTGCGGGTCGGGACCTGGGAGCGACGATCGTGCTCGATGTGGACGCCACCATCGTGGTGACGCACAGCGAGAAAGAGAACACTGCGCCGACGTACAAGCGGACGTTCGGGTATCACCCGATCGGCGTGTGGTGCGACAACACAGGCGAGTTCCTCGCCGCGAGCCTGCGCCCGGGCAATGCTGGCTCCAACACCGCTGCCGACCACATCGACGTCTTGGGCCAGGCCATCGCGCAGGTCCCCGCCGCCCATCGGCGTGATGTGCTGATCCGCTCCGACGGTGCCGGCGCCTCCCACGACTTGCTGGACTGGGTCACCGAGCAGAATCGCGTCCGTGGTCGGCGGGTGGAGTACTCGGTCGGGTTCGCTATCACCGCGCCGATACGTCGGGCCATCGCGACCTGCCCCGAGGCCGCGTGGGGACCGGCATTGAACCCGTCCGGCGATATCCGCGACGGGGCCGAGGTCGCCGAGCTGACCGGGTTCCTCGCCCCCGGGATGCTCGCTAAATGGCCGGACGAGATGCGAGTCATCGTCCGCCGCGAACGGCCCCATCCGGGTGCTCAGTTGTCAATGTTCGAGGAGATCGACGGGTGGCGCTACCAGGCGTTCGTGACCAATACCGCCACCGGTCAGCTGCAGTTCCTCGAAGCACGGCATCGGGCTCACGCCCGGGTCGAGGACCGGATCCGCCACGCCAAGGACACCGGGCTCGGCCGGCTCCCGTCGCGGGAGTTCGCGCTCAACCAGGCCTGGCTGGTGGCGGTGATGATCGCCGCGGACCTCATCGTCTGGACGCGGATGCTGGCCTGCACCGGCGAGGCCGCGGTCCTGGGCTTGTGCGAGCCCAAAGCGCTGCGCTACCGCCTCTTGCACGTCGCAGCCCGACTGACCCGCAGCGGCCGACGGCGAAAAGTAAGGATCCCAAAAACCTGGCCCTGGGCCACCGCCATCGTCGCCGTGTTCAACACGATCGCCGCGATCCCCAAACCCGCCTGATCCCACCTGCCCGCCCACGACATCACCACCCGGAGACCCGCCCACCGGCAGCGCCAGCCGGCACCCCCGCACGCCCACACGCGAAAACAAGCCCGCCGTCACCCGACAGAAGCAGTCACACCGGCCCGTGAATCACCGGGGCTAGCACCGAGCGCACCTTGCCCATGTCCACGCGCGCGACCTTGCCGTGGTGCGTGGATTACACACACAGCGTGGAGCCCGCCGCGTGCACGGCGTCGGCCAGCGCTTTAAACGTTTGCTCCGGCTCCCTGTCCCAGCAGACGCTCTCGTTCGCCGGCCACAACGATTCGTGCCAGTTCCGCGTCCGTCATATCGACCGCGTCAGTCGCCCGGTTGGCAATCACGCTGTCGCGGGCGAAATCCTCGAAGATCTGTTTTTTATCCTTCAGCAGGGCCCGAATTCGTTCATCAACGCTGTTCTCGGTCAGTAGTCGGTGCACTTGGACGACCTCGGTTTGTCCCATCCGATGCGCGCGCGCTATCGCCTGCGATTCCATCGTGGGTTTAATCTGAGGCTCGCAGATCACCACTACAGAGGCCGACTGAATATTGAGTCCCACTCCTCCTGCGGTGATCTGGGCGACTAGGACGGCACCTTGGGAGGATGCCGAGAATCGGTCCACCAGTGCCTGCCGCTCCTGAGCCGGCACAGAACCCGTCAACGGGCCGAACACTCGGCCGGGGAGCCCCTTAGCTATTTCCTCGAGTACATCACGGAAGTACGAGAAGACGATGACACGCCGCCCGTTCTCTTCGGCTTCTTGCACGATCTCGCCGAGACGACCGAATTTCATAGAGTTATTAGACAGCATTGCCGCGCGGCGCATCTGCATGAAGTTGCCGTCTTCGACCGCCGCCCGATAGCGAACCATATCCGCGTCGGTCATACCCATCCATTCGTCGATCTCGACCATTTCGGGTAGTTCTGTGAGCACATCTTCTTGGTTCCTACGCAGATAGGCAGGAGCGACGTGCTTCCTGAAACGCGAAGCGAGATACTCCGGAGCCGACTCTGCGAGATCGGGGCGGATATACCCAATAAGATTCCGGAATTCGAGCACCTTGTTTTCCAATGGTGTCCCCGTCATTAGCACCACATAAGGCACGGATTTCATGACGGCTGCCGAAGCTATAGATCTCTTAGCCTCGGGGTTCTTGATGTAATGCGCCTCGTCGAACACTGCAGCTGTGATCTTCACGTTGCGTAATTGCTTCGTTGCCCAGGTCAGGAGGTCGAAGGTGGTCACCGCGACCCCGCCCTTATGGATCCAAGAGCGCACAGCTTGCTTTCGTTCGGCCTCCGGGCCATGAACGCGCGATACCTGGAGAGTTGTGTGCTTGGACGTCTCCCTCACCCAGTTGCTCACGACTGCGGCCGGACACACCACGAGGAAGTGCGTGTGACCGCTCGCTCGGAGATGGGCGAAAACGGCGAGTGCCTCAAGAGTCTTCCCTAGACCCATCTCATCCCCGATGACGACGCGCTTCTGCGCCAGAACGAACCGAGCCCCGAAACTCTGGTAAGTACGCAGAGAAGCCGTGAGATGTGTGCGCTTGAGGTCGATAGCGCGGACCGCCTCGATGATCTCCGCGGGGAGATCCCCATGCATGTTCTTCTCGTCCTCGGTCATGTACCCGAGCTCGGTAAGCATCCCGAAGTAATCCGCGGGCCGGGACAGGAAGTCTTTCCAGATGTCGACCGATGATTCGCCTCCGCCGCCTCGTTCCAGAGCGGCCCTGAGGGTGGCCACCACGTTGCCCTTGGCCGAGACCGCACCGGACGGACTACAGAGCACTCGGGTGGCATTGGAATTCGATGCGTAGAGCTTCGATAGTGACTCGGCAACCCTGAGTTCGTCCTCGTTCGGCGTGAACTTGCGCAGATCATGCCAGCGCCGCAGAGCGCGGAGCATCATCTCTGTTTGCTGGTCTCTGCGCTTGACGTCGATCCGTACGGGAGTCTCCTCGCGGACCGCCTCGAACAACCTACGAGCTGCTTGCTCGATGGCAACGGCAGAGGCCTCGCCCACCCCATCAAGTCGGACCAAGCGAGAGGCATCGCCGAAATGGAAGACGTCGTACACAGAGGTCAGACCAGCGTCTGACAAAGGGGACACGCGGATAGAACCCTGGGCGGCCTTCTTCAAGGGCTCCAGATCCATCGCCTTCAGTGAACGCACTACATCGGCCGCGTGCACCTTCTCAGCGGCCTTCTTCACGTCGGATACCGAGTTACGAAGGGCGCCCCCGGCGTTGATAATCGCCTTCAGTCCAGACTTCGACCGTGACGTAAGAGCAGCGTCAAAAAGTTCGATCTCGTCGGCGTCTCGAGAAAGATAGCGGTGCAAGTATAGAGACGAATCTGTGATGTCATCGAGTTTCGCCTTCCCCTTCGGCTGTGAAGGCTCTAGCTTTCTGAGGTCCGCCTCAATCGTGCTGGCTGCTTCGAGTATCGCCGGGGTCTCCATGTGAGCAGAGACACACGAACCGTTGCGGGGGCAACCGCCTCCAGAACCGAGGACGATTGCCAAATTTTTACGAGCAGCATCAGCACTGGTACGGATAGTGGCGAGGGCTTTCCGATCATACGCAGAGAGTCGCTGGTCGGTGACAAGTCGAAGGTCGGCCAGCAAAGTGGTGTCAGCTTCAGTAAGCGGAAGAAGGTCAAACGACCCGCTCGATAACCGGACTTCCACCCCGCTGGCCTGAATTTCTTTCACCCGTCTGGTTATCGCCTTTATTGCCCGGTCTCGTGACTCGAGCGCCTCTTCTGCTCTGGCTCCCCAACGGCTTGCCTGGTCGGCGAGCTTCTCGACGGTCTTTTTCTCGCTGCGATTGAGCTTCTCTGCGCGCTCCCGTGCAGCCCGAACAGTCGCGTCGATCTTCGATGTCTTGATCGTGCGGTCAGCCTTTATGAGCTTACTCACGGCCTCGTGCGCTAGATGACATACGTTGCTTTCACACGTCTCGGGCTCGAGTAGGCGATAGGCATCCCGCATTTCCGGCCCTGTTAAATTGAGAAGCCGCTCACAGGCGTCCGATTGCTCGCCCGAGAGGACTCCCGATCGCGTGATCGGCATGTGGGCCACATCTGACTTCGTGGCGTGAGCGGCGGTCTGCAACTCCGAGAGCCGATTGAGCATCGCCCGGAGTTGTTTGCCTTCGGCGTCCCACCGTTTCGTGAGCTGCTGGCTGCAGTCCTTCAGCGCCGCGTCGGCTCCCACCTGTCCGACTCGTTCGTAAAACTCGATCAGTCGCTCACCCGCCGCGCGAGCCGGTTCAAGCTTTTTTCTGCCTGAGAAAAAAGCGGCTCGTGTCAGTGGAGAGGCGGTCTCCAAGTCTCCGGACAAGGCGACCTTGGCGACGACATCGAGAAAGGGCAATTCAGACGTCGGGTCGTGACCTGCGGAGAGTGGCAGGTGCAGGGCGCGATGACGAACCGAGTCAGCCAGGTCGACCATGGCCCGGAGCTCGTCGATGACTGCACCGAGCCGTCTGCGTTCATCACGATTCAACGGGCACTCCTTGGACGTGTGTTTAAAAACAAGCTTAACTGGTGGGGAACTCGGGTTGAAACGCACGTCGACTGCTGCAAGGGAGTAAGTGTGAAACTGGAAGAACTGGTCTCAGGCATCAGACTCGCGGGGCTGGTCCCCCACGAGGTTGTCCAGGTGATATTCGCCCAGCCGCACGGTCCCGACGCGGTCGAGGTGACGTACAAGACCTCTTCAGGCGATCTCGACCAAAGGGTCGTGCTTCGCCGCAAGGAAACGGATCTCTCAGTCTCCAACTCTGGAAGTAGACCCTTTGACGCTTCGGCGTCGGAGTTCAAACTGGCTGCCGAAGCTCAGCGCATCAAGCTGGCAGGTTCGTACGATCCCATGCTCGCCGTGGCGACCAGCAACGTGCAGCCACTGCCTCACCAGATTCGCGCGGTCTACGGCGAGCTCCTGCCGCGCACGCCACTGCGATTCCTCTTGGCAGACGATCCTGGCGCGGGGAAGACCATCATGGCGGGGCTTTACATCAAGGAGCTGATTCTGCGTGAGGACGTACAGCGGTGCCTGATCGTGGCGCCCGGCGGTCTCGTCGAACAGTGGCAGGATGAGCTCTTTTTCAAATTCGGCCTCAGCTTCGACATCCTCACCACCGAGATGATCGAAGCAGGCAGCAACATCAACGTGTTCCAGAAGAACCCTCTGCTGATCGCTCGGATGGATCAACTGGCACGGAACGATTCGATTCAGCGTTTGCTCCAAGAGTCCCAATGGGATCTGACCATCGTTGATGAGGCACACCGGATGGGTGCTCACTACTTTGGCAACAAGCTTGAGAAGACTAAAAGATTCCAATTGGGTGAACTGCTGGGCGAGATCTCCCGGCACTTCCTCCTCATGACTGCTACACCGCACTCCGGCAAGGAAGGTGACTTCCAGCTCTTCCTCAGCCTATTGGACAAGGATCGGTTTACCGGAAGGAACGAAAAGTCTGTCGACACCAGCGACGTGATGCGCCGGATGGTCAAGGAGGACCTCCTCACGTTCGAGGGTCGGAGGCTGTTTCCAGAACGTGTGGCCGAGACGATCCCCTACGAACTGATCGATCTCGAGATCGAGCTATATGACCAGGTCACTGACTATGTTCGTCACGGCATGAATCGTGCAGCGAGTCTGCTGGACGGCAAGCGACGAAACACCGTTGGTTTTGCCCTCACCGTGCTCCAACGCCGGCTCGCCTCCAGTCCTGAGGCCATTCTGCGAAGTCTGCTCAGACGCGCCGATCGCCTGACGAAGACCAAGAAGTCCATCGCAGACGGGACATACCGTCAGGCCAGCTCCTCGCTCGACATTAAAGAGATCGATTCCGATTCCTACCTCGCCAGCGAGGTCGAGGAGTTCGAAGAAAGTGTGCTCGATGCCGCGACCGCAGCTGAATCCATTGCTGAGCTCGATGCGGAGATCCTCGAGCTGAAGTCTCTCGCTAAGGTCGCTCAGCGACTCCTCGAAAGCGGTCTGGATCGGAAGTGGTCTGAGCTGCAGCAGATCCTCGAGGCGAATGTCATTCCTCTCGATGCTTTCGGTAATCCGCGCAAGCTCATCATCTTCACTGAGCACCGGGACACGCTGAACTACCTGTCTGCCCGGATCAAGAAACTGATTCCGGGGCCCGAAGCGGTAGTTGCGATCCATGGGGGGGTCCGCCGAACCGAACGCCGGGCCACTACAGAGGAGTTTACGAAGAACCCGGCGTGCCAGATCATGCTCGCAACAGACGCTGCCGGCGAAGGCATCAACCTCCAGGCTGCCCACCTGATGGTCAACTATGACCTCCCATGGAATCCCAATCGTATCGAGCAGCGCTTCGGCCGAATCCACCGAATCGGGCAGACCCACGTTTGTCGCCTGTGGAACCTGGTTGCGTCCAACACGCGTGAAGGTGAAGTTTTCAACGCACTACTGACCAAGATCGACGAGCAGCGCCGAGCCTACGGGGGGAAGGTCTTCGACGTCCTGGGCGCGGCGTTCCCCGACACCACGCTCCGGGATCTTCTGGTCGAGGCGATTCGCTACGGCGACAGCCCTCAGGTCAAGGCCAAGATGCAGGAGGTAATCGATCACGGGGTGGCGGAGGGCCTGCGCGAGCTCATCGACGAAAGCGCGTTGGCGTCGGACGCCCTGTCGGAAAATGACCTCACGGACCTCCAGACTGCAATGGACGAAGCACGCGCGCGCAGGCTCCAGCCGTACTACATCGAGCTGGCATTCAAGGTCGCCCTCGGCCGCTACGGGGGACGGTTGACGCGTCGGGAGAAGGGACGATACGAACTCGCCAACGTTCCAGCAGTGTTTCGGAATACGACCGTCGGGCCTGTCGCGTCGCGATACGAGAGGTTGACGTTCGACCTCGACGCAGTGCAACCCGAAGGCCAGATGCGTGCAGATTTACTCGCCCCCGGGCACCCACTGCATGACTCCGTCATGGAGCACACGGTGACCGCCCTTGCGGGGATTCTCAATCGGGGCACCGTGCTGGTATCCACCGAGATCAACGAGCCGCGATTCCTTGTCGGAGTCGTGGAGGAAGTCGTTGACGGCACTGGGCAATCGATCTCTCGCCGCTTCAGCTACGCCTACGCATGTGAAGACGGAAGCGTGATCGACGCAGGGCCAGCCCCCTACCTCGACTGTGTAGCAGCACCGGATCATTCCACCATCCATGAAGCGAAAAGGCTGCCGTGGCTAGACGATGCGGAGTCAAGAGCCGTGAGCTGGATCATCACCCACCGCTTGCCGGAGTACTTGAGCGAAGTGCAGCCCAAGCGGACCGCAGATCTGGAGAAGCAACGGGGTCTCGTCACCTCACGTCTGAAGTTCGAACGCGAGCGGCTATTGAAAGAAGTTCGGATCGCAGAGCAGAAGGAGCGAGCCGGAGAGAAGCCCCAGGAGTCAGCCGCCAGCTTGACGAACAAGGCTGCGGCTCTCCAGACCCGGCTAGATAAGCGACTTGAGCTAATTGACCGCCAGTCCCGCATGGACACCAAACCCCCGTTGGTCGTATCGGCTGCATTAGTACTGCCTTCGACCCTGGTCGCCGGGGCGCTGCCGACGAACAAACTCCTGCCCTGTGCGCCGCGTGCGTCAGACTCGTCCAAGCAGCGGGCGATCGACCGTGTCATGGCCGCGGAGCTCGCTATCGGCCGACAGCCTCTCCATCGCGCGCTCAGAAATCCCGCCTACGACATACTGTCGACCAACCCGTCCACCGGCGAAACCTTTCGGCTCCTGGTCGAACCGCTGGCCGCGGGGACGACAGACCTTTCTGCGACTCATAATCAGGTACTTAGCGGCAAAAACGCACAGCCACGGTACAGGCTGGCCCTAGTGGCTGAAAGCACAGGACGGAACGGGACCCACGAAGTCCGCTACATCGACAACCCGTTCACGAATGTCGAAATGCCCGACTTCGACACCGTGTTCCATCAATTCGACGCCGCTTCCATGTGGGATCGAGGGCGCACACCGTTTTAGGAGTCAGAATCTAGAAGAGCGACTTGCATGGCCGACATTGCGCGTCTTCGGCGTTGGCTACCCGCTGCATAGCGGATACCCGGAGTCGGTACTTCCAGTCCGGCGTGCTCGGCGCGATCTCCGGGCGGTCGTTGGCCACCGGGAGCGTAATCGCTCTCACCCCTCTGATGTCTTGGGACATCACACACCTGCTCTCGAGCTCTGGCGCCTCGGTCTGCGCTTTCTCCTTACACAGGTTTCCGGGGTCTACGCGCCCGGATTGGACGGCCCTTCCCGCAGCGCAGGCCAGACCGCCAGCACATCACAGCCGGGTCGCGCTGCCCGATTGCACGCCAGCGGGGCCACGGCGGGATCTGCATCCGGAAGCACCCGCACTCGCACGCTAGCGAACCCTCAGAGCTCCGGCAGCCGGTCCGCGCCCCAGGTGCGGTGGATCAGCTCGGTGACGCGGCCGATCTCCGCCGCCGTGACAGACCCGGTCTCGCCGGGCTCGAGCGCGTCGAAGTGGAAGATGTACAACCGCGAGGCGAACTGCTCGAACGACAGCGAGGATTCGCCGAAGCGCTCGCCGCTGCCCGCGGTGCTCACCACCACGCCGTCTCCCCAGTCCTGCCCGCTGTCGTTGTTGGGGTTGAAGAAGTACACGCGCATGGTGTCGACCGGATCCAGCGCGACCCGCAGGATCGTGATGGCGTGCCAGCCCACAAAGCGGGCGGAGCTGTCAGTCACGGCCACGCCGGCGGGCTGCGGATGGATCAGCGGCTGGTTGCCGTTGTGGAACGGGTGGTAGCTGCCGTAGAAGTGCCGCAGGAAGTCGTCGAGCCCGGTCAGCCTGCCGGTGGCCACGTCCACGTTGATGCGGAAACCCCGGGCGGCCCACCAGCCGTGGAACTCCGGGTTGACCCAGCGGTGGGGATCGCCCTCGCGGTCGCCGCACTGCCGGCCCATCTCCGCGTAGATCCGGTCCAGGTGCGGCACCACGAGCAGGGACACCGGGTCGAGGTCCACGGGCAGGGTCGGGGCCAGGCCCGCGTCGAGGTCGCGGGAGGAGATCGGCCGGCCCTCGAAGTGCATGACGATCTCGTTGTCGCGCGCCGCCCACGCGATGGTCTGCAGCAGGTAGTCGGGATCGTTGTACGCCCACATCGACAGCGCCCGGGCGGACTGGCAGGTGGGGTTGTCGCCCTGCCCCACGCCCAGGGGCTGACCGAGCATCGACAGGGTTCCGGCGAGCAGCCAGACTCGGCCAGGATGGGCCGCGCCGAAGGCCAGGGCCAGGCGCTCGCTCCCCTCGCTATCCAGCGGCAGCGCCAGCAGCCGCCACAGTGCCGGCGCAACCGGCGGCTGGAAGAGGATCCCGCGCTCGAGCAGCAGGGCCAGGCCGTAGACGCACTGGGCAGTCTCGGGGTGCACGGCGGCGTTGATCAGCGCGTCGACCAGGCCGTGGAAGCACAGCAGGCTCTCGCGCCCGGTGCTCGACAGGCCCAGCGCCTCGCTGAGCAGGAAGCTGCCCTTCTCGCGGAGGAAGCGCACCAGCACTGGGTGGTAGGCCGAGACGAGCCCGGTGTCGTGCATCGAGCGCGCGAACCCGGCCGCCTCGTACTGCAGGGTCCCCTCGTCCATGGACTCCAGCCGCGAGCGGTAGACGTCCACACCGGGGTCCTCCCGGCTGGCCTCGGTGGTGCCGTAGATGCTGCTGATCAGGCGGTCCACACCGAGGCCGCCGCTGCTCATGTCCACGTCCGGGTCGTGGCGCGCCACGGCGATCTGCGTGATGGTCTGCTTGATGTGGTCGACCTGGATCGGGCGCTGGCGCAGGATCCGCCAGATCTCCTCGACCAGCTGGTCCAGCACGCTGTCGAAGCCGATTTCCCCCGCGATGTGCGTGAGCGCCGTGCGGGTCACCGCGGCCATCCGCCCCTGCTGCACACGCTCGGCCTCGGTGGCGGAGGTGAACAACAGCGCGGCGTTGGTGGCCAGAACCTCCTTGAGGTGCTGACGAGCCTGCTCCGGCGAGACATCTGCATGCGCGTACTCCCCCTGCGCGACGGCGACCAGCCGGAGATTGCTGACGATCTCCATGACGGCCGTGTCGGCGTCGGGACTGCGCAGAGAGCCGGTGCTCAGGGCCGGGACCAGGGAGCTCGGTGAGCCCCAGTCGCTGCCCGCGAACAGCCCCGCGGATTCGAGGTCCTGCGCCATCGACTGCACGGCCCGGGCGCCGCCCTCCTGCAGCAGCACCAACCGCAGGCCGTCAAAGACGCGTCGCCTCGTCGTCGTCGTTTCCAGGTCCCCCGCCGCGGCGAGCGCCCGGGTGGCCTCGACGAGCGAGGCCACCCGCTTGTCCAGCAGCCGCGTCGTGCCGGCCTCGTCGTTTCCCACGCTCAAGTCACTCCCCAGGTCTCGCGGCGGCGTCGCTCGCCCCCGACGGTCGTGTACGCGTCGACGGGTACCAGGACCCGTCACACGTAGAAGTCGAGTTCCTCCTGGCGGCTGAGCACGGAGCGCATCTCGTAGGCGTCGTCGCCGAAGAAGTAGAGCAGTCCCCAGTGGGTGCCGAACGCGGTGCGCTTGGTGACGGTCTCCTCCAGCGGCGCGGTGAGCTCGTGGGACTCGAAGTACGCGTGGTCCTCGGTCTCCTCCGGCATCGCGAGCGTGGAGACCACCCGGCGCCGCGGGTAGACGCCAAAGCAGCCGGCGTGACCGGTGGCGTCGACGACTTCACGCGGGAAGAAGGCGGTGATCTCCTCCTCGGTGGTCTTGGGGTCGAACGCCAGCACCAGGCCCTGGTAGGCGTTGAAGCCATACGCGCGCTCGAGCAGCTCGAAGACCTTGAACCCCGGCGGGCGGTAGGCCACCTCGCCGAAGTACATCTCGCCGTCGCTGGTGACAAAGTACTCGGGGTGCACGAAGCCGAACTTGATGTCGAAGGTCTTGATGAGCTTCTCGATCTGCCGGGTGATCTCCGGGCGGTACTTCTCGAGCTCCGGCGAGGCCGGCACGAACACCGAGTAGCCGAGCGTCACGTACTCAGAGATGTTGAGGAAGACGATCTTCCCGTTGTGGATCCAGGCCTCGACGGCGAACTCCCAGCCGTCCAGGTGGGACTCCATGAGCACCGGGAACTCCTCGTCCGGGATGGTGTCGACCTCGTCCGGCGTGCGGATGACCCGGTGGCCCAGGCAGCCGGCCTTGTCGAAGGCCTTAAGGTGGATGGGGTCGTTGGGGTCGCCGTCGAGCTTGAGCAGTGTCTGGTTGACCCGCTTGAGGAAGCGGATGACGTCGTCGCGCTCGTGGGCCTCCTCGAAGATCCCCACCCGGATCCCGCCGAGCTGCGCGCGGCGCTTCATCAGCGCCTTGTCCCGCAGCAGGAGCGACTGGCCGTACAGCGTGGGGTTGTCCATGAGCATGGAGTTGATCGCGCCCGCCCACTCGACGGTCTCCTCGAACAGCGGGATGGCCACGTCCACGCCCATGTCCTTGAGCGTCTCGGCGATCTCCATGGACCTGTCGTTGAGCCGCTCGAAGTTCCACGGGACAAACGGGATGTTGTGCAGCTGGCAGTACTCCGCCGCCCACTCCGGCGCCACCACCACGTAGCGCCGGTCGAACCGGTCCACCGCGTCGACCGCCGCCGGCGCCCAGCCCGGCAGCGCCACGTATCCCTTGTCGGGGTCGCGGCGTTTCGCATTGGGGTCGAGGGTGGTCTGCGGACTCGCGTCGGTGGTGGTCAGTTCTACGGTAGGGGTCTGCACGCTTGGGTGACTGCTCGGCTGGGATGGGGGGTGTGACACAAACCTACCCAAGAGTGCGTGGGCTGTCGCTTGAGAAGCCGGACGCACGAGTGAAGTCACGCGTTTGAACGCCGCTGGTCTTGGCAGCCACCGCTCGGGGCATCGCGCGACCGAATGGACGTGTAGTAACACGACTCTTCACGTCTTGATCCCCTAGGTTCCAGGTCAATCGGCGTTTTTCTCGGCCCTCGCGTGCTTCTCATCTGCGGAAGCCCGGCCAGAAGGCGAGGGGCGAGGGTGCCAGCGTGAGCAATCACGCCGACACCATCAGCGGTAACGGACAAACTGGACGACCACGAAGTACGCTTCGCTTACCGAGTGCTTTCTGCTTGAGGAATAGGAACCTTAGAACAGTCTAGGTTTCCCCGGCCCAGAAAGTACTCCGGTGCATCAGCACCCGGAAATTCGGAGATCACCTGATCTTCCGGGGCTAGACGCCGATCTGAATCCCACCACCCCGGGGGCGCTATCTCCACCGACCCGGCGAGCCCAAGGTACAACGATGCAGCTTGCTTCACTAGAAAATTTAGTTCAGGCCTACCGGAATGCCAAGGTAGACCTCTACTTCTCGTCCAATCCGCGACTATTCGATTTGGCGATCTACGAAGGGCGACTAGAACAGAACCTCTCCGAACTCCGAAACTTCATTAACTCGGATGACGAAACCTGGGTAACGGACAGCGAATTTGTCGGCTCGTTCACGCTAACGCCGAAATCGCTGAATTCTACTGCAGTCAAGAGCGACGAATCAACGATCTGGTCAGATCCCTGGGAAGCATGGAACGCCAACGTTTCAAGCCACGCAGTGGAGCGCCCAGTTGCCCAGTTCCGGCTCATGTCCAAGTGCAGCATCGACCTTCACGTTCTGTCCACCTTATGGATCCGCAACGTCGGCCACCGTCTAGACGAAAAGCTGGGCGATGCAGCGATGGGAAGCCGCCTCAGGAGAACATCAGACGGTGGGTTTAATAGTTTTGCCTCTGGGAGCTTTAAGCCGTATCTGCAGCCATATAAGAAGTGGCGAGACGGCGGCATCAATTCGATGACATCTGCATTATCGGAGAATAAGCCGGTGATCGCAATCACCGCCGACGCCACGTCATTCTTCCATACGCTGAACCCAAGCTTCCTTCTGCGCGAAGACTATCTCGGCGGTGTCTTGGGGATTAAATTAACGAAAGAAGAGGCTAAACTACACCGACTTTTTGTTCACGCGCTACTCGCCTGGGCGCGCGCGGTGTCAGCCCAGTTCTCTAATCCGCACGTCGGCATACCCGTAGGCCTCCCAGCAGCTGCCGTTGTTGCGAATCTCGCTTTAGTAGAACTAGATCGTGTCGTGCGCGACCAATATAAGCCTCTATACTACGCTCGTTATGTAGACGATATCCTCCTTGTAATGGAGGATTCTGAAGGACTTAGCAACCGACGGACCATAGGCAACTGGCTCATATCGCGGAGCAAAGGCCTTCTAACGACAATTCCGTCGGAATCAAATAGTTCCGCAAATCGGCGAACGATTCAGTTCACTCCGCACTACCTTTCCGACTCGCAGATCATATTCGAAAACCAGAAAAACAAAATTTTCCATCTGCGCGGAGCGACAGGCCAGTCGATGCTTGGGTCGATAAAGTTTGCCATCAATGCACAAGCCAGCGAGTGGCGATCCTTATCTTCAATACCTGATGATCCGGGCCGAGTGTCAGTCGCCATTGCTCGAGCGACAGGGGCCGATGGAGAGCCCGCCCAGTCACTTCGGGATACCGATAGCGTGTCAGCGAGGCGTGCCGGGTTCGCTATCAGACTGAGAGACTTTGAGTCGTACGAACGCAATGTCTCGCTCGATTCTTGGGCCGCGCATCGCGAAGCATTCGTGGACGCGGTTGCCAAGCAAGTTCTAACCCTACCAACATTTTTTGATCTAGCCCAGTACCTGCCGCGCCTGATTAAGCTGATCTCCGCCTGCAGCGACTTTGACTCGCTCATTGAGCTGATCAACTCAGTTGAGAGGGTTTTTTCAGCTGTCGTCGATAGATGCACACTGTCGGTAGCGGCACATTCGGTCCTACCGGTTAGCAAAGCGACGATTGCTGACGTGTGGGCCGAACAGATTGTCCGCGAGATTTATGAAAATGTCGCAAGCGGGATCGCAGGCAATATCACAAGCAACGACCTTCTCCGGATCACCACGATATTGGAACTGATTAGCCCGACAGCACTCCGAGACCTTTTCGGTGGTCGATCGCTGACCGATTGGCACAAGCAATTGTTTATCAGCGATCTAGCCCACGTTCCCTATCGGTTCCGGTTTCTCAGCCCCAACCTCGTCTCACAAAGAGGGATACCAGACGACCTAAGCGAGGAAATAATTCCCAGCGCACTACCATTACCGCCCGCAGTCGAACGCGGCCTAGACGCGTTCGCAGCTTTACCCGGGATGGTGGCACCCGCTCCCACCGACCCACGTAGCTTATGGATACAAAAGGCGATACCGTGGGGCTTGACGTTCGCGACTCGCCCCTTCAATATGCTCGAACTATATTTGACCCTACGCGATAACACGTCTAAATATGGGATAGTGCCGCCCGAGGTGGTTGAGGCGATACTAGTCGCCCAGCGAGGTTTCAAACCGTCGGGCTCGCTACCCGGCGGAGGCAACGCGGGACCGCCCGAGCCCGGCGTTCTTAATGTTCCGGCCAACATAGAGGGTGGCAAGCGTCGAGTTGCGCTTGCAATGGTTGACACTGACGCGGAGGTTGCCAAAAGGGCGGCCGTGGGGCACCCAGACCTGGGCCGCCAGCGGTTTGAGAACCTGACATCACTGTTCACCGAGCTCACGGGCCGGACTCCTCGGCCTCACTATGCTCTACTTCCGGAACTAGCAGTCCCGTCCACTTGGTTCATCCCCATGGCTCTGAAGCTGCAAGAACATGGGATCAATTTCATCTCGGGGATCGAATATCAGCCCACTTCTACTTTGGAGATAACAAATCAGGTATGGGCCGCACTTAAAATAGATGGCCAAGGGTACCCAGCAACATTTGTGTACCGACAAGATAAGCAGCGGCCGGCGCCTGGCGAAGAACGTCACCTACGAGAATTGGCCAATCTACGAGTAGCGCCCCGTATAAAGTGGGACGCTCCGCCGATAATTGCTCACGGAGACTTTAGGTTCGGATTGCTAATATGTAGTGAGCTTACAAATATAAGCTATCGGTCTGCACTGCGGGGCGATGTGGATGCGCTTTTCGTGCCTGAATGGAACCAGGACTTACGCACATTCGAAGCGCTCGTAGAGTCTGCAGCGCTTGATGTGCACGCATACATTGCCCAAGCTAACCACAGGAAGTATGGCGACTCTCGTATTCGCGCGCCGCGGTCCAAAGAATGGGAACGTGACGTAGTAAGATTGCGGGGTGGCGAACACAACTTCGTCGTCGTTGGAGAGATTGATTACTGGGCCCTCCGGGAGCACCAGTCTGCGCACGTTGTTCTGAATGGCGCATTTAAGCCGGTACCTGACGGTTTCCAAATCTCTAAGGCTCGTCGTCGGACACCAACCTCAGGCGGTAGGTGAGCCGCAGTTACCGTAGAGTGACATACAGTCGGAGGCAACACTCTCGGTCCGGCAGCGAGTTGGTCGAGGTTTGAGATCGGCTGCAGATGAAGAGGTGAGTGTGTCCACAATGTGCCGAGATAGCACTCCCGATCGCCGGCCCTAGAGTACCGACTCGCGCTATCTACCAGCAATGCTCGACACCACGAGGATCTCACTTGTAGAGATGCTCCGCGTCACCCAGAGAAGGTGACTTCGACATTGCGAACCGACACGAGCAAGTTTACCCGATGAGCGAGATGAACTGCGTGCAGGAGCTCTATTGGTTGCGCGCAAACGCTAACCGGTGCCGGCGTCGGTCCAGATCACTCTGCTGCCTCCGGTCCAGGTATGACAGGGATCTTCACATAGTGAACGGTGAACGCGGATCCGATGAGGCGGAACTCCTGGCGGTTGCGGCCGAAGTCGAACGGGTTGTCGCTCGGTTTCTGCCAGATGTCGAGACCCTTCCCCAGGTCGATGCGCCAGCCGTGGTTGGTCTCGATGCGGCGGTCGTGGATCGTGTCGTCGAGCCGAACTGCAAGGCGGACGCCAACCGCGTCGGACGCGTCCTTTATTGACTTGAGCATCAGCAGCTGTCCTTGTTTGAACTCGGCCTTTGGCTCTTCCTTGGTGATGAGCACGACGTCGATCTCGTCGGCGTCATTCTTGGCTGCGGCGAGAAGACTGAGCAGGTCCGCGAGATTGCGTCCCTGATGGGGCATGCGGATGTAAGGGTCCGTGATCGTAATTCTGGACGCGCCGCGGAGGTAAGGCAGAAGGAGCGTCTCATAGGAGACTCCCTTATGGCCGGCCGTGAAGTCCCGGTGTCCGTCGGCCAACGGCGAGGGCGCGGGCGCCGCGGGTACATCCGCCACAGACGCCGAGGAAATGGTGGACGGCGCGGGGGCCGGTGTCGGCCGCGCTGCCGTAGCTACGCCCTCTCCTGATCCGCCGTCGCCGTGGGACAAAGCGTCCCATTCCCGCCGATACAGCTGCGGATACTGGCTCTCTTCGAGAGTCGTGACGTCGTACCATACGTTTGCCTTATCGGCGTACCGGAAGTGGACGGGGGTGTCGCGCATGGTGGCGTCGATTCGCAGGATCGAGTCCTTGATGCGCTTTCGGCCCTCGATCGCGAACTCCAGCAGCGCACGGACCTCTTCCTCCGTGGCCTGGCCCGTCGGATGCACGAGCTTCATCAACCCAGAGAATGTCTTGCGGATACCGTCTTGGTCGCGCGTCGAGATCGAGTTGTCGAGTGTGAAGTACTCCTCGTACTTGTCTGAAAAGTCCTCAGACCGCTTCCCGCGTAAAATCTCGGCGAGGTAGTCGACGACGAACCCGTAGCCGGTGGAGAACATTTCCGACCGGATTGGGGCGACCTCCCAGCCGGGGATGTAGTGGTGGATGCGATCGAGCCAGGCGGGGTCGCGGTAGGCGTCGGGCAGCTCGTCGAACAGGTCGGAGTTCTTGAGCATGTAGGGCACGGTGTGCGTCGTGTTGCCGATGAAGGCCATCGAGGCCTCGGCTCCATAAATGCTGGTCCCGCGCGAAAACGACTTGTTCGCGAGATAATTTTTCATCACATTGACGAGATTCTGGTCGGTGCGCCGATTGGCGGCGAACTCGTCAAACGCGACGCAGTCCCAGTAGCCCACCAGCCCGATAC
Source organism: Rhodococcus sp. IEGM 1408 (assembly GCF_033142235.1). NCBI lineage: Bacteria > Bacillati > Actinomycetota > Actinomycetes > Mycobacteriales > Nocardiaceae > Rhodococcus > Rhodococcus sp. IEGM 1408. The sequence goes on from NZ_JAWLRW010000012.1 coordinate 64,314, forward strand.
GTCCACTGGCATTGTTTACGAACAGCTTCGCGACGGTGACCTCGCCGCCGGAGATGAGGATGCCGTTCGGGGAGAACTCGCTGAATGTGTGTGACTTGCCGGTGCCCTTCGGCCCGAGTTCGACGACGTTGTAGTTGCGCTCGACGAAGGGGATAAGGCGGGTCAGGGCGATGAGTTTGCCGCGCTCGTTGAACTGCTCGGGGTTGAGGCCGATCGACTGCATGAGCAGGTCGATCCATTCCTCCGCCGTGAACGCCTCACGCGCTTCATGGTAGTGGTCAATATCGACGCTGGCGACCTGGATTGGCTTGAGACTGTCGAGGATCCACGGCACGACGCGCTGGTCGTCGGTGTGGAAGTACTCGATGTCGCAGATGCACCAGACGCCCCCGACGAGGAGCTTCGGGTTCTGCTTGACTGTGACGTCGTCGATAATGACGCCTTTGACTTGGAGGTTCTCGAATTGCGCCTCGTGGACGTCGTTCTTCTCGTTGAGCGTGACGGTGACCTTGTCGATCACGCGGTGGCGGCCCTTGCGCCGGATCTCCGACTTCACGAGCATGTGTTCATTGCGGTTGACGTAGTGGGTCGCCAGGATCTGACGCACGCTTTCGATCCCGGCCTGGATCGTCGCCTCGTCGTCGGACGCGGCGTACTGACCAAGCAGGTACTCCAGCACGTACGACGGCACGACGGCGTTACCGCGGACCGCATTGACCAGGTCCTTACGGACGACAGCGCCGGCGAAGTGCTCGTTGATCTTATTGTCGAGCGCGGACTTCGTTGGGGCGGCACCGGTGGCCTCAGCAGCAGCGAGGACGTCGATCTCGCCGAGAGCGTCTTCGAGGTTTGTCATGATTCTCCTAGAAATCGAAGTCCGCCGTGAACGACCGCTTGATGGTGTAGCTCCCCTTGGAGAACGACTTCCACTGTGTCGTTTTCGGGATCGGCTCTTCGAGCCGCAGCTCGACGGGCCGGTTGTTGTACTTGTCGGCATCCTGGGTCAGGTAGAGCACGGTCTTCTGGTACCGATCACGTTGGTCGTCGGATGCGCTGTCGAAGGCGAGGACGGGTTGGTCGGAGATCAGTGTGTCGCCGACGTAGAGGCCGAGCCGGACCTGTCGCGGTTGGATCTTGTCCGTAACGGCCTCGCGCTGAAACAGCTTGACCGCGAGCTGCCCGGTGGTGATCTTGTCGGTCTCGGGCATGAGGTCGACGTTAACCCGACGGATGTCACTCTTGCGTTTCTTGTTGACCGTGATCACTGGGACGACGATCTCCTGGGGAGATGCACCCCCGTGGACGTAGCGGGTGCCAGCGCCCGGCTGCGGGATGCGGTGGATCGATTTGGGGATCTGGATGTCTAGGTCGCCCGCGAGTCCAGCCTGGGCCGAGGTGAACGTCATGAAGGACGGGGACGGCCTCAGTGACCGACCGAGCACGTAGCGACGATTGGTCTTTGTGACCGCGTCGCCCTGGGGTGTCTCTGAGACGTAGTACGCCTGTTCTAGCGGGATGTCCTGGTAAAGGAATCCATGGTCGGCGGTGATCAAAATGTTCGTTGCGTTCGCGTTGGTCCATTTCTTTACCAGTTGGAGCACCTCGCGGAGGGCTTCCTCGGTGGCTTCGAAGACGGTTCGCTCGGTCGAGGCCTTGTCTCCCGCAGCGTCGATGCGGTCGTGGTAGACGTAGAAAATCTGGTGCTTCGTGTACAACTCGCGAAGTTCGCTCGCCGGCATGGCCAGGACCTCGGCGGCCGTGATCGCGTGTCCCTTGACCGCTTGCAGGATCTTGTCTCGGTTCACGGTCCCGTTCGTTGGCTTCCCGTCCGCGAGCACTGGCAGACCCTCGGGGTCGAGTTCCAGGCTCGACTGCGGCAGCAACGACGCCATTCCGAGCTGGGTGTAGCTCGGCAGCGAGCCGAGCACGGCCGAGAGTGAGGCGTCGAACCTGTTCTCGCCGCGAATCATCGACGCGAGCTCCTCAGCGACCTCGTAGCGCATGCCGTCGGAGATGATCACGACCGCTTTGGTGCGTCCGTCTTTGACCACGGGAGCGACGTGACGGTCGAAGAACTTCGCTTGCGGTGCGAGAGCAGCGGACTTCCACTCACTCATGGACTCAAGAACCTGCTGCCAGCGCCCGCCGAAGTCGTAGAGGTACTTGTTGACGTACTGCTTGTCGACCTCAGCCTTGAGTGCTTCGAGTGGCTTCTGGAAGTCGGCGGTCTGGTGGGCGTAGGTAAACCAGCGGTAGTGCTGGTCGATGGGAAACCAGTCGGACTGATACTTCTCCAACCCGACGGCCACTGAGGTGATGGCGTGCGGCAGTCCTCCGATCGCCGCGAGCAGCTCGGAGGCGCTCTGAATGGCTTTGTAGAGCTTGGCATACTTGGCGATCCACAGGCTGTACTGGCGCTGACGAACGATTTCGGCGACTTCGCGGGCCGTTACAGATTGGATAGCTACGGCGGCGGCGAGGTCGACGATCACCTTGCGGTCGATCTCCTCGAAGATCGTGAGCGTGGCCAGCTCGCGGTAGTCGCGATGCTCTACCTTCGACTGCACGTCGAGCGCGTCGGCTGCGCGGGATGCGAGCATCGTCATCACGCCCTGGGTGCGAACGTCGTAGCGCAGGGCGTTGAAGTCGCTACGGATGTTGCGGAACTCGTCAGGCGTGGTCGACGCGAAGTCTTCGATGGCGCGGCTGAACATCCAGAGGACAAAGTCGTCGATCGTCGGCTTCGTGCTCGGGTACTTGTAGATGTTGGCGAGCCCATCCCAGAAGAACTGGTCGAGGCCGAAGCTGACAAGATCGTCGAACTTGGCGCTCTTCCCGGCCGCGTTCTCACCAAGTAGTTCGCGCACGATGTCAGTCAGCTTATTGCCCGTTGCCTTGACAAGCACCCGGCTCATCTTGGCGCGGAAGCGAGTCGCGTCGTCTCCGTCATCCAAGAGCTTCTCCAACGCCTGCTTTCGACTGTTCGCAGCGAAGAATTTCTGGTGCTGCTCGATTATCGGCAGCAAGGCCGGGTCGTTGAGGCCAAGCTCCTGCTGGAGCATGGAGGTCTTGTCGGCTGTGAAGACGCCATGCGCGAGTTCGAGATCGAGCAGCCAGTTCGCAGTGCCGCGTGGGAGGTCGCCTGAGCGGTAGACGAGGTGTTTGCGGACGTGGTCGGCGAGAAGGGTGTTCTTCACGCCGAACTCGTCGCGCTGAACGCGGATAACGTTGACCGCGCCAAGATCGAACGCATCGAGGTCGGCGGCGTAATCACCGGCGGGGTCGTGCCAGAACACGACCCGCTGGGAGGCGAACCGGATCTGAAGGGCCTCCTGGACCGAGGTCAAGTCATTCACTCGCTGCCTCCAAACCGGGGATCCTCTTTAGTGCAACGTCAAACTTCGGATAGTTCGCCTTAACACCGTCGTCGAGGTCGATCACGATGTTCTCTGACGCCTTTGGGTAGAGCGTGTCGTGCTCATACTCGTTCAGCTCGACGAGAACCTTACGGAGTCGATCCGCTTCCTTCGCGTTTCCGGAGCGCTCAGCCTGCTGGAGAGCTGATTCCAGTTTGGTCACGTATTCCCGCAGATAGGTGAGCACCGTCGACACCGTTGAGGGCGTATAGCGGTGCATGTAAATCAGGGCGTTGAAGGAACCCTTGGGGCTCGAGAAGAGCCAGTAAATCGGCCGCTTCTTGTATCGCTGGACGTGGTCGTTATAGAACTTCGACGCCGAGCCGCGCCCTGTGGTCTTGACGAAGTAGTCGCGCAAGTTCTTCACGCCGAGAGCTCCGTTGACGAACCGCAGGTTCTCCTCGAAGTGCTGTTCTCCGAACACCGTGCGTAGAAACAGGCGGATCTGATCGACGATGTCGTCTTCGAACCAGTCACCGTCCACGATCGGGATGATGTTGTCTGCATCCGGCATGAATGTCGGTGACGGCACCTTGACAAAGTAGTCCTCCAACGTCGCACCCTGGTCCGCGAGGATTAAGCCAGCCTCATCGAGGCTGTACCGACCGAACATGCATCCCACGGCGAACGAGATCAGATCACGCACTAATCCCGCGTCACTGATAGGGCGCAACGTGACATCCTTCGACGCAACTTCGACCTGGACGGCCTCTTGAAGGTCAAAAGCTTCTGCGATTAGCCGGTTGATTATGGTCTCAGTTCGCGCCAAGCTCTCACGGCTTTCAAAGTGAGCGAGCAACACCCTGCGAACGCGATCTGCAAGGCTGCCCGATAATTTAAGGAGCGGGCTGCCGTTAAAGCGCCAAGACGTCTCGACGGAGTCCCAGTCGGTGCGGGAAATCGAAACGGCCTCTCGGACGGGAGCAGCCATTCTTCTGCCAAGCTTAGCAATTCGAGCAGCAGGGTAAGGCAATGCCGCGACATCACCCGACTGGACAGTGAACGTCGGATTCTGTGCTCGCATAAGGTACTCCGCGGTGGAAGAGCAGAGAAAGCCGAGAACTCCCCACTTGTCTTCCTTTGGAAAAACTGCCGAACCAGCGACGTCGAAAATGGTACCCAGGTCGGTATATCTCACGGCAAAGCGCCCAGCCGTAATCCGATTGTATGTGATCGACTCACGGAAGAAGTAACCGCGATCCTTCACGACGTAGTCAATGTTCCCGTTCAGGTACGGATACTTCTCGTTGATTGAGGACTTGATCTCCTGCCCGTCGTTCTTCCAGTTCACAACGGTGTTCAGGTTCCCGTACCACTTGCGGAAGTCACCGCCCTTCACGAGAGGAAACCAGCGCGCTCCAGACGCGGCCGCAGCCTTAGAGTCGATGGCATCGGTAAATAGTTCGTCCCGACTAACCTCAAACCACTGTCGCGTGAACAGTGCGTTATCACTCGTCTGCAGACCAGGCTGGCCGTACGTGTGCTCTCCAAGTGTGTCGAACGCCCTGTAGGCGTCGAGAGCGCTCTCCGGCAGCCAATACGCGAATTGGGCGCCGGGCAACGCCTCGAGTTGCTCGGCATCAGCCAAGAACGTGAGGTTCGAGGTGGTCGGGGACTTCGCCGCTTCACGCAGGTGCTTGTCCTTCGCCGCCTCGCTCGATCCGTCAGTCAAGCGAACGTAAAGGCCGAGCGAAGACTCAACGGTTCCCATCTTCATAACAAATGCCGTCGTCGACACGACTTCGCCACCGATGGTGTCGAACGCGTTGGCGCCCAGGTGGGCCATGGTCCAGACCGATCGTGACTTGATCAGGTTCCGTCGCAACTTCTCGTAGGTCGAGAGGAACATCCACGATTGCATTGTGACCATCGCGACAAGTCCCGCTCGCTGTACAAGCGAACCGGCGCGCTCGATGAACGTCGCATAGAGGTCCGCCTTGGATGCGGGATACTTCCTCTTCACGAACTCTTGGAGCTTGGAACCGGCTGACTTGATCCCCATGTAAGGAGGATTCGCGACGACGACCGCGTACCGAGGAGTAAGGTACTCAGCCTGCTCAACCACGTGCCAGGCTCGGTCAAGTGCGTCTGTCCGGAACAGGTCGCCGTCGTCGTCGAGCGTGGCGAGGTGGTTGGAGAGCCGGACGGTCAGAGTGGGATCGGGCTGGATGAGAGCCCCGAAAGTGTCGGCCTCGACGAATTGGTTCCAGAACGCTTCCTCCGCGCGCCGGTCGCCGTCCTTGGTCACGAGGTAGCTCAGCTCGTCGGCACTGAAGGATATCGGTTCGAGGACACATATGTTTGGCTCGACCGGGTTCTTCAGGAAGAGCTTGCGCTTTGCTGCGGCCTTCATCGTCAGCGCAAACGCCGCAAGCGCACCGGCACGGGGGTCAATCTCGGTGCCGTAGAGATTGTTGCTGAGAATCAGGCTCGGGATCTGCGACGGCGTGTAGCCCTCCTCTTCGTAGATCGCGTAGAGGAGGTCGAAGGCGTAGGTGAGCATGTGTCCCGAGCCGCACGCCGGGTCGATCACCGTGAGTTCCTCAGGCCTGGTGATCTTGAGGAAGTCGGTCTCCTCGTCGGCCGGGGCGATGTAATAGTCCATCTGGTCAACGAGGCGCGACTCGGGATGGTTGAGCATCCACAGGCGGCCCAGGGAATTCTCTACGAGGTACCGGACGATCCAGTGCGGGGTAAACAGCTGGGTAGCGGCGGGGATCTCGTCAGCGCCGGCCTTCTTGTTCTTCTTGAACCCGGCGAAGACCTCGTCCTTCCGCTCGGAGATATAGAACTGATAAAGCCAGCCGATAACCTCGACATCCTGGCACACCTCCTCGGTGAGTACCTTGACCGAGCGGTTCAGAACGGAGTCCTCGGCGAGCAGGTTGCCGGGGATGAGCAACTCGGTGTAGTCACCTTCTCGCTCGAACATAGAGGGCATGGACCCGTTCCAATAGCGGCAGTAGTCCGCCAACAACAAAACGTATGCCTCGGCCTGGGCATCGACACCGGGGCGGGCCTGGCGGGTGCCGTTGAGCAGCCCGACGATCGTTGCGACGTTCATTCGCTTGACCACCTCGCCGTCGACTTGACCGCGCTTAGCTGCGGCCAGCACCTCGGGCTGGCCGAGCTGATCGGCCGCGGGCGAGACCACACCGACGCCGGTGTAGCCATTGGCATCCATGAAGCGCAGAGCGACGATTCGGTTGAACCAAATATAGGCGACCTTGTCAGCCACATGCGCCCTGCCCACGTCGCCACCGCCCCCGGCGGCGATGACCCGTTCCAGCGCCGACACGGCCCGCGCGAGTTCGACGCGCTCGGGCGACCCCTGCGCGAGCACGGCGGAAATGCGCGCACCTACCTCGCGGACTAGTTCGATTCGCGCCGACGTGGCGAAAGACTTCAGCGATGCAGTATCCATCAGAAGTCCACCTCTAGTCCTTTGACCTGCTTGAGCGCGGCGCCGAACTTCGGATAGTTCACCTTGACGCCGTCATCAAGGTCAATCACGATGTTCTCTGACGCCTTGGGGTAGAGCGTGTCGTGTTCATACTCGTTAAGCTCAAGGAGAATCTTGCGGAGCCGATCCGCTTCCTTCGCGTTCCCAACCCGCTCGGCCTGTTGGAGGGCCGACTCCAACTTGGTCACGTACTCCCGCAAGTAGGTCAGCACCGTCGAAACCATTGAGGACGTGTAGCGGTGCATATAGATCAGTGCGTTGAACGAGCCGTCGGGACTCGAGAAGAGCCAGTAGATCGGGCGCTTCTTGTATCGCTGGGTGTGGTCCTTGTAGAAGGATTTCACGAAGTACTCGCGCAGGTGCTTCACGCCGAGTGACTCCGTGACGAACCGCAAGTTCTCCTCGAAGTGGTGCTCCCCGAAAGCAGTACGGAGGAACTGGCGGAACCGCTCGACGATATCGTCTTCGAACCAGTCGCCATCCACGATCGGGATGACGTTGTCCCTGTCGGGTGCGAAGGTAGGGGACGGAATCTGCGCGAGGTACTCCTGTAAGGTCGCACCCTGATCACTAAGGATCAGACTGGGCGCATCAAGACTGTATCGTCCGAACATGCACCCGACTGCGTACGAAACAAGCGCAAGAACATCATCTGACGCGGAGCGAGGCGCCCGGAGCACTCGGCGCGGCGATACGTGAGGAGTCGCTCCTGTTATCTGTGCGAGACGATCCGCCCAGAACCGTTCGTTCTCGTCTTCGAGGGTCGCGATCTCCCGAGCCCTGTCCTCACGGGCTGATGCCAACGCGGAGGCTGCACGCGCCAGCGACGATGCCTTCCCCTCAACGACGGGGTTCTCCGTGAACTCGTGGGCGGTCTCATCTTCAATCCACGATTCTTTAGTGAGCGTCACGAGTCGTGAGACTCGTTCGCTGGTCTCAGGCGCGCTCAGCATCGGCAGCCGCGCAACGTCGCCAACTTGGTAGTTGAGCGTTGGGGCGAATACGTCCAGGCCTTGCCGGAGAACCGAGGTGTTCAGATAGCCGAGCAGACTCAGCCGCTCATGGTCTGAGGTTGGGAACGCGGACATCCCCGCCACGTCGAATACAAATCCGGGTGGAACCGATCGAAACCGCGCGCCACCGCTCCCAATGTTTGACCAGGTTACCGAGGGCCGGAAGTAGAAGTTGGGGTTGCGGACCGCCGAACGCGGGCGCCCCCCTTGCGCGGTGCCGAAGGCACGAATCTCCCGGCCGTCTAGCTCCCAATTCACGACATAGTCCTGGTTCCCCCACCATGGCACCGGGGTTCCACCTTTGTTGTACGGGAACCATCGGAGCCCTGACGCGGAGGCTTCGGTTCGACTGCCGTAGCCGTAACCGATCCGGCCACGACTCACTTCCCACCAGAAGCGAACGAACCGGTTGTTATCTGCGGTTGCCAACCCCTGCTTGACGTCAACGCTCTCCCCTACCGTGGGATTCTCCCCGTAGAGCGCGAGGAGGGCAGCGGGCATGTCAAAGATGAAAGCTCCCCCTGGAACGGCAGCAAAGTCTGCGGCGTGAACGGCGTAGACCTTCTCGTCGGCTGGCGGCAGCGCCGCAATTGGCCCCGAACCAAGCAGTTCCTTCGACACACGGAAAAACTGAGACTTCCCCGGGCGCCCGTTCCTCTGGAACACCGTCGCAGCCGTGTTTAGCCGGACACCGAAGGCAGTCTTGTCGATGCATGCTGTGACGAGCGGAACGGTTCGACGAATCACACCCTCTCGGAACGCGGCGAAGGTGGAAGTGAAGAGCCACGACTCACTCACGACAAGGGCGGCAAGGCCTCCGCGCTCGACACCTACGAGCGCTCGGTCAATGAACATCGTGCACAAATCGCCCGACGACGTCGGATACCTGTCTTCCGCGAAGGCACGCAAGGCATCACCCATGTTCCGCGTCCCCATGTATGGGGGATTGGCGACCGCAACTGCGTAGGTTCGCGCGAGACATTCGGCTTGCTCGATAGCGCGCTGGGCGCCATCGAGTGCCTCTGCACGGAACAGGTCGCCGTCGTCGTCGAGCGTGGCGAGGTGGTTGGAGAGCCGGACGGTCAGAGTGGGATCGGGCTGGATGAGAGCCCCGAAAGTGTCGGCCTCGACGAATTGGTTCCAGAACGCTTCCTCCGCGCGCCGGTCGCCGTCCTTGGTCACGAGGTAGCTCAGCTCGTCGGCACTGAAGGATATCGGTTCGAGGACACATATGTTTGGCTCGACCGGGTTCTTCAGGAAGAGCTTGCGCTTTGCTGCGGCCTTCATCGTCAGCGCAAACGCCGCAAGCGCACCGGCACGGGGGTCAATCTCGGTGCCGTAGAGATTGTTGCTGAGAATCAGGCTCGGGATCTGCGACGGCGTGTAGCCCTCCTCTTCGTAGATCGCGTAGAGGAGGTCGAAGGCGTAGGTGAGCATGTGTCCCGAGCCGCACGCCGGGTCGATCACCGTGAGTTCCTCAGGCCTGGTGATCTTGAGGAAGTCGGTCTCCTCGTCGGCCGGGGCGATGTAATAGTCCATCTGGTCAACGAGGCGCGACTCGGGATGGTTGAGCATCCACAGGCGGCCCAGGGAATTCTCTACGAGGTACCGGACGATCCAGTGCGGGGTAAACAGCTGGGTAGCGGCGGGGATCTCGTCAGCGCCGGCCTTCTTGTTCTTCTTGAACCCGGCGAAGACCTCGTCCTTCCGCTCGGAGATATAGAACTGATAAAGCCAGCCGATAACCTCGACATCCTGGCACACCTCCTCGGTGAGTACCTTGACCGAGCGGTTCAGAACGGAGTCCTCGGCGAGCAGGTTGCCGGGGATGAGCAACTCGGTGTAGTCACCTTCTCGCTCGAACATAGAGGGCATGGACCCGTTCCAATAGCGGCAGTAGTCCGCCAACAACAAAACGTATGCCTCGGCCTGGGCATCGACACCGGGGCGGGCCTGGCGGGTGCCGTTGAGCAGCCCGACGATCGTTGCGACGTTCATTCGCTTGACCACCTCGCCGTCGACTTGACCGCGCTTAGCTGCGGCCAGCACCTCGGGCTGGCCGAGCTGATCGGCCGCGGGCGAGACCACACCGACGCCGGTGTAGCCATTGGCATCCATGAAGCGCAGAGCGACGATTCGGTTGAACCAAATATAGGCGACCTTGTCAGCCACATGCGCCCTGCCCACGTCGCCACCGCCCCCGGCGGCGATGACCCGTTCCAGCGCCGACACGGCCCGCGCGAGTTCGACGCGCTCGGGCGACCCCTGCGCGAGCACGGCGGAAATGCGCGCACCTACCTCGCGGACTAGTTCGATTCGCGCCGACGTGGCGAAAGACTTCAGCGATGCAGTATCCATCAGAGCGTGATTCGCTTTCCGTCGTTGAGGGTCGCGACGAGCGCAGTTCGCAGGGCGGCGAGGTAGCTGTCGACATCGGATTCGGATTCGAGCACACCGGTGACACCGGGGGCGCTAATCGTCTTCACCGAGACCATCGGCTTCGGCGGCGGAGCGTCGTCACCCCCCCCCTGCTGCGCCTCGACAAGATGGCTCAGCAGCGCCGGATAATCGTCCTCCTCGAAGGTCGCTGCCATCTGGAGCATGAGCGCGAGCTGTGACTCTCCGACAAGTCGCGTGAGGATCTGGTCGATACGCCCGATCACGCTCTCCTGCGCTTCTGGGGTGGCTTCGGCGTAGTAGGCACTCCCGAGAATCTCGGCCTTCCGTCCCTCAATCACGTCGGCCACGTCGGCGCGCTTGGCGGCGATGACATCGTCGATCTGCCCTCGCAGGGTGTCGACAGAGGTCTTTAGCTGGTTCATCTTGTTACCACGGAAGGCATTGGCATCGCCGAGCAGCGCCTTGATTGAGTCAGCGCTACCCACCGGGAGATAGCCGAGGTTCCCGGTGTTGGCATTCAGGAGGGCCTGCGCCTCGTCGAAGATCTTGGCCTGCTGGCCGTTGAGGAACGACTTGATCGGGTCGATCAGGTCTTCCTTGGCTTCGAGTAGCTCGTCGGCCATGTCGAACTCGCTGAGGTACCAGTCGACCTGCTTCCCGACGACCTCGTCGAGCTGCGCGACGACTCCGGAGAGCTGGCTGACGAACGGGTACCGGCTGCTGCTCACGAGAACATTGAGCTCGTCGCGCCTGGACGCTAGCTTCTCTTTGCCGAATCGGGCCAGCTCGGCCGGGTCGCTCGGTACGGTGCCCTCGTCGAAGAAGTCGGTGCAGAACATTTTGAACGTGGCGACCTTAGCCTGGTCATATGCCTTCTGTGGCGCGACGACGACGTGCTGGTGTTTGCCAGTGTTTCTGATGAGGGCTGCCGCCTCGGTCCGAACAACCGGGGTGGCGTCTACGCTTAGCGCCACCTTGCCGTTGCCGACGAGCCAACCCAATATCACCTCGATGGAACCGAGGTCCCAGCCGTAAGGTTTGGTTTCGAAGCGATCGACGGTCTTTTTGATCGTCACCTGCTCCCCCAGGCCCGTCTGCGTGATGATCCAGGATTCCATCTCGGTGCCCGGCGAGTTGAGCGCGTTGAGCGACGCCGCGTCGAACAGCCCCTTGTCGTTCTGCACGGCACTCGCGACCTGCTGCTCGGGGAAGACCTTCCCGCCTAGCAGTCCGAGACTTGTGTAGGTGCGACTGACGAGTTCCTGGAACCCGTCAGTCACGCGCGTGACTGCATCTTGCGAGCTGGAGGTGACTTCAGTGCCATTGACGATCAACTGCGCCTTACCGACGGCCTGGCGGAGGCGCTCGATGAATTCCTTCTCGCGCTCAGTGTTGAGCACCTGCTTGGACTGGAGGATCGCCTGCATCGAGGGCGTTGCACCGGAGTTGGTGCGCTGCCTGGTGTACTTTTCCGTCTTGAGCAGCAGCCGCAGGTCCGCAAGCAGCCGCTTGTCGCGGCCGAGGAAGACCCGCAGCTCGTCTCTGCCCATACTCTGCGCCGTGATTTCGGAGTCGCTGTAGCTCGTCTCGGGCGTGATGAAATGGATGGTCAGTTCACGCTGGTTCCCCTGCACAATGTCATCGAGTTTGTAGCCGAATGAGAAGTCCTGGCCGTTCTTCGCGTACTCAAGCTTGTTGGCTTTGAGAACGTCGGACGAGAGGAATCGGAAGAGTTTGCTGGAGACCTCGGAGGAGTCGAGGTCGAATGCCTTGATCTCCTTCTCGATCTCCTGCTCCTCGTTGGTGAGGTACTCATAGAGGTTGCCGTTGCGCTGAACGTACGACTGCGCTTCCAGCAGGTTGAGTGCCTCCTGCACCTGCTTGCCCAGCCCCGTGAGGTCAAGCCCAAAGCGGTCGTAGACAAGCACAGTCAGGTTGCGGGGCGTGGCCTTGAAGGTGTCGACGTACTTGACCAGGAACAGCGACTTGAGTAGCCGGTTGGCGAGTACCGTGACCTCGGAGCCGGGTTCGGGCAGATGCTTCTCCGCCTGGAGGATGGCGCTCTGGGCCGCCGACTTCAGTGCGGCGCTGATACCCGCAAACATTTGGTCGAAGGTGGCGAGGTAGCCCACCTGCTCGTCGCCAATGTGCTTTGCGACCTCTTGGATCACGCCGAGCATCGAGCGCTCGCCGACCGAGCTGTTCTTGCCCTCGAACATGTTGTGGTCGGACAGGCCTTCGATCGCGGCCTGGAACATCGGGATCTGGTAGGTAACGAACGGGTAGGCGTTGATAAACCGCGCTTCGTCGACATAGTTGCGGTAAGTCTTCGCGCCGTCGACGAAGCTGAAGATGGTCGAGAAGTTCGCTACTTGTTGAGAATAGACGTTCTTCAGCGCGGTAGCACCCGCGTCGTCCTTCTCCAGCAGACGCTTGCTAATAACCTCCTCGACGTCCTGGCTGGTCAGCTTCACCCTCGCGCGGAACCGTGCCTGAATCTTGGAGAAGTCGTTGTCCTGCTTCCTGGTGCGATCGCCAATGACCTTATCCATGTCCTCCTGCGAGGTGACAAAAACCCATGACTGCCCCTTGCACTTCGTGTTGAGGGTCTCGGCGATCGTCTGAAGGTTGAGTATGAGCTTGACGTCGTCTGCGATGAACTGGCCGACCTCGTCGACGAAGAAGTTAAGCCGGAAGCCCGGTTCCTGCTTGTCGATCCACGCCTTGACCGACGTGGCGAAGTCCTCGATCGAGACGGAGTACGAGTTTTGGTACTGGGTGATTATCCCGGAGTTCGCCTCACGGTTGACCTCCGCGAACGCCTTGTCGATGTTGTGACCTTCGAGTGCGGTCTGCTCACGACCCTGAGACCAGTCGATCCCAGCGTGCTTCGCGAAGGCATCCTTGAACGCCTCGTATTGGCCGCGCTTATCGAGATCCTCCTCGAACCGGGCGACGGCTCCGTCGTTGCCGAAGTAACCGCGGCTCTCGTCGAAGACCTTGACAAACACCTTGAGGAGGGCGTCCCTTTGGTCCTTGGCGATGAGGGTCGCCTTCTGGTCGATGTTGAACAGCAGGCTTTTCGCCGGGATCGCCGCAGCCTTCTTGAGCGAGGCGATGAGCATCGCGTCATCGGTCTTACCGAGGAAGCTCTCGCTCACCTTTTCGCGCTGGAAGGCCTGACCCTCGACATCACCGAGGAGGTGCGCAAGCATTTTGAGCAGGTGCGACTTACCGGAGCCGAAGAAACCTGAGATCCACACGCCGTTGGCGTTCGTGTAGTTGGTGTACTCCTCCAACAGCGGCGCGACACCCTTCGCAGCGTCGTTGGTGAAGACGTACTCCTCGACCTCGACGCCAAGGTGGTCGGCGTCGTCGGCCTTGACGACACCCTCGATTGAACGGGTGACGTCTTTGAGGAAGATTTCATTGAGTTTCATCGGGTCATGCTTCCTGGTCGAGGATGCGCTTGGCACGGTAGAAGGAGTCGTCTTTGAGCTGACCGAACAGGACCAGTGATGAGCCTTGCGTGGCCGACACCTCGTACCGTCCGGGGAAAAACATCAGCATCGGCTGGTCGGAGACAACGGTTTGCAGGTTGTTGAGCACCGTGTGCGAACGCACGAACGGGAATACTTCGCCGATGCCCGTGAGAAAAAGGATGTGAAAGGTCTCGTCCGCGATGCGCTCCTTAATCGCCGGTGCGAGGTGCATCTGTGGATCGAGCATGTTCTGAAGCATCTTGAGGAAGTCGGGCTTGTCCATCACCGGCTCCGCAGCGAGGACGCGCTCCCACACGTTGCGCTTCTTGAGCAAGTCGACGCACAGCTCGTAAAGGTTGATCTCGAAGACCTTGATGCCCAGCTCGGTGTCGAGCTTCGTCTTGATGCGCTTCTTGGCCTGGGCGACGTCGAGCGCCCACGTCGGGTTGTAGTCGTAGATGAAGTGGGCGACCTCGTTGCCGAGCCCCTCCATTTTCAAGAAGCGCTCGCTGCTGAGCACCTTGAACATGTGCTCCTCTTGCTGAGCCAACGTGGGCTTGGAGTGCAGGGGCATCAGGGCTCCCTCGTCGGGAAGAAGCGGATGTCACTCGGCGTGCGCTGGGTGAGACAATCGACAATGCGGGCGGAGAGAAGAGCGGGCTCGATGGCACCCTTGGTCGTCAGCAACCCTGCCTCCACCATCATCTTGAAGAGCACCTGCCGGAGCTTCTTATACGAGAGGTCCGTGACCGCGCCCAGCTCGTCGTGCCACATGGCCTTAGCGCGGTAGAAGGAGTCGTAGTCCTCGTATGAGACCGTGCCCGCCAAGGTGAGGAAGTGCTCACGGAGCACCTCCTCGGCGAACTCGCCGATCAGGTCGTAGCGGCGACAGGCGGCTGCCCACATGAGATTGCCCCGCTCAGACGCAGTGATGTCGGCGAGCATCTCAATCTCACGGTCAGAAAGAACCGACATCCGCTTAATGGTCTCTCGCACGCGACGGACACCCGTGCTGTGGGTTCGCGACTGAAGGAGGTTTTCCTCAACGGCGACGTCGCGGACCTTCGCCCAGTCACGATGCTCTACGTACGCGGGCACTAGGACTGCGGCCTCCCGCTCTAGGAGGCCGCCGGTCGTGAATGACAGCGCGTAACGCGGCGTGGCGGTCGAGTTGCTGCTCACGGGACACCTCCTCTGCGATATGACAACCTGGTCAGGATACGTTGGCCCTCCGATAATTCCGGCTCGACCGTCACGTGTAGTTCTCGACACTTCGCTCCGTTGTTGCTCCGCCACGGCACACCCGCCCGTCTACCTCGAGGATCTGGAACATCCAGAGCCGACCGATCCGAGCGCGGGCAACCAGTTGCTTGCGATCCAGTCGTACCCCGAGTCCTTCGTTATGCCGAAGAAAGACGGAGTGAGTGCCCCCAGTCGGACTCGAACCGACACTTTGACGGTTTTAAGCCGTCTGCCTCTGCCAATTGGGCTATGGGGGCCTGCGGGCCGTGGTGTGCCACGGCCAACCGGGCGCACGCGCCTGGTCCAATCACCGTCGCTAGGTGACCATACGACCCAGCACCGACATCGCGATCCCGTCCAGGATGTCCTTCTCACTCACCGTGATCTCGGAGAGCCCGGCGCACTCAGCCATAACATCACAAAGGGCCGCGCCCACGAGAGAGCCTCCCCCGATCACGTCCGCGCGTCCCGGATGCATCGGGCCCAGGCTGCGTCGTTCGGTGACGGTTGAGGCAACCAAGCGAGCGCACACGTCCCGCAACTGATCCAGCGAGATCACCGAATTGTGCAGCCGCTCGGAGTCGTACTCGGCCATGTTCTGCGCGATCGCCGACAACGTGGTGAAGGTACCGGCCACGCCGATCCAGCGCGTGGCCAGACCCAGCGGCAGCTCCCCGGCCTCGGCCAAAGCATCGGCGATCACGGCCCGGGCGTCGGCGACTTCTTCGATTGTCGGCGGGTCCGAGTGCAGCGACCGCTCCGTGATCCGCACGCAGCCGATGTCTACGCTCCGGGCCCCGAGAATGCGCACCTCGCCGTCGACAAACTCCCCCACCACGGTCTCCGTGGAGCCGCCGCCCAGATCGGTGACCACGTACGGGCCCTTCGCGGGATCCAGGTCCACCACGCCGCCGGCGAAGGTTAGCTCGGCCTCGGTCTGGCCGCTGATCACCTCGGCGACCGCGCCCGGGAAGTGAGCGCCCAGCACCTCGCCGGTCATGCAGAAGAACTCGTCCTTGTTGCGGGCGTCGCGGGTGGCGGAGGTGGCCACCATACGCACCGCCTGGACGCCGAGGTCTTTCATAGTTTCGGCGTAGTCGGTGAGCGCGGTGCGGCAGCGGGAGATCGCTTCAGTCGACAGCCGGCCGGTGGCGTCGACGCCCTCGCCCAGCCGGATGATCCGCATCTCGCGGGTGACGTCGGTGAGTCCGACCTGCCCGGGGACGCCCTCGGACACGAGTAGGCGGATGGAGTTGGTGCCGCAGTCGACGGCTCCGACCCGCACGGCGCCGGCAGCAGCCGTCACGCCTGGCCGCCTTCGTCGCTGTAGTCCGGCACGCCCAGCTCCTCGGGCGTGGGCCAGTCGGCGGGCAGTGCGTTGCCACGCAGCCCGGCCTCGCAGGCCAGGGCCACCGACTCGTCGCCCAGCCAGACCAGGCCCGGCCCCTCGGCCAGCGCGTAGGCCATCAACACGTGCAGGCACTTGACCCGCTCGGGCATGCCGCCGCCGGAGAAGTCGGTGCCCAGGTCCTCGATCTGGTTCCGCTGCGCGAGGTAGCGCTCGTGCGCCTGGCGATAGTTGGCGGCCATCTCGGGATCGTTGGCCAACCTCGTCGTCATACCCCGCATGATCCCGCCCGACTCCTGCCGGCTGGCCTCGGCGGTGAGCCGCGGATCGGTGAGGTAGTACAGCGTGGGGAACGGGGTGCCGTCTTCCAGCCGCGGCGCGGTCTTGACCACCCCGGGCCGGCCGTCGGGACTGCGGTAGGACACCTCCAGCACCCCACGCGGCGGCCGACCCAGCTGGGCCTGGATCGCGTCGAGGTCGGCTTGGGACACGCTCTGGTCGGCGCTCACGCTGGGGGCTCCTGTGGTTGTGGGGATGGTGCGTCCTCGGGATTGACCGGGACCGCGGGGGAATCGGGACCGCCCGGGATGCTGGTGCCCCCGAGCAGCTCGGAGCCCTCCGGCATGATCGGATCGGCCGGCACGGCGATGGAGTTCCACACGCGGGTCTGCCACGGCAGGGCCGCGATCTCGGCCGCCCGCCGCTCGGCGACCGCCTGCTCCACCGGGTCCACCGTGCTCACCCGGTACGGGGTCTCCCCCGGCTTGACCGCGCCAAAGCGGATCCGCGCCTGCTGCTCGATGTACGCCGGGTCCGAGAGCTGGTCCTGCTCGGCCTCGAGCTCGGCGATCGTCCGCTGCAGCGCGGACCGCTCCTGCGCCACGGCCTTCTCGTCCGAGAGGTACTGGTAGTGGTTGCGCAGCGGGAACGACACCGTGACCAGCAGGATGATGGCGATGACGGCGAGGAGACCGATCCGCCGGGGGGTGTAGTTCCGCGGGCCCAGCACGGTGGCCGACAGGTCGGTGCGCGTGGTGAGGCGGTGCGCCTCCGGATGCGCGGTGGAACCGACCCGGCCGGAGCGTGCCGAGGCAGGAACGGGCCGATCCCGCTCCCGGCTCGGCGTACGCCGCTGCGGGGTCTGCCGGCGGGTCGGGTCGGCCGAGGACTCAGCGCGAGCGCGGCCCCGCTGGGGGGTGCGCCGGATGGGACCCGACGCCTCCCCCGGCCGCCGGGACGACGACCGATCGCGGCCATCCTCCCGACGGGCCGAAGGGCGCGGTGGGCGAGCCATGCACCCTCCTCTCGACTACCTGCTGGTCATCCCGCTGCGCTGAGTGCTCAGGCCTTGAAGCGCGGGAAGGCGCCGGCTCCGGCGTAGCGCGCGGCGTCGCCGAGCATCTCCTCGATGCGCAGCAGCTGGTTGTACTTGGCCACGCGCTCCGAGCGGGCCGGGGCGCCGGTCTTGATCTGGCCGCAGTTGCAGGCCACCGCGAGGTCGGCGATGGTCGTGTCCTCGGTCTCGCCCGAGCGGTGCGACATCATGGTGGCGTAGCGGTTGCGGTGCGCCAGGTCCACGGCGTCCAGGGTCTCGGTGAGCGTGCCGATCTGGTTGACCTTGACCAGCAGCGCGTTGGCGACGCCCTTGTCGATGCCGTCGGCCAGCCGCTGCGGGTTGGTGACAAAGAGGTCGTCGCCGACCAGCTGAACCTTGTCCCCGATCATGTCGGTCAGGGTCTTCCAGCCCTCCCAGTCGTCCTCGTCGAGCGGATCCTCGATGGAGACCAGCGCGTACTTGTCCACGAGCTCGGCGTAGACGTCGGCCATCTGGGCGGCGGAGAGCTTCTTGCCCTCGAAGTGGTACTTGCCGTTCTTGTAGAACTCGGTGGCCGCCACGTCGAGCGCGAGCGCCACGTCGGTGCCCAGCTTGTAACCGGCCTTCTTGATGGCCTCGGCGATCAGGTCGAGCGCGGCCTTGGTGGAGTCGACCGAGGGGGCGAAGCCGCCCTCGTCACCCAGGCCCGTGGACAGGCCCTTGTCCTTGAGGACGGCCTTGAGGTGGTGGTAGACCTCGGTGCCCATGCGCAGGGCCTCGCGGAAGGTGGTCGCACCGATGGGCGCGATCATGAACTCCTGGACGTCGACGCCCGAGTCGGCGTGCGCGCCGCCGTTGAGGATGTTCATCATGGGCACCGGCAGGACGTGCGCGTTGGCGCCGCCGATGAAGCGGTACAGCTCGAGCCCGGAGGACTCGGCGGCCGCGCGGGCCACGGCCAGCGAGACGCCCAGGATTGCGTTGGCACCGACATTGGACTTGTTGGGGGTGCCGTCGGCGTCGAGCAGGGCCTCGTCCACCAGGCGCTGGTCCTCGGCGGCGATGCCGATGACGGCCGGGGCGAGGTCGTCCAGGACCGCCTCGACAGCCTTGGTCACGCCCTTGCCCATGTAGCGGTGGTCGCCGTCGCGCAGTTCCACGGCCTCGTGGGCTCCGGTCGAGGCACCCGACGGCACGGCCGCCCGCCCGAACGACCCGTCGTCCAGCAGCACCTCGACCTCGACGGTGGGGTTGCCTCGCGAATCGAGGATCTCTCGGGCTCCGACCTGCTCGATAAGCGCCATCTGTGCTCCTAGGGGAAGTTCGTGGGTTCGTATGCGTGGCCGGCGCCGCTGGGATGGGCGCAGTCCGTGGGCCATTGTTCCACGTCGGTCTTCCGGGCGGGCCGAGGCGGCGCCGGGGGCGGCTGGGCCGGCACCTCGTATGGCTCGCGCCGAATCTATGCACGACCAACCACTCACGGCAGCGGCGCAGGCGCGTGTTCTGCCTTGGCCGATTCGGGCACACATTGCACCGCCCAGCTACCACGGCTCCGAGTGGCCGTGGTGGGCCGCCCTCAACCCTGTAGGAAACAAACATTGCCCAAGCTTCGCCGCCACCAAGAAGCCGCTCGCGCCGAGCTGAACTGCCCCAGGTTTCCCGCCGCTCCTATGTGGGTTGAAGCTCTCGGCTGAGAGCGGCGTAGTAGCTCTGCTC
>NZ_JAWLRW010000013.1:0-68436 GCF_033142235.1 Rhodococcus sp. IEGM 1408
TACCTCAGATGGGTTACTGCGATGAAGGATATGTGGACCGTGGAGCAATTTCACGATGAAGCGAGAGGGCTAATCCTAAATGCCTCGGCGAAACTGGAATTCGCTAGTGAGGTGGCCCCTCCGATAGACGAGCGGTGATTATTCGGCAGCACGGTCCAAGTTGAGGGCGCACCCTGAGGCCAGTTCAAGTATCGGGAGTGTCCATGCCCCGCCGAACGAGCCTGCATCGCTCATGGCCCACGACAGGAATCACGGCCCGAAGGGTCGAGTCCGCGCGAGATATAACTCGACACCGCCAGCTTGTCATAACGTCTGGATATCGGCGTGGGAGCGTGGGCCATGATTGGGGGCAGCCCGCCGTGGGAGCGACGGATGCTTTACTCCTCGATTTCTCCTCCAGTGCGGCGTAGGTGTTCTCGGAAGGTGGTTCCTCGTTGTTGCCGGGAATCGAGGAACTCTGTGAAATACACTTGCTCCCGCAAACTTGTTCCTCGTCGCATGTGTGCTGCTTGGTGACGTTCGGTGTTACGGATCTGGGTCGCGAGCTCGACGATGTCCCTTGCGCGGTCTAGCGGGAGAAAGAGGACACCGTCGTCGTCGCCGAACACGAAGTCCTCGAGTGTGACTGCGTGTGAGCCAAGATATGCGGTGGCTAATGCGTCCTCAGGGGGCGGGTTCAGCCGCTGGGGACCGGCCGGAAGGGCGCCTTGGCTGAAAACGGGCAGGCCGATAGAGCGAAGTTCGGTGGTGTCTCGGTGCATTCCCCAGATCACGAGGCCGGCCATCATTGCGTGGTGAGCTTCCAGAGCGACGAGGTCGCCGACGCAGGCTTCGTCGTCACGACCGGCATTGTCTACGACGAGGACGTCGCCGGGGGTCGCGCAGTCGATGGCTTCTAGGAATACGTCGACGCTGCCCGAATGGCGGGCGGGTCGAGCCGGTCCGACGAGATGGGTGCCGGCCCATAGGGGTCGCACTGTGGCTGGGGCTTGGCGTACGGGAATCCCGAGTCGCATGATCGCGTCGGCCACGTGAGGTGTAGCGAGGTCGAGGTAGAGATGTTGCAGGTCATCAACGTTCATTCGTGTCGTCCTTGGTGTCATGTCGACGGTCGCCGGTGCGATTTTCTTGACCAGGATGCTGGGGCCAGGCCCGGGGGAACGGGAGGTCGAAGACCTCGGGATCGACAGGGCTAGAACTGGCGGCGGCGTATAAGGTGCCCGCGCGGAGGGTGAGCCCGCCGCCTCTCAACATGGAATCGACTAGGTCTCGTGAGAACTCTGCGACTGTCTTGTCAACGACCGCGGCTGCGTCTTGAGCCCACTCGCACTGAGTCAGGTAGTCATCGAGCGCACTTGCTGCCATTCCGCCGTGGATCATGAGCGCGAATGCGAGGATGCGCTTCGCACCGTGGGAGACAGCCAGATCGATCCGGGTGCGTTGGCGCTCCAGACGACCGATGGCGTTGTCGATTGCCGAGCTCGGATCAGTCACGAGCGGGCCATGCCCGGGCAGCAGGAGTTGCGCGTCGAGAGCCTGGAGCCTGCCGAGTGAGTCCAGCGCGGCGTCGAGTGCCCGCGTCCCTTCGCGCATGACGTTGACCCATCCCACATCGTGAGCGGTCACGGTGTCGCCCACTGCGGCCAGGCGGTGTTCGGCGTTCCAGAATGCGAGGTGGCCGGGGGTGTGTCCGGGGACGGATAGCACCTCCCACTGGAGATCTCCCAGCAGTATCCGGTCTCCCGTGCCGACCGGATTGTCGACGGTGTATCGGGGTACGGGTTGATCCAAGTATTCGGCCACGCAGCACCCCGGGTCGGTCCGGAACAGCGATTCGGCGTCCGAGTGGGATCCGGCGATCTGGGCGCCAGCTTGCTGCAGTATCGCGTTGGCCCCCACATGGTCTGAGTGCCAGTGTGTGTTGGCCACCCAGGAGAGTCGGGTAGTGAACTCGCGGGTGAGGTACGCGGTGTGCTCGGCATGGGCGACGAACCCGCTGTCGATGAGACTCGGTTGCTCACCGAGGAGGAGTAGAAAGTTCGAGTTCGGAAACGGCCGTTCCCGCCAGATGATGCTCTTGGGCAGATTGGGTTCTGTAGTCACAGATCTCCTTTATGCCTCTGATCGACGGCCGACCAATCGTGCCCTAGTGGCAAGGGGCTGGTGTGCTGATCGACGCCTGGGGGAGGGGGTCGGCGCGGAGAAGTGCGCTCTGCGCCGACCTTTTCCGGTTACCAGGTGGCGTCTGTGCCCTTGAGCTGCTTCCAGTAGCGGCGATGGGCCTGGCGGGAGCTTTCGCTGGTCATTCCGGCGGCCAGGCCCTGCTCGTCTTGGGGGTCGGACAAGGTGGCGATGTCCTGCAGGGCGGGAGCCTGGAGGGCCCGCTTGGTGTACGTGTAGTTGTCCAGGCAATCCTCGGGCGTCATCTCTGCGATCTCGACCGCCCGGTTGACGACCTCGTCGGCCGATACGAGTTCGTGCATGATGCCCATCTCGTACACATCGGTGGTGGAGAAGATCTGGCCTTGCAAGCAGACCCGCGAAGCCACGGCGTCCCCCCAGGCGTACTGCAGCATCCGCAGGTACACCGCCGGCATGGGAATTCCGATCGGTACCTCGTTGATCCCGAACTTGGCCCCGTCGTCCACGCACACCCGGCGGTCGCACACGGACGCTGTGATGAGCCCACCTGCGAAAGCGTGCCCGTTAACGGCAGCGACAGTGGGGCGAGGGTAGGTGAACAGACGCATGTTCGTCTCGCGGTAATCCTTGAACCAGGAGGCGACAGCGTCGGTGTCCCCGGCGAAGAGCCGGAAGTGTTCGTCGAGGTCCAGGCCCGCCGAGAAGCGAGCCCCAGTGCCGGTCAACACGACCGGAGAGTCGGGGTGGTCCCGCTCGAGCGCGTCGAATGCCTCGTGCAGGTGTCCGAAGAACTCCCGGTTCTGCGCGTTGACCGGGTTGGTGTTCATGGTCACGACGGCGACGCGGCCGCGACGTTCGATGTTCCAGCTCATGTGCTTGCTCCTTCTTCTTGTGGGTTCAGGCCGTGATCGGTTGGGCTTAGACGTGGACGGTGAGTCCGAGCAGTTCGACTGACTTTTCTCGCATCTCCACTTTGCGGATTTTCCCGCTGGCGGTCATGGGAAATTCGTCGACGCAGAGGACGTGTCGAGGGATCTTGTAGTGGGCGAGTTTGCCGTCGCAGAACGCGCGCACGGCGGCGGCGTCCAGCTCCGCAGCTCCCGGCCGTAGCCGGAGCCAGGCCATCAGCTCCTCGCCGTACTTTTTGCTGGGGACGCCGACGATCTGGGCATCGAGGACATCGGGGTGGGTGTAGAGGAACTCCTCAATTTCACGCGGGTAGATGCATTCGCCGCCGCGCAGGATCATGTCTTTGATCCGGCCAGTGATGCTGACGAAGCCGTCGTCGTCCATGACGGCGAGGTCGCCGGTGTGAAGCCACCTGTCCTCATCGATGGTCTCGATGGTCTTCTCCGGTTGGTGCCAGTACCCGAGCATCACCGAGTAACCCCGTACGCACAGTTCTCCGATTTCCCCGCGAGGGACCGTCTCTCCGGTGACCTGGTGGATGATCTTGTTTTCTACGTGCGGGTGCGCGTATCCGACCGTGGACACTCGGCGTTCCAGGGAATCGCCGGGACGAGTCTGCGTCGACGCCGGAGAGGTCTCGGTCATGCCGTAGGCGATCGCCATCTCGGGCGCGAATTCGGTGACTTTCTTCATGACCTCTACTGGGCACGGTGAGCCGGCCATCGCGCCGGTCCGGAGTGAGGAGAGATCGAAGGAGTCGAAATCGGGAAGGGCCAGCATGGCGATGAACATGGTCGGCACCCCGTATATCGATGTGCAGTGCTCCTCGGCAGCGGACTTCAGCGCCGATGCCGGGTCGAACGCCGCGGCAGGGATCACCACACATGCCCCGTGGGTGAGGGCTCCCAGCGTGGCCATGACCATGCCAAAGCAGTGGTAGAAGGGCACTGGGGCACAGATGCGGTCGTGTTCGGTGTATCCGAGCAGCTCACCTACGAAGAATCCGTTGTTGAGAATGTTCCTATGGGACAGCGTGGCGCCCTTGGGTGCGCCGGTGGTTCCCGAGGTGTATTGGATGTTGATCGGGTCGTCAGGTCGCAGGCCCGCCTCGACGTCGGCGAGGCGCTCTCGCGGTACCGACACTCCTCGGCGCAGCATTTCATCCCATTCCGGGTCCGCCAGGTAGATGACGCGGCCCAGGGTCTTGCACCGTGGCCCGACCTCCTCGATCATCGCTGCGTAGTCAGCAGACTTGAAGGTGGGGATAGCGAACAACAATCGGATGCCGGCCAGATTGAGAGCGTGTTCCAACTCCTGGGTCCGGTAGGCCGGATTGAGGGTCACCAGGATCGCGCCTACCTTGGCTGTAGCGAACTGCACCATGGTCCATTCGGGGCAGTTCGGCGCCCAGATGCCCACGCGGTCCCCGGGTCGAACACCGTCATCTAGGAGCGCGAGTGCCAGCGCCTCGACGTCGGCGGCCAGCTCTCGGTACGTCCAACGTCGGCCGCTCGGGACGTCGACGAGAGCTTCCCGGTCGGGGAACTTCTCGACTGCATTGTCGAGGTTCTGGCCGATGGTCATCTCCAACAATGGGGTGTCGTTCTGGCCCACTGTGTAGCTCAATCGCGGATTCATGCGTGGTCCTCTCCTCAGGACTAGAACTGTGACCAGCGTCTCGACTTTTGAGAACCCCCCAAGGTGGGCCGCGCCACGACGTACCCACCAAGGTAGGTACGAGATTGTGCGCTGTGATGGAGCTCACTAGCCTTTCTGGTACACCTCACGAAGGAGTACCAATGACCGCTTCGCTGAGTGGTGACGACATCACGGAGGGGCGAATTCTCGCCGCGGCGCTCGAACCGATTCGGCTCCAGGCGCGGATGGACATGGTGTTCGGTGGTCCGGTCAAGCATCGGGCCAGCGC
Source organism: Rhodococcus sp. IEGM 1408 (assembly GCF_033142235.1). Lineage (NCBI taxonomy): Bacteria > Bacillati > Actinomycetota > Actinomycetes > Mycobacteriales > Nocardiaceae > Rhodococcus > Rhodococcus sp. IEGM 1408. The sequence continues at coordinate 4,979 of NZ_JAWLRW010000013.1, forward strand.
GATGGAGATCACCGAACTACACGGCACCCGGACACGGTCGGCGTGGAACCTCGTGGTGCACAATGGGCACGGGCTCGGCGGAAAGGCCTTGTCTCTGCGACGTCCGGTATCGGTGGCCAGCTACTTCGCCTCCGAGGGCATCACCCACGTCTACGACCACGCGGTCAGGCCAGAAGCCATTGAAACGCTTGCGGCCGTTCCGGTCATGGTCAATCGGTCTCCTCGGGCGCTGCTGTATATCGCCACCCGAACCCAGGTCAACCTCGGCGACCGGTGGTTCGACTCGCTCGCGCCGATAATTCGCAAGCTCGAACGCGACATCGCGGTGGAAGACGAAGTCCGTCGACGACTTGGTCTGATGCAGTCCGCCCGTTCGGCAGATCCAGACGGGATGAGCGGTGCTGAACTGGTCGACATCGCGCGTGAACTCAACGAGCTCGCGACGCTGATCGATGATGAAGAGGTGCGCAAGCGGATTGAGGCTGTCGGGCATCGCTTCTCACCTCGCGGGCCGCGTACGGATTCCGCGCCACCAACCTCGTTGCGCCCGCGCGAGCTCGACGTGCTCCGCGAGGTCGCGCGAGGGGCGAGCAACAACGAGGTCGCGGAATCGCTCGGATTACTTCCCAATACGGTGAAGTCGTATATGAAGTCGGCGATGCGCAAATTGCACGTGGCCAACCGCGTGCAGGCGATCAACGCCGCGAACAGCCAGGGCCTGCTGTAGCTGCAGGTATCCACCCACCAAAGTAGCCAACTGCGCCACTGTCCCACTTTTGAAGGTTCCCGCCAGTTGTAACCCGCATCACACTACTGGGCATCGCTGGTCCGTCCGATTCGACGACGGGCCCCCTCTCAGTAGGAGATTTGATGACCCACTCCGTCGACCCGGTCGCGGTGACGCGCCCGCACACGCCGATGCGCCGCGTCGCCCTGGCCAGTTGCACCGGTACCACGATCGAGTTCTACGACTTCTTCATCTACGGCACCGCAGCTGCGCTGGTGTTCCCGACAGTGTTCTTCCCGGCACTGGGCACCGCCGCCGGCACCGTAGCCTCGTTCGCCACCTTTGCCGTGGCCTTCATCGCCCGGCCACTGGGAGCGGCGATCTTCGGTCATTTCGGAGACCGCATCGGTCGAAAGAACACCCTGATCACCACGCTGCTCCTCATGGGAGTGGCCACGGTGGCGATCGGTTTCGTCCCGCCCGCCGCCACCATTGGCGTGGCGGCACCAATCATCCTGGTCCTCCTTCGAATCGCACAGGGATTGGCCGTAGGAGGGGAGTGGGCCGGCGCCACGCTCCTGGCCACCGAATACGCGCCTGCCCACAAACGCGGCATGTATGCCCTTTTCCCGCAGCTCGGCCCGTCGATCGCATTCGCGTTGTCCAGTGGGACATTCCTCATCGTCAACGTCTTCGTCGGTGAAACCTCTCAAGCATTCCTCGACTATGGCTGGCGTATCCCCTTCATCGCCAGCGCTCTCCTGGTGTTCATCGGCCTGTACGTCAGGCTGAAGGTCGAGGAGACCCCGATGTTCGCGCGTCAGGCTGCTGCGCCGCGCGCCTCGGGTGTCGGTCCGCTGATCGGCGTATTCAAGAACCAGCCCCGTGAGCTGTTCCTCGCCGCCGGGGCGCTGTCCATGATGTTCGCGTTCTTCTACATCGGCACCGCTTACCTGACCGCGTACGGCACCGCAACGGTGGGACTGAGCCGCGGAACCGTACTCTCGCTCGGTGTTCTCGCCGCCTTCGTGTTCTGCGCAGTGACCGCCCTCGCCGCGACTTACTCCGATCGCTTCGGACGACGAACGATGGTAATCGGATCCTGCCTCGTGGCAATCCCCGGTGGACTGGTGCTCTTTCCGCTGCTGGATACCGGGTCCGCGACCGCGTTCTTCCTCGGGCTGACCATGACCCTGGCGATCATGGGTATCTCCTACGGCCCGGCCGGGGCGCTGCTGCCCGAGATGTTCAAGACCGAGTACCGCTACACAGGGGCCGGGATGGCCTACGCGATCGCCGGCGTCCTGGGTGGAGGCATCGCACCGATGCTCGCCGCACAGCTCAAAGAGAACTTCGGTGGTGGAGCGATCGGATGGCTCCTGGCCGGCTACGGCGTCTTCAGCCTCCTCTGCGTGCTCGCGCTGCCCGAGACGCGTCACCGGGCGATGGAAGCCGGTGTCACTGATGGCGAAGATGCCTCGGAAGCTCATCCCGTCACCGAGCCCGCCTGATCCCGTTGTAGCAGCGCCGCTCCGAGAAAGGAGCCAGACCATGTCTCAGATCATCGACGCGTGGATGCAGCACCCCACCGAGAGGTGGCTCGCCATGCCTTTCCTTGACTCGCTGCGACGCTGGTCCAAGGACACCATCCCCGAGGGGGACCTCCCGGTGTCATGGACGCTCGAGCGAATGGACGAGGCCGGGGTCGCCAGGGGGATGCTCTGCGCATGGTGGGGCCCCACCGGTGAGCTCATCGGCAATGACGAGGTGGGCGAGATCGCCACCCGTCACCCTGACCGCTTCACGATGACCGCCTCGGTGGATCTCAGTCGCCCCATGGAGGCGGTCCGTGAGCTCCGTCGCTGCGTCGAGGAGTACGACGCCCGAGCCCTGCGCATTCTCCCCTGGCTGTGGAACCTGCCCCCGGACGACCGTCGGTACTACCCGCTCTATGCGGCATGCTGCGAGTTAGACATCACGTTCTGCACCCAGATCGGGCACACCGGTCCGTTAGCCCCGTCGGAACCGGGCCGCCCGATCCCGTACCTCGATCACGTCGCACTGGAATTTCCGGACCTACGGATCGTTGGCGGACACACCGGTGCTCCCTGGACGGCCGAGGCGATCTCGTTGGCCACCAAGTACCCCAACGTGTACATCGACACCTCCGCTTATAAGGTCACGCGCTACCCGACGGAGATCGTTGACTACCTCCGTGGGCACGGCAGGCACAAGATTCTGTTCGGCTCCAACCACCCGGCCTGGCCGGCGTCCGATTGTCTGACCGGACTGGATCAATTGGAGCTGGACGAGCCCACTCGCGATGCATTCCTTCATGGAAACGCCCACCGGGCATTCCGCCTCGACCCCTAGCCGAACGACCACAGATCGCCCATACCTAGCTCAACTGAGGAAATCACTTGTTCACCAACGCTTTCACCGAACTCTTCGGCGTCGACCATCCCTTGGTCTGCGGCGGTATGACCGCCGTGGGCACCGCCGACCTCATCAGCGCCGTGGCTAATGCCGGAGCGCTCGGGTTCCTCACTGCTCTGACGCAGCCCACCCCAGAAGCGCTCGCCGCCGAAATCGCCCGCTGCCGGGAGATGACCGACAAACCCTTCGGGGTGAACCTGACAATCCTGCCCACCCTGCAACCCGCTCCATACGACGAATACCGCGATGCCATCGTCGACAGTGGAATCAAGATTGTTGAGACCGCCGGTAGTAATCCAGCCCCCCACCTGCCGACGTTCAAGCAAGCCGGGGTCAAGGTCATCCACAAGGCGGTGACGGTCCGACACGCCGTCAAGGCCGAACAGGTGGGCGTGGACGCCGTGAGTATCGACGGATTCGAGTGCGCAGGCCACCCCGGCGAAGATGACGTTCCGGGCCTCGTGCTCATCCCGGCCGCCGCGCGGAAGTTGTCGATTCCAATCATCGCCAGTGGGGGTCTGGCGACGGGATCCGGTCTGGTGGCAGCGCTGGCGCTCGGGGCCTCAGCCGTGAACATGGGTACTCGGTTCATGGCCACCGACGAAGCGCCGATCCACCCGAACGTCAAACAGCAGATCGTGGACAACACCGAACGGGACACCGTCCTGGTCTTCCGGGAGTTTCGCAACACCGCCCGAGTCGCGCGCAACTCGATCTCCCAGGAGATCGCCGAAATCTCCCGCCGTCCGGGCGCCTCTTTCGACGATGTGGCCCATCTGGCCAGCGGCAAGCGAGGACGCGAACAGGTGTACGGCAATGGTGACGTCGAAGGCGGACTGTGGTGGGCCAGCCAAGCCCAGGGGCTCATCCACAACATCGCGAGCTGTCGCGAGGTTGTTGACACGATCCTCTCCGAGGCCCGGCAGATCGTCACTAGCCAGCTGCCGTCGCAGCTGGCTAAGTAACCTGGATCTGACACCGCTGGGCCTAATACTCCCGTCGAGTTCTCCCTACAGAGGGACGCCCCGGTCATCGACCACACTCTTCATAACTAGCGTGGAGCGAAGTTTCTCGACGCCCGGAAGGGCCGCGAGGTGGCCGTCATAAATCTCCTGAAACGCTGTGAGGTCTCTGGCCACCACGCGCAACAGGTAGTCGGGATCGCCGAAGAGGCGCTGGGCCGATATGACGTTGGGCAAGTCCGCTACAGCAGTCTCAAAGGCGGCAACGGGGCCGCGTTGTGCGGTCTGCATCGTCACGAAAACGAGAGCCTCGAACTCTAGCCCAACCGCGCTTGGATCCACCTGCGCGCGATAGCCAAGAATCACGCCCTCGCGCTCCAAGGTTCGCAGGCGACGGTGGCACGACGAGACACTCAACCGCACGCGAGCGGCGACGTCTGACATGGTCAGGCGCCCGTTGGCCTGAAGCTGTGCAACTATTTTCCGATCAATCGCATCCATGGCGAATAGTTTTCCACTTTGTCTCGCTGATAGGCCAGAAGTAGGGACCATATCCCTCGTCAACGCCCATATCGTTTCGTCTAGAGGTCGACAGCGGCGGCCCGTACGGCGAAAGGGGTTCGGTTGTGTCAGGGGCGACAGTTCTGGCGTTCTGGGCGGTAGCAATGCTGTTCATCATCACTCCGGGGGCGGACTGGGCATACGCGATCACGTCCGGAGTGCGACATCGCTCCGTGTTTCCTGCAGTCAGCGGACTGTTGCTCGGCCACTTGGTCGCCACTGCAGTCGTAGCGGGCGGGCTCGGTGCGCTTGTCGCTCGCAACCCCGCACTGGTGGCTGTGCTCACAGTGATCGGTGCGCTCTACCTGATCTGGCTGGGTGTCGAGATGGCGCGGCAACCTGGCGATAGCCACACCGAAGATGAGCCAGTCGAGTCCTCGGTAGTTGGCCAATTTGGCAAAGGTCTCGGCATCAGCCTGCTCAACCCGAAGGTGCTCCTTCTCTTAGGCGCCCTGCTGCCACAGTTCGTCGACCCGGATGGTGCTTGGCCGATCGCGGTCCAGATGCTAACCCTCGGGGGGATGCACGTCGCGTGCTGCGCGGTTGTCTACTTCGCTGTCGCATTGCTCGCCCGCACAGCTTTCAGGGCGCGCCCAGCTCTCGGCCCCGGCATCACTCGTGCATCTGGAGTCACAATGACGCTTATCGGTGGCTTGTTGTTGGTCAGGCAGCTGCTCGCGTAGTCCGGTCGCAGGTACACGACGCACCTCTGCCGGCGCACCTTCTAGAGCTACGCGTCTTTCGCTGTGGTGGCCACATGGTCGGTGGCATCGAGGTAGGCGGCATCGCGGAGCGCTGCCTCGAGAACCCGTCTATACGGAAGGCGCAGTTCAGCAGCCATGCCGTCGAGCGTCGTTCGGGCCGGCAAGCCGCGCAGTCCGCGGGTGCGCCACAGGTGCAGATTCTGGCGGGTGACCCCGATTCGGCGGGCCAGCTCGGCCTCGCCGACGCCGTAGGCGCGCTTGTGGGCGTCGATGAGCTCGACCAGTCGAGGAGTCTCCATGGCCCCGAGTGTCCGCCTGCATCGCAGGTGACGTCAAGTACTAATTAACGCTATTGACAAGTTTAACTTTACATAACGGAGCTTATCGGCGCTGTAACAATGCAGCTCAGAGGCCTTCCGGCTCCCCCAAAACCGTGATACAGTTTAGATGTGAAAGTGACGATCTGCGCGTCGGCGCGTCGGCATGGCATCACGGATGCGGAGATCAGAGCGGTGCTGGAGCATTCGGTCGTGCGCTACAGGGTGGCGCCGCGGGCAGATCCGGAGGCGCAGTTGATCCGGATGGTCGGCGACTCGGACGGTGGGCCGTTCATCGAGGTGGTCGCCGACCAGGTCGATTCGGGTGAGCTGCATGTGTTCCACGCGATGCTGCTCACGACGACGGTGGCTCGCGAGGTGCTCCAGGTCACCGGAGGAACGGTCGATCTGACCGATCAGGTCAGCCGCCGCCAGAGAACGCAACAGGAGGAACCATGAGCAAGGCCAGCGATCGTGAAGCGCGCTATGCGCGTCTTGCTGACGCGGTGGAGTCCGGCGAGTACGAGGTGGTCGCCGGATCGGTTGGGATACGGCCGGATTATCGGCCCGGCCGGCCCCGTGGAGGGGACGTTGCTGAAGAGACTCGTCCGCTGGCTGTTCGGCTCACTGAGTCAGACCGCCGCAGGCTCGCCGATTATGCCGAGCGGACCAGGCAGCCGATGAGTGCTGTTATCCGAGCCGCCATCGAGGAGTACCTCGGGACACATCCGGCCGCATGAGCGCAGTGGAGCCAAGGGAAAACGAGATAGAGGCTGACGGGCGGAAGGTCGAGGGTCCCAGTGGTGCGGACACCAGTACGAACTCCGCTATGAGCGTTTCAGATGACGGCGATGACTCGACGCCGGAAGTTCGCGACCTTGAGGCGGCAGCGGATACTGCGATCGACGGCGACGCCATCTCGCAGGAAGTGCAGCGGGCGTACGACTTGGTCCCGGCAATCGGAACACGGTGGCGCTGGTATGACTTCCCCTACCGCGTCCTTCGCTGGTTGTTAACGGGTTGGCGGCGGCGCCTCGTTCCATGGCGACTCCGGCTCCGGTTGAACAATGGTCTCAATTTTTTCAACGTGTTCAATCACTACGAGCGACTGAAGGTCGAGCTCCGCACCAGCCCTCTGAGGAATCTGGTGGTTCCGGTCGACGAAGAGGTCGCGCAGGGTGCCATCTGGGTTGTGGAGTTCTTTCCCCCGAGTTTCTACGACGACCTCTTTCGGTCCCTGAGAAAAAACGGCTGGGGGGACAACGACTTCATCGGGTCGATAGACGGCAGCAACGCAGAGCAGATAGCCCGAGCCCGCCGCAGGAGCAGTTTGCGCTGGAGCCGCCTGGGTACGGTAGCCAATCCGACCGCGCGGTATGTAGCTATGGATACCCACCGCGAGGTGCTGCCAGCGGAGTTCGACCTCATCGAGCTATCGGGGGTGCAGATCGGCAGCAGTATGACTGCCGTGATCGCGTTCATCCAGTTGAGCGAGCAGGGGCAAAGTTCCCTGAACGAAGTTTGGAAGGCCGACCACGAGCCGGTCTTCGAGTGGCGCGGCCTTCGTCGGCCGCGCACCGAGGATCGATACTTCAGCGCCATTCGTGCAACCCAGCGTGAACGTCAGCGCCTTCACGACATCGCACGGTCTTGGCTTTCCGAGCGTTGCGGTGGATTCTTCGCCCAGACAGAGGCACGCCAGCCAGTAATCGACTTCAACATGTTTCAGCAGTTCGATCCGACGACGTCGGTGGCGAGCAGGGACATGGGCGCTCCGCTCCGTGCTCTCGCAATGGAGACGAACTACCTCTTCAACTATGTGTCCCCGCAGATCCCTGGCGCGGTCCTGGTTCGTGGCGAAGCCCTCCGACCTCCGCGCGAAGCCCTGGAGAACTGCTGGGGGGTCGTGGGGTCTTACAAAGTTGTCTCAGACGCCAACGACAGACCGGGATACGGCGACAAGCCCTACTCGGTCGGAACCCTTGCCGCGATGGTCGACGATGCCGTCCGCGCATTCTTACTCCACTACGCCGTGGTGCATTACGCCCGGCAACTTGACGAGCAGGCGGCAACTCAGCGGGACACAGCGAGGTCGAGGCATCGTAGCTTCAGTCCAAGGCGGCTGGATGCGCTCAAGCATGAGCTCCTGACGTTCAGCGTCGACTTGCCGGCTGTTGCACGGGACACGGGGCAGCTTTGGAGCCCTACGTGGCGACGGTGGGAAGGTCTTGATGTCAGGGGCGTTCCAGCGCCAGGAATCCCCAGCCCCCCGGAAGAGTTCGACTTGATTGAACAACTTGGCCAGTCACGGACGCAGCTGTTTGAGTCGCTGATCTCCGACGACGCCGCATACCGCGAAGTGTTGGCCACCACTTCGTCACTGGGAGCCAGCGCGGCTAGCGCTCGACTAGGAAGCCGTGCTCTTTTCGTCTCGCTGGCGTCACTGTTTGTCTCAGTCACAACCCTGATTGCTGTCAATGGCTCCGTCGCCTGGAGCCGAATAGTGGAATGGCTTGCGAACTTCTAGTAGTTGGCGAGCGATGCCCCGCGTAGCCGCGGCTGGATATTCGCGCAACCGGGAGGGGCAGGATGTTCGACGGTTGCAGGGCGATCCCTACTCAGTACACCGCAACTGCTCGAACCAGTACGACAGGGCCCGGAATCACTAAGCTGTCAGCGTCGACGTCGGAGCCCACCTGTGTCACCACCGATCGCAGCAGGTCTACTGCATTCGTCTGCCGTCTGAAGGCACGAGGTATGCCGGTCAGCAGATGCTTGGCAAACTCGAAGTCTTTACCCTCGGGAACAAAACTCTCCACGATTCCGAGCACAGTCCGATCCCCTTCGAGGTCATCGGCAGTCTTCGTCCCCACAAGGTTCTCTCGGTTGGCGAGCACGATCACTGCGGCTTCGTCGTCGTTGTTCGAATCGCGGCTCAGGATTACCGTCCCCTGCTCGGCAGGGCGCATGATCGCGGCGAGTAACTCGGGAGGGGGACTGGCTAACTGCAGCATGGCTGGGTTCTGGGCCGCCATCCCGAATAGAGACGTCAGCAGCGCGCCAGCATCGGTGGCAGGCGAAATCTCCCAATCCGCATCGATCTCTACGACATTGCGCCGCGCCACGTCACTCGTATCGGTCCTAACGTCACCACTCTTGAACAGAGCATCGACAAGTCGGTTCAAGGCGCTGGCAGGAGCGTCACGGATTACTCGTGATCTAGTGCGTTCGGACTCAGTGGTCCTGGCGCCGCCTGCCTCGGCGTCGATCAATCCGGTGCGGAGCTTGCCACCGCCATTGGCGGCGCCGGATCGCAGCATGCGCTCTGACACCTCAACGTCAACCAGCACCTCGATGCCGTGGTAATTGGCGAGCGGCACAAGCACATCGAGGTCGAGATAGACAGGTATTCGGAATCCGCTCATAGGCCCCTTCGTCTCTCGAGATCACCAGGCCCTGGCAGCATCCCATCTTCTTCGGCACTCGACTCCTCTAATCGGGCAACAACGCGCCGAAAAGCGTCAACGTGGCCAACCATCTGCGCCAGCCCCTCGCGCCGCCGGCTAGTAACGCTGCGCTCCCGGCGGCGCTGGATACCTGCAAGCTCACTGCCCAATAGACACACCTTGCACTTGCGGAGAGAACGCGCCGGGCCGTTTCAGGCGCGAGCCCATCATCGGGTCAGCGCATCGTTATTCGCTGGAGCGTGTCGGACCCGCCGGGGACACTAGGGGCACAGGTGTCAGCGAGCAGACACGACTGGAGATGGATGATGAGTGAGATCGACGAGACGGTCATGGCCACCCAGCGCGACAAGCAGGACCAGACAATCTCCCGAGCGGTAGACCGCTCGCGCGAGGCAGACAGGCAGGGCGGGGCGCCTGATGCTGCGTGGTCGATGGGCGAAAAGCTACTCAACGCTCTGGTTTTTGAGCGCCTCGATCAGCTCGAGGCCCTGGACTACTCGGAGGCCGAGGCAATCGAGCGGCTCCGGTTCGACTTCGGCGTCACCTCTGCCCAGTTCCCGGCGGTGCTTGAGCGCATCCGAGCGCAGCTCTAGAAGGGGGGCAAGGCCCGTGTGGGATCCAGGCACCGCCGTCTTTCTCGGCGTGATGCAAGGTCGCACGTGGGCACCGACTGTCGCAGCACTGGGTGTGCTGGCGTGGTTCGTCGGTCATTGGTCATTGGTCGTTCGCGGTGCGGGGCGGCGTGCACTACCGGTGACCGATAGCGCTGTGGGTGATCGACAAGACTGCGCTGCGGTGGACGATCCCGCGGTACTGGCAGCTGCACCAAAAGCGCAGCACGCCGCGGCCCGCTGACACTTCTCACCGCCCGGAAATGTGGAAGGCCCCGCTGCGGCGGGGCCTGTGCTGTGGGCGAGTTTACGCGTCGAATCTTTAGAACAGCGGTGGTGTGTCTAGGGGCTCGGGGTGGCCCGAGGCGCGGGCGTACGCCTCGGGGTTCCAGCCGCCGGCCAGGGCGGCGCGGACGGCGAGGGAGCGGGCGTGTCGGTCGGTGTGTTGGTCGGGGTTTCTAATCGCGCCGGTGCGGCCACACGCTACGGCGTAGCGCAGGTTCGCGGTTTGGGTGGAGGCGATCACGTGTCCCGGGTCTACGCGTACGCACAGGGGTTCGTTGCACCGATGTTCAGCCACGACTCCGTCACCGAGCTCGCCGGCTAAAAGAAGGGCGAATCGGTGCCCGGACTCGGTGCGACTGATCCCGCCGGATCTCCAGGACAGACGCGTATAGCCATCGACTCCGGAGATCGCTGCGAGGTGAAACCAACAGCCCTCCCCCGGTGCTTTGACGACCCGCGACCAGAACGCGTCGATGGCAGCCTGGGTGGGCGGCAGTGTCGCACTGTAGGGGCGAGACCGCCGCACCCGGATCGATGCTCCCGGGGCCGAGATGAGGTCTAGTCCCGGCAGCGGCACGTTGCCGTGGAGCTCGCCGACAGGGTCAGTGTGACCGAGCACCGGCGTGGTCCGAGTCCTCGGCCGGCGCCTGTTCATCTGCGTTGTCCGGTTCCGTGTCGACACTGTCGGTCTGGGTCTTGGCGGTGCGGATCGCTGCGCCGATATCACGTGCCGATAGTCCAGTCATCTCGGCCAGATCACCCTGGGCAACGCCGAGGTCCCGGAGCTCAATGAGCGCGGTCCCCAGTGTCGCCTCTCTTCCTCGCGGGAATCGATGGCGGAGAACACGGCCACCAGTTTGGACTCGCGCTTGCGCGCGCGCTCCAACTCGACGGCCATTGCCTGGCGGGCGCGAGCCCGTGCGGTCTGTGAACGGGAATCGGTCTTCGCGAGGGCCATACGCTCGACCCTATTGGTCGCCGCTGTCCCCCGCAATCGCCCACGCTCTGGCTGCCCGTCACATCCCCCGCACCGCCCCGGCCAGTCGCCTCCATGCGCCCGCCACAAAACCCAACTCGCTCCCGCTCCTATCACTGGCCCTACACAGTAGGCATTACTAATGACGTTGGTAAACCCGCTGGTCACCGACCCGGCCATCCGCGCCGATAGACGCGCCCAGTCGCCCCCGCCTAGGCTGGCGTTCATGATGAGCCTGCGGGCGGTGCACGCCGGGACTGGATACCAGTACTTGCTGCGCTCCGTGGCCACCCACGACGCCGACCCGCAAGGGCAAAGCCTGTCGGACTACTACGCCGCCAAGGGCACCCCACCGGGCCGCTGGATCGGCTCGGGACTGACCGGGCTGGCATCCGAGAACGCCGTCTCGGGATCGGTCGTCACCGAAGGGCAGATGGCCGCACTGTATGGCGAAGGTCTGCACCCGGACACCGACGACCTCATGGAATCAGGGACGCCACTGTCGGCCTGCAAACTGGGCCGCTCCTACTCCCTGTACGCCTCCGGCGTGCCGGTCCTGGCAGCTATCGCCGCCGCTGAGAAGGCGTTCGGCAAAGACGAAGGCAGGCGCCCCACCACCGACGAGAAGGGCCAGATCGCCGAGAGTGTCGGACGCGGTTTCTACACCGAGCAGTTCGGCTACGACCACGCCTCCGGGCGCGACGTCATCGCCTGGGTGAACCGCGAGCGAGACAAGGTTCGCCAGGCGGTGGCCGGGTTCGACTTCACCTTCTCCCCAGTCAAAAGTGTCAGCGTCTGGTGGGCAATGGCCGACGAGCAGACCGCCTCACACATCGCGGCGCTGCACCACGAAGCAGTCGCCGAAGCACTGGCCTGGGCCGAGAACAACGCTGTGTACACCAGGGTGGGAACCAACGGCATCGAGCAGGTCCAAACCGGCGGAATCGTGGCCAGCGAGTTCACGCATTTCGACACCCGCGGCGGGGACCCGGACCTGCACTCGCACGTGTTGATCGCCAACAAAGTGCAAGGCCCCGACGGGCGGTGGCGCACCCTGGACTCACGCGCAATCCACCAGATGCACCAGGCGATCTCCGCCCGCTACGACGCCGTCCTGCACGACCTCATCACCCGCCGAATGGGCGCGCGGTTCCAGGCCCACTACCCGCACCGAGACAAAGCGCCTATCTGGGAAATAGCCGGCATTGACCGCCGCCTCATCGACGCCTTCTCCTCCCGCCGCACCCTCGCCCGGCCGGTCTACGACCGACTTGTCACCCAGTACGTAGGGGCCAACGGTCGCCAGCCCAGTCAGCGTGCCGCCTACGCCCTGTGGCAGAAAGCCATCCTCGACACCCGGGATGCAAAGAAGCCCGCACAGTCCCTCGATGAGCACCGGCAGACATGGCACCAGATGGCCGTGGAGCGCATCGGCCAGGACGCCCTTTCGGCCATGCTCTCCGGCGTCCGGGGAGCCGGCGCCGAGCAGGACCGCCCCCTGTACTCACCACAGGACCACGCCACCGACGTGGCTACCAAGGCGATCCGCGCCGTGACCTCCCAGCGGGCGCAGTTCCGCCAGTCGCACGTGGATACCGCCGTGTCGACCATCCTCAAGGGATACCGGTTCGCCTCCGCCGGAGACCTAGAACAAGCCCACCAGCAGGTCATGGAAGAGGCTATGGCCGCGCACGTCGTCGCCCTGACACCGCCGGAAATGCTCGACCTACCGGCGGCACTAACGGGTGAGTCCGGGGCCGGGGTGGACCGTCACGCCAACTCCCGCAAGTACACCACCGCCGCTGTCCTTGAAGCCGAGACGCTGACCCTGGAAGCAGCCACCACCCCGGTTGCGGTGTTCGTCGCCGACGCCGACATTGAGCAGGCCCTAGCCCGCCACGAACGCGAGAACGGGTGGGCACTCAACGCCGGCCAGACCGCGATGGCGCGGCACCTGCTCACCTCCGGCACGCTCGTTGCCGCCGGAGTCGGGCCTGCCGGAACCGGCAAGACCGCGAGCATGAAACTCGTCGCCCACACCTGGCAAGACAGCGGGCGAAACGTCATCGGATTGGCGCCCTCGGCAGCGGCGGCATCCATCCTTTCCGACGAGATCGGTGCGACCTCCCACACCATCGACTCCCTGACCTTCACCTGGCGCGGACTACACCCCAACCAACCGGAGAAGACCCTGTCGGTGTTGCCGATCAAGATCGCCCCCGGCGACATGCTCCTGGTCGATGAGGCCGGAATGTCGAGCACCGAAAACCTGGCCGCACTGACCGAAATCGCCGCCGAATCCGGCGCCGTCGTCCGGCTCATCGGTGACCCCAAGCAGCTCGCAGCAGTGGAGACCGGCGGACTGTTCGGAGAGGTCGCCCGCACCCCAGGAACAGTCGAACTGCGCGAGGTCATGCGCATGGGCACAGACACCGAACAGGCCGAAGCCACCCTCGAGCTACGGGAGGGGAACCCCGACGCCCTGGCCCTGTACTCCCAGCGGGGATGGATCACCGGTGGCACCCGCGAGCAGATGCTCACCCAGGCAGTGCAGGCCTACCTCGACGACGTCAATGACGGCCGCAAATCGCTGATCATCGCCTCGAGGAACACCGACGTCGACACCCTCAACGAGATCATCCGCACCGACCGCATCACCGCCGGAATCGTCGACCCTAGCTGCGAAACCCGAGTCGCCCGAGGCGACACCGTCGGCGTCGGGGACACCGTCATCGCCCGCAAGAACTCCACGCTCTACTCGGACGACCGCAAGTACTTGGGACGGGTCATCAACGGGCAACTGTTCACCGTTACCGGCCTGGCCGATGATGGCGCGTTGGCCGTGCGCGACATCAACACCGGCGAGGAAATGCTCGTCCCCGGCAGCTACGCCGCAGACAGCATTCACCTGGGCTACGCCTCGACCATCCACCGCGCCCAAGGCGCCACCGTGGATACCACCCACGCCGTGGTGGACACCTCCGTTGACCGGGCCGGACTGTACGTCGCCATGACCCGAGGCAAGCACGAGAACCGCGCCTACGCCGTCTGCGAGCCGCCTCTGGACTTCGCGGCGGAAGATGCCCACATGCACTCGGCCGGCGACCGGGATGCACCTACCGCCACGGAAGTCCTGGCGACGATTCTGCGGCGCGACACTCACCAAGCCTCTGCCACCGCTACCTTGCGCGAAGAGATGGACGACGCCACCGCCCCGGCGCGTCTGGAGTCGCTATACCGGCACGGCGTCGACCTGGCCGCCGAGGCCTTCACCAGCGCCACTTTGGCCGAATACACCGACGCTCTCCCCCGCCTCTACAGTCGCCAGCTCGAGGCAGATCCCGACCAATACGCGGCGATCGCCCAAGCCTGGACCGACGCGGCAAAAGCCGGTCACGATCCGCGCGAACACTGGACGCAGGCCACAGCGAACCTCGAGACCGCGGACTCCCCCGGTGCCGTCATCGCCCACCGCTTGCGTCACGTGACCACCGCAGGCAGTAACCGGAGCGCCCTGCCCACTCCCCCACCGGCAACCGCCACGGGAGATGCAGAACTCGCGGCCTGGCTCACCGCCACCCATGACGAACTGACGACCTCGCCCGACGAGGACACCGCCCAGGCGCCCACGGTGGACGTGGACGACTTCACCGCCTCCTACCTCGAGCACCGGGCAACAGAAAGCGGTCCGGACGCCGAAACGGCGACCGGACCGCAATGGGACTGGACAGCTACCGGGCCAGACTCCTCACCCGATCTCTGGTGATTGCTCGATCTCACCACCGGGGCCGGAAGTCGTCTCCACGTGGGGCGCGCTATCAAGCCCCTGACTGATCAGCTCTGCCGGCGGAACATTGTCTACACCGGTATGTGGGAGCCCATCGACCACCTCTGGCCGTGCTCCGGCGGTGGCCAGTTCAGATGCAAGCTGGTCCGGGGTCAAGCCAACTAGCCGTTCGCCAGCGATGTCTGCGGCGTCGGCGGGGCTCAGCGCCGGGTCGTTCTCCACCGCGGCGTCGATGACTCGGAGCAGGTCGGTTTCTGCCAGCGACATCGAGGCCGCGGCGACGATCGCCAAGGTGGCGAAGTCGGGATCAGGCCCGCCCTGACGCCGAGTTCGGGCTAAGGCTTCGTCGCGTTCACGCTCGGCCTGCTGGCGGTCAAGTTCGGCCTCCCGACGAGCTGCGTCAGCAGCCTCGACCATCCGCCGGCGCTCCAGCTCGGCGGCGAGAACTTCACGCCGAGACTGCCCGACCTCACTACTGACCCCCACATCTGCTCGAGCCGTTTCCAGCACGAGCTGCCCAGCCGAGTACTGCCGTGCCCCGGTCACCCCGACGGTGCGGGTGCGTCCGGGGTACTGGTTCGTTGCAGCTGCCAGTCGGGCGTTCCGGATCAGACTCGCGACCAGGGGGTCGCTGGGGTGGCGGCTCACGCGTTCTCTCCTTCAACCGGGTCGGACTTGAGAGGTTTGCTCGGCTGGTGGCTGGTCTGGCAGGCGTACATCGGGGAGCGCTCCCCCATCAGCATCGGCATGTGGTGGTCACCGACAGTGCGCAGGAACACCTCGTCGCAGGCGGCCGGTTCTCTGCGGGCCAGGGCTTCGTAGGCCTGCCACATCGAGCGGACCCGAAAACGCACTGAGCGGTGCGCCCACCAGCGGGCGCACCAACCCCGGGCCTGACTGGCTCCACCGGACTCATAGGCCGGCCGAAGGTAGTCGTCGAAGAACGCGAACTCGTCGGGGAAACGAAGAGCAGGCGGAACACCCAGCTCGGCTTGGGCGAATTGCTCGACGTCTCGCTCAACGGTGCGGGCGATGATGTCGCGCAGGCCGGGAGTGGCCAGCACGTCCTGCGCGGCCCCCGGTAGGGCCGTCTGGGCAGCATCTTTGAGTGCTTCACCGAACGCGCCCACGATCGCTTTGTCGAATAGATGACTCATGCAGCGGCCCTCATCTGCTCTAGGGAGGGAAGATCCTGCTGGTCCCAGCGGACCATCCGCGCGAGGATCGGGCGGCGCCCCGTGGCCAGGACGACCATCCGGCCGAACGGCAATGCCGCCAGCTCCGCGGCGGTGATGGTCTGCTTCTCGACGGTCTGCGTGGAGACCGAGCGCCCGCCCCCGCCGGCACTGTTAGAGATCGACCGCTGCCGCTCGGTGTGCGTCCCGATCAGGTGCGCCAGCTCGTCAAGGAACCGATAGTCCTTATGCCCGGGGCCGATGACCACGATCGCCGCCGCCGACCACAGCTTCTTCATGCCCTGTTCGCCCCACAGCTCGACGCCCTGGGCGTAGGACTGGAGCACGGTGTCGCAGATGATCCCGCGAGAGCCGAACGTGGAGTAGTAGTCCGGCAGACGCGGCCAGCGCACGATGTTGGCGATCTCATCCAAGGCCGCCGTCACCGGCACCGGAAGCCGGGAACCGGGGCACTGGTCGGCCCGGTCCACCAGCGCCTTAAACACTGCCACCGTCAGGATCGACGTCAACGGCCTGGCGATCGGGTTCTCCTCATCCGAGACCAAGTACAGAGTGTCGCCGGACGACTTGGCGAAGGCGACGGGGTCGAAGCGTTCGGCCCCGGCCTGCGGGGTCAACCACCGCACGATCTGTCGCCGCCCCAGGCAGGAGATCATGTTCTTGGCGGCGGAGAAGACGTTGGAACGAGTGCGAGGTTCGGCCGCGTACTTGCTGGCCAGGTCCGCAGCCTGCGGACCCCACTGGCTGCCCGAAAGGATGTCGACCGGGGTCGAGTCCTCGAGGTTGGACACCCACCCGTAGACGTCGGTGATGGGCCGACGCTCCATCGCCGCGGCGAGGAACAGTGAGGCGAGCAAGTCGACGGCCTGGGAGTAGAAGTAGGCGTTCGGGTCACTGCCGGCCTCCCCGCGAGAGGAGGCGGCGTTGAAGATTTCGGCCAGCTCTTCGGCGTTGCCGTCCCACCATTTGTCTCGGCGCACGTAGTCCAGAGGATCGAAAAACCATTTCGAGGTGTCCAGGCCGACGGCCTTGTCCTGGGGGTCGAGCACCCAGACCCGGCCCTTGGCGGCGCGGTAGTCGATCGTGGCCTCGACGACGTCGCGCTTGCAGGAGGTCGAGATGCAGATGCCGGGAGCACGCCGGATCATCGGAATGATCCGACTAGAAGTCTTGCCCTGCCGAGGCCCCCAAAGATCCAGGTGCAGGTCTTCCCACCCTCCCCAGAGGTCTTGGCCGGTGGCGACCTCCTTGCCGATGAACACGCCTGGGACGCTGGTCTCACGACCTCCGCGACGGTCAGCTCCGCTTACCGATGCGGCCGACAGGCTCTTGATGTCTTTGCGTCCGGCCAGATTGCGGGCGATGTGATCGACCCGGGAGTTCGTCCCGCGACGCTTGGATGACCACACGGCAGACGCCGCACCGATGACCAGGGCGATCACACCGAGCGAGGCGGCGACGACCGTTGCCCCGGTCGTCCAGGCGAGCTGTCCTTGCGCCAAGTCGATCACCGCCACAGCGGGGTTTCCAGGGATGTCCTGTCCCCCGCCGGCGAGTGTCTCCCCAACTGTCAGGCAGGCCCACACCGTGACCGCCAGGGCAATGAGTCCGCCCAGCCCGATCAACGGAAACCAGGAGCCGGCCCCGGCCTGCCCGGAGGTGTTGCGTGCTACGTCTCTACCCATTGTCGTTGTCCTTGTCTCGCGCTGTTCAGTGGCTGTGCTGGATCAGCGGAAGTGCCTGGAAGTACTCGGCTTTCCAGGTGTGCTCGTCGGTGCGCACCATGTGCACCCGCATCGAAGTTTCCGGTCGCGGTGTGGTGTCTCCGCTGGAGTGCATGACGACCTGACGAACCGTCACCCGCACCTGAACCTCGTCGTCCTCATCGCCGGCTGTGGGCTGGTCGGCCAAAAGTGAGGCGGTGCCGACGATCCGGTCGCCTCCGCGCGCCCACGCTGCCCACTGGTGTGGGATCGGATCGGGGTCTGGTCGACTGGCGGCGGCGATGGCCATACGCCCGGTCAGCCGATCGGCCAGCAGGTGCATGGCGTCCCAGGGGGACTCCTGCGTAGCCGGGGTCCAGGTGTGGATGCCGGCCATGATGTCGACCGCAGCGGTGCGCGGGTCGGCAACCGGGTCCAGATGCACGTGCTCGTCGGTGCCTTGTTCGCCTCTGCCCCCCGCCACAGTGACGGTGACGATCATCGCCGTCACCACCACTAGAGCCGCCAGCACGTAGCCGATCACGGCGGTCCGGTTCTTCATCCGATCCTCACTCTCCCTGTACGGCGGCGGCGAAACGAGACGCCTCCTGCGGCACGATGACCACGTAGTTCTGTGTCTCGGCGTATGGCGGAACGCCACTGAACTGCTGGACCGCTCCGGGGCCAGCGTTGTACGCGGCCAACATCAACGTTCTCGAATCCCCGGCCAGCGCGCCCGAAGCGATCCCCTCCTTCTGACCCTCGGCGAGCTCGCACAGATACCGGCCCACGGCCATCGTCGCGTCGGCTGGATCGGCCGGAGAGCCCGAACCCGGGGCGCCGACGACCTGACCGTTCTCGCCAACCTTGGCGCCCACTCCGGCCCACGTACCCGGCATGAACTGCCCATAGCCCTGAGCGCCGGCAGGCGAGAGGGCCTGGGCCTGAAAACCCGCCGACTCGTGGTAAATCAACCCGGCGATCAGCGGGGCGTCGACCGCTTCACACTCACGGCCCGCCAGAACGATCCATTTGCGCAGCTCGGGCGGAATGGCCGCCTCGTCCAGGTGCAGATCCTTGTCCCCGACGTCGGCGCAGTCGGCACTGACCGCCCCGGTCACCGACGAGGAATCGTTGTCTCCCCCGGTCGGAGCTTCGCCGTACTTCTGGCCCGGCCCGGGACGCCCGCCTCCGTCGAAGGTGATGTGGACGTGGTCGTAGTGATTGGCGGTGGGTCCGCCCTGGTCGTCCATCATGTTCGGGGTGCCCTGCGCGGGGATGTACTCCTGCCGCCAGATTTGATACTCGACGTTGAAGTGCTCCTTGTGGACCTGGAAGTAGTTCATGACCCGGTTGCCCAGCTCGACACCCTCGCTGGACTCGTAGTTGGGGATCATCACGTCGATGGCCCGCCCGGAAGGATGGTCGGGAAACGGATCCGACGCCCTCCAGCTGCCGATCTCCACCAGCTCGGGAAACCGCAGGGCGACAGCACGGGCGCCCCGGATCGTGTCGACCTGAAGGTTGTCCTCGCTAGGAGTCAGCTTCGAGGTGGGCTGGAGCTCCCCGCCGGTGCTCGAAGTGCGGTCACGGCTGACGCGCTTGCTCGGCGCCTTGTCGCCCTCGCCGGAAGTGTCACCGTCAGGTTCGTTGGACGAGCCCTGCCCGGGATCAACAGCCTGGTCGATCCACGGCTCGGGGTCGGTCTCTGTACCGGCCTGGCGCGAGCCCCCCCACACCTCGAAGTGCAGGTGCGCACCGGTGGACTGGCCGTTGTTGCCGACCTCGCCGATGTGCTGTCCAGCCTTGACGGTGTCCCCCGCAGCGACGTCGACACCGTCGTCGTACATATGCCCGTAGACGGTCGAGTACGAGTGCCCGTCGATCTGGTGGTCGATGACGATCCAGTTCCCAAACCCGGAGGCGGGCCCGGCCTGCGTGACCACCCCGGAAGCCATCGCGTACATGGGCGTGCCCGTGGACGCGGCCAGGTCGATCCCGCGGTGACCCGGACGCTCAGCGGACTTGTACCGCGAGGAGATTTGGTAATCGTCGGTCTTAAGCGGCTTGGACAACTCGCCATCAGGAACGCCGCCGCCGGCGGCGGACGAACCGCCGTACGGCTCGCACACGCCGTCCTCACGCTCGCCGAGGACCACGGTGAACAGCACCGCGATCATCACGGTCACGAGCACCACGCTCAGCGCCACACGGGAGTTACCCATCAGGGGACCTGCCGCTCCAGCTGCTCCCGAAGCAGCGCGTTCTCCGCCAAGAGAGAGCGCAGCTTCGCCGAGTTATGTGCCTCCCATACACCGGCCTCGGTGGCCCACCGACGCACCGAATCACGGCTGATACCGTGCTCGCGGGCCACCCACTCCGCCGCCGAAGACGTTGACGGGAACTTGGTATCGGCCTCGCAGAACGCCGCGACGACCGAGCTGCGGAACTCCTCGGAGTACATCGCCTTAGCCATCAGAACATCACCATCGTCTGTTCCGGGGTGTCCTGAGAACTGGGCGGTGCGGCGTCGTTGCGGTCCAACATTTGGCGGAACCGCGAGTTGGTGTCGTGGATGCCGGTCTCAATCTCGGTACGGGTCAGCACCACGCGCACCGGAATGCCCGCCGAACCATCTTTGGACGGCTTGATCATGAATCGGCCACGCCCCAGCGGAGGCGGCAGCTCGTCGTGAGGCAAAGTCCGGTCCGGGGGCACGCCTTGCGACCAGGAGGTGATCAGCTCCGACTCGGCGGAGGTGAACTGCAATACCCCGGACAGGCGATCGAGCTCACCGCGCGGCAGCCCCCCGCAGATGACCATGCCGGCCCGCTCGATGAAACCCATCGCCGTTTTGACGTCGACCTCGTTAGGCAGCGCCTCCAGGTCGCGGGCGGTGTGGGTAATCATCAACAGGCCCGTTCCTGAGGTTCTATTGAGCCTCGTTAGTTCGTCCACACGCTGGACCATTCCTGCTCCCGCGCCCAGGACTTGCCACAGCTCATCGAGGATCGCCAGGAAGTACTTCTGCGGCGTCAGACCACAATCGGCCAGTACGTGGGCGGCTTCCATCGCCCCGTACGCATCCGACCAGCACGCCAGCAGCACCGCTGCTTTGAGCTTCTTGTCGCCCCTGGCGACCGCGGAGACGTCGATGCAGATCGCCGGGGCGGACACGTCGATCGGGGTGGTGGTGTGCCCAGCGAAGATTTGACCTAGGGAACCGTCGGTCAGAGCATTGAGTGAGAGCACCAGAGCGTGTACCTGACTGCGGTAGTGCTCCGCATCGGTGCTGGAGGTCTTGTCGCGCAATGAGTCGTTTCCTCGGCGGATCAGATCGACAAGGTCGGTGATCAGCGGGGGATGGTCGAAGCTGAATCCTTCGCTGGAGCGCAGTTCGCGGAGCGCGACGGAGAGCACCATCGCTTCCCAGTCGGCCAACGCTTGACCTCGGATCAGCTCGACCAGGGCGACGATCATGGTCACCTGGCGTGAGTGGACAGCCTCCCGAGTGGATTCGATGATCTCCTCGATGCCAGCTGCGCGCAGCTTCTCCCGGTTGGCTTCCAGTCGCGGGATCACCGATCCCAAAGCGCCGGCAGCCAGCGGGTTGAGCTGGTCGCGGCCGTGCCCGAGGGTGATGACCTGACCGCGCCGCCCGTCTGGGGTGACCATCGCCGCCGTGACGTCGACATACTCCGGCTTGATGTCTCCGGCCACGATCGGCACGTGCCCCTGAGCTACGGCGCCGATGAACATCTTGCGGATGAGCGTGGACTTTCCCAGCCCAGGCAGTGACAGCACGAACGCCGACGGGTTGGCGATGATGCCGGCCTTGAACCACGACAGCACGTCGGCCGAGACATCCTGGCCGGTGGAGACGTGCACGCCCAAGGGGACACCGGTGACCGGGGCAGTCGCACCGACCACCCACGGATTGAACCCGCACCCGAGGTTGGTGGACGTCTGTGCGGCCACCGGAGCCGAGGCCACTGACATCCGACCAGACCACCGGCCCCGGAATCCCTGAGCGTCGACTGCGCGGTACGTCGTTTCGACACGCGGGTAGTCCAGGGCGGGAGCCCGATTGAGAGCTTTCGCTGCTGCTCGCTGCGGGTGGTCGGCCACCCACTTCTTGTATGCGCGTCCGCGGCTGGTCCAGGACCGCGGGGGTGTGGCGTCTCCGGCCACGATCCGCACGTGCAGCTCTTCCATCGCCGGGTCGGACACAGCCGATTCGACGTCTACCCCTGTCGGTTCGCTCGTGGTCATGCCGCTCACCCGGCCTTGGCGAACGCGCTGATGGTGGACTTCTGGTGCAGGTACACCCCGACGCCCAGGGCAGCGGCAAATGCGGCGTCCTGCTGGCCGTTCATCGGACGAAGGCCGATCTGTGCCCGGTTGCCGAGCTGAGTCATGATCGCCGTCGCCGGGGCGATCTTGTCCCCCGATTCCAGCGACACCGTAGATAGCAACGACCACTGGCCCAGCTGCGCACCACGAGCCAGGGACTGCCGTGCACTGTCGGTCTGCTCCAGGCGAACGTGGACCTTGGCGCCATTGAGCTTGCGCCCGTTGCGGCCAGCGTTGACGGCGTTGACGGCGTCGTTGTGCTCGTTCTCGACGAGCTTGACCGACTCCCCGGCGGCGAACGGCCTGTACACAAGCGTGACGCGCTTTCTAGGCAGGTCGATGTGCGGTTCCAGCAGGGGACGCAGAACCGTGTCAGGGAAGGTCGACTGCGGTGGTAGCGCCATTTCAAAGGACTTCGAGACGAACTCGGAGTGTCGGTAGTGGTCCCACTCGGTGACGGCTGTCGCCGGACCGGCATCCTCCCAGTCGATGCCCAGATCATTTCCGCTGAGCCGTTCGGACACCACCGCGTCACCGGTCTCTGGCCGGTACGCCGACATGGTCAACCCGACAATCTCGGTTGGTGTCATCGGCCTGGCCGAGACTCCCGCGTACTGCAACTGTCGGTACAGATTCGGAAGTCGTTGGCCCAGTTCGGTGGCCATCGCCGCCGGGTCCTTGCGCTGCATGGCGTTGGCGGCGCGAACCGTCACTGCGGCCCAGCCGCGCAGGCTGAGCTGATTGCGCGTGAACTGCACCGCTGACTCGGCCTGGATTCGCCGGGCGAGCTCGGGGCTGGATTCGTCGACCGCGCCCAGTACGGACTCGACCAAGTCCTGCCCCGAGGCGGGCACGGTCTCGATCGTCATCGACGCCCCGACCACGTCACCGGTCAGTGACAGGTCCGCCAGCCACGCGCCCCACTCGCGGGTCATCAGATTGCGGTCGGTGATCGTCCACGGCTCCCCGCCGCGGGGCGAGGCGCTGATCAGCACCGTGAATTGATTCAGTGCGGGGTCGCGGATCATCCCGAACTCGTTGTTGTACATATCCGTGCCCACATGCAGCTCGCTGCGGGCCAGGAATCCGGGGAGCCGATACCGACCACCGGGAATGTTCGAGTTCGGCCCCGAGCGATACGTCGTCCGGCCTTGAGCCTTCGCGAGTTTGAACTGAAACCACATCTGCCACACCTCATACCAGGTTCGATTGCCGTCACGTGCGATCGCCGGAATCAGATAGAGGGTGGCCGCCAGCGCTAGCAGGCCTGCTGTCAGCAGCCGGCCCGTCATGGCCACCATCATCGCCAGAGCCAGCGCGCCACCGGCGATCACCGTCGCGCGCATCGGCAGACCGAAAAGACCGGTCCGCTTGGACTCCTGACCGAGGCTGTAGAGTCGAACTTCGTCCTGGGTTGCTGTAGTCATCAGTGCACCTGCCCCTGGTAGCTGCCGAGTGCGCCAGAAATCATTGACTCTGTCGACGTGGACGCCTTCGCTCCGTGCGAGGCCAGAGCCGCAGTTCCGCCAGCCACCGCAGCAACCCCGCCGAGAGCGGCAGCGCCCGCTGAGGCCAGGGACCCGCCACCGGATGCCCCGGAGGGCTGCGCGCCACCCGATGCCCCCGCCCCGGATGCCCCGGAGGGCTGAGTGGACGTGCCAGCACCGGCGCCCGACGGTGATGCGCCGCCCGACGAACTCGCTCCGCCACCGCCACCGCCGCCGCCAGGGCCAACCGCACCGTTTGCGGCGCCGTACTGTCCGCCGTAACCCGAGGAGCTGCCTCCGCCGGACGCCGATCCGCCCACCGAGCTGGCCGCGCTGGAGGCCCCTGAGGCAATACCGCCGGCGACAGCTCCGGTGGCCCCGCCGATCGCTGCACCCATCGCCGCCGCCGAGCCGCCAGGCACTGCCGCTGCCGCGACCGGGGCAACGATTTTCATCAGAGCGGGAAGGGTGAATCCGGCCGCACCGAGCAGGATCATCGACGCAATCGCCTCGAGGAAACTCGCGCCTTCCTGCGAGGCCAGCCAGAACACCACCACGTACATCAACGTCGCCAACGGTTTGAACAGCAACGCCGCGACGAGGAATCCGATCATTTGCTTGAAGGCCTGTTTGCCCGTCTGGAGGGCCGAGGCAGCCGCCGCCAGGGGCAGCAGGCCGACGATGACGATCAGCAGCCCTTCCCGCAGGATCAGCGCCACGAACTGCGCCAATGCGCCCAGCAGCGACCACACGACCAAGATGAGAACCAGCGCAGGTCCCAGTCCGGACTCTTCGTTGAGGGTCGTGACCGCCGCGAGCTGTGCCTCGGGATCGGTGATGCCGCTCTGAAGCCACTGGCTCGACAGTGCGTCGGTGGCCATGTGCAGCGAGATCACGACGAACGGCAACGCCACCCCGGCGAGGATGAACTTGAGCATGACGCCGCCGACATCCTCGAACCCCTCCCCCAGGCCCTTGTTCCGGGCCACGGCCATCCGGGTTCCGGCGATCATCAAACTCACTGCCAGCAGTAGGAATTGCAGTTGGTAGGTCATGTTGAAGATGCCGCTCACCGCCGACTGCATGGTCGATCCCTGGAACGGGGTCTTTTCCCACAGCGACATGATCACCAGCAGCGCCTGGGAGTTGCCTTCCAGCAGTGAGTTGACGAAGTCGCCGATGGGATCGCCCCAGAACGCCGAGGTGGCATTCCCCGCTGCCGTCGACGCCGCACCGACGGGATCGGCGCTGAAACCTGACAGCGCACACCGGGTGGACTCGAAACCGGTAGCAACCGTGTCCAGCCCCGTGCCGCGGAGAACGTCCTCGATGCCCTTGTCCAGGGAGTCGGTCCAGTTGTCGTCTCCGCTTCGCTCCGTGCCGGTCTGCTTGCACTGCTCGAAGGTGTCGGAGAACTCGGTGCCGTTGGAATTGAGCACCTCGGACGCATCCTGGGCTGCCGCAGCCCCAGCGGAGGCGATCACCGCGAGGACCACCAGCATCAGTGCCACAAACACATGCGCGGCCGTCCGGCGGGCAGTGGTCAGAGGTTCCATTCGGTGAACCCCTCACGGTCATTGGTGAACCCCAGATCGTGGAAGGCGTCGTTGCTGACCGAGATCTTCCATCGCCCCTCGTCCTTGACGACAAGCGTCGAGATCACGCGCCACTTGGGCTCGGGGAACACCCCGCTCTCATCGCCCATCTGGGGCATGGCGTACTCGATGACCACTGCTCGGTCGGTGCAGGAGCGCACCCGGTAGGCCACCGTGGAGAGCTGGCGCAGCTCGGGCGGGTTGAACCCAGGTGGCGCGTCACGCAGCCCGTCGAGAACCTTCTGCTCGGCCAGGATGTGCGACCGAGCGATCTCTTTGCTCGGCGTCCCGCCGGACATCATGAGCATGTAGGTGTTGATGCCGGCCAGGACCGCTCCCCGCGGGCCCTCGGAGTAACCGAACGGAATGGAGCCAGCGACCTCCGTGGGGCCGGTGTCGGTGGAGAACAGCACCGGGTAGGCGTTGATTCGTTGGATCTGCAACCCCTCCGGGCGGCGAATGTCCTGGCAGGTTCCACCGTCGTCAGCGGTGCTCGAAAGCACGTCACCACCGCCAGCGGACGGGACGAACACCTGTCGGCCCAGCGGGTCGGTGGTGATCGAGCCCGCGTCCTCTCCCCGATCAGTCTGAGTGTTCTGCTCCGGCTGGGCCGCAGTCGGCGCACTTGTCGTCTCCGCCGACTCCTGTGGTCCGCGAACCAGCATCACCACAACCACGATGACCGTGGCAAGGGCCGCGCACACGATCAGCACGACGCCGAGATTCTTCTTCTGCATCAGCTGGTCTCCTCATCCCAGGCGGTGAACTGTGCGAGGTCCGCCAGCTCTGCCGCGTCGACTTCGTCCGACTGCTGCGGCAGCACGACTTTCCAGTCCCCAGCCATCCACTGCGTCTGGACCGGGTAGGCGGTCAGTAGCGATTGCCCGTTTCGCTCCGGGGTGCGTGTGGCCAGCAAGACGATCGCCCGCTCGGGGGTGTACTCAGGGATCTTGAAGCCGACAAACGTCGACACATCCTTCGCTGCCACCGGCCCGGTGACGCTCATGAGCGTGCGAGCAAAGGCGAACTCGTCACGTCCCGGTCCGGGGGCGGTGACCGTTCGCACGGTTTCGGCCCAGGTGTCATCGGTGGCAGTGGCCAGGACTGCCTGCGCATTCGCGGCGGCAAGAGCAGCTCCCTGCGGGGTGTGGCTGTATCCCTCGGGTGGGGTGGTCTTTGCCGGCCCGTCTGCTCGAGAGACAGGGACACGGAGACCGCCGACCGTTCGCCAGGTCAGGTCCGTCGGCGCCGCCTCGACGTCGACAGCGGCAGCGTCACCGTCACTGTCCGCGGGTTCGTCCGACGAGGAGCAACCCGTCGCTGCAAGGAGCAGCGCCGCAGCAGTAGCGGCCAGGGCGAGTGAAGCTTTCACGGCAAAGGGTTCCTTCTCTAGTTGACGAACAGTTCTGCGACCTGCGCGGAGATCGCAATGACCAGCAAGCCGACGACAACCTTGATGAGGATTGCCTGGATAGACGGTCCGTACTGGTCCACCAGGCGGTTGTCCACGACGAGCAAGGCTCCGATCGCCATCACTCCAGCCACGGCGATCGCCATGCAGACCCACTTGACGTAGCGGACAGCGGCGACCATCGGTGCCCAGGCGTCGTTGACGATCGGCATCGGCGAGGTCGGGGGCTGTACTTGGGCCAGGACCAGCTCCATGACGGGGGCGGCGAGCATGGCTGGCTACGAGACCAGGGCGTTGACGATCGGGCCGGCCAGGATGATGAGCAGCGAACCGCCGACAATCCGGGCGATCGTGCTCTGCACCTCTTCGGAGTTGCCGGAGCGGCGGGCCATGATGAACCACGCGCCGGCGCCCATCACGCCCATGATTCCGATCGCAATGCAGCCCCACATGAAGTAGGCCAGTGCGGTGTTGACCTTCTCTTCTGCGCCGGGAGGGGCTTGCGGAGACAGGTTCTCCCCGACGGCGATGATCTGCTCGGAGAGGGCAGGCGCTGAGGTGATCAGGATGTCCAGCATGGGATTGGTCCTTTCGGGACTGAGTGTGTGCGGGGGTGGTCAGGAGGTCATCGCCGAGTTCCAGGCGGCGCGAGCTGCGGAAAACAGCTCGTCGGCCACGCTGGAGAACGCGGTCGGGACGGCTTCAGTCGCAGAGAGCGGACGGGCCAACTTGCGAGCGGATGGAGCGGTGTAGCCCGGAGTCCAGGTCGCCAGCGCGGCGGAATCGGTCGACAGCAGCTCCGGCAGCCATCCGATGTGCCAGTCGGCACCGGCGGCAGCGGCGACGAGCTCGCGGCGGCGAGCGAGCGACACGTCGGGTTTGCCGGGGGCTGCGGCCACGGTGACCAGCCCCAGCAAGGAGCAGGAGCTGGCCGCGCCCGCGCGATGCTGCATCACCAGCCGGTGCGCGGCATCCAGGCCAGTCGCGTGCATCCGAGCAACGACCACAACAAAGGGGGCCTTCTCGGCAGCAGGCCACCCTCGGCGGCTGTCCGCAGCTGGTGCCCAAACCGACTCCAGGGTGGTCACCCCGGCCCCACCGTGAGCCCCGAGCAGCCACATCACTGGTGCCGGCTCCCCCGCCTTGCGGAGAAGGCGCGACTCCCATACCGGAGCCCGTTCGGACTCCGAGGGAGCAGTGATCCAGGTCGGGATGGCAGTGGCTGGGGTGGAGTCATCTGGCCGGGTCGCATCAGCGGTGCCCATGTTCTCCTCCTTGTCGTGTCGTCATCGTTTGAGCACGCTCTTTAGCGGTAGGGCCGAAGCCCTGCCTGCCAGGTCAGGTGATCGACGCCAGCGCCGCTTGCAGGGCGGCGGTGTCCGCGAGGGTGGTTCCCGCAGCTACCGGAGCCGAGGTGGCCGGAACGCCGGCGCGGATCTGCTCGATCCGATCGCGGTCGTCGATGCCGCCACCGGCCTGCGTCACCGGCAGGCCGCGGGAGGCCGCAACGTCGTTGGCGGCGGCGACGGTCCACTGCTGGGCGATCGAGGCAGGGGTTGCACCCGACCGGCTAAACGCCGTCCGGTCGTAGGCGCCGTGCGCTCCGCCGATGGCCTCCCAGCTCTGCACATCGGTGGCGACCTTGACCAGGTCCTCGTTGCCCTTGATGGTCTGCTCGATCTCGGTGGCGACCCGCTGCATCCCGGAGTTGATCGTTACCGGGGTGATGAGGTTGGTCGCGGAGACCACGAGCTTGCCCGCCAGGAGCGCCGCAGCGGCCGGAGGACTGGCAACGCCAGCAGCAATGAGTTCGGCGATATTCGTCGGGGTCAGCACGTCACGGGCAACGGTGACCGTTGCCGCCAGCGCCATTCCCGCCAACTTCATGCCCGCCTGCACAACGGCGTCAATCTCGGTTCCCTGTCGGGCCGCGGGGTCGCTGTACTTGGCTACACGGGCAAGGGTGGTCGTGTCCCGCGTGGCCGGAGCGATCGTGAATCCGTCCTCGGCAGAGAAGTTGATGTCGTCGGTGATCGTCTCGACGCCCGCGAACAGAACGGACTGGCCGGTGACGGTGGCGACGTCGGCCAGGGCTCGGACGGGGTCCGAGGCCAGCTCGTCGGGATTGACCTTGGACTGGCCGGCCACGTTGGCGACCAGCTTGAGCAAGTCGGCGTCTTCCTCGGTGTCGCACGCCAAGTCCCCCGGCACACAGAAGCTGGCAACGCGGTCAGCCACCGCACCGAAGTCGGCCGCTGCGGTGTTCGGGGCGATACCGCCTCCGGGCGCGACAGGGGCCGCTCCCGCGGCGTCCACGGCCGCGACGGCCTGCCCATCGGTTCCCGGCACCGGTGCCGGGGAGACTCGTGCCGGATCGTCTGGGAAAACCGCAGATCCGGCCTCGCGAGTGGGATCACTCATGAGAGCGGCACCAGCGAACTGGTCCGGTGTGGCGGGACCATCACCGGCACCGATGTCACGGGTAATGGCGGAGGCGACCTGCGCACCCTGGCTGTAGCCCGAGACGAAGATCTTCGTGTCGGGGCAGCGCTTCAGCGTTTCCTTGATGAGCTTCTTGCCGTTCTCGACGCCGACAGTCATCGACTCGGCGTAGGTCTCTCGCTCATCGTCGGGAGTCATCCCGCCAAAGCTGGCCGGGTACGGCACGTAGACCCGGCCGAGGCGGTCTTCACCATCAGCGTTCGCTGCCTGCGTGGCTGGCCTGACGATGCCGGCCATCCATCCGGTATCCGAGGAGGTGGAGTCGTTGCGCGAGGCCTGGCCGGTGCCGTTGACGGCGACCAGCTGCACCGCGGGGCACCCGCCGTTGGCGGCATCCGGCAGCTCGACCTCGCTCGTGAGCTGCTGCGAGGTCAGCGGTGCGGACGTGGGCACCTCCACCGTCGAGGTCAGCGGGCTGGTCGCCGTCACGGTCGGGGTAACCAGACTGGGCGTCGCTTGCGCCTGTACCGATCCGGCTTGAGACACCGCGACCACGGCCGACACTGTGACCACAGCTCCGATTTGGATAGCACGCATCTGAGGCACCGAGTTCCTTCGTTGAGGGGAGACGGGAGTCGTCATGACTTGTCTTCGATCGACACGATTCGGACCTTGCCGCTCTCGCGGGTGGTCGTTACGCGCTGCTTGTAGACGGTCTGCGCGTCATCGGGGGCTGTCTCAGTCAGTTCGACCGAGGCAGCACCGTCGCCGTCAGAGACGATGCACAGGCAGTGAGTGGTGTCGCGCTCAACCGAGTCGATGCCCGCTTGGAGTGCCCCCAGATCGGTGATCGTGGAGTCCTTAGCCAGCAGGGGTTCGATCTTCTTCGAGTCCCGGGCGACGTAGTAGGCGTG
The DNA here is from genome assembly GCF_033142235.1 of Rhodococcus sp. IEGM 1408. Taxonomy (NCBI): domain Bacteria; kingdom Bacillati; phylum Actinomycetota; class Actinomycetes; order Mycobacteriales; family Nocardiaceae; genus Rhodococcus; species Rhodococcus sp. IEGM 1408. The sequence continues at coordinate 34,913 of NZ_JAWLRW010000013.1, forward strand.
CTGAAACGCGAGAACGACGCCGGCGACAGAATCGGTGTCGCCAGCGCCGTCACCGGTGGTGACCGTCGGAGACGAGGTCTCCTCGCACTTCGAGCGCGGCGCAGAAACCGCAGCAGCCGACGGAGTCGCCGCCTCCGCCGGAGAGCTTGTAGCCGCGGGCGTGGACGGGACAGTCAGCGGCGCTGCCGTTGATGTATCCGATCCGCCCAGGAGCGAGGACAGGAACCAGGCCGCTCCCGCCAGGGCCAGCAGAACTACCGCTACCGACCCGGCAAACAATGACTTGGCACCTAGCGCACGGGACCGCCCACGTGGGCGGTCCGCGTCTGGCAGTGGGCCATCCGCAGAGTCAGGTTCAGCCGAACTCTGGTCAAACCAGTCCGAAGCATCGGCCTCGGAAGTGGTAGACGGAACGGCCTCCAAGCGGTAGTCGGAGCGGAAGCCCTTTGGACGGTCAACAGGATTTGATGAGCCCTCTCCAGAGAACCATTCGGGCTGATCGTCGTCGATGCTCACGCGCAGCGTCCCTTCTCTGATGAGTGCTCGTCAGTGGGGTGTCAGTTGAAAGAGACCGGCGGGACGTTCGGGATGTTCAGGTTGTTAATGCTCCCGGCGGCGGCATCCTTGGCCTGGTTGATCGAGTCGTTGATCCCGTTCTCAACGCCAAGCGTCGCGTGCGGGTTTGCACCGATCGCTCCTGCGCCGGCGCCCAGCGCGGCGGATCCGCCTGCTGCCGAACCGGTGCCGGCCAGGCCAGCGACCGCAGTACCTGCAGTGGCGATGGGGCCAGCGGCGACTGCGGCGCCAATCACGGGTGCCGCGATGGGGCCGAGAGCCACCAGGGCGGCGATGACTGCACTGGAGATGGCGGTAGCTGCTGTAAGCATTGCGTGTTCCTCTTTCTGATTTGGGTGAGCGCTGGCGACCGTGCGGCCGTCAGCCGATGTGGAGCTGCTTCGGGGCGATCGGAGCCTGAGGCACCACCGGCGCCCGTCCTCCGAGGTCGATCGTGATTACCGGCGGGGCCACCGGCGCCTGCTGGGCCGGAGCCGGGGCCGGAGCCGGGGCCTGACGGACCGGCGCAGGAACCTGCTGCACCGGGGCCTGACGGACCGGCGCAGGAACCTGCTGCACCGGGGCCTGACGGACCGGCGCAGGAACCTGCCGGAGGTCCGCAGAGAGCTTGCGAACTTCCGGGGCGTCCGAGGTCTCCGCCACTACCTCCTTGGAGGTGGTGGGCTTAGCTGCCTCTGCGATGCCTGCCTGCCGCATTGCTGGAGTGGGCTTCGCCGTAGCCCGCGGTGTGGGCGACGGCTTGGCAGAGACAGCGACCACTGATCTCTGCTGGGCTACCGCCACACCGGGCTGGGTTGAGGTGGCCGAGACTCCGGGCGACTGGGCCTCTTTGAGTCCAGCCTGGGTCCCGGCCAAGGCCACGTACACGCTGCCGAAAGCGATGAGGGCGGTCGACGTGCCGACAACCGCTCCCCTGATCGCCGGCCGCGAAAGGGGCCGCTTCTGCCTCTGGATCACTTCGTCTCCTCGTTCCAAGTCCGGCGTACTGCTAACCGTACTGTTAGGGTACGCACTGTAGCGCCTTCGTAGGGACCCTGCTCGCTGCCGGTCGCCGTCGTTTCACCTCGGCTTCCCCTACCCTATAACCCCGCGCTATATTCCGCTAGTGGCGATTGTCGAGCGCGAACCTAGGAACACTTGTCGGGTAGGTCATGCCGATGAGGGAGGGTCCATGTCGCGCCGCGCGGGATATGTCTCCCCCACCGCACTTCGCTCGGCCATGTCTAGGAGTGGCGCCACCGTGGAGGACCTTGCGGTTGTCCTCGCGGTCTCTACCAGCACCGTAGAGGGCTGGATGTCTGCTCGGCGAACTCCCGAACCCCCCTTGCTCGTGGAGCTGGCGCGGGTCCTCAAGCTCCGCCCCGCGGACCTCACGCTCGTGAGCGAGGACGATGAGCGGCTGCATGACCTGCGGGTCCATGCCGGACTTCTCCAGGCCGATGCGGCATCAGCTGCCGGCCTGCGACAGCCTCAGTTGTCCAAGATGGAGCGGGGTGTCGCCGTCCCCCGAGAAGAACTTTGCGAGCCCCTGGCCAGGGTCTATGAAGTCGAACCGGGCCGAGTGCTGGCGGCGTGGAATCGCTCGCGAGAAGATCGTCGGCGACACGCCGGTAGCAAACTCCCTTAGGCACGCGCTATATTCTCAACACGCCGAGGATGTGGCAAATCCTCGACTGCGAATCACATACGTGTTATTAATATTCCCATGACGACCTTCGGCCGCCCTCGCACCCGCGATGATCGCACTCAGCTCAACGGTGAGATCGACAAAGCGCTCGTCGCAGATTTCAACGCCACCTGGCGTCGATCTGGACGGAAGCGGTGGGAAGTGTTGCAGGACGTCGTCACCTATGGGCTCGCCGAGTACAAGCGGCGCGACGCCGCGTCCCCCAGCACTCTGGACCTCATCGGTCGCGCTGGCTGAGCCCTACTCCCCTACAGACAGGAGGCGCACCGCGAACACGACAGCATCGTCGTTGACAACCGCATAGCGCACCCGCACAAAAAAGCGATCGCCCTCCGGGGCCAACCGAAAGGCGATCGCTCAAAGTGTGACCGGCACGAGCGCCAACTCGTGATCCGGTATTTGGTGCCCACCCGAAAGGCGGAAACAGCTTGCCTAGCTGTTCCGAGGGTAGCGCATACCCAAATGACGTGTCCAGCATCGCCACGCTGGATTGTCAGAATGCACCGCGCACCCTCACCATCTCTGACTCTTCTCCCTCGATCGGCCAGACGATCGAGGCCCGCATCGCTGACGCCGAGGCGGCCAACCGTACCCACGGCCAACGTGGTCGCTCCTGGGCACTGCCGGGACGACTCCCCGCCCTGTGCTGGCCCGGGCGGGCCCGTTGGCTTCTCGCTGTGGACGTCGCGTTGGCCTCCGATGAAGGCCGGCGCCTTTGTCGGTCCCGGCACCTATCTCCGGCTACCGCACGCGCCATCGCCCGCGGGTGCGCCCACTACGCCGATAGTGGGACAGGACGACATCTCACAGCCTCAAACGCCACCATCGCGGCGTACGCCGCGGAGAAGGCAAACCGTTCACGTCCGTGGAGCCACGACGTTGTCGCCAACACCCGCCGCGTCCTCGAGCTCCTGGGGCTGGCCGTCGAGGTCGTCCGGGGCCGCTATCTGACCGCAGACGAACGGCTAGCGGCAGCAGTGCACCACGATTGCGTGCAACTGCGGGCGGCCTCCACCTGGGTGCTGACCTCAATCCGCAGGTGGCATACGAAATCGTTACTACCCCGTAGGGGTTCTACGGGGAGTAAAACTCCCCGTAGAAGTAACTCACCCAAGCGCGCGCTCACGCGCACGCAGGCGCCCTCCGGGCGCTCTCCTCGAAACAAAGGGGTCCCCCGGCCTCTAGAGGCCCAACTCGTCACCGCCGAACTCATCTCACGAACTCACGGCCTGGACAACGGTCGCCACCTGGGTTCACTGGTCGATGTCATCACGGAAATGGTCGACTACCAGCGTTGGACAGCCAGGGATCTCGTTGCCGTACTCGACATTGACGCCCGTACGAATCCACGCGATTGGCCACAGCACATCGCCAATCCCGCCGCATTTCTCCGACACCGATTGGGGCGTATCGCCGATCGGTTGGCCAAACCCTCCCCCAGTCAGCTCGAGGCAGAACGCCATCAATTTGAACGTGACCAGCAGCGAGAGCGAGCAGAGCGTGACGAACAGGCGGGCCAACAGCGGGCCTCGACCACCCACGTGAGAAGCGCAATGGCGGAGTTCCGTCGAACACTCGCCCTCCGCCAAGCTGCACGTGACGCGTCATCATTAACAGCGAACACGTAATATTGCTCTCATGGGGCAAAGGCCAGGTGACACACGAAGCACGTTCGCTGAGAAGCTGCACAAGCTCGTGGACACCGTGCACCCTCCGGGTCGAAGTCGATACACCCAGATGGAGATCGTCGCTGGCGTCAAGGATCTTGGCGGCGACCTCAGCCAGCAGTACCTCTCGGAACTCCTTCGGGGCGTCCGGACAGACCCCTCCCAGCGGATCGTGCGTCACCTGGCGGCATTCTTCGGTGTCACCGAGGACTACTTCGTAGATGAGGACGAATACCGACGGACCAACGACTACATCACTCTGCTCCGGCGTGTGAGCGAGAGCGAAGTCCTCGCGGTGTCTGCTCGAGCAATTGACCTGCCCGCAGATGCACTCGAACGGATTAGTCGAGCAGTGGAAGAAGAACGACGACGCGCAGGCCTGGCGGACTAGTGGGCATCTCCGTTAGTTCGTCGGGGGTCATGCTGCGCGGAGGGTGCCGTCGTTGTTGAGGCGGTCGAGGTGGCGGTTGAGGTCATCGCGGGTGTACTTCCAGCCGAACGGCTCGGCGCTTCGGTTGTAGCGATCCTGGAACGCGAGGATGCGTGCGGCGAGATCGTCGAGGTCTGCGAAGTCGCCGGTGGCGATGGCTTTGCGCTGCAGGATCGAGAAGTAGATTTCGACCTGGTTGAGCCACGAGGCGTGCACCGGAAGGTGCACCAGGACCGCGTTGGGAAACGCATGACGCATCCGGTCTTTCGAGGCCTGACCTGCGTGGGATGAGCCGTTGTCGACGACCCAGAACACTCGCTTCGCGGATGCGTATGGCTCTTGGGTCATCACCTGCTCGACCAGTTCGGTGAACGGGGCGATCCCTGTCTTGGGTGCGGTCATCCCCATCACGCGGGCCTGGTGGACGTCGTAGGCGGCGAAGTAGGCCAACGTCCCACCGCGGCGGTACTCGAACTCCACGCGCCGCGGCTGACCGAGCCTGGCGGGAGTCTCGGCGTGACGGCGTTTGAGGGCTTGGAGCTGTGATTTTTCGTCCGCACTGATGACGTACTCATCGTCGCCGAGAGCAACGCCGTTCCAGCGCCGGTGGTACAGGTCCAGCACCCGGGCGGCCTTGACGGCGAAGTCGGGGTCGCGGGGAAAAATCCACGACCGGTGCTGCCACGGCTTGATCGCATCTGCGGCCAGCCAGCGCCCGATCGTCGCCGACGCCACGGGGCGCACCAGCCCTGTGGCGACGGCGTGGGCTCTCAACTCGGCGGCCGACCATCTGGTCAGTGGCAGACCGTGGTCAGCCGGGCGCGTACACGCCAACGCTTTGACCTGGGCGACCTCGACGGGGGTGAACACTCGCGGTCGTCCCGAGCGGGGCCGATCTTTGAGACCCTCCAGGCGCTCGGTGCAGAACCGATGCCGCCACTGGCGCACCGTGTCCTGACACACCCCGACCTCGCGGGCGATCGCAGCGTTGGTGTCACCGTCGGCGGCCGCCAGGACGATCCGGGCTCGCAGTACATCGCGGTGCGCACAGCGGGCAGCTTGCGCGCGGCGGGTCAGCACGTCGCGTTCTTTGTCGGTGAGGATGACGATAACGGCGCTGGTGGGGGGCATGTTCATTTCTGACGCACCCAGCGGTGCCCGCCAAGCCGCCACGCCGGAACAAGCCGAAAGTCGAGGGCGAGAACCGGCGGCGGCGATGATGGAGATCATGGCCAAGATCCCCGAGTCGACCCAGACCTCACTGCGACAGAAACTGCTGGCCCGCGCTGCCGAACGGTGGCCCCAGATCCAGGCCCTGCACACCCGCTACCGGGCCGGATTCGCCTACATCGATGCCACCTTGACCGACGGGGACGAAGTCAAGCTCTGCCGACTGCGCTACGCCGGATCAGCCAGCCAGTGGGGTTTTGCGATCTACCGCGCCAGCCATGACGACTACCAGCAAGCCGCCCTGCCAAACGGATGGCCCTCAGGCACTCCCGCAGAAGCCCTCGACACCGCCTGCGGCCTCTATCTCGGCGACCCCACCGCCTGGATCACCGACCCCCGACGAACTAACGGAGATGCCCACTAGCGGCCGCCACCCCAGTAGCCCCCGGCCGCGCCGAGCCCGCAGCCCAGAGCCGTTTCCAGCGGCGTGTGATGACTGATCCGCACCCGAGCCCACGCAACCGGCGGCACTAGTCCCAGCCCTAGCCAGTACCGCGGAGAGACCTCGCGAGCAAGAACTGCAACGACGCCGGCCAATACAGCAGTGTGAAACGACACTTTGACTCGAAGAGTTGCAGCACCGGCAACCCCGAGAGTGAGCAGCGCAGCACGAGTCATTCGGCGCAGCTCCGGAGGAGCAGAACGACGAGTCTGAGCTGCCATCAAGGTGCTCACGGAAACCGCGATCCCGGCGATCACCAAGGGGCGGTCCTCGCGCCGGGTGACGTGATGGTCACTGAGTCCCTGGCGACGAACCCGCCAGGCGATCGCCGCTTGCGGCACTAGTCCAAGGCCGGCCGCGGTGGCGATCCCCCACCCGGGCGATCGCACCGCGCGGCCCAAGTGGGTGGACCCCACCGCCAACACCACCCACGGAGCGAAAACCTCGGTGAGCACCTTCTCCGGAGTCATACACGGACCTTTCCTTGGTAAGTGCGACCGAGTTTGGCTACGACGGCAGGTATCTCGACGTCACTGACACACTCCGGAGGCTGTGGGAACCCGGTCGGTCCCACCGTGACGCGGTCGATCTGGTGAAGGCCGTCCAAAACCTCGACGGCTCGATCGAGTACCCACGTATCCAGACCCAGCCGCCAATCTGATGTGCGCCGCACCTCGGGAAGAACTTCGAGGACCCGGGCACTGAGCACGCGAAAACGCATCCAGTATTTCAACGCTGCAAGGTCGGCCTCTGCCGTCGACCAGAGCAGGCCCACCGTCAAGAGCAACATCCCCATCACCGACAGCACCTGAGTGACCAGGAACTGCGAGTCGGTTGGCGGCGTCGTTGCCGTTGCAGCCTCCCAGAGATAATTGAGGCGGAACACGCACCAACCGGCCAGGAACACTGCACCGACGGCCATGATCGCCAATCCACGACCGGAGGCAGTGCCCAGGCGGAGGGGCCAGATGACGGCAAAGAAGCCGAAGCACGCCACGAGGCCGCCGAGGTAGGCGATCAACATGCCCGCCAATAGCAACGGTTGAGAGTGAGACCATTCCACATAATCAACGCTGTTCAGAAGCCCGCCGCCGCCCGCAATGACATGCAAAATGAGCATAGGAACAGCTGTCGCTAGGAAACTGGCCCAAACGGCGAGCTCGGCCTTAGGTCGGTATAGCGCCCGTTGGGCCATCGCCATAAGCAGGACGCCGGCCGCGCACCCCAAGATGGCTAAGTGCTTCAGCATCGTTGGAGCGCCGACCGTCATACCGCCGGGGCCTCGCAGAATGACCTCGACAGGCTCAGTGACCGAGAGCATCCCGACAAACAGAGCGATAGATGTCAGAATCGCCGCTCGAAGGGTCGGATTAGGCGCCACCTGGGCTCGCAAGATGCGAGTGACGATGTACGTCAGCAACAGCAGCTCCAGGACGACAAGGACCGCTAGCGTCGTCACCCGAACGCCTCGTCGAGCCGGGACAGATGACGACTAGTCAGGCCGCGACGAAGTCTCCGAATGACGGTCGAAGCGAATTGCTCAGCCTCGCGCTCGCGCTCCGCCCACTCGCGAAACTCGGGAACGGCGCACGAGATCCCATCCGAGACAGGCTGTCCCGTTACCAGAGCGGCCAGCCGATCGGGTGCGCCAGGGCCGCCAGCATCGTGGTGCCTCAACAATATGTGTCCCACTTCGTGCAACAGGGTATGAAGGCGAAGATCACCAGGCAGAGCCGGATCGAGCATGATGACGTGCCCCAGAGTTGTCCGAGTCACCATCCCGTACCGACCGCGCGGCTGAGATACCTCCTCGAGCGTGACCGAGTCCCCCGACACGTCCGAAGTCGCCGCCAAGATGGCGGCATCGCTCGCTGGAACGCTAGCGATGGAAAGTCGCTCCATTAGCTGATCCACCGCTGCATCAACCGGAGACCGGGTTGGGCGGAGGAACTGCGAAAGACGAGGCACGACAACTACTTTAACGAGGCCATGCCTTGAAGCGGGAGCCTCGTATGATCGAACCGACCGTCACTCTCTACGGTCGACCGTCCTGTCCTCCCTGTATGAGAACCAAGAAACTGCTCGATCAGGCAAGCCTCGACTTTCTCTACATCGACGTTGACCAGGACCAGGCCGCCCTCGACGGGCTGACTGAACTGGACTGGGTGACCGCGTTGCCTGTGGTGATCACTCCTGCTCTGGAATGGTGCGGATGCCGCCCTGAACACATCAAGACGATCATCACGCAGTACGGACCACCGGCCTAGCTAGGAGCCTAAATCGCGCCACTGGTGGCACTAGCGTCGCTAGTGCCACCAGTGGCACTAGCGCCGCCTCTGGCGGCCCCGGTAGGGTCGGAACATGATCGTTCGCGGCATCATCACACATCTGCACGTCACTCCCCTGGCGACCAAGCGAGGTTCGACTACCCTCTCCGCAGTCCGCGTGATCGACGATCACTCCCGCGCTCAACACGGCGGGCAACCCGGGTCCAGGCCCTCCCCCACCCGGTACGAAATACAGTTCGTCGACAGCAAGCTGTTCCAATGGTCCGCCGCTATCCAGAAGGCATTCTCCAACGGCGACGAAATCCTGGCCTACGCCGAGGACGAGATCCGCGTCCGAACCGCTGACGACGGCGCTGTCACCCTTATCGTGCATGGCATCGACCTCGGCCACTCCTCACAATCGGCGGCACAGCGACAGGACTGAGGTGGGTGGGCCCCTTTCCCTGCCCCTGCCAGTCTTGGTGTTCCGCTGCCGGGGTCAAGGTCGGCACCCTTCGGGTGCGCCGGCTACGCCAACAAGCCCGGGACGCGGTCGCTGCGCTCCCTTATTTCGCCCCGACCTTCTTGTCTCCGCCGCCGTTCCCTCTCTTGACCCCGTCCGCTCCACACCAATCGGGCTGGTATCAGGGAAAGGGGGAGCCATGCGTGAAGCCCAACGGAGCACGTCCGACGCAAAGAAAACCCAGGTCAAGAGCGCAAAAACCTTTCACCACTAGTGCCACTAGTGCTACTAGTGCTACTAGTGCTACTATTGAGGCATACCGAGAGGGCAGCAAGCCCCCGGAAACCCCAGGAGGAACACCATGAGTGATTCGTACAAGAGTCTTGCGGACCTCGGAGTGGCGCTGTCGGATGTTGCGGCACTGCTCTCGGACTCCGAAGTTCTGCACGCACTGACTTCCCACCTGACCGCCCGTGAAGTCATGATCATCGCCCGCCTGTTCCAGGCCGCGGGGAACGACAACGCCTACCGGTGGGTCATGGAGGGCATCATCCACGGCGACGAAGAGGTGCGAGCGGTAGCGACCCCCGTGGCGATCGGACCGGGCTCGGTCAAGATCGAGTACTTCAACCAGTTCTCTGACTGTGGCATTGAGGACCGCCCATCTACGTCCGCGAGTTTGAGACTGGCGGGCTACGCAGCGCCATGCGGGAGCTCGGACTCGAGTTGGACGGTGAGATGGCGGAATGGGCCGCGATCCATATCCCCGGCCAGCTCGTCCTCGACAGTGCCCGGCGCGCCTAGGTCGACACTCAAGTAACTAGTGGCGCTTGCGGCGCAAGCGCCACTAGTTGCACTAGAGTCACTAGAGTCACTAGCGGGAGGCAACATGAAGATCGTCGCAGTAGCGAACCTCAAAGGCGGGGTGGGCAAGACCTCGGTAGCGCAGTCACTGCTGCACGCAGCGGCAGCTCGTGGCCAGAAAGCACTGGGCATCGACCTGGATTCGCAGGGTAACCTCACTCAGCAACTCACTGCCCGAAACGCCGACGACTGGTTCGAGCTAACCATCGCAGACGTCATGGATCCGTCGATGAGCACCCCGATCGCCAGCGCGATCGTGTCCACCAGGCGGGCCAACATCGACCTCGTACCCTCCGGGCTAGACGACTACGTCGCCGTCGAGATGTCACTGACCGGGGCGATGATGCGGGAGCTGACCCTTCGCAAAGCTCTAAGCCAGCTCCCGGACGACGCGTACGACCTCGTGGTGATCGACTGTCCGGCTGCACTCGGACTGACGCTGACCAACGCGTTTGCCGCCGTGCATTCGGTCATCATCGTCACCGATCCGTCGTCGGCTGGGTTTGTCGGGGTGGGCCGCATCGTCAACACCATCGACACCGCCAACGATCAACTGGGTCAGGTCATTGGGCGGGAGATCGAGATCGGCGGAATCGTGATCAACGGTCACCGGACGGGCGTCAAGACCGAAGAGGCCTTCGTTGTCGAGATTGAGAACTACGCCCGCGACGCGGAGATTCCCGTCCTGGGGCGCCCGGTACCTCTTTTGGCCTTCATTCAACGCGCAAACGCCGCAGGGTACGGCTTCGACGAGCTGACCGAGATTCGCGCCGTCGAAGTAGCGCGATTCTTCGACGACATGCTCACCACGATCACCGGAAAGGACTGAACGATGGCTGACAAACTGCCGCCGGGACCGACCGCCCCCGCACGTAAGAAGAGGGAGCCGCGTTCCATGTACAGCGATTTGTCCGGGGCCGCGCAGGGTCCCGTGGTCGCGGAGGAACCCGTCGAGCAGGAGTCCGAAGTGGCCAGCCCGACCGACTCGCAGGCGGGGGAGGCGCCGGCCAAGAAGCCGGCAAAGAAGCTGGCCAAGAAGAGTGCAGTCGGCAAGGCGAAGGGGTGGGACCGTTCCGGCCAGGTCGCCGTGGTTCTCGGCAGCGAGCGTCACGCCCGCCTCAAGAATGTGTGGAAGAGCAATGCGACCACCTACGACGCCATTGCCGACCTCATCCGCGAGGCGATCGACGAGAAGCTGGACCAGCTCGAGAAATAGCACTAGTACCACTAGAGTCACTAGCGGCACTAGCGCCCCTTGTGTTACAGGGGGCGCTAGTGCATTTCGGCGACTGGAGAAAGTAGGCCTAGTTTCAGGCCTACTTTGCGCGTATAACTCAGTGCATGACAACCAACGTCCTGGCCACCAACGAGATGAAGTCCAATCTCGCTGCATATATCAAGCAGGTGTCCGAGGATCCGCGGCAGCGAGTAGTCGTCGGAGCACATAGGCGCCCGGAGGCTGTTCTGCTCTCGGTTTCTTCGGAACTGCCCGAGCGTCAACTGCACACCATGGCAACACTGGCAGGACGGGCGCTTGGCTACGAGCTCGCCGAACAGGGAAGAGCAGGTTCCTCACTGGGGGAGTGTCGCGAGCTTCTGTCCGTGCTTGCCGCGCGGCACCGTCGAGAGGACTGTCTGCGCTTTGCCGTCGCTGTTGCGACCGTTGTCGTAGAAGGCGACGTGGACGTAGCCACTGTTGTGCGCCAGATCGGCCACCTCATCGGCGATGCGGTGGAGCCCGAACTCGACTGGGCGGACCTCGCCGGAGAGGTTCATCGAGAGGTCGAGCAACGACGCGGAAACTGGCAGGAGGGGGAGGTGGGATGAAGAGCAAGAGACTGGCGCAGGGAGCGTGCATCGCAGGGCGACTACGTACTGTTAGTCGTACTGTTACGGCAGGCCGGGATCGTATGGAGAGGCCAAACCGGACGCGATCGTGGAGGCACCGTTGTCAGACCAACACTCGCTATTCGACTTTGATGATGACGCCACCCAAGGAGACAGCAATGTCGGAGATGACCCGCAGAGCCGTACAGGCGGCGTGGGAGGAACTCGGCCGAGACCAGGGTTACCCCAACCCGGACGCACTAACGGAGGCGATCGAGGTAGAGGCCGAGAGGCTGGACGGGCTGATCGGGGACCTGACCCAACGACTCAGGGATCAGGGGATCGCGCAGTTCCAGGCGGACAACCAGGGGCATCACCCGCCGTTTCTGGAGGCGGTGCTGATCGGCAACCGGGCACGGTCCCAGGCGGAGGAGCTGATCCTGCACCAGGAGCTGGGCGAGGCGGTGGAACTCGCGGCGATGGAAGAAGACAAGGAAACGTTCGCGGACCAGAGCTGGCGGACCAGCCCCGATCGGTGGAGAACCGACACGGATCTGATGGACGACCCGACGCCGGAGATCGACGCCCAGACGGAGGAAGTCTGGCCGGAGAAGACGATCGGCTTCCGAGTGATGGCGGCCTTTTTGATGCAGGCACGCTACGAGGACTCGCAGCCGATCCCGGAGACTCCGGACGACCCGCTCAAAGCACAGTTCACGGACCTCGTCGCCACGGAGCTGGACCGACGCGCAAGCGTCCAGTCCGAGTTCAGAAGAACGAGCCAGAGCAGCTAGACCTCATCTTTGACGACGCCGGATCGGCGCCGGTCGATCCAGCCAAGCTCAACGTCCACGCGGCACCGCTGCCTGACCCGGCAGCGGTGCGCGAACCTGCACCCGAGCCCGCGGATCTCGTTCTGGTCGGCGCCAGCGGTGGGGGAGGAGTGGACGATCTGGCTGAACTGCGGCCAGACCCCGTCGACTACCGGGCTAGCCGCGAGGTCATCGTGCCCTCGAGCAAGAAGGCCCGTGCCGCCGCGAACATCGCCGCGATCAAGACGATCCGCGTCATCGAGCTAGAGGACCGCTACGCCACGCCTGACGAACAGGACGTGATCGCCCAGTGGTCCGGTTGGGGAGCGGTGCCGAAGGTGTTCGACCCCCGCCGCGACGATTTCGCAGCGGAGCGTGCAGAGCTGGAATCGCTACTCAGTTCCACCGAGTGGAACCGAGCCAGGCACACCATCCTCAACGCGCACTACACCGATCCTGCCGTCGTGGCGGAGACGTGGAACCTGCTGCGCCGCGCTGGCTTCCAAGGTGGTCTGGTGCTCGAACCCGGCAGCGGATCGGGCACCTTCCTCGGCCACGCACCCGCCGACGCACAGATGGTCGGCGTCGAACTCGACACCCTCTCAGCCCGCGTTGCAGCCTCGCTCTACCCCTCCGCGCAGGTCCGTAACGAGTCCTTCGCCGACACCGCCGTCCCGGACAACGCCTTCGTCGCCAGCATTGGCAACGTGCCCTTTGGTGACATCAAGCTGTGGGATGACGCCCACAACCGTGCGCAGCATTCGATCCACAACCATTTCATCCTCAAATCGCTGGACCTAACCGCCCCAGGCGGCTACGTCGCCTTGCTCACCAGCCGCTTTACCGCTGACGCCGCCAAATCCGACGCCCGCCGCGCAATGGCCGACCGCGCCGACCTCATCGGCGGTGCACGCCTGCCGAGCGGCGCCTTCCGCCGGGTGGCAGGCACCGAAGTCGTCACCGACCTGCTCGTGTTCCGGGTCCGTGACGAGGGTCAAGAACCCAGCTCCACCACGCGAGAGTTCATCGGCACCTCTGAGGTTCCCGTCGAGCTGGAAACAGCGGACGGCCAAGCCCCGCCCGTGCCGATCCGCGTCAACAACTACTTCCTCGATCACCCCGAGCAGGTCTTGGGGACGCTTTCAGCCGGCCACGGTATGTACGGCAACAACGAGCAGCGAGTTCTGCCCAACACCGACACCCCGTTGGATCAGCAGATTGCCGCAGCCCTCGGCCCGGTCATCGACGCTGCGGTCCTCGACGGCCGCGGCATGACCGCCTCGCGCAACGCGGTCACCTACGACGCCTCACTCGCCGTCGAGAAGGGACTGATTACCCCGGTCGAGCAGTGGAGCGAGGTCCCCGTGGATGCGCTCCGTCACAACGCAGACCTCAATGTGATCGAGCGATTCAACGGAACCGGCTGGTCCGACAGCGGATGCCCCCAGAGCCGCACGTCCGAATGGCGCTCCCTCCTGGAGTTGCGTGACACCTTCCTGTCCCTGATCGAGATCCAGCGAGACGGAGGTGACGCGGCGGACAAAGATGCCCTGCGGGCAGCGCTGAACGACCGCTACGACGCCTACGTCACGCGCTACGGATTCATCAACCGCTTCACCTGGGCAGAACCGAGAGCGGTCACCCAAGACCTACACGACAAGCGTCTGGTCGAGGCGCTGGACTCCTGGATCACGAACGAAGGCCGAGCGTTCGACGCAGAGGGCCGAGACGACGTCCCCGACGAGGTGTACTCGCGCCTGGACGACGAAGCCTGGATACCCACCAGCTCACGCACCAAGCGCGCTCCGCACCTGGTCGGCGCGATCCGCAACGACCCGCACTTCCAGTCGATCCTCTCCCTAGAGTCGTTCGACGAGCAGCGCATGATCGGCCGCAAGGCGGCAGTGTTCACCACCGATGTCCTAGAGCCCGCGCGCCCCATCGAGCACGCCGACACCATCCACGACGCCCTGGCCCTGTGCATGGACGAGAGCGCGACTGTCAACGTCGATCGCATCGCGGAGCTCCTAGGGACCGATAACGACAACGTCGAGGCGCAGCTCCAGTCCGAGGCGCTGGCCTTCCGCTCGACCGAAGACCCCGCCACCTGGATTCCGCGCACCCGCTACCTATCGGGCAACGTCCGAGTGAAGCTCGCCGAGGCGGAAACAGCGGCGAACAACGACGACCGCTACCGCGCCAACGCTACGGCCCTCCGCGGCGTCATCCCGGCCCGCATCGAGGATGGAATCACCGCTCGTCTCGGCGTGACCTGGGTCAGCCCGGACGACTACAAGCAGTTCATCACCGACACCTTCCGCATCGACAAGTCGGCCGTCACGGTCGACTACGTCAACAACGAGTGGGTGGTCGAAGGCAATTCCTACTACGCCGGATATGCCGGCGACGCCCTGGCCTACGGCCTGGTCCCACAAAAAGGCAGCTACTCCAGCTCCGGCTATAACTTCGTCGGCACCGACCGCGAACAGCGCCTCTCCAACCAGGGCGTCTCTCTCGGCCGCGACCGGTCCGGCACCTTCGACCACTGGCAGGTCCTCGAGTCCCTGATGAACTCGCGGCCCATCGCAGTCAACCGATCCAAGGAATACAAAGAGGCCGTTCCGAACGGCGGCGACGTCCACGCTGGAGCTACCAGAGCGGCCAAGCAGCGCGCAGAGCGACTGCAAGAGGCATTCGCCGACTGGGCGCTGCACGGTGATCCCGAGCGGCGCGAGCGGTTGCTGACGGAATACAACTGGCGGTTCAACGCCACCGTCGCTCCTGCCTACGACGGCTCAGGTCGAACATTTCCTGGCCTGGGCAAGACATTCTCGCCCTACCCGTACCAGCGGGACGCCGTGGAAAGGCTCGTCAACGAGCCGACAGTGCTGCTCAACCACGTCGTCGGCGCTGGGAAGACCGGCACCATGCTGATGGGCGCCATGGAGCTCAAGCGCCTCGGCCTGGTGCGTCAGCCCTGGATCGTTGTTCCCAACCACATCGTGGACCAGGTCGCCCGCGAAGCAGCCCAGTGGTACCCAGCTGCCAACGTGCTCTCCGGTGCCGGCCGCACCACTCGCGACGACCGCCAAAAACTCCTCGCCCAGTCCGCCGCCCAGGACTGGGACATGGTCATCGTCCCGCTCTCCGCTTTCACCCGGATGAATACCTCGGGCCAAACGCGAGCGACCTTCATCGACGGCCAGCTCACCGCAATGCGTACCGCATTGCTGGAGGCAGGCACCAACGGCGGCACCGCCATCACCATCAAACAGATCGAGAAGGCGATCAAGAGGCTGGAAGGCAACTTCGAAAAGGCTCTGAACTCCGCCAAGAAGGATGACGGAATCACCTTCGAACAAAGTGGTGCGGACTACTTATTTATCGACGAGGCGCACCTCTACAAAAACCTAGGCCGAACTTCCGGCGTTCAGGAACTGAGCCACCCAGGCTCGGAACAGGCGATGGACCTCAAGCTGAAGCTCGACTACTTGCGCGATCGCAAACGGCAAGAGGCCTCCTCAGCCGGCATTCCTGCCGACGCATATGTGGAACGGGTGGCTTGCTTTGCCAGTGGCACCCCCGTCGCGAACTCGCTAGCCGAGCTCTGGGTAATGCAGACCTACCTGCGTCCGGACATGCTCGCCCATGCAGGTGTCGAGTCCATCGACGCCTGGGGACAGAACTTCACCGACACCACCGAGACCGTCGAACTCAACGCCTCGGGCACCAAGCTCCGCTCAGTCACCCGCGTCGGCCAGTTCGCCAACGTCGGCGACCTTGTCGGGATGGTCAGTCAGTTCACCGACGCCGTGACCCGCGACCAGGTCCCCGTCAATCTGCCGGCCAAACGCTCCGGCACCAACATCGTCGTGGACTTCGAGCCCAGCCAGGAGGTCAAAGACTTCATCCAGGACCTGGGACACCGGGCCGACACCGTCGACCCGAAGCGGATGGACCTCGACAACTCGTTGAAGATCGCCAACGACGGCCGCAACGTCTCCCTCGACCCCCGGAGCGCCCACCTGGCAGCCCCAGCCGAAGGCGGGCGGGCGCGCGAGGTGGCCGGGCGCATCCTGCACGAATGGGCCGCCACCCGCGACAACGTCTACCTCGACGACATCGGCGAGGAATCCGAGACCCGCGGAGGGTTGCAGATCGTGTTCTGTGACCGCTCCGTGCCCAAGAAGGATGGGCGCTGGAACATCTACGAAGGAATCAAGGGCGAGCTGGTCGCCGGAGGGCTGCCCGCCGATCAGATCGCATTCGTCCACGACTACCCCAAGCCCGACGACAAAGCCGCACTCTTCCAGCAGTGCCGAAACGGACAGATCAGCGTCCTCATTGGCTCGACCGAGAAGATGGGCACCGGGACGAACGTGCAGACCCGAGCGGTCGCACTCCACCACGTCGATGTTCCCTGGCGGCCCGCAGACCTCGAACAACGTGAGGGCCGGATCATCCGCCAGGGCAACCAGACCGCCGAGGTCGCCGTTTACAACTACGTCGCCACTGCCACCTATGACACGGCCATGTGGCAGACCCTCAACCGCAAGGCAGCGTTCCTCGACCAGCTATACCGAGCGGACCGCTCGATCCGCAGCATCGAGGACCTGTCGTCGGACAACCTCGCCGAGTCCACCGCCCTGGTCAAGGCAATCGCCACTGGCGATGACCGCTACCTCCGGCGGGTGGAGCTCGAGCGAGACCTGGCCGGACTGGACGCCCGCCGCGAAAGTCACGTCTCGGAAATGCGCTCACGACGCAGCGAGATCGCCGCGCTGACGCGGTCGATCCCCAACGACGAGAAGCGGCTACGACAACTCGAGACCGCGGCCCCGACCCTCCAGGCCTGGGCAGAGCAGGAGACCAAGGCCTATACGGTCGGCCCAACCACGTTCACTGTCCGCAAGGACGCATCTGATCAGCTACTTGAAACCCTGCGTGAGGCCTATGTGCAGCTGCGGGGCGCCGGCCCCAACGAGTCCTCCCACGTCGCCACATTCGCAGACGTACCGCTACACATCACCCGGGTCATGGAGCACGACATGGTGATCCTCCGGTTCGGTGACCTACCAATGGCCGGCATCAGCATCACGCAGGAGCAGCTCTGGCCACAACGCGACGACGCCCATTTCGGCAGGTGGGGCGCCGGCCAGGACGAGACCCTAGACGTGGCGGCCGACGAGGCTAAGACCAACCGAGCTGCGATGGCCAACGGCGTCATGACTCGCATCGAGAACGCCATCGGACGAGCCCCAGGCCAGGTCGAGGCCGCCCGCTCCGAGCTACAAACTGACCGTCGACGTCTCGACGAGCTGCACAACACCCCGGACGAGCCGTTCCCAGAGGCCGCCAAGCTTCAGACCATGAAGACCGAGCTGGAGGGCATTAACGATCAACTCGCGGCCTACGAGAACTCCGACGCAGCCAAACACGCACGCGACGAACTCGACGCCCGCCTGCTCATGAAGGGCCGCACCGATGGATGGTCGCTGATGCTCAACCCCACCCCGGCTCTGGTGGAAGACCTCGGCTTTGAGACTGCGGACGAAGTCCGCGAAATGATGCGACACCGCGAGATAGAAGCACTCGAAACGTGGGCAGCGACCGCCCCAATTCCCCAGCCGGACCAACCCCGCTCAACCCAACCAGTCGCCGAACCTGGCGGAACCGTTGACCTCGCCGAGGTGCGCGGACAGATCATGGACGTCGCCGACGACGGCAAGGAGACCGTCTCAACCGACGACTTCACAGCCTCATACCTCGAGCACCGGTCGCAGGAACAGGACACTGACGCTGACCCAGGCTGGCACGGCACCGGGAGCGGCAACCAGCCCGAACCGGACTACGGACCAGAGACCTGAGCGGGGGAGCGGAGGTGGGTGGGCCCCTTTCCCTGCCCCTGCCAGTCTTGGTGTTCCGCTGCCGGGGTCAAGGTCGGCACCCTTCGGGTGCGCCGGCTACGCCAACAAGCCCGGGACGCGGTCGCTGCGCTCCCTTATTTCGCCCCGACCTTCTTGTCTCCGCCGCCGTTCCCTCTCTTGACCCCGTCCGCTCCACACCAATCGGGCTGGTATCAGGGAAAGGGGGAGCCATGCGTGAAGCCCAACGGAGCACGTCCGACGCAAAGAAAACCCAGGTCAAGAGCGCAAAAACCTTGCAGCACTAGTGCCACTAGTGCTACTATTGAGGCATACCGAGAGGGCAGCAAGCCCCCGGAAACCCCAGGAGGAACACCATGAGCATCACCGTCTACACCAAGACCGACTGCGTACAGTGCGACGCCACCATCCGGGCCCTCAACAAGGCCGGCCTCGACTACAGGACCGTCGACCTCACCACCGACGCTGACGCCCTCGACTACGTGCGATCCCTCGGCCACTGCCAGGCCCCCGTAATCGTCACCGACAACGACAACTGGGCCGGCCACCGCCCCGACCGCATCAAGGCCCTCGCCACCAAGGCCACCCGCAGCCCCGAGCGCACCCAGTTCCTGGTCGACGTACTCAGCACCGCCGTCGAAACCGGCGTCAGCTACTGGGCCGAGACCATCCACGTCGAAGACCAGACCGGAACCGTGCCCGAGGGCGACAACCTCGACCCGCTCGGCTCGGGGGGCGACTGCTACGCCGCCACCGTCCGCGACTTCGAGACCGGCAACGAGCACAACGTCAACCTCAACACCATCGCACGCGGAGCTAACCTGCTCGCCGACAGCGGCATCAACAACCGCCTGGTCAACGACTTTCGCGACGCCAACCGCACCAACGGAGACCGAGGCGACATCGACGCCGCCAACGCCGACATGGCACTCCAAATGGGCATCTTCGGCGACGTCACCTACGGCTGACCCTCCCTCGAACCACCGCCCATCGCCGCGAGGCAGACGGGCACCCCGAAAGGACACCCGATGCTCAACCACACCGAACTCCACTACCTGACCAAGACCCAGTCGCTCCACGG
The DNA here is from genome assembly GCF_033142235.1 of Rhodococcus sp. IEGM 1408. Taxonomy (NCBI): domain Bacteria; kingdom Bacillati; phylum Actinomycetota; class Actinomycetes; order Mycobacteriales; family Nocardiaceae; genus Rhodococcus; species Rhodococcus sp. IEGM 1408. The sequence continues at coordinate 54,144 of NZ_JAWLRW010000013.1, forward strand.
CCTCGGGCGCCTCGCCGCCACACCCGACACCCAGATCAAGGCCATCGCCGCCAGCTCCTCGGCCGGGTACTGCCACGACTACAGCTACGAGTACCGCGCCAACGGACTGTCCGTATGGCTGGGAAAGAACCGCCCGTGGAACTCGGCCCCCGACCTGCTCATCACCTGGACCAAGGTCCGCCATCACATCGCCCGGTACGTCACCGAAGAGTTCATCGCCGCCTTCCGCGAGACCGACAAGAAATGGTGCGAGGCAAAGTCCGCCACCTACGAAGCCGGACAATTCCGCCGCCACACCGACGCCGAGCTCGCACACATCGCCGACCTCGAAGCGCTCCTGAAGCTCTTAGCCGCACCCATCTGGGAACCCGCCACCACCATCGACGGCGAACCGCAGCAGCTCGACCTCTTCGCCTGACCGACCACCCGCGCACCCACGACAGGACAGACAATGGGCACCATGACCGCCGAGCAGCAGGCCACCGCCGACCCGGTCGACGTCGACGACCTCGCCGCCACCGACGCCGCCCCCACCGTCCCGGAACTCGACCCCGAAGCCGCCCTGCTCTGCGCACTCCTGCACACCAGCGACACAGCCGAGACCCGGCACATCACCGGCCACCTCGAGGCAGCAGACTTCCTCAGCCCCCGCTACGGCGACCTGTTCCAGGTCATCGCTGACCTCATCGCCGCAAGCCAGCCCCACCACGCCCCGCGAGTCCTCGCCGCGCTCACCAGCGCCGGCCGCATGGCCGGCCACCACGGGCAGCTCCTGGCCGACGCACTCCAAGTGGTGACCCTGCTCGGAACCCCCGCCGTCGGACTGCGCACCCTCGCTGCCGACGTCCTCGACGCCGCCTACCGCCGTCGCTTCGCCCGCACCGCCGCTGAACTCACCCGCGCCAGTGCCGAAGCGCCGACCGACGCACTGTTCGAGATCCTGCTCGACCACGGCCGCGCCATGCGCCGCGAGACCAACCGCCGCGAATCACTCACCGCAGGCCAGGCCCCAACCCAGGCCTGACGTCGGACCCGGCCGCTACCGTCCCAACGAAGGAAGGAGGCAGCGATGACCACATTCGACACATGGACCCAGTCACAGGTCGAGATAGAGGTGCGAAACGCGCTCATCGCCAGAACCGACTCCCCAAACGACTGGGAAACGGTCTCGGACGCCGTCGACGTGTACCTGGGAGGGATCGAGCGGGAAGAAACTCGCGTACTCGACCGAGAAGCGATCGACCGCACCACGGTGTTCGCGGTCGTAGAGTCCATCGTCCGGGCCGCGGACGACCAGTAGCACCGAAACCGCCGCGCACCCCGGACTAACCGCAACGATGTGAGACGCCGGCGGGGCACCATAACCACCATGTACGTCATCGGAACCGGCCCTAGCGAGCTGCACGCCCACATCGACCTCGACCGCCGTTTCCAAGCGCTCGATCCTCCCGGGCAAGGCCACGGGACGCGAATCCTGGGTGTGGCGAACCATGGTCGCCACTGGTCGGTAATAGCTGAGATCACCCCGGCAGGGGAGGGGCAGTGACCCCCGACGAAGCACGCTCACTCGGCCGGGCGATCCGCGCGGTCCGCCTCGAGCGAGGGCTCTCCCAACTCAAACTCGCCGTCGCCATTGATGTCAGTGGCGGACAAGTGAGCATCTGGGAACGCGGAAACGTCTCGGCCGCTCGTGGCCGGCCTGCACATCCCCCGACCATCCCCCGAGACCGACTTGAAGCGATTGCCGACACCCTGGCCTGCACGGTCGCAGCAATCCTCGACCGCGCGGCCCTAACCGCTGCCACCCGAGTCCTCTACGGAGTCGACCCACTCGGCCCAGCACGAACCCTCGTCGCAGGCTACGAATACGACCTCACCGACGCCGAAGCCGAGCGAGTCGCAGACTTCATCACCGGACTCATCTCCGCCCGCGACCTCCGCTAAAACCACTGTCGGAGACGACCGCTACGGTGCCCACCATGGACGAGCTGCTAGACGCTATCCGCCAAGCGGCCGACCAAGTCGGCGAGCACGACTTCCTCGAACTTCTGCACTGGCACCGCGTCGTCGCCCGCCTCCCAGAGGCTGACTGGGCCGCCCGCGGTGCCTTCCGACAAGCCGTCGCCGAGCTGGACGAGGCAAGAGCCGTCGAACTCCTGCAAGATCTACGCCGCGCCGCCCGTGATCCCCGCCGACACCGCCCGCGGAGCCGACGGCAAGCCCCGCTACCGATCCGGGCAGACGCTTGAGAATCGGCACAGCAGCCAGAAGCCGCAGAGCTGCTAGCCAATCGATGCGATCAGGCCTTGATCGCCAGGGTCGAGTGTTCGCACGTTGTTGACCGCACGAGACACCGGCCGAGTCCAAAGGGTGGAGGCGACCGTCCTCGACTCGGCATCAAGCAGATCGAGAAGGGCACCGGCCTGCTCCTTGCCGACTTTGACCGGAGCAAGCCAGGTATCCCACGTCGACTCGGTCAAGAAGACCGGCATCCGGTCATGTACTTTGCCCGCCGCGTCTTCTCCCGTTCGAGTGATGATCGTGAACGTCGTCCGCCACTCGTCCTCGGCACTGTCGCGGTGAAAGCCCAGCAGGCCGGCAGCGAGCAGCACCTCGTCGTCCAGGCCGTGCACGTAGCTGGGGTTCTTGACCTTCTTTCCCTCTTCGACGGCCTCCTGCCACTCGTAGTAACCAGTCATCGGGACGCCCACCCGAGCCGAGGCGAACGCCGAGCGGAACATCCCGTTGGTGGCCACGCTCTCCAAGCGAGCATTGATCGGCCGCGGACCCTTCTCCTTCGCCCACGACGGCCGCAGCCCCCACGTCGGCAGGAACGCCTCGCGAACCCGCTGCTCACCGATGAAGCGATCCCGTATCACCGGTGCCTGCGTGCGAGGGGCAACTGAGTAGGTCGGCGACCACTCAAACCCTGGCTCTGTCCCGTCGAGCTCCAAGACGTCCACCAGGGCAACACCGGACACGGCTACCGAGTACCGACCACACATGCCGAAGACAGTAACAGCGAACCCCAATGCGATGCCTTTGACCAGCAACAATGACGGAATCACGCTTATCGGCGGTGTCCCGGAGACTGCAGCAGGCGCATCAACTCCGCCGCTAGGTGAGGACGGATTCGCGGCTGGTCTACGACGCGGCTGCGTCGAGCGCGTCGTCGACGGGGATGCCGCGGGCCATCTTGATCAATGCGCGGATCGCTGCCTCGTTACTGGCAAGGTCGGTGCTGTCGAGGCTGACGCGGTAGCGCCGCCACCGCTTGTCATATGTCAGAGCGGATAAGCCCCAATTTTCGATGGCCGAGTCGAGGGTGTCGGTGCGGTCGATCCGGGCTTCGAGGGTCACGTTCTTCTTGCGTGGCCGAAAGGTGATGAAGTTGTTCGCCAGTCCGCCTTGCTGAAGCCCGATGTAGTGCTTGTTGTACTTGAGCGTGACGTCGGCACCTTCGTCATTGACCATCTGCAAGAGCCGGTCTGTCAGTCCCAAAATCGCGGGGTTGGCGCGGTTCTCCCAGTAGCTGCGGTCGGTCTCGTGCCCGGAGTCGTCGTCCTCCTCGGGCGCAGGTAGGGCGATGTCGAGAACCTTGGTGGCGTGCAAGGTAAAGGTTCCAGCGACGTCAAGTGCGGTCATCTGGATTGCGATGAGGGGAATCGCCTGGTTGAACAAACTGATGACGTTGAGGAATCGGCCAGTGATCTCCTCGGCGACGATGACGGCGACGTGGTCGTACTGGGGGAACCTACGGCGCTCGTTGTCCCAGTACTCGAGAGTTCGGATGATATGGGACTCGTCAGTGGGGCCGAGTTGGATTTCGACCTCGTAGCGCGTGGTGGTGTCGGGGTCGAACAGGAGGAGATCTAGGCGGCCGGCACCGGGTTGGCGTCGCTCGACGTCCTTGACGTCGAGGTCGGAAATTCCCAGTCCCAGGATCGAGACGTCATTGATGATCTGCTCTTGGAGCCACCTCTCTGTGAAGAACGGATGTGTCTTCAGCGGCACCGGAACTGATCGCACGAATTCCATGGAGCGAGCTTAGGTTGCTGGAGCCCGGCTAGCCATGCGGGGAGCTGAAGGTGGCGCGGACAGCCCGGAGGCCCGTCAGCTCGCGTCTTATCGGCGTAATCCCTGCGGCCGGGGAGGTATGGGTCGCCCCTCGTCCCAGATCAGGGCGTTCCCGCTGCTTCCAAGGTGTCCCGTAGCTCGGTGTAGGTGCACTCGGTGACGCCGGGCAGGGCGGCCAGGCGGTGGAGGACAATCGACTTCTGTCCCGGGACTTGAGTGTTGAGAACGTGGGTAGGGACGACGAGGAAGCGCCAGTGGTCCAGGTTCAGCGGGTCCAGGTCGGCCACATCAGTGACGTCGAGGACGCAGATGACGTACACGTCGGCTTGGCGGCGAGACTCGGGGTCGTACCGGCCGGTTTGTGCATCCCAAGCGAGGGTCTCTGGGATGCTGACGGTGGGGGTGGAGGCATGAGTCTGCGCCCAGCTTTGCAGGAACGACACCGACTTGACCTCCACCCGCAGTCCGCTTTCAGCGACGATGTCGACGGCGTCCCATTCGACGCGTACGCCGGCGTGAGTGACTCCGAGAGCGCGGGCGACTAGATACTCGGCGAACAGGCCGCGGACGGTGTTGTCGAGCAGGCTCGACATCGACCATTTCCAGAAGTCGATTACTGGCTCGCCGGCGAGTTGTTTCCCACCGACGGTGAGGGGCTCGTCGCCGGTCATGCGAGCGGGGATGATCGCACCGTGTGCTCCGATGGTTCGCCGAACAGAGAGCTCCGGCCGTTCACGAGACCGCGCATCAGGGTGTGTCACAACTACTCCTCGTCCAGCTGGAAGGTCGCGAGTACGCCGACGAGCGCTGAACTCGATCCTCCCGCGTGAGGAGGTCGTCCAGGAACATCAATACACCCAAGCGCTGTGCGCCTACCCCGGTCGCTAATTCACCCGTCTGACCTGCAAACTTTTCAGAATCGAACATTATCGGCACTCGGTGCGACGGGGAGGTCCGCCGAACAATTGATGGTCAGGTCAGGGGGCGCGCTTGCCCGCCAAATTGCGCAGGCCACGTTTAGCTCCAGAGCGCTTCCGCGGCCCATCCCTCGGGAAACCCCATGGTTGCGTAGTTGATCCGATCCGAGAACTGGGGCATTTTCTTGATCTGTGTGGCGAACGTGCGTCGCCAGTTGCATTTCGGGTCTAGGTGCCCGGTGATGTGCGCGGTTACCGCAGCGGGTGTGTAGAGCTTGTTCGAATTGTCGGCGGGGATGCTGCTCAGATGCTTCAGGCTGTCGGGGACTTTCCCGAGTTTCGATATAGGTGAACGATAAACGATCTGTCGGTTCCAGATCCGGGACTGATGTGCGCAGTGATTGCGCAGTACGTTGAGCTGTACGAAGTGGTTGTGGAGGTGCCCGGTATTGGCACCCTCAAACCCCATTGAGCGTGCAACGTCTCGCTTGTCCTCAGTCTTCAGGAGCCCGTGGAGACTGACGAGGCCGCCGAAGTCAAGCACTTCTGCGGCGACCCAGATGGGCATCTCACCCGCGTACTTTTCATTGAAGTGGCGCACGAAGTCTTCGTTCCTGGATTCGCTTATTCGCCTGTCGAACCTCGTCTGCCAGTGTTCTAGGCGAGTCGTGGAGGGGTCATTTCGGTTCTGCGGGTCGTTGCACTGGTGACGATCCAGATGATCAATATTGAGATGGCCATAGGGATCGCGTTTCCCCAGGGTGTAGGAGATCGCGTATCGCATCCCGACTTCTACTTGGCCGAGGCCGTCCAGTAGGAGAGTTCGGATTTTTCGGTCAAAGTCGTGGAGTTTTACGACCCGGTCAAGGGTCGTACCTTCTATGAACGTCTCGGCCCGTTTCGCATCGGCTCCGTGGCCGGTCCACTGTCGCAGGGGGTAACTGTATGCGCTGAGCCGGTAGTAGCCGATCCTCTTGAGGTATGCGACCGCATCTTTAAGCTCGCCGGTGTCCATTCCTCGGGACTGCATGATGGCGACTTGCTCGTTGAGGTTTTTATGGGGCTTCTCGTACGCCACTAACATGCTCCGAAAAAGAAAACCGGCCCATGACAGGCTGTGACCGTTAAGTCGGTGCCTGACAGAGGGGACCGGTGTTGATGAACTAAAGATAGCGACCGCGTGCCACTTCTGGCAAACTGCGGCGTGTTGCCGTAGTTGCCCTGACCAGTGGATATGCCGTCAATGCCGTCTAGATTGCCTCGTGCGGCGTCGCGACCGTGATCAGAGGTCTGGACCCAGCCGGATGCTTCATTTCCTTCCAACGTGCCGCAGGGACAGCTCATTAGTAGTTCTCGCGCACGTAGGCGTAAGCCCGGTCGAAGAGTTCACCGGAGGGCGGGAGGCCGAACCTTTTGAGGGCCAGCCGTAGTTGCTTGCGAACTTCACGGTCGCCGGCTTGGTCCGTCGCCCACCCTGAGTAGGCAGAGTCACGGACGATCCGGTCGATCTCGGTGACGACATCCTCGATCACGACGCTGGCGCCTTCGGGCTTGCACTCCTCGACTATCTGGGTGAGCGCTCCGATGTTCGGATCGAGGATGCGCTCGGCTTCGTCGATCTTGCCTTCGTCGACGAGTCGGTCGATTTTGGTTGCCCGTTGCGCTACCTCCAGCGCCTGCTTGAGGAACAGCAGGCTGTCCTCGGCCGAGTTGACTGCCTGCTTGTGGAGGCGTTCGAGCTGTTCGGAGAGATCTTTGTAGAGCGCGGCCCCGGTGGTCTCCAGCCGGCGCTTGATGCGGCGGGAGATGGTGTCGAAGACCTCCTCGACGGTGATGGGGTTGGTGTTGATGTCTCGTGTCGGGTCGATCTCGTCTTCAGTGCCGTCGAACAGGGTCCTCAGTACGTCGATGGATTCCGCGTCGATGACAACCTGCTCGGGCTGACCTTTAACCGTCACGTCCCGCATGTTTCGATGCACGATGGCCTGAGTTTTGGCACCGAGCCTTGCCCACAGCAGCGCGTCAGAAGTAGTGGTGGGCTTGGTCGTCTCGTAGATCCCGGCGAGCCAGAGATAGTCGCTCTCGTGTGGTCCCAGGTCTTCGTGCGGCGAGATGACTTCCCAGATGGCTTGCAGGCCGATGAACTGCCGAGCGAACTCATCCAGTTCACCCTGTTCCTTGGTGAGTACTTGGCGAGCCTCAAACAGGGACTCGTAGCTGCCATCGCGTTCGATGCCGGCGAACCGCGCCAGGGCCGCGGCCATGCGGCCCGAGAACTCGGTGATGAGTCCGTCGATGTCCACCGGTCGTGTGCCCGGGCCTTCCGGGTCCGCTTTGCGCAGTGCCACCGCGATGGCCGATCCCAGGCCGATGTAGTCGACGATGAGGCCGTACCGCTTGTCGTGGCCGGTGACCGGAGACTTGTACCGACGGTTGGTTCTAGTGATCGCCTGGAAGAGTGTGTGTTTGCTCAGCGGCTTGTCCAGGTACATCGCGCCTTCGATGGGGGCGTCGAACCCGGTCAAGAGCTTCGCCGTGACGATGAGCAGGTGCGGGCCGGTCTCGCCGGTCTTGAACTCCTTGACCACCTGATCCAGCTCCGGACGGGACAGACCGTATGCGCTCTTCCACTCGCCAGGGTCGTCCTTGGACCCGGTGGTCATCACGACCTTGGTCGTGAAGTCATAGTCCGGGTTCTCAGCGATCAACCGGTTTAGCTCCGCCTCGTAGGCGACGACCAGCTCGCGGTCGAAGGCCACGACTTGAGCTTTGAGTCCTAGTGGTGCGACTTTGGTGGCGAAGTGCTCCAGGATGTCGGCGCACACCGCTGCGATGCGGTCGGGGTTGCGCACGATGGTCCGGGCCTGACCGGCGCGGCGGACCAGCTTGTCGCGCTCGTCCTCGCTGAGCCCCTCGGCCTCGACCAGGGCGTCGAACTCGGCGTCCATGGTCTCGGTGTCCAGGTGCCAGTTCACCAGGCGTGGCTCGACGTGAACTGGGACGGATGCGCCGTCGTGGATTGAGCGCTCCATCGAGTATTCGCTCAGCGCATGGCCGGGATCCTGGGGGTCGCCGAACAGTTCGAAGGTGTTGCGGTCCTTGTCCGAGATCGGGGTTCCGGTCAGGCCGAAGAATCGGGCGTTGGGTAGCGCCTCGCGCATGAACCCGCCGAGATCTCCCTCTTGCGTCCGGTGGGCTTCGTCGACGAGCACGATCACGTTGTCCCGCTTAGTGAGCGCGTCGTGGCCTTCGGTGAAGCGGAAGATTGTGGTGACTATGACCCCGGTCCGCTCCGTCGTCAGTGCGTCGTGCAGTTCCGCCCGGGTCGTGGCCTCCATCAGGTTCGGTGCCCCGAGCCCTTGGAACTGGCGCATGGTCTGTCCCACCAGGTCGACGCGGTCCAGGACGATGAGGATCGTGGGGTCACCGATCTCGTGGTCTTCCAGGATCAGGTTCGCGGCGAAAGCCATGAGCAGGGTCTTGCCGGTGCCCTGGAAGTGCCAGATCAGCCCCTTGGTTCCTCCGGACTTGACCTTGCGGTAGATCGCCCGAGCGGCTTCCACCTGTGGGTAGCGGGGCAGGATCTTGAATCGCGCCGACTCGTCGGAATGGAAGTAGGTGTAGCTGCCCAGTAGCTCGGTGATCATTTGCGGGGTGAGCAGCAGCTCGACCGTGCGCACGACTCGGGCCATGCCGTCCAGGTCGTACGGGTCGTCGGTGCTGCCCCACATCTGCCAACCGGACGGCTCAGACAGGATCGCCCCGTAGTGGAACTCCTTGCCCTCGGTCGCGGCAAGCATCAGGTTCGGTGAGAAGAACTCGGGAACCCGCGGGACGTAGGTGTTAGCGATGTCGATGGCCCCATTGAGCCACGACACCGACGCCTTTACCGGGGTCTTAGTCTCGATCACCACGAGCGGAAAGCCATTCACCCACAGCACCACGTCGAACCGGTGCTTGTTGCCGACCGGACCGTAGGTGACCTCGCGGGACACCCAGTACGTGTTGTTATCCAGATTATCGAAGTCGATCAGACTCACGCCTGAATACCGGTCGTTGCCGGTGTATCGGATCGTCTTGTGACCCTTGAGCCACGAGGTCATCCGCTCATTCGCGGTCAACAGGTCATCGGCCATCGCTGCCATTCGGAGCTGCGGCACCACCTCATCGACCAGTAGCTCGTCGGCGGCGATCTCCGGATTGAGGCGGATCAGCGCGGCGACGACCTCGGACTCTATGAACACATCCGTCACGTCCCGGTCGAGCGCGTTAGCGTCGACCTCCGTCCACCCCTGACCGGCCAGCTTCGTGACCAGCCAATCCTGGACAGTCTTTGCTTCGCTGAACACGCTCACCCTGCCTGCACCACTTCCGATAGGTCTAAGAACTGATCGTAAGTCTCGGGGATCTCATGCTCACCGGAAAGAAGAGCAGAGAGCATCGAGGAGCGGAGATTGCGGAGACGGTCGAGGGCGGACTGTGCTTTCTCGGCGAGGGCGTCGAGCGACGCCATTGTCCTACCAATCTCTTCCTGTCGTGAACGCTGAGGGACCTGGACCGTGATCTTTGCCAGGTTCGGCCCTGAAATACGCGTCACCTTCGTACCTGCGGCGTATTGGACCTTCTGGCGGTGGAAACCGTGCGATGCGATGAGGTGAGTAGCGAACAAGGGATCTAAATCGTGGCGGAATATCTGACAGTCATCGTGGACTGCTACATCTTCGGCACCAAGCCAGACTGTCGCCTTTCCGAGCGCGTCAATATCCTCGCTAGTCGCCGCGATGACTACATCGCCTGTAGTGGCGAACCGTAGCCGCCCCTTCATTTCGATAGGGATGAAGGTCACGGGCTGGTTTGCAGTAAGACCAAAATGGGTATGGACTTGACCGTAGTGGATGCAACCCAAACCGTCTTCTACGTAGTCACTCTTCGTGAATCGGCGACCTCGAATGAACTCTCCAAGTTCGCCCAAAGTACGGACTTCGAGTTCATCAACGAACTGCTGGAGCAACCCGTCAAACAGGTCGCTTCGCAGCTCTACCGCTGCATTCACCTCGGCTTGGGCGGCACTGATCGCGGCGTCAATCGAGTCCATGAGGTCTACGATGCGCTCCTGCTCATGGAGGGGCGGAAGGGTCACTGAAAGAGCCGCGAACACCTTCCACGGGAGGCTCCGCCGCCGGTTGATGCTCCCTTGCTGATTGCGATGGTAAGTGTTAAGCATCACCGGGGACCGAAGGACGTGCTCCATTATTCTGGGAAGCACACTTTGGTCCTTCATGCGCATGGTCGTGTACATAGGACTCACTGCACCGTGAACACCTGTGTTGTTCCGTGCGATCGACCCTTCGTCGATATGAATCGTCGAATATGCCCAATCGCCGGCATTGAGCAACTTGTACTTTTCGATCGACTTCGAGGCGACTCTTTTATCGAAATACTGAGAAGCGAGAACCACGCCGTCGTATTTGGTTACGGTTAGGACATCCGTGTCATCCCTTGACGTCCCGACGCGCTCGCCAGAGGGCTCAAAGATCTCTCCGAGGGGTTTCCTGATCCATCCATCACGCATCGTCGCCGCCTCTGAAACCTGCCACCGACAACCGATCCAGGAGCGCGGACTCAGCGTGCTCCCGCGCAACACGCGCCGCGTTCCACGCTGTGAGGGATTCCTCGACCGTGGCCTCGTCTCCGACAAGGGCAGTGGAGACGTAGCGACCGATGTTGAGGTCGTAACCGTTGGCCTTGATCTCAGACACGTCGACCATTCGCAGGGACAGACCATCCTCGCCGTCGATGTCCTTGCCCTCGTGGTATGCGGAGTGTATTGCCTTCACGTCGGACTCGTTCAGGTCGTTGCGAGTCTTGCCCGTCTGAAAACGCTTGGAGGCGTCGATGAACAGCACCTTGCGTTTGCGCTCGTCGGGCTTGGACCTGCGCAAGACCAATACGCACACGGGGATCTGCGTGGCATAAAAAAGATTCGGAGCGAGCCCGATCACAGCCTCCACCTGGTCCTTGTCCAGGATGCACTTGCGGATCTCGGCTTCCTTGCCGCCACGGAACAGCACACCGTGCGGAAGTACGACCGCCGCACGCCCCGTGGGTTTGAGGCTAGTGATCATGTGCTGGACCCAGGCGTAGTCGCCGTTCTTGGCCGGAGGAACGCCGCAGAACGCGCGACCGAACTTGTCCGCCGCCCAGGTGTCCGCGCCCCAGTCTTGAAGTGAGAACGGTGGGTTCGCGATCACCTTGTCGAAGGTGCGCAGTTTCCCAGCAGCAGTCCGGTGCGCAGGGTTGCGGAGCGTGTCGCCGCGCACGATGTCGTGGTCTTCGATTCCGTGCAGGAAGAGGTTCATCCGGGCGATGGCGCTGGTGGTCAGGTTGACCTCCTGGCCGTGCAAGTGGACTGCTCGCGGGTCGCCGCCCTGCGCCGAGATCGCATGCACGGTCTCAACCAGCATGCCGCCCGATCCGCATGCCGGGTCGTACACCGACTCGCCGGGCTGCGGGTCGAGAATGTCCACCAACATGTGGACGACGGAGCGCGGGGTGAAGAACTCCCCAGCCTTCTGCCCGGACGAGTCCGCGAACTTCTCCAGCAGGTACTCGTACGCCGCGCCGAGCATGTCCCCGGTGACTTCCTTCGGGTTCAGCGTCAGCTTGTCGAAGGCATTAAGGAGGGAATCCAGGGCCGGGCGGGGAACGCGGTCTTCATTGGCGAACGCTGCGTCACCGAACACCCCGCGTAGCGTGTCCGGGTTGGCCTGGGCGATGGTGTCCATCGCCTTGCGCACACGTAGTCCTTTGCGGGCCTGCGTACTGCGTGCGACCACGTTCCAGTGTTCGCCCGGCGGGATGACGAACGGCTGGAAGTCTGCCTCGATTTCATCGGTGAGATCAGCGCCCCACTCCTCCACAGCCAGTTCATGGTTGTAGTCGTGGGTGTCAGAGAGCCACTTCCAGAACAGGACCGGGAAGACGTAGTTCTTGAAGTCGGCAGGGTCGACAGGGCCGCGGAGCGCGTTGGCGGCACTCCAGAGGCTGGTTTCGAGCTGCTGCTGTGTCAGTGGCACGTGGTGGTTCCTTGTCCGGATTTGTCTCGGTTGATGAGTGTCATCTTGCACGGCTTGTGGCAAGACACGATTGACCTGTCGAGCCCCGCTGGCGTCAGATCCGCTTTCCGCGACCTTGCCAGCTTGGGCGACCAAGGGCGACTTTCGACTTGGCTACTGACTCGGCATCGGACCTTGAGGCGACGGCCACGAATGAGACGAGCGCCGCTTGAGTCGTACCCACTTGCATAGGCAGACCGCGAACCGACTTGACGTGGTTCGTTGGGGTACACCCGTGCAGGACGGTGCAGTGGGAGCTATCGCTCCTGTGACTCTCAGCTTCGATTGGCGGGATTGCGCAGCTTTGTTTGGCGGGGCTTCGTGCCTCTCTTTGGTTCGGCATCATCTCGCCAGGCCAGTAGTGCCGCCCCGGCGCCGATCACTCCGATTGCGACGAGTACGAATCCGGTCGCTTGGAGGCCGATTGCGGTGCCGAGGGTGCCGGCCAGTGGGTAGGTGATGAGGAAGCAGGCGTGGGAGAGGGAGAACTGCGCGGCGAACACTGCCGGCCGGTTCTGCTCGGTGCTATTTCTGCGCAGTAGCCGCGCCGAGGGTGTGAGGATGGTCGAGGTTGCGGCGCCGAGCAGTACCCACATCGTGAGCAAGGTACTCCACTGGGCAGTGCCGCCTGCCCATCCGATCACGATGGCCGTGGCGAGCAAGATGATGGGCAGCGCGGCTCCGCCGGCGAGCATGACTTTCCGGTCGGCAAGTTGGTTCAGTAGTGCGGGCATGCCCAGGGCGACCACCATTGATCCGGCTCCGTATGCGGCGAGCATGAGTGCGACATCCGACTGCGTCCTGCCGAGCTGGCCTTGCACGAGAACCACCGTGTTGACGATGACCATTGCAGTTGTCGTGGCTACGACGAGGTTGAGTCCCATCAGGCCGCGCAGTTCGGGGCTAGCGAAGAATGTCCGTGTCCCCCGGGAAAGTCGGTCAAGGAACCGTGCAGGAGGAGGGGGCTGTGTGTGGGGGAACCGAGAGGCGATGACGAGTGTGGCAGAGCCGAGAAACCCGATGACGGTTCCGATGAAGAGGTTGTTGAAGCTGATTGCCGTCAGCAGGGCCGCGGCGAGCATCGGGCTTACGAGCGATTCCAGATCGTAGGCCAGGCGTGAGAGCGACAAGGCCCGGGTGTACTCGCGCTCGTCCGTCAGCACAGAGGGGATCACGGCTTGGAAAGTCGGTGTGAACGTCGCCGAGGCTGATTGGAGCAGAAAGATCAGCACGTAGATCTGCCACGCCTCGGTGACGAGCGGCAGCGATACCGCGACGCCGGCACGGATTAGGTCGGCACCGATGAGCACGGGCTTGTGGGGCAGGCGAGCGACGAGCGCGGTGGTCACGGGCGAGACAGCCACGTAGGCGACCATCTTGATAGTCATCGCCACCCCCATCACGACGCCGGCATCGCCGCCGGCGATATCGAACGCGAGCAGGCCGAGAGCGACGGTAAGTAAACCGGTCCCGAGTAGCGCCACTACCTGTGCGGCGAACAGCTTGGCGTACGTGGGATTGCGCAGCACCTGGAGCATGAGCGGGTGGGCCTATCTGTCGGGGGCCGTCGGCGCACTACTTGATGGGCGCGTGGTGGTGCGGGGGCAGTTGACCGTTCGCGACGGCGTGCTCGGCCTGCTTGACTGCCTCAACGACCAGCGCCACCGCGTGCTCGTCCGTGAGCCGGTAGAGCACGCTCGTCCCCTCCTGGCGGGTCGTGACCATCCTCGCCATCCGCAGGCGAGCCAGATGCTGCGACACACCCGATGAGGTCTTCCCGGTAAGTGCCGCCAGGGCATTGACCGGCAACTCGTCATGCTTACTCAAAGCAAGCACAATCCTGACTCGAGTGGGGTCCGAAAGCAGGCTGAAGATCTCCGCGGCGAGGTCCACATACTCGGACTCGGGATCAAGCCCACATAAGTTACTATCTGCGTTCATGCGCACACAGTAACAAAGTTGAGCGGGCTCGTTCCGGTACACACCGTTCAATTGCGCCTCGCCGGGCTCGTCAACTCGCCACTCCAGATGGTGCCGAAACGATCGTTTTTGCTACAAGTGAGCCCGAGTCTGCCGGAATTGGATACGCCGAGGTGGGCGGAAGCCCGGTCTGTAGCGGAACCCAGTCCCGGAATCTGTGTTTCTGATCTACCCACCAGCGACGGGTATTGCTACATTTATCGG
>NZ_JAWLRW010000014.1:0-65312 GCF_033142235.1 Rhodococcus sp. IEGM 1408
GGGGGGGGGGGGGGGGGGGGGGGGGGGGGGGGGGGGGGGGGGGGGGGGGGGGGGGGGGGGGGGGGGGGGGGGGGGGGGCGGGGGGGGGGGGGGGGGGGGGGGGGGGGGGGGGGGGGGGGGGGGGGGGGGGGGGGGGGGCGGGCGCCCCCCCCCCCCCCCCCCCCCCCGCTCCGCCGGCCTAGCCGGTGGCCTCCTCGTCCTGGTCTTCGTCGGTGAGGGCGTCGGCGATGAGGTGGACGGCTTCCTGGACTCGGACGGCGGTGGCCTTGACCGTGTCGGCCTGTCCCCCGCTCCAGCTGGCGACGTAGCCGACGCTGTAGTCGCTCGTGTCGAGGTCGTGCAGCCCGGCCACGACGTAGGCGACGGATTCGGCCTCGAGTTCGCGGGTGGCCTGGTCGGGCTCGGTGGTGAGCTTGCCGTCGTCGTCGGTGTGCAAGATCGCGTGCGCGGCCTCGTGGATGGCGGTTTTTGCGGCGTGGGCGTCGGACAGGTCGGCGTCGACGACGATGCGGCGGGTTCCGTCGACGGTGCAGTAGCCGTTGGACTCGCCGGGGATCTGCTCGCGGGTGACGGTCCAGCCCTGGCCGGTCATCCACTGGCTGATGCGCTCGTAGAGGGCGGCGTGGTCGTCGCCCTGGAGCTGGGCGACGGGGGCGGTGGGCTGTTCGACTCCCTCGATGGGGTCGGTCTGGGAGATGTCGAACACGCTGACCACGGGCGGTGGGCACTTGATGGCCTTGCGGGTGGTCTCTCCGGTGGCCTCGTCGGTCTCGGAGACGAGGCGGAACGGCTTGCCGAAGATCCGGATCCCCTTCTCACCTTTGCGGACCTGGCGGCCCTTGGCCTGCCACGCCTTGAATCCGGCGACCTGGGTGGCGTGCGGGCACTGCACCTGGATCAGCATCGTGTTGTTGAAGCTGTAGCGGTGGAACGATCCGAGGAAGTCCAGCCACATGAGCCACTGGCCGGACTGCATGAGGGCGTCGACGGCGGCGGACAGCTCGTCGTGCATCTGCTCGACCTTCTCGGCGCGGGCCGCGCGGGCGGCCTCTTTCTGCTGCGGGGTGTAGGTCTTGCGGGCCATGGCTGGCTCCTTTCGGGTGCGAGGTGAGCGGGTGGTCCCGGCTCTGCCTTCTATTGTACACGCATCATGCGTGCATGGTACGTCTATGGTGCGTTAATGTGCTCTCACCTGCTGCGGGTCCGCCGGGCCCGGCCCGCCGATTGGCGGGCCGGGGACTATGGCTAGAGGTGCAGCTGGTCGGTGCACCCGGTGCAGCGGCTGCCGCTCTGGCCGGAGGTGATGACCTCGGCGCAGTTGGTGCAGCGGCGGGCGGGGTGGACGAACGCGGCGCGGCCGTTCTCGTAGTGCCACAGCACTTCGGTGCCGTCGGGATTGGTCACGAGCCGGATTTCGGCCGCGATAGTGCGGCCCTCGTCCGGGACCTCGAGATCGAAGGTCTCGAGCAGGGTGCCTGGCTTGGTCATGGTGGTCCTTTCGGGTGCGGGGTGAGCGGGTGTTCCCGGCTCTGTCTTCTATTGTACACGCGTCATGCGTGTATGGTACGTCTATGGTGCGTTAATGTGCTCTCACCTGCGGGTTGTTCGCGCCACCGCCTCGGCTGTGCCATTCGCGCAGTGTCCCCCTTTCCCTGACACCTGCCGATTTTCGTGCGCAGCGAACGGGGTCAAGAGAGGGCACCCGGACTGCTGCGACGAATCCGCCCCGAAATAAGCGCAGCGCGGGGCGGATTGGTCGTGGCCGGCCGGGCGACGGCGAAGCCGGCGCCGACCTTGACCCCGGAAGTGGAGCACGCACAATCGCGGTGGCAGGGAAAGAGGGCCGCCCACCAGTGCCCACCCAGAGGCCGGGCCACCGTCGCTTGGACGGTAGCCCGGCATCGGGAGGGGTCTTACAGCTCGTCGGTGTCGACGTGGTCGCCGCAGGCGCGGCGCTCGACGGGGGACAGGGCGTAGCCCTGGTCCTCGATGAACCGGAGGTAGGCCACAGTGCGGCGGTCGATGTGTCGCCAGGAGCCCTTGTGGGTGTTGACCTCGTGGGCGATCAGGCACATGGCCAGGCTGGTCATGGTGGCTTTAGCGGTGGTCATCGCCTCGGTGTCCGGGACCGTCAGGTAGGTCTCGCGCTCGCCTCGCAGTCGGTCCGCGGAGAGCAGGTGCGGGCTGGTGGTAATGGTGGCGGCGACGAACGCGGCGCTGTTCTTCGGCGCGGCCTTGCGGGCGCAGAAGGTCTTGAGCCAGTCGCGGCGGACCTGCTCGGCGGCAAGCCACGCCTTGTTTGCGGCGATGACGTCGCGTCGTTCGGCCCGCTTCTGCTCGCGCTCTTCCTCAGTCGGTTCGCCCTGGGACGCGGTGCTCCACGGGGTTTTCCACCCTCGGGCGGCGAGGTCGTCGCAGTACCAGCGGGCCTGGACTACCAGCGCTTCGTGGACCTGGCTCCGGATGATCGCGTCCTCGGGCCGGTCCTCCTCGTCGTCCTCGTAGATCTCGTACGGGTCGACCGGCTCCCCGGTGGCCGTGAGGACGGTGGTGAAGTCGGCATCAAGCCGGACGGCGAGGTGGTCGCCAGGGTTGTCGGGGTCGATGGTGACCTTCTCACCGGTCTCGACGTCGACCAGCCTGTCGACCCACTCGCCCTTGGAGTCGTAGGCGGGCCAGCCCTCGAGGACGGGCACACCCTTGGCCTCCCACTGGGCGCGGGCCTCGGCCAGGGCGGCGGCGATCTGCCGCTGCTGACGCAGGCGAGCGGCCTGGTGCTCGAACTGGCCGGTGGCGGCGGCACGGACGAGGCTGTCGACGGCGCGGTCATCGTCGGCGAACTCGGCAACGACGGCGGCTTGGGTGATGGTCAGGTCGTAGCGGTCGAGAGTGTCGGTGTCGGGCATGGTGGTGGCCGCGTCGACGGTGGAGCGGTCGACGCGCAGGCGCTTGCTGATCTGGGCGGGGGAGATGCCAAAGGCGGCGAGCTGGGCGATGGTCTCGGCCTGCTCGCGGGTGGTGAGGTTCTGTCGCTGCTGGTTCTCGTCCCACTGGGCCGCGATCAGGTCAGTCTTGCCGTCGAGGTCGTCTGCCGGGGCAGAGGTGACGATGACGGGGACCTGGTCGAGTTCGGCAGCCACGGCGGCGAGGGTGCGGCGGTGGCCGTGCTTGACGACCAGGTCGTTGTTGTCGTCGCGGTAGGCGTTGATCGGCTCAAGGAGGCCGTGTTCGCGGACGCTGGCGACCAGGTCGTCGGAGGCTTTGGCGTCGCGGATGTTCGAGACGAGGGTCAGCTCGGAGGGGCTGACGTGGATGAGGTTCATCGTGGTGTCCACGGTGGTCCTTTCGGGTACGGGGTGAGTGGCCTTGTGGCTGCTCTGCTTCTAGCATACACGCGCCATGCGCGTATGGTACGTCTATGGTGCGTTAATGTGCTTTCACCTGCGGTTATGGCGCTGGGGCGTAGACGATGTGGGGGACTCCTTGGTGGGTGTAGTAGCCCTCGGTGTAGGTGCCGGTGTCGGAGGGTTCGTCGTGTCCGATCGCCCACACTTGGGCGGCGAGGTCTGCGGCGTCGAGCTCGCCGTCGGGTGAGTGGTGGGGGGTGACGATTCCGCTTCGGGGGCCGATGGTGACGCGGCGGGCGCGGTGGTCTCCGGCACGGGCGAGGTTGACGGTGTCGCGCATGAGTTCGCGCAGGTTGGTCGAGCGCAGTGGTTCGGCGGTGGTCATGCGGCCAGAGTGGCACGGTTCGTGGGCGTCGGCGGCTTCGGTGGACACCTGGGCGCGGGTGTTGCGGGGGAGGGGTGGGGTGTGAAATGCGCTGGAGGGGGTCGCCAGGCGGGCGACCCCCTCCAGCGGCCGGTTAGGGCATCAGGACGTCGAAGTGGGTGAGGCGGACGCCGTTCTTGCCGTTGCTGGTGAACCGTGCGGAGATCGCGCGGGCGCGGGGGCCGATGGTGAGGACTGCGGCGACGTAGTGCACGGCCATATGCGGCGTGACCTGAACGGTATCGACCCGGGGTTCGATGAGGGTTGCGCGGTCGGTGTCGTTGGTGCGGGCCTGGCGGGCGACTGCGGCGCGGTTGATCGCTGCGGCTCCTGCCTCGGTGGCGATCTGGTCGAGGTTGGTTACGCGGCTGCGCTGGCGGTTGTAGACGGCGACGGCGACGTTGATGGCGCGGTCGATCTCGCGGCGGACGCGAGCGTCGACGGTGACGGGGCGCTCGGCGGGTGCGCCGTGGTTGCGCTCGACCTGCTGGGCGATGTCCTGGTGGGCGGTGGCCTCGATCTGCTCGGTGAGCCAGTCACTGGCCACGAGCGGGGTGACGCCGTAGTGGCGCATCTCGGCGTAGGCGGCGGCGATCCCCTCGGCGCCGGGGACGGTGAACGTGGGCGACGTGAGCATGGTCGCTCCTTTCGGGTGCGGGGTGAGCGGGTGTTCCCGGCTCTGCCTTCTATTGTACACGCATCATGCGTGTATGGTACGTCTATGGCGCGTTAGTGTGCTTTCACCTGCGGGTTTTTCGCGCCACCGCCTCGGCTGTGCCGTTCGCGCAGTGTCCCCCTTTCCCTGACACCTGCCGATTTTCGTGTGTAGCGAACGGGGTCAAGAGAGGGCACCCGGACTGCTGCGACGAATCCGCCCCGAAATAAGCGCAGCGCGGGGCGGATTGGTCGTGGCCGGCCGGGCGACGGCGAAGCCGGCGCCGACCTTGACGCCGGCAGTGGAGCACGAAGAATCGCGGTGGCAGGGAAAGAGGGCCGCCCACCGGTTCGCCCCACCGCCGGGCAGTGCCGGCGTCCACGGCCAGGGATCTACGCCCCGGGAGTCACCGGGCGGTGTTGCACGCGGGAGCTGGCCCCAGTCGACCCGCGGCGGCCGGGCAGATAGTGCTCTTAGGTGGTGACGGGCAGTGCTTCGGATCGGATGCTGATGCCGATGTTGCGGGCTTTGGCGCCGCTGAGTTGGGGGTGGTTCCGGCCGTGGCTGTCGGTGTAGATGGTGGCGGCCAGGTCGTGTTCGTCGGCGTCGATGATGACGTCGTCGCCGATGGTGAGGCTGGTGTGGGCGTTCTCGGCGAGTTGTTTGCGTAGCTCGACGTCGTAGACGACCTCGCCGGTGAAGGTGCGGGCGGTGGGGTTGTAGGCGCGGTGTCGCACTTTGATGGTGAGCACGCTGCTGCCGGATTTGAGCTGGTTGAGGGTGCCGATTTCGATGACGTTGCCGTCGATGACCATGGCTGGTCCTTTCGAGTGTGGGGTGACTGTTCGTCTGCGACTCAGCTTAGCTGGGCCCGTACCTGGTGGTGATTGTCCTGATGTGTTCAGGCCGGTAGCCGCACCACTGGAGTTCTGGGGTGATGATGACTGGCAGGGCGGTCACCCAGTCCTGCTCGGTGAGTCCCTCGAGTGCGTCCGGGTCTTCGTCGATGTCCACGTACAAGAACGCAACACCGGCTTGATCCAGGAGCTTTTTGGTCCTTATGCACGGCGGACAGGACTCGCGTCCGTAGAGCGTGACGAGCAAGCCGGTCATGGCTGGGACAGCACCCCCGACGTAGTCGTAGTGCGGCACTCGGACAGTTCAGGAGAGGCCGTGTGCATGGGGCAAGAGTACGACCGCTCGGAGTCAGTGGACGCTGGTGACATCACAGTGGGGGAGCAGACCGAGGGGCGTGGCTAGGCCGGCGCTCTCGCGCTGGCGTCGCGGCGGTCGGGCCCACCGGAGGGGAGTGGCGACCGCGGGGGGCTGCTCGACGAGGAGGACGAGGATGGGTGCGGTGCCGCGGAGCAGGGTGTGGGCGAGGGCGCTGCCCGCGAGCCTCAGCGTGAGTGAGACGTGCGCGAAGAACGTGGAGCCCGCGGAGAGTCCGCGCTGTCTCTGCGTGGCTCTCGGCGTGCCAGCAGGCGCGCTCACCGCAGATGCGGGCGGCCAGCTCCTGGGCCCTCGTCAGCGCACCTGTACGACGGGACGCGGCGTCCAGGTCCAGAGTGGAGGCGGCGGACCAGAGCGTTCCGCGGCCGGTGCCCGCCCGGGTAGCGAGCCCGGCGTCCTCGAGCTGCCGGAGGAGGTGGAGGACCCCGTGGGTGGCGTCCCCGGGAGGGAGGCCCAGGAGAGCAGCGAGTTGGCGGGTGGGGGAGGCGGGGTGGCGTAGCAGGGTGAGGAGGGTTCGCCGGCTGGTGTGGCGGAGGAGTCCCCAGAGGGGGTGCTGCAAGGGCACCGCAGGGCTTGTGACGTCATGGTCGGTTTCCCCCCGGTAAGTGGTCGCGGGGACCGCGAGGTCATACCGGGCGGCTTCCCGCGGGGTGGTGGAGCTCCACGGGTGGCTCACGACAAGCAGCCCTCGCTTAACCAGGGCCGCGAGCCTGTCGGACGCTGCGCCGTCGGACAGGTGGAGTGCGAGCTGCAGATCTCGGCGAGCGATCGGCCGGCTCGCCAGTCCGTACCCGTCGCTGAACCGGTCGATGACCACGGCGGCAGCTGCCTGGAGGTCGGCATCACCCCACCAGCGGATCTCCTCGCGTGCTGCGTCGAGGGTGCGGCGGTCTGACTCGGGGATCTCAGGGCGGAATGCTCGCGCACGCCGAGCGATCGAAGCCCAGTGCTGCCGACAGGCGGACCAGTCAGAAGTCCGGTCGTCCCGGCGGGACACCTCGTCACGTTGACGAAACTTCCCGAAAGCAGCAGTGCGCTGGTACCACCACAGCGCGGCGGTCGCCGAGCGGATGCCGTGACGCCAAAGAACCCACGCGGCGTCCGTGGCGGCCGCTGACCGGTCGCGGCGGGTGTCGTCGTTGAGGATCGCCCAATCCTCGGGCGTGAACTGTGCGCGCCGGCGCCACGCTCGAGGTGCTTCGGTCACCAGGCGCGTGCCGTCGTCAACCGGCAACGGCAGGGGAATGGCTGAGGGAGCCGGCTGTCGACGACGCAGCCGCTGTGGCGCGGATCCCCGCGCGTCGCGAGGAAGCGATGCCTGGACAGCTCGGATTACCGTGCGAACGTCAGTCGCTTTCCCGGTCTCGAGGTCGACGAGCTGCGCGGGACGCCCCTCGGGTTTGAGGCTTACGCTGCCCGGCAGTCGAATGGCCTTGCCCTCACGGTGGTCGATCGCCGCGGCCGGCAGCCGATGGTGCTCACGGATGAGAGCGACACGTCGCAGGAGCTCGTCGCGGCCGTGCCTGGTCGCCGGAATACACCAGAGGTGGAGACAGTCGTCGCGCCCGGAGGCGACCGCGGCGACGACCACGGTCGCAGTATCCGCAGCCGCCTGACGAATCTCGGGGACTACTAGTTCGGCGCACTCGTCGATGTCGAGGGCGACCAGCTCTGGACGTGGCTGGGCGACGATGGCCCATGTTGCGGCTTCAGTGCCGAGGCGAGCGCGGCGCACGAGCTGGTCGGCG
The DNA here is from genome assembly GCF_033142235.1 of Rhodococcus sp. IEGM 1408. NCBI lineage: Bacteria > Bacillati > Actinomycetota > Actinomycetes > Mycobacteriales > Nocardiaceae > Rhodococcus > Rhodococcus sp. IEGM 1408. The sequence goes on from NZ_JAWLRW010000014.1 coordinate 7,408, forward strand.
TTGCCGCTACCGACCTGGATCGCTTGGTTGTCGCCCTGGGTCGGAGCGAGAGCCCATGCGCGGACGGTTGAGTCCGCCAGGAGAGCTGCGAGCTCCGCGAGGGCCGCAGTATCGACGACGGTAATGGTGGTTGGAGGGTCTGGCTCAGTCGAGACGAGTTCCGGCGCGGCGGTGCTGGACACGTCCACAGGGTGTGAGCTACCCTCAGAACAGCTTCGCACGCAGTTCTGCCTTTCAGGTGGGGCACCAAAAACCGGTTCGAGCTGGTAACTCTTTCCGGTCACACTCTCAAGATCGCCCTTCGGTTGCCTCCGGGGGGCGATCGCTTTTGTGTGGGTGCGCTATGCAGTTGATCGTGTGCGCGTGTTCTGTGCGCTAAGCGATGTCTGCGAGCGGCGGCTCCTCTAATTGGTGGCGTGGGAACAGGGCATCAGCGGGGGTCTCTCGGATCTCGTCAGTCCGGCCGACGTGCGCGGCCAGGACATCTGCGACGTACTGGGATACCGATGTGCCAGCGTCGGCAGCCCGACGCTGAACCTCATCGTGGACGTCGCGCGCGAGACGCGTACCGACGAGTCGTCGATCACCCTTGTGTGGCTGTGCCATGACCGCATTCCTACCGGTATCTGTAACTGTTATGGCGGACGACACGCCGCTGATGGCCATGGCGACACTATAAACCGGTGTCGGCGTTTCTCGCATACCCTGCTTGGGTGCGAATCTTCATTGACACTGACTGCGGCGTTGACGACGCCCTGGCCCTGGCCGTGCTGGTGAGCCGTCCCGAGGTCGAGATCATCGGCGTGACCACGACTTCGGGGAACACCTCAGCCGTGCAAGCGGCGAGGAATGTTGCCGACGTGCTCGCGGTGATGCGACACCATATACCGGTGATTGCCGGTCCTGTGCCGGGTCCCACCTTCACGCCCCGCCTGGTGCACGGCCCTGATGGGCTGGGCGGCCACGGTTCGAGGCCGGATCGACCGGGCGATCCGCACGCCGCGTCCAAGGCGATCCTCGAGTTCTGCGAATCGGCGGGGTCGGAGGATGTCCTGCTCTGTCTAGGTCCGATGACCAATCTAGCTGCGGCAAAGCCGCAGTCGAGCCCGCGCATTGTTGCTGTCGGTGGCGCCGGCATCGTCGGAGAGTCGGACCCGGGACGAGATCCCAACTCGGAGGTAGACATTGCCGCGAGTACATGGGTCGTCGAGAATCTCGGCGTGGATTGGGTGACGATCAACGCTGGGGAGCACATATGGCTCAGAGAGTCGGAGTTCGGTTCGACCACGGCCAGCGGGCGCTTTCAGCGGTCGATTCACGAGGCCTACGGGTGGCATTGTGCGCAGAGGGCAGGGCGGCAAGTGTGGTCTCCGTCGGCTTACGACACGATTGCCGCTCTTGCTGCGGTGGGATCTGAGTTGGGGAAATGGGAGTGGGTGACCCCCACCTTCGTCGGCTCCTCAATGTGGGGAACGCCAGGGGGCGATCACCGGATGCTGACGGTTCCAGCCGATGAGTCCTGTGCTGGGGTCGTTCGGTCCGCCGTATCGAAAGCGCTGGCATGAACAGACGTGAGCTGTTCATGGCTCGTCGTCGAGCGCGGCGGGCACTGCGCGGCATTCGCTGCGCGCGGCCGTGGACTCGAGAGTCCTTGCTGGGGGAGATCTCTCGACAGCGGGGGAGACCCGTGACAGTCGAGCAGATGGAGGGAGCGCTGAGTACGGAGGCGTGCGGCCTGCTGGTCCAGTTCGACTCTGCGGACCACATCATTCTGGGTGCCGGCACACCGCAGTGGCACCAAGATGCCGTGACGGCCCACGAGATCGCCCACCTGCTCCTGGGACATCGGGGAGACCTCGCCACGCCGGACGCGGCCCACGGAATGGACGCGTACTTTCCGGATCTGGACTTGAGCGAGGTTCACCGCCTGCTTAAACGCGAGAACCACTCTTCGCTAGAGGAGTACGAAGCGGAGTTCCTCGGCACACTCATCCTTGCGCGTATGACCACCGGGATCGAGGTCGAGAGGCAGTTGCGCCAAGCCCAGGAAACGTCTGGTGGGCGGGAGCTATGGCGCGCCTTTGGGGTGGATAACCATGCGTAATTTGCTGCCAGCCTGGCTCGATTTCACGCTACTTGCGATCACCTGGGCGGCGATCTTGTGGCGGGTGTACGCGGCACGCAGCGGTGGAGCTCCCCGGCGGCTAACCGAATCACTGGCCGCGGGGGCTGTGGCCCTGACATTGAAGGTGGGCCCGATCTACGACGTCGTTGAGCCGCTCCTTGGGGCAGCGATCCTGCGCGCACTAATTCATGGAGCGTGCCTCGTGGCGGTGGCTGGCGTGATCTTGCTCTGGTTTGCCACGCAGGGCGACGTCAAACACCCACGGCTGGTGCCTGTCCTCTACGCCATTAGCGGCGGGCTGACGGTGCTACTGGTCATCACTGCCGCTGTAGCCCCACGCGCCGGTGACCAAATGGAGTCTGCTCCAAGCGGCTGGGCGTTGTGGTACTTCGCCATCTTCTGTCTTCCCACGTTGGTCGGATTGGTTCTGCTGGTCAAACAGCTCATCGGCTCCTGGGGACTAAGCCGGTCGCGGCTAGTCGGCGCGGTGGTGACGCTGGTCTACGCCTTCCTGGTCATCGACAACTTCACCGTGTTTGTGGCCGTGGGGTTCAGCGCTCTTCGAGATGATCACAGTCTCCTAGACGGCCGCGGTGTACCAAACGGGGTCGTCTTCGCAGTTCTTCTGACAATTGGTGCCGTCATTTCGGCACTGGTGGCCAACCGTGGAGCGGAAGATAGCTGGGCCGATCCGATGACGGCTATGTGGCTGGACCTGAGAACGGCGTGCCCTGAGGTGGCTCTCAGTGATCCGTGGAGTCTGCGCGGCAAGGAGCAGCGCCTCCGAGCCATCGTGGAGAGCGTCGACGCTCTTGCTCATCTGGCGCCCCTGGTGAACGACCGTCATATGCGCGCAGCTCGCAAAGTAAGCGCCGAACCTCCGGCACTGATCCTCGCACTCGCAATTCAGGACGCGGCGATGCAGCGCGACAGGCGAACAGACCACCTCGGTGACGAGGGTCTGCTTGCCGTCGACGCCGTCGGCCAGGCGGGGGAGCTGTCGGTGCAGTGGCAGCGAGCCAAGCAACTACGACACACGGCGGGACACGGCAGCGAGAAGGGCTTTTCGCGTGGTGTCGACCGGTTTGCCCCGCAGTCGGACTGACCTTGCACCTGCATTCACCAGGTGCCTGAGCAGCTCCAGCTGCTCATGAATTTTCTCGTCCCCATCGCTGAGGTAGCGACCGGGGACCTTGAAGAACGCAGCGACAGCCTCGCATTGGGCTTCGGTGAGCACTGACTTCCCCGCGAGCACGTCTCCCAACAGCTCGGGAGTAACGCCAACCGTCGGTGGCGTGTGCGCAGCAATTTCCTCGACGGTGCGCATCCCACCAGAGGGATCACGCCATACACACATGAGTTGCTGAAGTCGGTCCGCTTGCGTCATGCGTCCTCCCCGCGATCACGTTTGGCGTCCGGCATCGCCAGCCATCTACGCAGCGCAGCGCCTTCGTCGAGTTCGGAGTCCGCACGCTCGGCCAGCAGCGGAGCTACTGCGTCAACGACAATATCGCTACCAAGTCCGTGGGTATTCGCGGCCAGTAACTCCGTGATGAACTGACCATACAGCGGGGCCACTGCCTGGGCGAGGTCCTCGATAGCCTCGACCAGGTCGGAATCCTGGGCGCGGTCACTGGAAAGCTGCTGTAACCGGAATGTGGCGGCGGTGAGAGCAGCGACCTCGCCGTGGGAGATCGTGACCCCCGACGGTGCAAACTGCACTTCCGCCGTCTCTCGGGGAGTGGGAGTGCCTCCTTCAAGAGTGCTCGCTGCGCTACCGATCGTCCACTCCAGCGACCGGTCAAGAGCGTCGAGGATCTCGGGGGTTATCACCTCGGTGTCTCCGCGTTCGATTCTCACCATGATGGGCGCCCGCGGGCCGCCCCGGTCCCGGACTTGAATCAGGTTGAGCGAGAGCTCGGCGCGCCTCCTCCGTACCGCGTCGGCAAGTCGAGCTGTCATGTCCACAAGCCTAGGCCGGACACCTGTCAAGTTCTTTGTGGACAGGCCCAAAAGCAGTTAACCGCCCTGCCCGCCCTCACCTGCGGCAGCGATGACCTCATCCGGGGTGATTCCCAGAGCATCAGCGAGATGGGGAACACTATGCGCCGCCAAGGGGCTGTCTCCACGCTCAATCGCCCCATAATGCGAGGTGGAAAGGCCAGCGCGTCGCGCGGCTTCACCTTGAGTCAAGGCTCGGAGCACACGCCAGTCAGCGAGAGTTCTGCCGGTATCGGGAATGTCGACCAGGTCGGCAACGGTAACGGTGCTCGAGAGCGCCGCACTCAACAGTTCTGCCAACCGACCCAACATATCCGCCTGAGGGATCTTCCGACCCCGCTCCCAAGCACGGACTGAGCCCGAACTCACCCCCAGTGCATCACCCAGCGCAGCCTGCGAAAGGCCCGCGCTGCGACGCAAATCGACAAGAACCTCGGGGGAGAAGGCATGGGCTGAGGCCCTTCCCATGTGCACTCCTCCGTCGCCGTCCTGATGTTTCCCCACGACTTTACGGTTGCGTCCTATAGTGACGTTGACATGCGCCCCGGAGGGGTTAGGGTGTCACTATAAAACGGCGACAGGGGTAGACCATGCACCAATCTCGGACCGCGCTCAGGGGAGCGCTCGTCGGAACCACCGCAGCGATTGTCGCGTTCGGAGGCGCCACTCTCGCCCTGGCCGGCACGCAGGCAGGTATCACCGAGGCCCAGAAGCCAGCGAAGGCGACGACGGCTCAGGCCGCGGTCGTGGAGGGTCAGGCGTCGACCACTCGGGCCACGACTCGTGCGACGCCTGCTCCCGCAGCAGCGCGGGCGAAGCCAGTGGCGCAGCAAGCCGGCATCTCCGCGGCCGTCGAGGTCAAGAAGGCGAAGAAGGAAGACAAGCCCGACCCTCGTCGAGAGCAAGCATCGGAGGCTGCCGCTCCGGAGGCTCCCGCGGTCCAGCAGGCGGTCGCGCCCGTGCAGCAGGCCCCAGCTCCGGTGCGTCAGGCACCCGTGCAGCAGGCCCCAGCTCCGGTGCGTCAGGCACCCCTGCAGCAGGCCCCGGCTCCCGTGCAGCAAGCCCCGGCTCCGGTGCGTCAGGCACCCGCTCCAGCTCCGGCGCCTGCTCCGGCGCCGGTCCAGCAGGCCCCGGCACCCGCACCGGGCCTCACGATCGACCTGGGAGGCCGCGGCGCGGTGACGCCTCAGGCCCCCATCGCCCCCAAGCAGCTCCACATCGGCTGACGGTCGCCCGACCGCCAGTGCTCACTCACACATCGAAGGAGAACCACCATGGATCCGATCTCGCTTCTCATCGCCGGAATGATCGCTAACACCGCCATCCCGGCCGCGGCCGCGTCTGCGGCACCCGCCGTGGCCGGTGCCGCCGCGGCGGTCGCCACCGCGCCCGCATGGGCAGTTCCCGCAGGAATCGTCGGTACCGGTGTCGCCGCCGGCGGAGGGTCGGCAGCGCTCGGCCTGGGCGGCGCGGTGGCGAGCAACCCCCATGCTGCAACGGGCGTCGAGAACGCGTTCCACGACGGCATGAACAACGCCAAGGACGCAGCGGCCGGGTCGATCAACGGCCTGAACATCCCGGGCGTCCCGCCGATCCACTTCAACTGACCGCCACAGCCACCGAGGGCTTCGAGTGATCTAGGAGGGCAACGTGTCGAAAAAAAACAATGACGACGCGGACTCGCCGCTGCGGCCCGTCGATCCAGTAGGTGGGCCGGAGGACGAGGTGGGGGAGCCCGACTGGATGGCTGCACTCGGTGTGGAAGCGGCCGCTGGCGAGGTGAAGCTGCCGCCGACGCCGGATCCGCCGCGTGCACCGGACGAGACCGAACCAGACCAGCCCTGGATGGACCAGCTCGTGGGAGCTGAGCCGGCTCAGGTGTCGGACGAGGTAACGCCGCCACCGTCCGGTGAGGACCCGGCGGCAGTGGAACCAGGGACGGGGATAGCCCAACCACGTCGTAGGCGTGAATGGGCTATCCCCGCCGCGATGACGTGTTTGCTCGTCGTACTGGTCTGCGGCGGCGGGCTACTCCTGGTCAACAAGCTCTCCGACGGGATGGATCAACCAGCGGACCTGTCCGCCGACCTGGCGGAGATCGAGGGTCGCTCCGGTGACCTGGCAACAGAGGACGCCGGGACGATGCAGGATGCGGCTTTCCAGTGCGAGGGGTCGGAGTCAGGCGAGACGGTGACCGGCGACGGCGCGGGGGACACCCGATCGGTGGCCGGCGTCGTCCTGGCCTTCCAGCACGCCTACTACTCCGAGCGCGACGCGAAGAAAGCACTGAGTCTGACGTCCGACGACTCACCACTGGTGAACGTCGAAGCCCTCCAAGAAGGGATCGATTCGGTCCCGGAGGGCACTGAGCACTGTGTCTCGATCACGGCTGACGGTGCGAAAGCGCAGGTGAAGATCACTGAGGCGCGGCCGTCTGAGACCCCTGAAACCTTCGTCCAACAGGTCACCACCAGTCGTGACGGTGACCGAGTCGAGATCGTCAGTATTGCGGCGGAGGAAGAGTGATGGCGGCCCCGATCATGGCTCAGAGTCGACGGGATGTCCCCGCAGGAGCGGGACAGGTTCGGCCCACGATTCAACCCCCGGCGTCGCATGAGTGTGTCGCGGTGTGGGACAGGGCGGTGCCCGCGAGCGGATCACCGGGTCTCTGGCTGTTGGGCGCGCATGGCGGCGCCGGGGTCTCAACGCTCTGCCGGTGGCTCAGCCCCGCGGGGGACGCTCAGGGCCGGTGGCCGGGCGGTCATGGCAAACAGTCGCCGTTTGTGGTGCTCGTGGCCGAGGAGTCGGTGACAGCACTGACTAAGGCCCACGCCCTGGTGCGGCAGTACGCCACCGGAGGGGCCGGCACGCACGCGCGTCTGCTTGGCGTGGCCACGGTCGCGCGGGTGCCGGGCCGGCGGCCTCAGCAGGTCCGTCAGCGGCGAGACGTGCTGGCGGGGTTACTCGACCAGATCGACGGGGGCGCGTCGCAGATGTGGTCGGTCCCGTTCATTCCCGGTTTGACCACCGTGGCGCTCGATGAGCTGCCCGTCTGGTCCCTCGGGGAACCACCCACGACGAAGAAACGACCGTCACCGCGTGAAGCGGTGCCCGCGGCCGTCGCCGAACTCGGCACTGAACTTATCGACGCCGCGCGGACTCAGGTCGCGGCCTGGGGCAGAAGGTGAAAGAGCAGATGAACACGCCATTGCAACTTCTCTCGGCGCTGGTAGTGACGACCGTGGTCGTGTCAGCTGCCGGCCCTGCGGCCGCGCAGACCACCACCGCTCGGCCAGGCCCGGGAACCTCGACCACGACCACGACCACGACCACGACCAGCAGGGGGATTACACAGTGCCCTGCGGTGCACATGCTGTTGGCTCCCGGCACCTCCGAGACATCTCGGTTCGCCGAGCCGAACAGCGACACCCACGGCTTCTTGTCCCAGCATCTCGTGCGGCCCGTGATGGCCGCGGTGAACGGAGGCAATATCGGGGACCTGTCCTCCGGGTTTGCGGCACTGCTCGACTTGCCGCCCGGGGTGCAGTCGCTCGCGGGCACCGCGGGAGAGGCGATCGGCCGGTCCATGCAGGGACCGAACCGACAGGCTGCGCGAGTGTCGCGCACGTACGTGACCTACCCCGCGACGGTCGGGGGAGCGCAGCCGCCCGGAATGCGGCACCTACCCGAGAACTTCGGGGACACCACGCCGTATGCCGAGTCGATGAACACCGGTGTGGAAATGACGGAAGACCTGATGGCGACGGTCGCCGCGAGGTGTCCGGAGACGAAGGTGTTCCTTGCCGGATTCTCCCAGGGCGCAGAAGTGATCAGTAACGTTGCTCGGCGCACGGGCGCCGGGCAGAGCGTCATCGACCCAGATCAGGTGGCCGGCGTGGCGTTGTTCGCCGACCCGACCCGAGCGGGGGGCACGCCTCTGCACCCGGACGGTGCCTCGTCGGTGGGGCCCGTGCCGGGCACCGCCGGGGAGAACGTTCTGCGCGCCATTACGGGCCTGGAGACGCTGCCGACGGCGAACGCGGGAGGGCTGGGCACAGACAACACCGGCCACGTGGGCTTTGGTCAGCTCAGCGACCGCGTCGTCTCGTGGTGCCTGCCCGGGGACTACGTGTGTGGTCTGCCGGTCGAATCCAAGCTCGTGGCCGACATCGTGCCGCTACTCGAGACGATGTCGCTGGGCGACCCGGTCGCCGCACTCGAGCAGCTCGCGCGGATCCTCGACCGGGCGGTCAGCGTCGGAAACCTGTCCGAGATCGCTGACTTCAGCTTCGGCGGCACGGGCTTCTCACTTCGCCCCAGCGCAGCCAATCCCACGCCCGTGCTGAACAAGCGGGTCCAAGCAGCCACCGAGGAGACCACCAGCTCGCCGACGAGCCGGAGCGAAGCACCCTTGACGAGCACAGCTACGACCGTGGCCGATAGCGCCGTGCCTGAGGAGGCACCGGCTGCGCTTCCGGCTCCGGAGCCGATCGTCGAGGTCACACCAGCACCGGCAGGAGCCATCGGCCCGCCGGCCCCGATGCCTCCGGGTATTCCGGGGATCCCGGGGTTGCCGGGGCTGCCGCCCCTGCCGACGCCGGAGCAGTTCGTCGGAACGGTTGTGGAGGTGGCCGCCGGGATCGGCGGGATGGCGCTTGGGGCGGCCATCACCGTCGCCCGCAAGACCATCACGCCGGAGAATCTTGCCCAGATCGCCGTGGCAGGAGTGACCGGTGGCCCCCAGGCCGCGGGCGCTGTGGCAGTGGCCAGGCTGTCCGACTCGGCGATGTCCCTACTGGAGCCGGGGACCGCCTCGGGCTATGCACGACAGACGCTGCAGATCCTCAAGGACGCCGGGGTGCCGGTCCCGGAGCAGGTGGAGCTCGCGGTGAGCCTGGCGGCGTGGCTGTCGACCAACGAGCACAACGCCTACGGAGAACGTCCGGTCCTGCCGGATGGGCGCAGCCCAGCCACAGCGACCCGGGACTGGGTGCAAGCGATCGCCGCTGATGTCACCGCCGACAGCGCGGACCCGCTCGCTCCGGCACCCCGCCAGACCCAGGTCGGACTCAGCGCTTTGGACTCCGTCGAGTTCAACCGTGACGCCGCCCGAGCGGCCCTCAACAAGGTCGGCCACACCTCCGTTACGACGTCGTCGGTTGCGAGGCCGGCGAACACTACAGCGCCCACCTCGAGTGCGGCGCCCACCTCTACCACCCTTGAAGGGAACTGACTGACCATGAACATCCGAGTGCTCGCACAGGGCGATACGTCCTTCATCAACAACATCACGCCCTGGCTTCCTGACTTTCTCTCCAGTCGCCTCACCGACGTCGCCGGGGTGGCGCTGGCGATCGGCATCGTGATCGCCGTCATCGGCGGCGTCATGGTCTTCGCTGGGATCGCGTTCGCCCGCCAGGACGGGCGCGGCGATCAAGTCTCCGGGCGCCTGCTGTGGTGGGGCGGCGGAGTGGTCGGCCTGGGTGTGCTCATGCCGATCGTCGGCTGGCTGCTCGGATAGACGGCTAGCCGATGACAGCCCACACGCTCGCGCAGAGCCCACCCCCGGCCTCGCCGCAACCACTACCAACGGAAATCCAAGGGCTGCTGGCCAACTGGATCTCGATCGGGCTCGGCTTCGTAGCCGTGGCCAGCGTGGTGTTCATGGGCTGGGCACTGGTGGAGATCAGTCAGGCCAGGGAGGTGGGCCGCGAGCCCAAGCAGGGCGTGGAGCGGCTTCTCGTGATCGCTGTGGTCCTCATGTTCGCCTCGAGCATCGGCGCGGTTGTCTCGCTGATCTACACCCCGATCTGACGGGGAATGAAGGAGCAGAAAATGCGCAGTCGCACACTGGTTGCCGCAGCGGGGCTTGCGATGGCACTCGCCGCGTGCGGCACCGACGACGCGGGGACGGAAGGGACCGAAGACGGCCCGGATCTGACTGCCGCGCCCGAGGCGACCTGGTCGCAAATGGCCGGCATCGCCGTTCCCCGGGCTGAGCAGTGCCCGGACGAAACCGACCCGGTCGAACACGGCTACGCACACACCCCACAGTGCGCAGTCATCGCGGCCATGACCGGTCAAACGCTGCTGGCCACCACCGGTGACAACACGTGGCCGCAGATGGCGAGCACCATCTTGGCGCCGGGACCCGGTAAGGACCAGTGGGCTCAGGCACGGGCCCTGATGTCGGTCGAGGGCCGCGTGCGCAATCCCGCGAAGTTCGTCGGCTTCCAGTTCACCGACTACTCGCAGGACCGCGCCCAGGTCCTCCTGGCCGTGGAGTGGCCCGACGGCACGCTCACCGCCCAGCCGACGCAGCTCGCGTGGCAGACGGGCGATTGGAAGCTCGTCCTGCCGACGCAACAAACCGCCGTGGACGCCGTCGAACTCGACAACCTCGACGACTTCACCGAATTTCGCGCCGACTAGTAGGAGCTCAACATGGACTCACAGCGACGAGGACGACTCACCGCAGCACTGATCGTCGCGGCCGTGGTGGTCGTCGTGGCCCTGGTCGCCGCCCTCATCCTGGCGATTGCCACCGGCGACAGCGACGACGCGGGCAGCGCGGACGCTCCACCCACCACGAGTGCGCCAGAGCCCTCGGCCGGGATCGCTGCGCCGTCGGACGACGAGACCACTGACATTGACCTGGTCGGCCGCCAGGTCACAGTGGTGACGTCCGCCGGCGGGACGCCGCGCGAGCAGACCGGAGAGCCCGGCGCCTTCCCCGTAGGCCAGGAAATGGTGGGCCCTCCCGACGGACTCGAACTGCAGCGCGTGAGCAGCGGCACCACAGTCATGGTCTCGCGCTCGGACGGACCGACCGGGGTCGACGACGGGGTAATGACGGGCTACGCCCGCTCACCCGGCGGTGCAGCACTCCTAACAGCCAATTACATGGGTTTCGGGATGGAGCTAGGCGGGGTGTACGCCGACTTCATCGGACATTTCATGCCGACGATGGCCGGCGAAGACCCGGAGTTTCTTGAGGAGATCCGGGCCCGCGGCGACTCCGTCGACGGACGCGCCCTGGTAGCAGCGCAGGGATACAGTGCGCCGCGGTGGTTCAAGTTCGGGCAGTGCGACGAGAACTTCTGCACCGTCGAGGCCGCGTTGCCGTCAGTCTACGAAGCGGTCGGAGAGATCAACTCTCCCGACCCCAACGTCGGAATTCACGATCATCCGGTGATTCGGGTCTCGATGAAGTGGGTCGCCGACCAATGGGAAATCGTCTCGGGACGAAACATGACTCCGCTCACCGAGATCGACGGGTCGTGGTCCCGGTGGATGTGAGACCAGCACTGAAAGCCCTCGCCACCGTCGTAGTGGCGCTCTTCGTCGCGATCGCTGTCGCTACGCCGGCCCACGCCCAGGACACCGGACAGAACCAGTTTCAGGAGTTCAACGAGGAATGCCGAAGCGGCGACCGCGACGGCGACCTCGTCGACGGCGGACTTCTGGGCGGCACCGGCGCCCATGAGTGGCTCCGCGACTCTGCCCACACCGGTGGTCTTCGCGAGACTTTCACCGCTCCGGTGCGCGGGGCTCACGCTGCTGCTTGCATGGGTGTGGGCGCGGTGCAGCATCCGGGCGACGCGATCCAGGCCGCGGCGGATGCCGCGTGGGATGGAAAGCTCGCCGGGATCGTCCGGGAGATCAAGGACGGCAACCCGGCGGTGATCGGCTACACGCTGACGCTGTGGACGAAGTTCAAACTGAACCCGGACGCGCTCGAGCTGTCCTCGTCGGGAATCAACAATCTCGTGTGGCAGGGCGCGATCGCTGGGCTCGCGTTGAGCCTGGTGATCGGCCTGCTAAAGGTGGCCTCAACGCGGCGGCAGGGCTCCGGGGAGGCGATGGAGGACGCGGCCGCGGCCTACGGCCGGTACCTGCTGTACGGGGCTCTGGTTCCGGCACTGGCGATACCGGCGATCATGGCCTTCGACGGCTTCGCTGACGTGCTGGTGAACACCTATATCGCCGATGCCGGGGACTTCACGAAGATCACCGATGCGGTCACGATCGGCGAGGACATGAACCCAATTTTGGTGCTGGTGTTCGTGCTCATCTCGCTGATCGGGTCGCTGGCGATGTGTCTGGCGATGGTCATGCGGATCATTTTGCTTCCCATCCTGATCGGGCTGATGCCGATCTTCGCGGCATGGGCGATCGGGCGAGCGGGACGGTTCACCGTCGAGAACGCGATGGGTGTCCTGGTCGCGTTCGCGTTGCTGAAAGTCGCGGCCGCGTTCGTCTACATGTCTGCGGTGTGGGCGGCGATGAACCTCGATGGGTCCGAGGAGAACAAGCTGGTCTCTCTGGTGCTGTTCGGGGCGGCCGGCTTGTGCGCCCCTGCACTGCTGGCGATCATCCTGCCTCAGATGAAGGGCCAGGCCGGTGGCTCGGCTGGCGCCCTGGGAGGGGCGGCCCTCGGGGCGACCGGTGCGGTCGTGGGCGGCACGGTCGCCGCGGCGGCCACGGGCGGTGCCGGCGCCCTGGCGGCCGGCGGCGCGGCCGCGGGCGCGGCTAGCTCGGGCGGGTCCGCGTTGGGCCTGACTGATGGGGGCAGTGGGGGTTCCGGGGGCGGCGCTTCTGGTGGGCGTGGCCCGTCCGGTGGGGGCGATCCGTCCGGTGGTGGTCCGTCGACTGGTGGCGGATCGCGTGGTGGACCAGCCGCTGGTGGATCCGGGGGAGGCGGCGCTGGAGCTCTTGGTTCCGGTCCCTCGACCGGCGGTGGTCAGCAGGTGGCCGCGGCAGGCCAGACAGGTGCGCGGATCGCGCGCAACGCCGCCGGCATGGCCGGGTCTGCCTTGCGAGCGGGCGGCGGGATCCTCGACGACTCGGTAGGCGCTCCGGTCAATCCGGGGTCGGCCTACCGGTAGGGGGAGCTGATGAGCGAGACGATGGCGCCGCAGACCGAGACGACCACCTACACCCTGGGCCGCAAGCGGGAGCGCAACTTCATTGGCCGCATCCCGGTCCGTACGGCCGTGGTGGGGTTTGTCGGCCTCATGGCGTTCGTGGTGTCGATGTTGGCCCAGCAGGTGCGGTTCGCCCTGGTAGCCGCTCTGCTGGCTGTGCTGGTGGGTGCCCTGGTGCATTTTCACCGAGACGGACGGTCTTTCGTCACGTCGGGGCGGCTGGTGGCCGCGCACGTGTGGCGCCGCATGACTGGGGAGAACCTGTACCTCTCGGGCCCGGAATCGCGGGTGCCGGGCGGGCAACGTCGGGCGCCGGGTCTGCTGGCGGGCACCGAGCTGCTCGAGGATGTCGACGCGAACGGCTACCGGTTCGGGGTGATCGTCAACCCTGCGGCCCAGCAGGTCACGGTGAAGCTGACCGGGCAGCTGTCCGGAGATGTGCTGCGTAGCGTCGCGGAGGCTGAGGCGACGACCGCGCAGTGGGGGACGTGCGAGGCGCAGTGGGCGCACAATCGGAATCTGTTGGCGGTGGTGGCCCGGCACACCACCAGGCCGTCGACGGGGATGCTGGCCTTGCGTGAGGTCGAGACCCTCGATTCGCCGGAGGCACCTGCGGTCGCGCGGGAGATCCAGTTCGAGCGAGCCAGGATGCTGCAATCGGGTGGCCAGGATTATGAGTTCGAGCTGGCTTTCACGCTGAAGGTGTCGGTGTCACATTCCCGGGACCGCCGATTTCTCGACCAGCTCCGTTACGAGATCGGTGCGTTCTATCGCGGCCCACTGCCATGGGCGGGGATCAAGGCGCGACCCATGACGGCGGACGAAATCGTGGCCTCGACGCACAAGGCGTTCAATCCCGCGGCCGAGGAAGACTTCGAGGAGCTGCACATCAAAGGCGTGCCGCACCATCTGCCGTGGTCGGATGCGGGGCCGGCGGTGGCCAAGGCCACCGCGCGCGGGTATTTCCACGACGGCACCTGGTCGCGGACCTGGGAGATGGTCTCCGCGCCGCCGGCCACGTTCGAGAACAAGCACTTGCGACCCTTGCTGGAGCAGCACTCGAGGATCACGCGCAAGACCGTCTGTCTGGTCTACCGGCCGTTCCCCCCGGGAGTGGCGCATTCGCTGGTCGAGGCCGAGCACCGGGACGCAATGGTCGGGGTCAACGACGGCAAGACGATCAAGTCCGTTGACGCCGAGCTGCGGTTGGAGGGCACGACGGCTTCACGTAAGGCGCTGGCCAAGGGAGCTGGGTACGGGCGGCGGTCGATGTACGTGTCGGTGACGTGGTTGCCGGGCGAGGACGACCGGGCGATCGACGGTGATGTGGAGGCGCTGGCCAACCAGTTGAACATCCGGGTGCGCGAGATGCGGCTCATGCAGGACTCGGCGTTCTCGTTCTGCCTCGGTGCTGGAGCCCTGCCGTTCGGAAGGAAGGACTGAGCGGATGTTGAACCTCAAGAACCTATTTGGATCGACTCCCGATACCCGCCCCCGCCCCCTGCGCGGACTGGAGGTCAGTGAGACCGTCGATGCCCGCGGCTTCCCCCAGGCGCTCGTCACCGACGCCAGCCGCCACCAGATTGCCGTGGCGAGCCTGGTGGATGATGCCGGGATCGTGGAGCAGGAGAGGGTCAGTGCGTGGACCCGTCAGGTGGCGGGCCTGGACCGGCTTCTGGCCGGTTTCGCCTGTGACAGCACGACCTCAGCGCCACCGCTGCTGGGTGGAGTGTTCTCGGCCGCCGACAAGACCGAGCGAAGCGACCTCACGGAGTTGGCCTCGATCGTGGCGGTCGACGCACCGACCCTGTACGACGCGGCCGCTCTCGCCGGCCTGCCGGCCCGGCCTGCACGCGAGAGCGAGATCGCCGGGCGCTGCGGTCACGTCCTGGACGCGGCGCTGCGGTCAATCGAGGATCTATCCGAGCTGACCTGGGACGAGTCGTCGCGCAGTGTTCGCGTGGGAAGTGTGGAGTGCGTCAGCTTCACACTGTCGTGCTCGGATCCGGCCAGCGGAGCAGAGGCCAGCGCGGACGTGTCCGACGTGCTGGCCGAGTGGGACGCCGCCGGCCACATCTGGCGTACCCGCTGGATGCGCCCCTTCGTCGACCCCCTGTCGGTCAGTGAGGTCGAGGCCGCCGACGGTGGACGGGTGTGGTCGACAGTGACCGTGGCCGGCGGACACGAGATCGCCCAACTGTTCTTGCAGGCGCTGCGGCCGCGTACCCGCCTGCGGGTGCGGCATGAGTCCGGGCGCCAAGGGGTGATGTTGGCCGCCAACCTGGGACTGGGTGTGGCGGGGTTCCAGCACGCGACGATCGAGACGGAGCTGCCGCTATGAGCATGTGGAGAGCAGAGGAGGCCACCGCCGACTACGGCGAGCTGTTCCGGGCGATTCTCGACGGGCAAGAGAAGTACCCGCTGCCGTGGACCCGCCGAGGGCGGGCCCTAGGCAGATGGCAGAAGGCCAACCCGGATGAGGTCGGGCGGATCAAACACGAGTCGCTGGCCCGGCATGGTGTGGCCCCGGTGGTCGGAGAGGATGCGTGGCCACGAGCCGGGGCGCGCGGCTTTCGCGCCCCCTTCGCCGCCGGGATCGGGTCGGGTCTGGTGCGATCGGTCACTGCTCCGAACGAGTTCATGATGGCCACCAACTACGCCGCCGGGTGGAACCCCAACTCGGTCGGCTCGCCGTCTCCGATGATCGGCCCGCCGATCGGGCGGAACCTGCTCGACGGCAAGGACCTCGGCTTCGACTGTCTGAGCTGGCTAGAGCAGAACCTGCTGTCGACGCCGTCCGCGTTCTTGATGTCGGTGCCCGGGCTGGGCAAATCCTCGCTGGTGCGGCAGATCCTGCTCGGACACTCGGCCCAGGGGCATGTACCGATCATCCCCAACGACCTCAAGGGGGAGTACGTCCCCCTCGCGCTGGCGGTCGACGGGCAGGTGATCCGGATCGGGCACGGCCTGGACCGGATCAACCCCCTCGACGCGGGCGCTCTGGGTTCGGTGGTGCCGGTCCTCCAGGAGGCGATCGCCACCCACACCGGGGACACCGACGCCGATCGGGAGAGGCTGCGCATGTTGGAGCAGCAGCTCCATCGAGCCAAGAAGGAGGTGGCCGCCGGTCAGCGCCGCATGATCGAGACGCTGGTCTCGCTCGCCCGGCAGGGTCGAATGGCCGACTACGAGTCCGCGGCCGTGGCCGTGGCACTGGACGACTTGTACGCCGAGGACGGCCCGGACGGGCGCAGTCGCTGGGTACATCCGCCGGAGCTGACAGACCTGATCGCCATGCTGCAGGCAGGGTCCCGGCAGCTGCACCAGGTCACCGTCTCGGCGTCGGACGAGGAGTACCACGCCACCGTCCGGCCGCTGCTGCGCAGCCTGTATGCGATGCAGCACGGTGTGACCGGGGAGATCTTCTCAGGGCAGACCACCACGCCCATCGACGTCAACTCCGCCGCGGTGGTGATCGACGTGTCCGCCCTGGACGACAACGACGAAACCGTGAAAGCCGCGGTGATCATGGCGTGCTGGTCGGCGGCAGCGGGCGCGGTGACGGCGTCGAAGATTCTCGCCGATGCTGGCCTGCGCAAGCGGAAGCTGTTCGCCTACACCCTCGACGAGCTGTGGGGCACCCTGGCCGCCGCGCCGGGGCTGACCAAGCATGTGGACGGTCTCATGCGTCTGCTGCGAACAATGGGCTGCGCGGTGTACCTGGTCACCCACGGGTCCAAGGATCTGGAGACCCTGCCGACCGAAGCGGATCGCAACCGCGCGATGGGGTTCATCGACCGGGCCGGGGCTGTGATCTGTGGTGGACTGCCGGCCGACGAACTGCGCCTACTTGGCGGAAAACTCCCCTTCACAGCGCGGGAAATCGCCGAGATCACCTCATGGTCACAAGGGGCCTCACCAGACCGGGAACGCTCTGCGGATGCCCCTGTGCCGCCCGGCCGCGGGTGTTTCATGATCAAAGCCAGCAAGAGCACCGCGCCCGGCATCCCGTTCCGCACCGACATCTCGCCACTAGAGACGAAATGGCGACTACACGACACCAACGCCGCGTTCGAGGACGAGTGGAAGCGCAAGTCCGCGCGAGCCGGGGGACTGGTCAATGCCTAGTCCCGCCGGGGGCTACAGCCCCGAGTTCAAGGAAAATGTCGTCGACCGGTTCGTGGGCTACTTCAGCGCCTCGTCCACCCTGTCGTCTGCGGCCGCGAGCGCGGCGCGCGACTTCGGTGTGGCGACCTCCACGGTGCTCAGCTGGGCCGAGGACCAGCAGCGGATGCCGCGTCCGACCTGGGGGGAGATTCGGCGCCTGCGCGCCGCGAACGCGCACCTGTCCGCTCGGCTGCGGGAACTGGAAGACCGGTGACCCTCAAGGGGCCGGTGCTGGCGCTGGTGATCGTCCTCGCGGTCGCGTTCGGGTTGACCATCGTCGTCTCCTCCTTCATCGAGGACGACGACCGGTGCGCACCGACCGGAGGGTCCAGCTCAGCGGCCGGCGGAGTCCCCGACGGGGACTACTCCAAGCCCATGAAAGACGGCACCTACCAGGTCTCCTCGGGCTATCGCTCAGCCGATCGCCCCGACCACCGGGGCATCGATTACGCAGCACCCGTGAACACTCCCATCTACGCCTTCGCCGACGGCGTGGTCACCGAATCGGGCCCCGCCTCGGGATTCGGCAACTGGATCGTCATTGACCACGAGGGAAACGGTGGGGACGGCATGTTCTCCACCGTCTACGGGCACATGCCAGCGGACGACCTCAGGGTCAAGGCCGGCGACGCAGTCAAGGCCGGCCAGCATATCGCCGGGGTCGGCAACGAGGGCCAATCCACGGGCGCCCATCTGCATTTCGAGATCTGGGCAGGAGGCCGCTACGGCGGCCAAGACGTCGATCCGGTGCCGTGGATCGACAAGGCGACCAATCCGGGCGAGGCCGGCCAGAGGCCCGCTCCCGCACCGACACCGAGAGAACCCACGGACCGGGGTACGCGCGGGGGAGAGCTTCCCCCGTCGGACGTCGTGTCCGAGCAGAACTTGCAGGTCGACTCGGTCCGCGTGGCCCGGGCCGTCGCCCAGAAGTTCCCCGAAGTGCAGACGATCGGGGGGTGGCGCCCCAGCGACCCGTTCCCCGACCACCCGTCAGGCAGAGCCGTCGACGTGATGATCCCGGACTACGCCAGCGGTGCGGGTAAGAAGCTCGGCGACGAGATCGCCGACTACCTGTTCCGCAACAAAGAAGCGTTCAACATCGAGTACTTGATCTGGCGGCAGCAGTACATTCCCGCCGAAGGCCAGCCGAGCCAGATGGAAGATCGGGGCACCCCGACCGAGAACCACTTCGATCACGTGCACGTGACCGTGGCCGGAGGGGGAATGCCCACCCCGGGCCAGAAGTACGGTCCCGCCCCGGAGGGAGGTGGTCCCGGTGTCGGCGCCTCCACCGGTGAGTGCGTTCCGGACGGTGTCGGCGACCACGGGCGCGCGCTGAACGACGGTGAGATCCCGGAGGAGCTGCGCAAGTGGATTCGTCTCGGCGGGCAGGTGTGTCGCGAAGTGGATTCGCCGCTGCTGGCGGGGTTGCTCTACCACGAGTCGGCAGGGTTCCAAGCTCGGGCTGTCTCGCCAGTGGGAGCGCAGGGATATGCGCAGGCGATGCCTGCTACCTGGGCCTCTCGAGGGGCGAAGGTCGACGAGAACGGCCAGGTGGCCGGTCCGCCGGGCTCTGGCTCGCCCTCCGATCCCGCAGACGCCACGATGTTCGCGGCCCGCTACCTGTGCGAGATCGCCGAAGGCCAGCGCGAGGGCATCGCCTCAGGTCAGCTCTCCGGGGATCCGCAGACGCTGATGCTGGCTGGGTACAACGCCGGCCCGGGCGCCGTCCAGCAGTACGGCGGGGTTCCGCCGTACGCGGAGACACAGAAGTACGTCGTCATCGTGCCCGCAGAAGCCGCCAAATTCGCCACGACAGCAGGGTAAGGAGCAGTGGCCATGGAAGCAGAACAACGACGCCTCTTGATCATCGCGGGCGTGATCGCCGCAGGCGTGGTGGCGGCGTGTGTGGTGGTGACGCTGGTGGTGGTGATGCTGCGGGCCGGAGGCGACGAACTCGGCACCGACGCCCATCACGTGCACGCAGAACCGACAGAGACCGCGGAAGGAGCCGCGCGGGCCGCGATGCGGCAGATCTTCACGTGGCGGCCGGCCGAGCAGGCGGGCCCCTGGGACGCACTGCACGCGGCCGCGGACACGCTCACTGGGCCACTGGCCGAGGCGGCGGCCGAGCGCCCGGCCTCAGAGCCACTGCCTAGACAGTGGGCGGCGTGGGCGGCCTCCGGTGACGTCGTCGTGGGAGCTGTGGAGCTCGCCAGCGATCCGGTTGACCCTCACGCCCCCCGGGCCGAGGTGCGTCTGATCCTGCGGCAGGTGGTTCAACACACCGACGGCGACACGACCCCGCTTCCGGAGATGGCAGCGCAGGTGGTCGTGGTCCGTGAGGGACACGCCTGGAAAGCCGCGCAGTACCGACTAGAGATGACGAGATAGGGGCACATCATGGCTGGCAACGACAATCCGAGGAACACCCGAGTCTCGCAGTTCCCCCCCGAGCACGTCGTGCTGCTGATCATGCTCGCCGGGTTCGTGGCGATCAACGTCTCGGTGTGGGCGGCGCATCGTGCGGCGGTCAAACTCGGCGGCGCCGAGCCACCGAGCCCCTTTCCACTACTCGGCGCTATCGAGGTCCTGGCGCGTGACTCGGTGACCTGGTCCCCAGCGGCGACAGCCCTGCTGGTGACCCTATGGCTGGTCGTCGTGGTGATCGCCGCCGGGATCTTCATCGCTCGCCGGCGATGGCGACTGCGGCGCACCGGGGGCACGCAGTCCCGCATCGCCCACGCGACCCGACAGATGGCCTCGACCAGCGACATCGCGACACTGTCCCCGCGTGCGCGTAAACGGGAGCACCAGAACAACAACCTGCCTGACTGCGGCTGGTACGGCTCCTACCTGGGCCGGGAGTGGAGCACCGGGCAGGTCCTCATGTCGGGCACCGAGGACAACGTGTTGAACCTGTGGGCTCCCCGCGAGGGCAAGACCACCAGCAAGGCCATCCCGGAGATCTGGAACGCCCCCGGCCTGGTGGTGGCCACGAGCTGCAAGCGCGACCTGATCGACGAGACGATCCAGCTGCGCGAACACGTCGGCGAGGTGTGGGTGTTCGACCCGCAGAATCTGGCCCCCGGCGCTGGTGAGGGCCGCGGGTTCTTCTTCGACCCGCTCGACTTCGTCCGGGCGGCACGATACTGGGACGGCTCGGCGTTACGCCTGGCCGAGATCTTCGAGGGCGCCACCACTGCCCGGTCGGCGGTCTCTGGTGATGCCGGCGAGAATGCGTTCTTCTACCAGCAGGCCCGAGACTTGCTCACCGCGCTGTTCCTGGCCGCGGCTCTGGGCAACAAACCGATCACCGACGTCTACAGGTGGGTGTCCGCGCCGGGCGCCGGCGAACCACTGAGGCTGCTCGCCGGCAGCACCTACGAGGCGCAGCACGACGACCTGAACGCGAAGTACTCGCTGACCCCACGCACCCGTGACGGGGTGTTCTCGGCTGCGAAAAACTGCATCGCGTGCCTGGGGCTGGCCGAGGTTCGGGAATGGCTGACCCCGCACGGCCACCGCCGGCGTTTGGATGTGACCGCCCTGGCCCACGACGATCGGGCCACGCTGTACATGCTCACCGAAGAAGACAACCCCGTGGCCCGTCCCATTTCCACGGTGCTGGCCATTCTGGTCAGCGAGGCGTTGAAGAAGCGGGCCTCGCAGTTCGAGCGGGACCGGCTCCCGGTCCCGGTGCTGATGGTGCTTGATGAGATCGCCAACGTCGTGCGATGGCCGAACCTGCCTGAAGCGCTATCGACCTACGGCTCCCGTGGGATCCTGTTCGACATTTTCCTCCAGACCTACGCGCAAGGGGAGGAGATGTGGGGCCCAGTCGGTATGCGCAAGCTCTACGCCTTGGTGGCCATCAAAGTCATCGGGCCAGGACAGACCGAGCCAGAGTTCGCGCAGATGGTCTCCACTCAGGTCGGCACCTACCGCGAGGTCGAGCGGTCGGTGTCGTACTCCAATGGCAGCGGTTCGAGTTCGCAACAGGTCGGCGGCGACAAGCCGATCTTGTCCGTCGACGAGATCCAGAACCTGCAGAAATGGCAAATGATCGTGATCGCCAAAGGCCGACGGCCGATGCTCGCGCGGATGATTCCGGCCACCCAGCAGGACTTCTCACCCGCCACGCGTGAGCTGCTCGATCGCCTGGAGAGAGGACAGACCGGTGTCACTGTGGACTGATCTCGTGCGGGCCGCGACGCCCAAACCGTTGCAGAACCAGATGCAGTCCCTGGCCGTCGACGCCTTGACCGGCTACGCCGAGCATCCGGGCCTGGGGTTGGCGCTGCGCCGAGCGGCACACCGCGCCGCCAAGCGGTACTCCGTCGAGGATCTGGGGATCCCGTCGAACCCGCGACATCCCACTGTGTACGACTTCTTCGACGACTATCTACGCCCCGCCTACCAGGTCCAAGATCGCTCACAAGCCAACGCCTGGTGCGGCAAATGGTGGGCGCATCAGAGCGTGGTGTTCCGTGTCCGGGCGATGTGGCGCAGCTACGAGTACCTGGCGGTGACCGATCCCATGCGGGCCGACGAGATCTTCCTACGCACCGTTGGCGATCACCACATGCGGATCCTCCTCGGACCCGAATCGCCGATGGCCTCGTGCCGAAGCCACCACGAACCCTCCGAACTCCTGCGCTCAGAACCGATGGAGAAGACACAATGAACAGCCAGAGTCGCGAGCAGCACATGTCGATGCTTGCCCGAGCCAGCCGCATAGCCGGACGTCAGGGCGGTTTCCGCGAACGCACCCACTACCTGACGGCCGCCGAGCTGCGCACGGTTCCCGTCACCCGGTTACTGAGGGAGACGGCCTGGGCCGATCGCCCCGACGCCTCCGAGCAGTGGAGAGATGAACGTCGCCAGATTGTCGCTGACGAGTTCGCCCGCCGGGGCTTCGAGACGGCGGCCGCCGACGTCTGGCATCGGTGGGAGCCCGCCGACTACGACGCCCGCGCCCTCCTGGAGGAACAGCGCCGGCTCCAGGCCGAGCGCGAGGCCGCCCAGACGCAGGACAGACAAGCCGATCGCGGGCAGGAGATGACGGTGCTGTGGGCGGTGTCAGCGCTGGTGACAGCCGGTGCGGTGACTGAGCTTGTCGACGGTGATGAGGTCATGGAGCGAGTGAGCACAGCGTTGTCGCAGGCGTGGGACGGCCTTGAGAGCGACCCCGCCATCGGTGGCGAGCTGGACATGTCCACAGGGGCGGACCTGTCCGCCAGCCTGAGCGCCGTCTCTGCGTCGGCCACCGCGGAGACCGCCATGGCGCCCGATGTGGCCACGGCCTCTCCTGAGATTGACCCCGACATCGAGATGTAGGAGACCACCATGACCGAGCCGACACCGCCCGCGACCGAGCTGCGGGCTCGACTGGGATCTGCACTCTCCGCCACAGGGTCCCCACTGATGCTGGAGCCGTATCGCGCCACCTGGCTGCCCGAGGACGAGCTCGCGTTCTCCGACTCGCGCTTCACAGGTAGTCACGCGCTGATCCCAGGAAGTCGAGCAACGCTCCTGGCCTCCCGACTCGAGAACCTACTCGCCACCGAATCGATCAGCGAGGTCATCACCCGTATCGAGAACCTGTCGGCGGCGTACGAGATCGCCGACGCCGTCGAGCGAGAGACAAGCGGAACAAGCCCGCACGCCCGCGCTGCCCGCGCCGGTTTCGCCGACAAGGCGCTCGCACACGCAGTGGTCAGCCTGTACTCAGGCGACGATGCGATGACGGTGGACGTACCGGTGGGGCACGTCAACCTCTATAACGAAGACGAGATCGGGGCCAGCGCAATGCACGCTCTGCAGGACGAGGTAGACCGGGTCACCGGCACCACGTTCCTCGAACGAGTGGAGCTTCCGCAGCCCGTGGGGAAGATGATCCACGAGGGGACGTTGTCGCCCTCGAACGCGGCCGAGAGACCCAGTCCGTTCGAGGCCGAGAGCTCCAGCTCGATCGAGGGTGAGAGATCCAGCCCGTTTCGGCTCGGGAACCTGTTCACACGTCGCTCCGCTGAGAACAACCGCTCCGTGGTCGACCCGGTCACCAGCCCAGGGCGCGACGCAGCGGCCGAGAGCTGGTTCGAACTGTGAGCTGAGGCTATACCTCTGGCCCCTGTGACGGCTCCTTGCCGGGCACAGGGGCTTCGTGGTGTGTCGGCCCGTCCGGCTCCGGCTCGCTCGAACCCGGTTGCGAGCCGAACGGGTCGACGTCGAACGGGTTGGCATCGAAGGGGCCCTGGCGCTGGGCCGCGCGGTGGGAGGCCGCGAAGGGGTCCAGCTCTGCGTCGACCGAGTCGAGATCCTCCTCCGGTGGGGTGTGGGTGAGCTTGGTGTGTTCGGTCAGGGTGGCGGCTGCGTAGTCGGCCAGCTCGGTGTCCATTCCGGGGTGCCGAGAGGGCAGGGGCGCCAGGGGCCCGAGGTCGGTGTCGGTGTCGACCTCGTAGCCCGATAGCCAGCCGGTCGCCGAGGCGAGCGGGTCGTCCGGGGCCTCGACCTCGTGGTGCCACTGCGCGATCGCGGCGGCGACGTCGACGCCGCGGGCCAACGCGCTATCAACCGCCGAGCGCAGAGGCGCCGCTTCGGCCGCAGGCACCTCACCGACGGTCATGGAGCCCACCAGGTGGGTGGTGTAGTCGCGCACGAGCAGATCGCGTGCGGCGGCGTAGCCGGCAGCCATGCGGTCTGGGTCGTCGGCGGCGGCTAGCGCGTCGCGGAGTTGTTCGGTGGCGGTGGTGTGTCCGTCGTCGCGAGCCAAGGCAGCTTCGAGCACGCCCCGGGCGGTAGTGAGTCGGTCGTCAACCTCCGGAGCCAGGTGTG
This sequence comes from Rhodococcus sp. IEGM 1408, assembly GCF_033142235.1. Taxonomy (NCBI): domain Bacteria; kingdom Bacillati; phylum Actinomycetota; class Actinomycetes; order Mycobacteriales; family Nocardiaceae; genus Rhodococcus; species Rhodococcus sp. IEGM 1408. Next base: position 31,465 of record NZ_JAWLRW010000014.1, read on the forward strand.
GCTTCTCAGTCTCCACATCGAGCGGAGAGTCGGTGACGGCGTAGGCGTGGTTCTCGGCCCGGCCGCGAGACAGGGCGACGTACAGGCCGCGGCGGTTGGTCGCCTCGTCGACGACGGTGCGGGAGACGTCGACGGTGATGCCCTGCGCGCGGTGGATAGTGCTCGCGTATCCCAGCTCGGTACAGCCGGCGACATAGTCGGCATCGAGGGTGACCCGGCCCCGGTGGCCCAGGTGCCGCACGGTCAGTGAACCGTCTGCGCCGACCTTCTCCACGCGCCAGCGGTCACCGTTCTGCACGCGGGAGCCGGGCCTGGTTCCGCCCTTGGTGCGTAGCTCTCCGTTGTTGGTGCGGGTGACGACGATGTCGCCGCGGCCGGCGGTCAGATCGTCGGCCAGGTCGACCAGACCGCGCGTAGTCGCGGCTCCAGTGTCACGGTGACGATTCTGGATCTGGGTGTTGAGCTCACGCACCGTGGCGGTGGTGGAGGCCAGGACGATCCCGTCGCGACCGGCGTCAGTGTCGGCGAAGTGAGCGGCCACCGCGGCGGCGATCATCTCCTCACGGTCGCCACCGTGGACCCAGCCTTTGTCGGCGTGGAATTGCAGGGCGCCGGCGTCGCCGGAGCGGATGCCGACGGAGGCGTGGGCCTGCGCGGTGTCGTCGCCGAACCGGACGACGTCGGTCAGTTCGGGGGCGTTGGTCTCGGAGGCCACCAGGCGCATGAGTCCGCCGGACTCGACGGCGTCGAGCTGCGCGGGATCTCCAACCATGCGCACCACCGCGCCGCGATCGCGGGCGATCTCCACGAGCGCCGCGACGTCCTTGGTGGAGGCCATGGCGGCCTCATCGAGTAGCAGCATCGCACCCGGCTCGATGGTGAGCGGCAGTGTGCGGGCGGCGAAGCCCATGGACTCCAGTTTTCCGCGCCAGCGGTAGGTCATCGAGGCCAGCGTGCGGGCCTCGGCGCCGATCTCCTCACCGAGGGTTTCGGCGGCGACCGCGGACGGCGCCAGGGCGATGACCTGCCGGCCGGAAGCTTGCCAGGCGGCGGTGACGGCCTTCATGGAGGTGGTCTTGCCGGTGCCGGCAGGGCCGACGCCGGCGGCGACGAGTTGCCCGGACAGGCAGAAGTGTTCGGCCAGCGCGCGCTGTCCGGGGTTGAGGACGCGGCCACTCGCGGACTCTTGCTCGGCGATCACTGCCCGCAGTTGCTCGCCGGTGGTGAACACCGCCACGGGGGTCTGTGCGGCACCGGTGACCAGTTGCTCGGAGTCGAGCATTGCGGTTGAGGTGTGGAGCTGCTCGCCGTGGCGCTCGAGGACACTGAGCCCGTCGGAGTCGCGCCGTAATGCGGTGGGCGCATCCAACGTCTCGGGCGTCGACAGGGCCACCGAGTCACGTCTCAGGGCGTGGTCCACCACCGCGGCCACGGCCTCGTCGCGATCGGAGGGTGAGGTGAACGCGACGTTGGTCAGCTGGGTCTCGACCACGGCACGCACGTGCGCGTGGGTCCACGTCGCGCGGGCATCGGACACGGCCTCGATGACGCGGGCGGACTCGACCTCGACGGCATCCATCTGCCGCACCGAGGGGTTCATCTCGCCTGCCTGACTGTCCGGTGTTTCGGGGTTCAGGGCACGGGAGACCATAGCGTCGACGGCGGCTTCTGATCCGAGGTGACGGGCGGCCAATCGGCGCCAGGCCCGTTGGTGGTCGGCCAGCGACCGGGACTCCTGCTTGCCTTCCCGGGTGTCCAGTGTGGCTTGCTGCAGAAGCGCGTACTGGACCGCCTGAGTCGGTGCCCGGCCGTGGGTGGCCCGGTACTCGGCGAGGAGCTCGTCGCGGCGAGCCTCGACCATCTGACGGCGTGAGGAGAACGCCCGGCACAGCGTCTGATCAATGCCGGCGACCTCCCAGACGGGCTGCCTGTCGCGTGTGGGATAGCGGGCCTCGAACGCCACGCCCATCTCCCGGCGAAGGCGATCAACGATCGCCGCGTTGTAGCGCTGGGACGCGGCCACGGCGTGCTTGTGTAGCGCCGCTCCATCGAGGGCGGACCACTTGCCGTCGACGCCCAACACCTTGTTCGACACCGCGCAGTGGGTGTGGAGGTTCGGGTCGCCGGCGCGGGTGTCGTAGTGGTCGAACTGGGCCACGATCAGACCGTGGGTGTCGATCTGCCGCTCGCTGCGATCACCGCGGCGGGTGAAGGCGGCCTCGCGCTCGATCCACGCCAGGGAGTCGTTGACGCACTCGCGGTGGATGCGTTCGATCTCCCGCCGAGTGTCGGTGTCTGCCAGGGCCCATAGGGTGCTGACGGACTTCTGCGGAGTGAACACCAGATCCATTCCGGCGACCGGCTGACGCACATTGCTGCGCTGCGCGGCGGCCCAGGACAGCAGCTCCCGCTCCGTGGGTGGCTGGTGCCCGAACTTGGCGCGGTAGTGCTTGCCTGCCAGCGTCCGCCAGAGGTCCGAGGTGGTGGCCTTGTCGATCGTTTGGCCCTCCTCGGCCAGCTCCCGGAGCGTGGACTTGTACTCCTCCACGAGTGGGATCTCGTTCTTGAACTCCGGGAACTTCCGACCGAGCGCGGTCTCTTTGAGATCGGCGCCAGCCTCGAGCATCTGGTCGGTGTTGGGGTGCCGGCCCTCGCCGAACAGCGCCTTCATCTGCTCCTCGGACACAGTGCCGGACACCGGGCTGATCTCAGAGAGCGCTTCCAATCCAGCGCCGTGCCAGCGGCCGGGAGGGGTGCCGTTGGCGGTGTAGTAGTCGGTCAGCTCCTGGCCACGTTCGCGCAGCCGGTCAGCAGTAGCTACCTGACGTGTCAGGTAGCTGTAGCCGTCCCCGGCGTGCAGCACGTGGAGGGTCATCACGACGCCCACTCTAACCCCACGTCAGCGCCCGGTCACGGACGAAGTCTGAAAATCAGCAAGAGGTGTGTGGATCTTCGTTTGCGGAGGAGGGAGCGAAGCGTAAGACGACCACGGAGCGAAGCTGAGTGCGACAAACGTAATCGGCGACTGCGTCAGGAGCGGAGTAGCGAATCGAGGCGGTTGCGTGACTGCGGGCTGCGATCGTGGATCTGTTCAGTGACGGACCCCGGCGATAGAGTCGCTTTGGAACTGTCACCGACAAAGGGGGAGCGACACCCATGGCCAGGACGTCAGACCGGACAAGCGCCCGCAACCGAGCACGACAAGCGCTCGCCGAAAAGCAAAAGCAGCGCCGGGAGCGCGACGAGCGGATGGAAGCAGCGGCCACCCGCTACTTCGCCGCTGCCGACGCCATCGAGAAGGCACAGCGTGATGCGGGCGAGGCGATTAAGGCGCTCGTCGACGAGGGGGAGGCCCGCGCCGAGATAGCTGACCTTCTCGGCATCAGCACCCGCGACATTAAGATCGCGCTCGACACCCTCAATGCCAGTGACGACGACCAGACCTCGGACGACGGTGCGTCCGCTCCAGACACCCAATCGGGCAGCGAAACCACAGATGACAGCAGCGACGTGGCGTGAACACTTTCGGCGACGTCCCGCTCCCGGGGCTGGAGTTCGCATTCCAGCCCCGACCGGCCATCGTCATCTCCAGACGCGCCTACAGCTCACAGATCGCACCCACTGAGGCAACGATTGAGCGGTTCTGGAACCGAGTGATCAAAGCACCCAGCAACGGCTGTTGGATATTTACCGGGGCCGTCTCGGGAGGAGATGGCTACGGACGCATCACCTGGCGATCCGGCGGCCTCTCGCGCACCATGAGCGCCCACCGCTTCGCACTACTCCTGGCCTACGGCGACGACACCACCGGCACTGTCGGTGAGCACCGTTGCAACGAACCCCTCTGCGTACGCGTCGACGACGCGCACGTGATTCCCTCCACCCAGACCGCCAACCTGCGCTACGCCGTGGCCTGCGGACGCGCCGGCGCCCACCGCGCCACCGGAGACGGACGCACCCGCGCCGAACGCTCCATCGCCGTCCGCGCCGCAGTACTATCCGGCTGGGACCCCATCACCTACGCCCACGCAGCCGGACACACCGGACACGCACACACCCCACGACTGTTCTAGACGCTCTAACCTCGAACAAGTACAGCCCCGCCTGAATCGGCGGGGCTGTTGTCGTATCGGAACGGGTTGGGATGTGTCAGCGCCCGGCCGCTGCACGTTAGTTCCACGAACCCTGCGGACGACAGACATGTCGTGGATCAGCTACCTTTCCTGCCGACCCGGGGTCGTGATTGCGAGCGTGCTTCCTCGGCTCTCGCCTTCGTGCAGTCCTGACACTCGGGGACATCAGCTCGATCCATTTCGAACTTGGCGCCGTCGTCCTCGAAGCTCTGCAAGCCTACGAGCGCGGCGAAGTTGTCCCGGGTGGAAGTAGTGATGGCTCGGTTAAGCGAAAGGCTGGACACATCGAAGCGAGCAGCGTTCGTTATGACGTTTGCGATGAGATAGGCATCATCGAACGAGACGTGGCGGCCTTGGAACGTCGCGACCGCGAATGAGACCTGTCCTCCAGTGAAGTGGACCATTGCGAAGGTTGCCACCCGCATGTCGACGTCGGCCCCGTTGAAGCTAGTCCTTTTCCCGGTGAAGTGTGCTCCGTCAAAAGTGAGCTGATCACCTGTGAACCGGGTTCTGTCGAAACTAACGAAGGGGCCAGTGAAGAACGCCCCTCCGAAGGACACCCAGCTCGCTTCCAGTTGCGCGGCGTTGAAAGAGATCGAGCGTGCGCCTACACGGACCGCGTCGAAGCTCACGGAGTCTGCCGAGAAGCGAGCGCCGTCGAAGCTGGCAGTACTCCCGGTGAAGGACGTTCTGTTGAAGACGACCTGATTCGAGTCAAAATGGGCGTTCCTGAACGAAACTCGCGTCGCGGGAAAGTCTGTCCCGATAAACGACGCCAGCTGCCCGCTAAAATTCGTTCCGTCGAACGAGACGACGTCTCCGGCGCACACGCGGTCTTGGAGGACGAAGTCGTAGAGGTAGCAGCCGTCGAAGACGAGATCAAAATCCGACCAGGGCCCTGGTTGTGGCCTGCCATCGAGGACTCGGACCAGTCTTGAACTGATGATCTTCTGGACCACCTGCTTGAAGGCAATCTGCTGAACACTGTCCAACGATTCGTCTTGGGTGTGGATCGGGTCGCGGAGCTGCGAGATAAGGACGTCGATACACACCTGCTGCTCGGCCCGCGCGTCATCGGAACCTGTCCCATAGTGCGCTTCCCAGTCGTCGGCTAACGCGGCAAGCGCATACGATGCTCCCTCACGCGACCGAAGGTCATTCGCCGAGAGAAGCTTGATCAGCTCGTGAAACCGGTCGCGGAGCGTTCGCTCCGTAGCTTCGCGCCTCTGCTCAGTTACTCGCTGGCTGTCGGTGGCTCGATCCTTTTCCCATCGCTCGTGTTCCACTTCACGGGTGGCGCGCGAGTTCGCGACGCCCCACCAAGCCGTTGTAATCGCCACGACAGCCGCTATGAGTGCAGCGATCGGGGTGGCTAGATACTCCGCGCGGAAGCCAGCCCACCAGGGCAGGCCCTCCGACCAGCTGTGCTGGACAGTCGCCCACCCGCTTAGGGACAGCAGTGCTGCGATCGCACCCCCGCCTACCCGCACCATGGCACTTCCTCGCTTGGGCCTGCTCTTGTCGTCTCTCACCCGTCTCCCTCCACGACCCACGTTTTCAACGGCTCCTGATGCGTAATGCCGAGGTGGTCTTCAACTTGCTCGGCTCCATTGGTCGTACCAACCCGGAGACCACTGCACGGGCGTCAGGGTCTTTTCCGATTGGGCAAGCCGGTGTCGCTTCTGACGCCTTCATCGGGTCCTCTTGTCTCGCTCGGGTCGTCCGACTCTCGCTTGGCCTCGCGATGGTTATCGCGGAGTGAGTCCAGGACTTCACGCAGAGTGTCCGAGGTCGCCTCAGCGCGGACCCGGGCCCGGTCGGCCTGCTCGGCCTCGGCGCGCGCGTCCTGCGCGTCCCGGCGTGCCGCGTCAAGCTGCCCACGCAGCTGCGCCAGCTCCGCGCGCAACCCTTCGACCTCGCCGACGGCGCGATCGCGGGCCGCGGCGGCCTCATCCCTCTCCGTGGCGGCCTGCTCGGCGGCGACAAGGGCGTCAGCTTCGCCAGTGCGAGCGGCATCCAGGGCCACGGCGGTCGCCTCGTCCGCCTGTTCCGCAGCCCGCTTCCACGCCGCGGCCCACACCGACTGCACCATCGCAGACATCGCCTCCGACAGATCCGGAGCCTGGGGCGCATCCCCGGCAGCGCCGGTGGCGTGTTCACGCATCCACGCGGCCACCTCGCCGATGCGCACCCCCGCTTCGCGCTGCACACTGCGCACGGTGACCTTGTCCCCTCGCGCGACGAGCACTCCATAGGCTCGAGCGATCTTCTCCGACGTCGACATAGCAATCTCCCACAGTGCGGTAACAGGTAACGGGTAACGTATTTCGTTACCTACGTTACCCGACCGGCGTCCGGCGCGATAGTGCTCGTCCGGATATCGCGGCGAGCGGGGACGGAGCGGTTGGGTCGTCGGCGCCCAGGGCCCGGCCGACGAACCGGGCGACCCTGCCCAGGGGGCGGTGCGCTGGTTATCCGGCGGTCAGGTTGTAGGTGTCCAAGACGGCGGCCAGGGCGGTGTTGCCTGGGGGCGGGGTCACGGCCTCGCCTGGATCCGCACTGAGCGCGTCTTGCGCCTCGTGGCGAAGCCACACTGCCCAGCAGGACCATTCGGTTCCGTGCTTGGAGTAGTAGTGGATTCCCCAGGACGGCACGTTGCCGGCGAGCGGAGCCGCGGCCAGGGCCCCGGCCAGCTCGGTGGTCAGGTAGCGATCGGCGCTGCGTGTCTGCGCCACGGTGATCTCGGTGACCCCTCGTTCCCACAGCGAAAGGGGAATGTGGGCGCCCAGGTACGTGATGGTGCGCGCGTGCTCGATCTCGATGAACCACCCGGCCGGCGGCATTGTCACGGTGTACATGCGGTGGGCGTATAGCCAGCTGATGTCGATCACGCCGGGTGGCCGTGCGCCCAGCTCGGCCCACTCCTGGGCGATCAAGGCGTAGAGATCGTCCTCGCCTGGATCATCGAGGTAGTCACTCGCCCGGTAAGGGCCGCGGATCTTCAGCGCACCCAGCAGCTCCCCGTACGCCCCCTCGGGACTACTGGCGCAGTAGATGGTCTGCTCGCCGGGCAGATCGAAACGGTTCCACCCGGAACGGTCCTCACTGCTGCTCAGGCCTCGGGCCGGCGGGTTGAGTACTCCGTACGAGGGTTTGGCGAGCCGATAGACGAGCTGCCGGGCGGACGGAATGAGCGCCAGGCCCGTGTGCGCGCACACCGTGATTGCAGGCCTCACAGACGAGATCCTCCACCGGCAGCGACACTCACCCGGCTCACCCTATGCGCCGATGGGTGACCCGCCAGACAGTCCCGCGCGGGGCGAGTGGAGATCAGTTGTCGGTGCCGTCGACGAACGCGGCGGCAGCGCTCATCACCGGCTTGAACTTGCCGTCGGCAAGCGCCATGAACGGCGGCTGTTCCTCCAGGCGAGGGTTCGCCCCGATGAACCAGGCGCGGGCGATGTCCGCCCCCTCGGCCGTAGCCACGGCCACCCATGCCCGGTGCGCAACCTGCAGCCGCTGAAGCGCGCCGTCCCGGGGCACCGGACCGCCGTCGCTTGCCCACTTGTACGGCAGCTTCTTGTCCCTGACACCCGCCAGTACCGCCACCACAGTGGCCCCGAGATGCTGCACAAGCTGACGCGCGAGCTCCGCGCTCGACAGACGCATCGTCTCCGTGTGCGCCAAGATCGTCGAATCCACCACAGCCACCTGCACGCACGTCCCCTCTTGCCTCTTTCGCTGAGCACCGCCACTTCAGGCGGGGCGCGGCTAGCGCAGAATGCTCGAACCCCCTCAATGCTACTCAAATACCACCACACTGCAACAGCGGCGGCCAGCTGCCCCCTCGACGCAGCCCTGCTCCACCAACCTCACCTCCACGACCCCTGCATCGCTTCCGGCGCCCTCCCAGTGCACGTAAGCCTGTCCTGCCTGCACTTACTCAGCTCTTGGCGGGACATCGAAGACAAGTTGATCGACAATGTCTCAATGGATGCTTCAGCAACTGTCGCGGCGATCGCCGCAGCCATCGCCCTAGCGGCGTTGTACTTCACGCGGCGACAGGTTAAGACCGCCGAGGAACAGACCTCGATCCAACGGATGATGCACGAAGAAGCCGCTCAACCATATGTGTGGGCAGATATTCGTCCGCATGCTCAGCACGCCGATTTCATGATGCTGATCGTGAAGAACGATGGCCCGACAGTGGCTTCCAACGTGTCAGTCACGATTGATCCTCCGTTTCCACAGCAGTGGGCAAGAGAAGGCGAGGAAGACAGGTTCACCAGCCGCCGGCGGTTCGCAGCGCTGCCGCCGGGCCGTGTAATGCAATGGAACCTTGGTATCCCGCAGCAGCTCCTGCCATCCCCAGAAATCCCGGCTAACGGCGATGGCCAGTTCAGGATCACTATCTGCTTCGACGGCCCAAAGGGCCCGGCCGATACCTTGAGCTACATCGTGGACCTCAGTGAGTACCGAAGGGCTGCCAAGACCACGCCTGGTACACCGATGACTATTGCCAAATCAATCAAGGATTCTTCGGAGGCGTTGACCAAGGCTATCGATCGTGTCTCGAAACAACTGCCACAAAGCTGACCTGGCACCCAGTGACCTTCGCAGGCCCATCCGGTGGATCAAGGTGGAGGTGGCGAAGCAACGAGTTCTTCGTGTCAGATCGCAGCTGTACCGTTGACTCGCCACTTGCGGACGCTCTGGCCACACGGTGATGAGAGGGGCTGGCATTGGTGGATGGCGGCTCTACCGCAGCTTTTGGATTCAGCTTTCAGTATCTGGCGACCGCTGTATACACGCTTAATCTGATGTGGACCGAGGAACTCGATCCACGCGAGCTAACGCTGGTCGTCGAGCCGACCGCGGCGATCGGGTCCGACGGATCTGAAGATGACGTCGTGGATTTCGCCGTGCTTGCCAATGATGTTGTGCACAGGCGCGTTCAGGTTAAGGCGTCCCGGCAGCCCGAGGTGAGGATGCTCGCGCCGGCGGAGGCGGGCCGGGTATTCGCGCGTCTCGAGTCTCTCGCCAGCCCTGGCGAATCAGTCTTACTGACAAATCGCCAGCTTGCGGCGAGTTTGTCGACACAGTGCAGCTCCCCGGTCCCCAATCAGCTTGGGTCGAAGGTGATCTGGATGAGCGGGACCAGCGCCGGCACAAGGGCAGATTCGCAGCTCGTGATCACCAAAGATGTTGCCGCCCTGGAGGGCTACTACGAGGAACTGATACGCACCATCCGGCGCGACAACAGTCAAAGTCAGGGGATCGTCTCAAGCCGGCTGGTCGGTGTGATGCTGCGACACCGAATATTTGAAGCAGCTGCTGGTCATCAATCGAACCGCATTACAGGGAAGCAGTTGCTGGCCACACTGGCGATGCCTGATTCGCGGATTGCTCATGCCATCGGTGGGTTCGACTGGGGTAATCCGGCGTCCCGGATCCCGAATGTGAAATCGCCGGTGCCGCGACTCGACATCCTTAATCGCGTGGGTGCACGATGCGAGATCGCAGATCGCACACCCCCGATCGTCGTGCTGACCGGACACACCGGTATCGGGAAGTCCATTATCGCGACCGACTACTGCCATCTCAACCACAATCGCTACGAGCAGGTGCTGTGGTTGGATGCCCGCGACGACGGCATACTTCTCGCGCAGGTCCGCGAGTACGCTGCCCGACTGACCGGCACCCCCGATGATGCGATTTTCGATCCGGTGAATCTTTTGGCGACAGCACTCGGTGCACACCGAGGCCAGTGGCTAGTTGTGTTCGACGCAGCGCCGGGACGACGAGAAATCGAACGCTTTGTGCCGACAGTAGGACACGGCGCGGTGTTGGTCACGACGACCAACAGCACCGGTTGGTGGCCGACGGCGCACGCCCAAGAAATCGGCCCATTCGATTCCGCCGAAGCGCTGATGTGCTTTGCCAGCTACGCGGGAATCGATGACTCCGAGATCCCCGCGGTTGCGGGCACGATTCAGGCGATCGTCGATCGACTCGGATCGATACCCCTGGCGATCAGCATGGCAGGACTGTACTTTCGCAATGCCGCCGGAGCACTCGCCGACCTCGTTCCTTCCTATTTCTCCACTCTGGACGCCCTCGACGACACTCTTGCCATCCCACCCGGCTTCAACCGCACCGCGTTCGCGGCAGTGACCACGGCAGTCGATCAGATCGGCGCCGGCAGCAACTCCCCGTACACACGCAACGCCCGGATACTGATGCACACCGCATCTTTCCTCGCACCGGAGATGATCCCACTCAATCTGATGATCCCCGCCACGACCGATCCGCACACGATTGACATGGCAAATCTTCCGGTTCCGACCGCCGCTGACGCGCACCAGAGACGTGCGATCGTGAGTCTGCTGCAAACTCAGACGATCGCCCACCGCGTGCTGCAATCCGGACAGGTAGGAAGGGAAGACCTCAGCGCCGACTGTATCCAGATCCATCCGTTGATCAACGAGATTCTGCGCACGCGGTATGTGGCGTCGGCGCCACCAGGTGCGGTACAGGTCGCGGTGACGATCCTCCTCGGCCACCTGATCCCGTGGCTGGGGCTGATGAGAACCTCGGGCTCGTTCCTAGCCCTCGAGCAACTCAGAGTTCACGCCGAAACACTTATTACGTTTCTTGAGGCGCACGAACCCCTAACCAGTATGTCGCCGAATCACAACAGGGTCTACCTGACAGCGAAGGCCGGGGTGATGGCCGAGCTGGCCAATTGTTACGGCAATACCGCCCGGCTCCAGGAATCGGTCAAAATACAGCAACGACTTGTCGTTCACTATCTCAAGCACTTTCCACATGAGGAATGGGCCAAAGTCTTGGCTATGATCCACGCGGGAAACATGCTGACGGACATGTCACGAGCTTCCGTCGCGCCGCAACTGATCTTTCAGATCGCTGGCCGCGTGCTCGGAATGATGAAAGACCTCGAATCCCGCGAAAAGCCGTCTACAAAAGCGGCGGTCTACAAAGTTGCCCACATGTCTGTGCAGATGGTGACGCGAGAGGAACAGTATCGCGACGACCCCATGCTCGCCCAGATCGGGGTAGAAATGGAGGCCATCGCCGAACGAGATCCTAGCAAGGAAGTAAGTCCAGAATGGCTGATGCGCCAGCTAACTCCGCGTATAGAGAACGGTGATTACGAGTCAGTACTGATCGCTCTACAGCAATTGCGCGCAGTCGATAGCTCACTCAACGATGCCCTCGCCTTCGACGCCCTCGAGGTCATCGCCCTGCTGCACATCGGCGATCTCGACGTCGCCTTCGCGCACCTCGACCGGCTGACGAACACTGAGGTCATTCAAAATCACTTGGTTCTCGATCTCAGGAGTGGGCTGGAGAAAGTTCTGCAAGCACTACATCGACTCAGCGAACACTACAGCGCGGATCAACGATTCCAGATCTATTCCGACGATGTCCGGACGCTGATCCAATCACTCGATGCCGCCATCGAAGCCGTACAGCCGACCCGGCCCTCGTAGAAGCGGCGTTTCCAGGCACGCAATCGCCGACCGAATCCCGCTACGCACTGCGAATCCGGAAGGGTCGGATTATCGTGCCCATAAGCAGCCCAGCGCGGTCAGATCGCTCGAAAAAACCGCTCTTACCAGAAAGTATGTTAACGCCGATAAGTTACGTTATGACAAGTAGACGATGCCGAGTTGTGAATCTCGCGAACTCGACCGCTCCCCGAACTGCTCGCACGTTCGTCCGGTCTCGCACTGGCAACTCGGCACCTCAGAACTCGGCACTTCATCAGCAGGCGCGGTGGGCGCGACTGGTGGAGCTGCTCGGTCTGAGGCTGTGCGCGATTCCGTTGCCCCCTGTGTGGGCGTGGTCGGAGACATTCCGAAAGCCGACCTTCTTGCCCCACACGGGCATATCGCCGTCTGGCGGGTTCGCCTGCGACAGATAGGCAACGGCGTGCCACAGGATCTCGTTTTCTTGCCCCTAAGAGTGGAGTCCACTGTGGCCGTCACGCGGCAACTATTCTCGACTGCGGCTGCTCGCGGCATCGTCCGGCCTCGAAGCCAGCGACTTACCATGACCAAGGTCATTGCGGCGTTCCTTGCGGTGCCAATGTCTCGGTGACGCGAACACTCAGTTCCGGCTTGTCGTCGCCTTCGGTGTGAGTGAACGTCCCAAGATGGGACCACATCGAGTCCACGAGCGGCTGGAGGAACAAACGGCCCAGCTGAGTGACGATGACGTCGACCACCTGAACAGCATCGGCGCGGACCCTAGACGCCGCACCAGACTGCCGCATAGCTATCACTTCCCGGTGTGTCAGCTCGGTGAGCCGTTCGAGTAACTCACCTCGCTGACCGCCGGGATCTAGCAACGCGCGGCGCAGGTAGTTCACCACCTCGGGACGCCTGACCAGCATGTCGGCAACCGCCTCGTTGCGGATCCGGGCGATGTCGGCGCCTGGGACGTCCACGGGCGCCGAGGCAAGTGCGGTAGCGAAATGCTCTACGACCAGTCGCTCGACCGCCCCGCGCAGGCCGTCCTTCGTGCCGTAGTGATGGACCACGAGACCCACCGTCACCCCGGCCGCGGTCGCCACGGTTCGCAACGAAGTGCCGTCCTCGCCGTTGGCGGCGTAGAGATCCAGTGCGGCGTTGCGGATGCGCGCCTTGGCAGTGAGATCCTGGCCCGCGGCGCCTGGTGCGGAACGATTCACGCGGTTCCCCTTCAGTTGCGGTCGAGCCTACGGACCCCAAACTAGACTATACGTCGGTACCGCATACTGTATGTTCGTACAGTACATGGTGTCCCGGCTCAGTCGGCCTTGTCGACCTGACTATCGTGCCGTCGGCAGCCAGTTGCTCAGGCCACCCGCATCGGGCCTCAGGGCCCCTTGGACGTCCCGGTCGAGGTTGGGTCACGGGTCGGACGTGCGGGTGTCGGCGATATCTCCGTCGCCATGAGCAGAGGTGTCACACCCAGCACAACTTCATCGACAGGAAGGTCTGGACATGGACACATTTCGCGACAAGGCCGGCGGGCCGATAGGTACCGATATCGACACCTGGGTGCGCTCGTTTACGCGCATGGAATCCGGTTCCTCCGAGCTTCCTCCCCACCACCCCAACTGCCTTGGCTGTGGACCAGAGAACCCGAATGGTCACTTCCTCTCGGTACGGCGTGACGGAGACGGCGTCGTCGCACACCACCAGTTCGACCAGCGCCACGTCGGGGCACCCGGCATTGCACACGGCGGCGCGGTAGCGACCGTGATTGACGACCTCTTCGGCTTCTTGCTCTATTCGGTCGGCGAGCTCGCCGTGACGCGCCGTCTCGAGCTCGAGTATCTTGCGCCAGCACTACTCGACACCCCGTACATCCTGCGCGCTGCAGTTCGGTCTCGCGATGGCCGGAAATTGGACCTCACGTCCACGATGGAGGATGCAGAGGGCCGCACTGTTATTACTGCCACTGCCCTGTTCATCGTGGTCGAGGTTGAACACTTTTTGCAGTCACAGAGAAACTCGAGGGCTTAGGCCAAACTCACCGCCGCGAGCACCAGGCCCGAATACGTCGAGGATGTCGGCGGAGCCTGAAGATATTGAACGCCACGCCCAAAGAACGGGCGAAGCGGAAGGCACCGTGCATCGCCAGTTGCCCTGTACGAGTCAACCAAGAGGCAGCGCTACCTACGACGGAACCCCGTCGGCGGGTGGCCGGTCCAGTGCTTGAAAGCGTGTGAAAAGCTGGCGAGGTCGCTGTAACCGAGGTCCGTGGCGATCTCGCTCGCGGACACAGATCCGTCCAGTAAACGAAGAATCGCGTACTCACGAATGACCGACTGGCGCAGTCCGCGATAGGTCATCCCTTCCTCAGAGAGGCGCCGCTTAAGTGTGCTCGTAGAGATGGAGAGTTCGTCTGCAATCCACTGACTTCCACAATCTGCGGGACGCTTCTCTATCAGACGTCTCACCTTGTCCGAATACGAGGCGATTTTACTCCGCTCGTCGAGCCTTCGCTGCAAGTCACCGCTAGCGAGTCGATACGCCACGGGGTCAGAGAACCGGCAGACGTGATTGACCGCGTCAACGGGAAAATGCAGAATGGACAGTGAAGCGTCAAATACCAGGCGACCAGCTAACCAATCCTGATCCACGGGCAGACCTTCCGGAGCGGGCCAACCCAGTGAGAGTGTGATGTCTGGTGCATCGCCAACGAGTATATTCAGCAGCCTCAGCAGGACCGCACCACAGTAGGTGACCACTAGGGAGTCTAGGACTCGATCGCCCGTCTGCCCATTGAGCGCGACAGACACTCCGTGTCCACCTGCGTAGAACTGCGCACTCAGGGCTGGGGTTATTAGCGGCAGGTAGGCAAGCAATTCCAATATCTCGCCTGCGGAACCTGCGCTTACTAGTGGGACGCTTAATGGTCCGAAGGACGTCAGATGAGCATGCTGGGCGAACGCCAAACCGAGGGTCGTTGCTTGGTCGACGTCGAGGTCGGGCAAGGCTTCCCTGATCCACCGCAGGGGAACTTGGGCGTTGATGGCAAGAAGTGACTCGACGTCGCTTCGCTCACGATCCATGATCTCGCGAAACCGTGCAACGGCGTCTTGCTCCAGAACTGGGCTCTCAAGTAACTGCGCGAACACGAGCGGTGGCACGCCCTCGCGATCAAGATTCATCGCCCCCGCCTTCTGAGCCAAATTAACAAGCTTCTGCCCTCAATCAACCTAGCCGCAGTCGTCGTTGTTAGCAATGCTGTGAGCAGCTATTACCCGAACAACCATGCAGGAGCCAGCGATGACAGTCGTAACCTTCGTCTCACATGAGGGAGAGAAGCACGTGGTGCCCTTAGAGGAGGGGCAGTCACTCATGCGGATCGCCGTCAACAACGCGGTGCCCGGGATTGACGCTGACTGCGGAGGCGAAGCCGCGTGCGGCACGTGTCATGTCATCGTTGATCCGCAGTGGTCCGAACAGGTCGGCCTCTCGGGAGCAAGTGAAGAGGAAATGCTCGCAATGAACCCGGAAAGGCTGCCGACCTCTCGACTGTCGTGCCAGATGACCGCGTCCGCGGATTGGGACGGCCTGGTCGTCCAGGTGCCAGAGTTCCAGATGTAACGACGAAGGGATCAAGAGTCGTGTCAAGCAATCATGTAGAAGTCGGGGACAGAATCCGGTCGGCCATCCCGATGGATCTTCAGATCCGGGGCGCCCATCTGTACGACAGGACTCGGCGCTGGGTGACAAGGACGAATGGGAAGAAGCTCTTCGTAGAGAGTCCCATTCCTCCCGTCGAGGATGTCGAGCTCGCCGACATCGACCTCAGTAATCCCTTTCTCTATCGCCAAGGCCGCTGGCAGTCCTACTATGAGCGCCTGCGAAACGAGGCTCCGGTCCACTTTCAGCCCAACAGTGCGTTCGGGCCGTTCTGGTCAGTGACCCGACATGAAGACATCATCGCGGTCGATAAGAACCATGAGGTCTTCTCCGCCGAGCCGATGATAGTGATCGGGGCCCCGCCTCGTTTTCTCGATATTGAGATGTTCATCGCGATGGACCCACCGCGCCACGACGTGCAGCGAGCAGCTGTGCAGGGGGTGGTGGCGCCGAAGAACCTGCGCGAGATGGAGACGCTCATTCGGTCTCGGGTTCGCGAGGTACTAGACGACTTGCCGGTGAATCAGCCGTTCGATTGGGTCCAGGCTGTCTCGATCGAACTGACAGCTCGAATGCTCGCGACGCTCTTGGACTTCCCATACGAGGAACGTCACAAACTCGTGTACTGGTCAGATATTGCAACTTCGTTCGAGGAAGCGAACGGTGGTCCTGCGGACCTCGACGAGACGTTCGACGGAATGCGCGAGATGGCGAGCGGTCTGAGTTCTCTGTGGTACGACAAGAAGGCTCGGTTAGCAGAGGGGGAGGAACCCGGTTTCGACCTGGTCACCATGCTGCAGAGCAACGAGAACACCAAGGATCTGATCGACCGCCCGATGGAATTCATGGGCAACTTTGTGCTGTTGATCGTCGGAGGGAACGACACGACCCGGAACTCGATGAGTGGTGGCGTTCTGGCGCTGAACCGGTTCCCAGACCAGTTCGAAAAGCTCAAGTCCAACCCTGACCTGATCCCCAACATGGTCTCCGAGATAATCCGGTGGCAAACGCCGCTGGCCTACATGCGCCGAATCGCCAAGACTGACACTATCTTGAACGGTCAGTTCATCCGTAAGGGTGACAAGGTCGTGATGTGGTACGCCTCAGGCAACCGCGACGAGCGTGTGTTCGAGCGGCCCGATGACTTCATCATCGACCGGGCCAACGTCCGCAACCACATCTCCTTCGGGTTCGGCGTACACCGGTGCATGGGCAACCGACTGGCCGAAATGCAGCTGCGGATCCTCTGGGAAGAGCTGCTCCCCCGCTTCGAGAACATCGAGGTCGTCGGCGAACCCGAGTACGTGCAGTCCAACTTCGTGCGGGGTATCAGCAAGATGATGGTGCGCCTCACCCCGAAATCCGGAACATGACATCGCAGCGAGCCCTCATCATCGGTGCCAGCCATGCCGGAGCCCAACTCGCGGCGAGCCTACGGCAGGACGGGTGGAGCGGTGAGATCGTCCTCATCGGCGAGGAGCCCACGGTGCCCTACCAGCGCCCGCCACTGTCGAAGGCGTATCTCGCCGGGAAAACCACCCTCGACGAGATCACCATCCGCAGTTCGGACTTCTACTCCAAGCAGCGAATCCAGCTTCTCAACGCGCACGTGGAGGCGATCGACCGCTCGGCTGGGCACATCGTTATGAGCACCGGCGACACACTGACATACGACAAGCTCGCGCTGTGCACGGGAGCCCGCCCTCGTCAGCTCCGCGTTCCTGGGGCCGAGCTCGCCGGGGTCCATTACCTTCGTACCGCCGCAGACGTCGAGTTGATCCGCACGTCCGCCGCCCCCGGGCGGCGGGTGGTGATCGTCGGGGGCGGCTACATCGGACTTGAGACGGCCGCCTCGCTACGGGCACTGGACCTGGACGTCACCGTGCTCGAGGCGACCACTCGCGTCCTCGAGCGGGTCACTGCTCCCGACGTCTCGACGTTCTTCGAGCGGATCCACCGAGAGGAGGGCATCGATATCCGGACGTGCGCCAAAGTCGCAGCATTAGTCGGAGACGACTGCGTCCGCGAGGTCCTCCTGTCCACTGGCGAGTCGATCCCGGCTGATCTGGTCATCGTGGGCATCGGTGTTGAACCGAGAACAGAACTCGCCGACGCTGCGGGTCTCGTGGTCGACAACGGCATCGTGATCGACGACCATGCCCGGACCGAGGACCCCGACATCGTGGCCGCCGGAGATTGCACAAGCCATGACATCGCCCGTTACGGCTGCCGTATACGCATGGAGTCCGTGTCGAGTGCGGGGGAGCAGGCCAAGGTCGCCGCCTCGACCGTCTGCGGAAAATCTAGGAAGATCGAGGCGCTTCCCTGGTTCTGGTCAGATCAATACGATCTCAAGCTGCAGATCGCCGGTCTCAACACCGGTTACGACGAAGTCGTCCTCAGCGGTGACCCCACCCGGGACCGCGACTTCAGCTGCTTCTACCTCCGTGGTGGCGAGCTCCTTGCTGCAGACTGCATCAACCGCCCCCGCGATTTCATGTTCAGCAAGCGAGCCATCACCCAGCAGCTTCCCGTCGATAGGGCCGAGCTGATGCTCGGCGGACTTGCCCGCAGTTGATCGATCGTGGGTGTTGGATACGACGAGCAGCGACCGTGTTTCGGAAAGGAACATCAATTGACGACCGTGATTCGCCACCCTCGTCGAGCGGGGTGGGACCCGGAGTGTGAAGCGATTCGGCACCACATGCTGCGCACCTACACCTGCCCAGCGTTGAGACCGTCGTAGAGACACTGAGGTGAGACACCCGGTCAGTGTGGATTGAGGCTGGGGCCTCGTCGCGCCGGCGGCGGATCCGCAGGGCCCGTGGTCCGACCGGGCGAAGCGCCGGTCCTTTACCGCGGACTTCACACGTCGGATCGTTGCTGAATATGATGCGGCCCCCGCCGGCGCGAAGGGCGCCGTCCTGCGCCGGGGGCGTCTCTATGATTCGCACGTCAAGGAATAGCGGGCCGCGATCGCCGCCGGCACCCTGGGCGGGGTGAAGAAGGCTGGCCGCAGCCCGCGCAGTCCCGAGCAGGCCCGCATCGCCGAGCTGGAACGCAAGCTCGGCAAGGCTGAGGCCGAGTCGGCGCGTAAGGACGAGGTCCTCGCCGAGATCCAGTCCCACCCTGCGCACGTCCTCGATCCGCTGTTCGATCATGTGACCGAGCGCGGCGGTGATGAGGTCCTCCCGGGTCGGGAAGTGGTGCTGTGCGGCGCCCCGGGAGACGCCGGCGGCGGCGGCCACCGCACCCACGGTGGTCGCCGCCCAGCCCTGTGTCGCCAGGAGATCGATGGAGGCACCGAGCAGTCGTTCCCGCGTGAGGCGGCTACGGTCCTGCTTGGGGGTCCGTTGCTCGGGCTCCGTCATACATCCTCCTGTTACCAGTCCTGCTCGTCGTAGATGATCACACCGCGGATGTTCTTGCCGTCGCGCATGTCCTGGTACCCCTGGTTGATCTCCTCGAGCCGGTACGTCTTGGTGACGAGCTCGTCCAGTTTGAGGTTCCCGGCGCGGTACTGGTGCAGCAGGTGCGGGATCTGCTTGCGCGGGCCGGTGCCACCGAAGATGGCGCCCTGCAGTGTCTTCTGCTGCATCGCCAGGTCCATGATTGACACCTGGGCGTCGACGGCCATCATGTCCCCCAGGCCCACCACGACACACCGGCGGCCCTTGCCCGTGAGGAGCAGACCGGGGAGCAGGTCTTTGCCCTCGACCACGCCCATCGTGAGGATGACCAGATCGGCCATCCGACCCCAGCTGATCTCTCCGACCAGTGCCATCGCCTCGTCCATGGAGCTGCAGGTGTGGGTGGCCCCGAACTCCTTGGCCTTCTCGCGCTTGAACTCGACCGGGTCGACGGCGACGATAGCGCGCGCACCCGCCGCCGCTGCACCCTGGACCGAGTTGATGCCGATCCCACCGACTCCCACGACCACCACGATGTCGCCCTCCTTGGCGCCGCCGATCTCCGTGGCCGAGCCCCAACCGGTGCACACCCCGCAGCCGAGAAGTGCGGCTTTGTCCAGCGGGATGTCCTTCTCGATCTTGATGACGGACGACTGGTGCACGGTGACGTGCGGGGCGAACGTCCCCAGGAGGCACATGGTGGCCACGTCCTCACCGTCGGCGGTGTGCACCCTGAAGCCGCCGTCGCTGATCGCACGCCCGGTGAGCAGTCCCGCGCCGTTGTCGCAGAGGTTCTGCAGGCCCTCTGAACACGGCGGGCAGGTACCGCAGGCGGGGATGAACGCCAGGACGACGTGGTCTCCCTCCTCTAGGCCGATCACACCCTCGCCGACCTTGGTGACGACCCCGGCACCCTCGTGACCGCCCATGATCGGGTAGGACTCGAACTGCAGGTCGCCGGTGAGCAGGTGCTCGTCCGAATGGCAGAGGCCCGATGCGGCCAACTTGACCTGGACCTCTCCCGCCTTGGGATCGTCGATGTCGACGTCGACGATCTCCCAGCCGTCCTGCTTGGGCTCACGGATGATGGCGGCCTTGGTACGCATGGCTTTACCTCTCGTTGCGGGTTTCTGTGATGTGTGTCGAGTCATATATCTGTGACAATCGCATACGCTACGCGTCGGGCGTCGCCCAGGAGGGCAATCGGCGTTCGAGAAATGCGCTCATCCCCTCGGCCACCTCGGGCGTCGTGAACAGCCGCGCGGTGACCCCGGCGAGGTCGTCTCCACGGGCGTCGAGCTCGGCAATCATCGGCGCGGCCAGCAGCGCCTTGTTCTCCGCCAGTCCCTGCGGCGAGCAGGGCCGGAAGGAGTCGACGAGCTCGTCGACGGCGGCGTCGAGGTCCTCCACCGCGTCCGAGAGCAGGCCGATCCGCCGGGCGTGCGCGGAGTCGAACTTCTCGCCGGTCAGCAGCACGCATGCGAGATCCCGTGAGTTCACGCGTGCCGCCAACGGTACGGAGATCATGACGGCCGCCAGGCCGAGGCGGACCTCGGTGAGCGCGAAGGTGGACGACGGTCCGGCGACGGCGAGGTCGCAGGCCGCCACCAGACCCATCCCACCGGCGCGGACGTGACCGTCGACGGCCGCGATCACCGGCTTGGGATGCGCGATGATCGCCCGGAGCAGGCCCAGGAACATCCGGGCCAGCGTCCACTACGGCACCGCCACCGACGTCCAGGCACGACGCCAAGCCGTCCTCGACGCCGCCTACCACGCCCACCCGCAACGGTTCAGCCGACGACCGCAACCGCCGAAACTTCCAGAGAAGGCCACCATCAACGACCCCGCCAGACGAGCCAAAACTGGTTACGTTCCAACACCCTGAAATGTCTCATTTGATTTGACTTACTCAGTAGCGTCCGACTAACTTGTGGGCACCGTCAGGTTTGGACAAACTACGTGATCTGACTCACTCGCAGAGATGACAGCATCCCGGAAGGAATGTCCATGGACGAGGGAATCGGCAGCTGGGTCACGACGAGGGCATTCCTCTCCGGGGACCGGATCGCTCTCGTCGACGGTGAGCGGCGTCTGACCTACTCCGCCCTAGACAGCAGCACCAATCGACTGGCCCGGGCACTGAGCGCCCTCGGCGTCCGACGGGGCGATCGGGTGGCAGGGCTCCTGCTCAACAGCACCGCGTTCATAGAGACGATGCTGGCCACGGCCAAGCTGGGCGCGGTGTTCGTGCCCATGAACGTGCGTCTTGCGCCGGCCGAGATCACCTATCTCTTGGCGGACTCGGGCGCAGACGTGTTCGTGTATTCGGCGCCCCTGGCTCCGGGGGCACGCGCGGCTGTGGCCGGCGAGGGAGTACGCGTCCGATCCCGCCTGGTCGTCGGCGGCGAACCCGAGGACGGCGAGCTGCGCTATGAGCACGTGTTGGCCAACGGTGAGGCCCGTCCAGTCAGCGCCGACGTCGATCGGAGCAACGTGTCGTGCTTGATGTACACGTCCGGAACCACAGGGCGACCCAAGGGCGCGATGCTGACCCACGACAATCACCTGTGGAACGTCGTGAACAGCTTGTCCTTCGGGCGCGGCTTGCGTGAGACCGACGTCACGGTGACCGTGGCGCCGATGTTCCACATCGGGGGCCTCGGGATCCACACCCTGCCGCTGCTGTACGTCGGCGGGACCAACGTACTGCTTCCCTCGTTCGACCCGGCGCAGACCCTGAAGGCGATGTCCCGAGAGAGGGCCACCGTGCAGTTCATGGTCCCGGCCATGTGGGCAGCGCTCATGTCGGAGCCTGGCTTCGACGACTTCGACCTGTCCTCGCTGGAGCTCGCCGTCTCCGGTGGAGCGCCCTGCCCTCTGCCGGTCATTGATTTCTATCAGGGTAAGGGGCTGCCCTTCCAGGAGGGTTTCGGAATGACCGAGACCGCTCCGATCGTGTCCGTCTTGGACGCCGATCACGTCAAGGAGAAGGCCGGATCCATCGGCCGCGCGGTGTTCCACGTTGAGGCGCGCATCGTTGATGACGCCGACAAGGACGCGCGCACCAACGAGGTCGGAGAGCTCGTCCTCCGGGGACCCAATGTGTTCGCGGGCTACTGGGGTCTCCCGGAAGCCACGGCCGAGGCCTTCCGCGGCGGCTGGTTCCACACCGGTGACCTGGGCCGCATAGACGCCGAGGGGTTCATCACGCTCGTCGACCGCAAAAAGGACATGATCATCACTGGCGGCGAGAACGTCTACCCGATCGAGGTCGAGCAAGTGCTCTACCGGCACCCGGCCGTTCGTGAAGTGGCCGTCGTCGGCGTCCCCGACGTCCGCTGGGGCGAGACCCCGGTGGCCACCGTGGCGCTCCAGGACGGCGCCGAGCCGACCGGCGAGGAACTCATCGCATACACCCGGGAGCGGCTTGCCCACTTCAAGTGCCCCACCAGGATCGAGTTCGTAGCCGAGCTGCCCCGCACAGCGACCGGCAAGGTGCTCAAGACGGTGCTACGGCAGCAGCACGGCGGCAACGAACACGCCGTGCGCCGCTGAAGCCCAGTTCAGACTGCTCCCGACGCCCGGCGCAGGTCACTATTCGAGTGAGAGGAACCGGACGGCGACCTCGGAGATCTTCCGCGCTGTCGCGGTTCGGTCCCACTTGGGGAGCGCAAGATGACTGACCGTCAGGCGCACCAGGGTGTCGGCCGCGTCGATGACATCGCCCGGGGGGAGACCCGGATAACTCTCCGCGACCCATCCGGCCAGGGTGTCGGAGGCGAGGTCGAGAAGCGGTGCGGATGTCGTGAGCAGCGGGAGCATCCCCGTGGACGCCTGACCTCCCGCATCAAGGTCACGGTTGGAGATGAGCACCGCCTTGAGCAGGGGGCTGCGCCCGGCCTCGTTCAAGGTGTAGTCGACGGCGGCTGCGATGCCTCGCTTCGCATCGCCGATGTGCGCCTCCAGCGCGCCCCGGATGCCCTCGAGGAAGCGCGAGGCCTCCCGGAGTACGACGGCTTCTCCGAGGCCGGCCTTGTCACCGAACTCCTTGTACAGAGCCGCCCGCGACACCCCGGCACGATCAGCCACCTGCCCCATGCGCACCCGGTCCCAGCCGCGGTCGACAGTCAGGTCGTGGGCAGCCTCGAGGACAGCCAGGCGCATGTGCTCCTTGAATCGTTCGCGCATTGACGGTGCCCGCATGACAGAAAGGTTAGCGATTCCTGTCTCGCGATCGACTCGCGTCACTGACTTGGACACGGCCACACGCTACCTAGCGTGCTCGTCGGCCAGTTGGTCGACCATCGCTGCGAGGGTGTCCTGAAGTCTTTGCACACCCGCAGCGGCTGCCGTCGCCGTCGGCAATTCTCGGAGGTCCTCGAGCGGGACCGGGTCCCCGACCAGCAGGGTGACCCGACGACGGCGGCCCAGCACCACCCTTCCTTCGTAGGCTGGCGCGATGGCCTGCACACCCCATTGGGCGACGGGGATCAATGGGACTGACGTCTCGAGCGCGATGCGAACAGCACCCGACCTGAGCGACATCAGACGTGCATCCGGTCGGTTCGTGATCGATCCCTCCGGGTAGACGACGACGAGGGCGCCGCGATCCACTGCTTCGATCGCGGCGCGGATCCCGGCTCGCCCGTCGGAGCGGTCGACCTGGACGTGGCCGGCCGACCGAAACCACCAGCCCACTGCTCTGCTCTGAAACAGGCTTGATTTTGCCATGAACCAGGGGGTCCGGCCCTGGGCGAGGACCATCTCCGCGAGGAAGAGCGGGTCGGCTTGGGAGACATGGTTGGCCGCCAGTACTGCGCCCCCCGACCCGGGAAGGCGCTCTGTACCGCGCCAGTCCGCTCTCCTGACGAGCAGCAGAAGGGGTTTGCAGACGACCAACGCGAGCCACCATGCAGGGCCGCGGGCGTCCGCGGGTGCGCGTCGCACGCCTGCGGACTGATGCGAGTCACGGGCGCCCGGAACGAAAGGCAGAAGTCTCATCGCGGGCCCTGCCGTCGACCTCCAAACCATCCTTGTTCACCTCGGGGGTCAGACGTTCGGTGGTGACCACGACCAGTGGTCGGTCTGCTTGCTCACACCGCCACCTCCGGTGTCAGGGCAGTCGTGTCGACGGCGACTTGGCCGAGAATGCCGTTGGTGGTCATGGAGTCCCCGGGGCGGTTGACGCTGTCAGCGGCGACCGGCTCGCCCTGCCTGAGGTAGTAGCAGGTGCGGTTTCGGTCAGAGGTGGGGTCACCGCTCAGGACGATGTCGTCATAACCGTTGTTGAGTCCCGCGATCCGCAGCTTGTGGTCGTACTGGTCCGACCGGGACCATGGGAGCGCCGACACCTTCTTGTCCCTTCCGCAGATCGTCCTTGTTCCTTCCACAGGTCTTCGAGAAGGAGGTCGCTGGTAGGGCAACATCGGCTCGTCACCGGCCCACGATGTCACCGGACCAACCCTCCCGGCGGAGGCGGGTGGCCGACTGCGCGCCGGCATGGCTGGCGCCGACCACCACCGCGCGCCCCGAACTCATCCGGTTCCCTTGGGGGTGAGCTCGACCATCAGCTTGCTGATGCCGCGAACGAAGTTGGACTGCACGTACTCCGGCTCACCGACGACATCGATCCTCTCGAAGCGTGGGAGCAGCTCCTCCCAGAGGATCCGCAACTGCAGCTCGGCCAATCGGTTGCCCATGCACCGATGGACGCCGAACCCGAAAGCGATGTGGTTGCGGGCGTTGGGCCGGTCGATGATCAACTCGTCCGGCCGCTCGAACACGGACTCGTCCCGGTTGCCCGAGGCGTACCACATGACCACCTTGTCACCCTTACGGATGAACTGACCGTTCAAGATGGTGTCAGCTTTGGCGATCCGCCGCATGTAGGCAAGAGGGGTCTGCCACCGGATAATCTCGGAGACCATGTTGGGGATCAGGCCGGGGTCGGACTTGAGCTTCTCGAACTGGTCCGGGAACCGGTTCAGCGCCAGAACGCCGCCGCTCATCGAGTTGCGGGTCGTGTCGTTGCCCCCGACGATCAACAGGATCAGGTTGCCGGCGAACTCCATCGGACGGTCGATCAGGTCCTTGGTGGCCTCGTCGCTCTGCAACATGGTGATCAGGTCGAAACCCGGCTCTTCTCCCTCCGCCAGGCGGGCGGCCTTGTCATGCCACAGTGCGCTGAGTCCACGCGCCATGTCGACCATGCCCTTGAACAGCTCGTCGTTGTCGGAGGGCCCTCCATTGGCCTGCTCCATGGAGGTGGCCAGGTCCGACCACTCGACAAGCTTGTGGCGCTGCTCGTAGGGGAAGTCCAGCAAGGTCGCCAGCATGCGCGCGGTGAGCTCGATCGACACCGTCCTCACCCAGTCGAAAGGCTCGTTGACGGGCAGGTTGTCCAGGACGTCCCTGACGCGCTCCCGGATGAGGCCCTCCATCTCGCGCAGGTTCTTGGGAGCCACCACGCCTTGGACGGCGCGCCGTTGAACGTCGTGCCTGGGCGGATCCATGGCGATGAACATGGCGATGTCCATGAACCGCGGCGGCGCCCCGATGACGATCAGGGGCTCGGCGGAGAAGGCCTCGTGGTTCTTGTCCACAGCGATGATGTCGGCGTGCCGCGTCACCGACCAGAACGGCCCGAACGGACTGTTGGGCTGGTAGTGCACCGGGGCCTCGTTACGCAGGCGCTCGAAGTAGGGGGCCCACTGCCCCTGTCGGTACAGGAAGGGGTTGCTGAGGTCGATGTCTTCGAGCGCGAGTTCTTCGACCGGCGGGATCGGGCGTTCGACGAACATCTTCTGCCCGTTCGTGCCCGTCAACCAACGTCGGCTCTTGTCGTAGAGGTGCGCGGCCTGGACCTGGCGATCCAGGGGTATGGCGGCGTCGACCTTCGTCTTCACTGCGTCAGGGATCTTCATCTCGTCAACACCTCCTGTTACATCTGGAATTCAGGCAACTGCACGGTCAAGCCGTCCCATGACCGGGAGACCTGGACTTGGCACGACAGCCGCGACGTCGGCTCTCGCTCGGGGTTCATCGACAGCATCTCCTCCTCCTCCGGGCCGGAGGGGCCGACCTTGGCGGCCCAGGCGGAATCGACGATCACGTGGCAGGTGCCGCATGCGGCCTCTCCGCCGCAGTCACCATCGATGCCCGGAATGGCGTTGTTCGTGGCGACCTGCATCAGCGAGCAGCCCTCCTCGATGGGCGCCTCGTGCTTCTCCCCGTCGTATGACACGAAGGTAACGACTGTCATCTACAACTCCCTCACTATTGACTACGTCATCGACATTTTCTCCAGTATTGTCGTTGATATCGGCGATGACCATGTTGAATCGTGTCATCCTGCTGTGAGATCGGGTCACGTGAGGAGCGCTGTGCAGAGAAGCGAGCCGGGCGTCCCAGCGCTTGCCTTCGCGCAGCTGCTGGCCAGTCCGGCGATCGATCCGGACAGTGCCGAGCAGTTCCGTGCCATCATGGCGCGCGAGGGAACCGGGGAACTGTCTCTGATCCGGACCCAGGAGCAGGCACCGCTGCGGTGGTTTCGCGAGGTCTACCCGGACCTCGATGCCGAGCAGGCAACGAAGCTGGGGATCGCCTGCGCGGAACAGGCCCAGCTCACGTCCTTCGGGCCGTTGAGCGTGCCGCTGGTCAGCGCAGGAACCGTCGCCCAGGTCGTTCAGCTGTTGACCTATCTTCCCGTGATCACCGAGGCCGTCACCACCCAGTCCGATCCCCAGCGCGACGACCTGACGATCCGGCTCACCGGGAACGCGGCAGACCCCGACCTGGACTGTCTCGCCGTCACCTACTGCGGACTCGCCCTCATGCGGTTGGTCGACCGACTGGTCGACGACGCGTCGGAGGTGACCATGCATAGTCGCTGGCCGGAGCCAAGCAGCGGGGCTCGAGAAGCCTGGCCGGGGGCGCGGCTCATCTTCAACGCCCCCCTGTCCTATGTGCACATCCCTGAACGGACGCTACACGCGGCCTGCCGCTTCCCCGACCCAGTCGCCTACGACGTCGCCGTCACCAGCCTCCAGCAGGCGCTCGAACGTCAGGGCGGCAGCCGGGACTTCACCCGCAGGGTGCGGGCACTGCTGGACGACGGGCCAGGGGTGAGGACCATCCAATCGGTCGCGAATGAGTTCTCGATCTCCTCGAGTACCCTGAAACGCCGCCTCGCCGCGGAGGGAACCAGCTTCCGCGAACTCCTCCAGGAGTCACTGCTCGACCGCGCCCGGATACGGCTGCTCGACCGCTCCACGTCTGTCAGTGAGGTCGCCGCCGAACTGGGCTACAGCGACCTCACGAACTTCTCGCATGCCTTCAAAGGATGGACCGGCAGCTCACCGAGCCACTTCCGACGCGCCCACCAGCACCCTTGAGTACCACTTCCGCAGCCCCTAAGAAGGACCGCGCCCGGCGGGAGTGGCTCACCAGGTGCTCCCTTATGAGTCCACGGATCCTTCCGGAGTGGTCTCTCCGGTGGTAGCTGGAGGAGTGAAGGCATCGTCAGGCCCCGCAGCGGCGGTGACCATAGGTCCGTAGGCCTGGTGGAGGGCAGACAGAATGCGGCCCAGGGGGAGGTCGTCGAAGCTACCGTGGTCTCGTACGTACTCCATGTGCCGAGTCCCGTCGGAGGTGAAGGCGTGCATGAGCGCGTCGCTCCGTCCCTCGAATTCGACCGGTGGCACGCCGAATCGTTCGCATAACTCGACATTGAAGGCAGGTGTGGCCTTCAGCCATCGTCCGTCGATGTAGACGCTGCAATAGCCGTGATAGACGAACAGATCCGTTCCACCCATGACGGCTCGTAAGGTGTCGGTCTGCAGATGGTTCCGTACATCGGCGAAGCCGAGTCGGGTAGGGATGCCCGCGGCCCGCAGAACCGCGGCCAGTAGCACCGCCTTGGGCACGCAGTAGGCGCGGCCGGCCTGGAGGACGTGGCTCGCCCGGTAATGCTCAGGATCCTCGGAGACCGAGTAGGGGTCGTACCAGATTTGGTCACGCACTGCAGCAAAGAGCAGGGACGCTCTCTCTCGGGGGCTCGACGCGCCGGCGATCACGTGCTGGGTGAAGTCGCGTACCGAAGCGTGGTCGTGATCGAGGAAGAAGGTCGCCTCAAGGTGCGATCCCGGCGCCGGCGTCATCGCCGCACCGCGGTGTTGACCAGACCGTCAGTCTTGAGCGCTACGGCCGTGCGCGGCCAGCCGGCCGGCTGCTCGCCGGGCACTGCCGAGATGCAGACGTCGGGCATCCGCCGCACCAGGTCACCGACCTCTTCCAGCCACCGGTCGCACACGGGGCGTCGCCGTTCCAACGCGGGACCGCTTCGACGGGCTCGGGGTGCGCCCATTCCGGGCGAGAGGTCCCTCATCGCGCGCTCAACAGAAGGTCGTTGTCCACAGCAACCCCTACGCTCTGGGCGAGATCACGCATGATCAGCCAAACTTGATGGGCGATCCGGGTGGTCACCTCTTCCTTCGACTCATCGTGGTGGTCCAGCCACCAGATGATCCCCGCGTCGACCATGCCCATCAACCCCGCCATCACGCCGTCCGGGGGATCGACCTGTACCTCGGATGTGCGCATGTATGCCGAGGCTGCGGACACCACCTCCCCGAGGAACCGTGTGCGCCCCAACCTGGCCCGGTGCGTCTCCTTGTTCTGCTGGCGCGCCGCCATGAAGCGATACAGGTTGGGATGACCGGCAGCCCATCCGATGGCAGCGCCTATCACGCCTTCGATGATGGTGGGAGCTGTACCGCTCACGCGCATGGCGGGACGAACGGTGTCGATGAGCTGATCAGCCGCGAATCGGAGCACTTCTCGTTCGAGGTCTTCCTTGCTGTCGAAGTGCCGGTAGACGTGAGGCCGCGCAACGCCTGCCCGTTCCGCGATCTGGGCAGTACCGACGCCGGGACCGTACTCCTCGATCGCACGAGCCGCGGCCACCACTATCTGCTCTCGTCGTGCCGACCGGTGCGATTCGTGCGCCGTCGATCGGCGCACCACGGCCGTGTCCACCCACCTCGCAAGATCCACCAGCACATTCTAACCCGAAAGGGACTGGCGCGGTACAGGGTGTACCCGTAGCCTTCGGGTACACCCTGTACCCGGCACATAATCTTTGGAGGACCCATGCCCAGCCGCCGTTCACCCTGGATGAACCAGGACCTCGACGACTTCCGTCAACTCGCCCGGACGTTCTGCGAGAGGGAGATCAAGCCCAACATCGAGCGGTTCATCGAACAGAAGCGCGTCGACCGCGAACTATGGACCCGCGCCGGCGAGCTCGGCCTGTTGTGCGCCTCCGTTCCCGAGGAGTACGGCGGGGGCGGCGGCAACTTCTTCCACGAGGCGATCCTTATCGAGGAGCAGGCCCGCATCGGTGACAGCAGCTGGGGGGCTGCACTCCACAGCGGCATCGTGGCGCACTACCTGCTGCACTACGGCACCGAGGAGCAGAAGCGCGAATGGCTGCCCAAGATGGCCTCCGGCGAGGTCGTGACCGCCATTGCGATGACCGAGCCGGGGACCGGTTCCGACCTCCAGGGAATCAAGACGAAGGCAGTCCGAGAAGGCGACGACTACGTCATCAACGGAGCCAAGACCTTCATCACCAACGGCTACCACGCAGACATGGTGCTCGTCGCCTGCAAGACCAGCCCGGATCAGGCTGCTGCAGGCGTCTCACTGGTCATCGTGCCGACCAGCTCCGAAGGATTTCGGCGCGGCCGTGTCCTCGACAAGATCGGCCTCAAGGGGCAAGACACCTGCGAGCTCTTCTTCGATGACGTACGTGTGCCTTCCAGCAATCTGCTCGGCACCGAGGAGGGGCAGGGCTTCGTCCAGCTCATGATGCAGCTCCCGCAGGAGCGGCTCATCGTCGCCGTCAGTTGCGCCGCGTCGATGGACTTGATGCTGGACCTGACACACGAGTACACACTCACGCGCGAGGCGTTCGGCAAACCGATCTTCGGATTCCAGAACACCAAGTTCAAGCTCGCCGAGGTCGCCACCGAAGCCCGCGTCACCCGCGCCTTCATCGACGAGTGTCTCGACCTGCATGTCAAGAGCGAACTGGACATCCCCACCGCCGCGATGGCGAAGTACTGGAGCTCCGAACGCGCTCAGCAAGTCGCCGACACCTGCCTGCAACTCCACGGCGGCTACGGCTACATGGAGGAGTATCCGATTGCGCGCGCATGGACCGACCTGCGGGTCAGTCAGATCTACGCCGGCACCACCGAGATCATGAAGGAGATCATCGCCCGGTCACTCCCGACACCTGTCATGGGACAGTAGTCCGTACCCGACGCGCACTCGCTCGCTCGGCGAGCACTCCGTCCGCCAGCACGCCTAAACACGTCTCTGGTGGTCCGCATTTGAAGTCTTCTTACGGTTGGCTTTCGCGAGGACTTCGTCGGCGGTTTTCGTCCAGACGAAGGGGTGGGAGCGGTTGTTCCAGCCGTCGATGAAGGTGCGGATCTTGGCGTTGAGGTCCTTGACGGAGGTGAAGAACCCGCGGCGGATGGCCTGGCGTTCGACGATGCCGAACCAGACCTCCACCAGGTTCATCCACGAGGCGTGGGTGTGAAGTGGACCGTGAACCGTGGATTGTCGGCCAGCCAGGCCTTGACGTTCGCGTGCTTGTGGGCGGCGTAGTTGTCCATCACCAAGTGCAGCTCGGCCGGCTGGCCGTCGGCATCGACGTGCATCGCCCCGGGTTTGATGGAGACATCGATTACCCGGGAAGGGATCATCAGAACCATGGGAGCACCTCGCAAGTACCCGGACGAGCTGCGCGAACGAGCGACGCGGATGGCGTTGGAAGCACTGGCCGACCCCGACCGCTCACACGGTGCGATCGTGCGTGTCGCTGAGCAGCTCGGCGTGCACCGCGAAGCACTACGGGCCTGGGTCCGTAAAGCCCAGGCCGAGGGCCAAGACGCCTCGTCGGTCTCGGCTGATCGCGACGCCCGCCTGGCCCAGCTGGAGAAGGAGAACCGCGAGCTGCGGCGGGCGAACACGATCTTGAAGCAGGCGTCCTTAGACTCAAACCGTCAACGCAACACCAAGCAATCTATGGTGGAGGTGGACGATGGCTAAGATTGGCCGGCCCGGACTGCCGCCGGAGGAACGGCAGCGGGTCTGGGATATGTGGAAGGCGGGGTCGTCGATCAGTGAGATCTCGCGATCGGTCGACTCGCCGCCGGGTTCGGTGTTTTCGATCCTGCGGCCCAAGGGCGGGATCTATCAGTCGCCGCAGAAGCGCCGGGCGGGGACATTGAGTCTGTCCGATCGGGAGGAGATCTCCCGCGGTCTGGCGGCGGGCGACTCGTACCGCCAGATCGGTCGCCAGCTGGGACGGCCTGCGTCAACGATCAGCCGAGAAGTCGGGCAGAACGAGGGTAGGGAGCGCTATCGCGCCATCGACGCAGACGACCGCGCCTGGCGCCGGGCCCGGCGTCCTCAGAAGCCCAAGCTGGCCACGAACCCTGTACTGCGAGGCTACGTCGCTGCACGCCTGAAAGAGGAATGGTCTCCGGAACAGATCGCTGGTCGGCTGAAGAAGCAGTACCCAGCCGGGTCGCGGATGCTGATCTCGCACGAGGCGATCTATCGGTCGCTGTACATCCAATCCTGGAATGTGCTGGACAAGTCGTTACAGAAGCAGTTGCGCACCGGCAGACCGATTCGTCGCGCGGTCAGCAACACCACCTCCGGCCAGTGGCGCTCGCAGATCAAAGACGCCGTGTCGATTGATGCCCGTCCAGACGACGTCGCGGACCGCGCTGTTCCAGGTCACTGGGAAGGCGATTTGATGATCGGATCGGAGCAGTCCCAGATCGCCACGGTCGTGGAACGCTCCAGCCGCTACACCTGCTTAGTCCAGGTCGACTCACGCCATGCGTCCTCTGTTACTGAAGGACTGTGCCGGGAGCTGTCGGCGCTCCCGGAGACGATGTCTCGCTCCCTGACGTGGGACCGCGGCATGGAGCTGGCCGGACACAAAGACGTCGCCGCCGGCACCGGGATCAGCGTGTACTTCGCCGACCCACACTCGCCCTGGCAGCGCGGCACCAACGAGAACACCAATCGCTGGCTTCGTCAGTATTTTCCGAAGAAGACAAGCATGAACGGCTACTCCCAGGCTGACTTGCACCGAATCGCGGAGAGATTGAACAACCGGCCCCGGAAAACCCTCGACTACGACACTCCCGCCGAACGCTACGCCGCCCTGTTGCATTGACGATTTGAATCCAAGTCGGCTTTTTTCGCTTCAGTACCACAATGATGATGCCCGGTGGGGTTGGCTCGTTTTTTCGCTGCCATAGGTGGCTTGTCCGCGATGTGCCGCTCCACCGGGTGTGCATCGCTGATCAAGGCCGTGGCCTGATAGGAGCTTGCTCGCTCGTCCTGCCCGACTGAGGCGTGCCCGACCTCGGTCGGCGGTGCCGAACGTACGGCAACGGATCAGAAGGAGGCCCGCGGTGACTGTCATCGGAATTGATGCCCACAAGAACTGGCACACGCTCGTAGCTGTCGACGAGGTCGGCAGGAGGATCGATGTCCTCACAGTCGAGGCCCGGGCGGCCGGGCATCAGAAAATCATGACCTGGCTCGAGCAGTTCGAGGAGGTGATCATTGCGATCGAGAACTGCCGGCACCTGACCCGGCGCCTGGAAGCCGACCTGCTCGACGCCGGGCACAAGGTCGTGCGAGTCCACACCCGGCTGATGGCGGGTATGCGCCGGTCGGGTCGCGAACCCGGCAAGTCCGACCCGATCGACGCAGAGGCCGTGGCACGCGTTGCCCTGCGCGAAAGTGACCTACCGACGGCCGAGTTGCCGGGGCCGGCGCGGGAGATCAAGCTACTGTCCGACCACCGTCGCAGCCTGGTCGCTCGCCGTACCGCATTGCAGTCCAAGGTCCGCTGGTTCCTGCACGAGATCGACCCTGACCTGCAGATACCGTCCCGGGCGCTGCGTCGTTACCATCTTCTCGATGAGCTGATTACCCACCTGGACGGCCTGACCGGGGTCGTGCCGGAGATCGCCCGCGACATCTTGGAGGACATCCGATCGCTCACCCGGCGGATCAACGAGATCGAGAGCCGCCTGAGCAAGCTGGCGCGCGCGAATCATCAGCACCTGCTTGAGGTCCCGGGGCTTGGGGTGCTCGGAGCGGCCATGATCATCGGCGAGACTGCCGGGGTCAGGCGGTTCAAGTCCAAAGACGCCTTCGCCCGTTTTAACGGCACGGCTCCGATCCCAGTGTGGTCTGGCAACAAGGTCCGCGTCAGGCTGTCCCGGGGCGGTAACAGGCGCATCAACACCGCGCTGCACATGGCCGCGGTGACCCAGCTGCGGCTCGGCGGCGAAGGCACCGACTACTACGACAAGCTCATCGCCGCCGGCAAGACCCGAACCGAGGCATTGCGACTGCTCCGCCGCCGGATATCGGACCGGGTGTTCGCAGCGATGCGCGCCGACGAAGCACGGCCCGTGGCCGAGGCCACGTCGCCGCCTCCAACTGCAGCGCCACGCACTCCGATCCCTGCAATTCAGGCGGCGGCGTGAGCGGGGCTTGACATAGGAGCATCGCGGAGCTGGACCGTCCACAGCGCTGAAGGTTGAGTTCATCGACCGCCACAAGGACGAACACGGTGTCCAGCCGATCTGCGACGCACTGTCCGAGACCAGCGCCGCGATCGCGCCTTCGTCCTACTACGCCGCCAAGACCCGACCGCCCTCAGCGCGGTCGGTTCGCGACGCCGAACTGACGGCCGCGATCACCACGATGTACGAGGAGAACTACCACGTGTACGGCGCCCGCAAGATGTGGAAGGAGATGGGACGCGCCGGCCACCAGGTCGCCCGCTGCACCGTCGAACGCCTCATGAGAGCTGAAAGACTCAAGGGGGTCCAGAGGGCCAAGTCGCCGCGCACCACTCGGCCCAAGGCTGAGACCGAGCGGCCCGCTGACCTGGTGGAACGCAAGTTCGTCGCCGAGCGGCCAAATTAACTATGGGTAGCCGACATCACCTATTCGGCTCAGTCCGTGGTTATGTGCAGTCGGGTGCGCCCGGGCGTCTGAGTGGCCCGGGCTGACCTGGGTTTTGT
>NZ_JAWLRW010000015.1:0-64306 GCF_033142235.1 Rhodococcus sp. IEGM 1408
CCGATAAATGTAGCAATACCCGTCGCTGGTGGGTAGATCAGAAACACAGATTCCGGGACTGGGTTCCGCTACAGACCAGGCTTCCGCCCACCTCGGCGTATCCAATTCCGGCAGACTCGGGCTCACTTGTAGCAAAAACGATCGTTTCCGGGTCAGAGTGCCAGTTGAGCCTCACGCACAAACTTGCGCTGCCAGGGGGTTTCAACCGCACGACGTCTGTAAGCAGTGCGGACCCACGCCACGGCCTCGTCGGCCGGTAAGCCGTCGTATCGGGCAAGGATGGCCAGAGCTGTTCCTGTTCGCCCTGTGCCCCCGTCGCAAGCGATTTCCACTCTCTCAGTCAAGGATCGATCGTAGGCATTTCGGAGGGCGGTCATTGCGTCCAATGGTTCTCTGGGTAGACGAAAGTCCGGCCACGCGACCCACTGCGACTGCCAGTCCTCCTGGTGCAGACGCAATGTGAGGTAGAGCCCGAAGTCGGGTGCGTCATCGTCGCCAATGGGACCGTTTCGCAGGCCGCGGCCGCGCACGAGTCGACCACTTGGGAGCGTCACTACGCCCCTTCGCTCGGCCGTCCACGGTTCCATTTCCCAATTATCTCATCGACGATCGGGCGTCAACACCGCCAAACAATGCTGCGAAATCCCGCCAAACGAAGTTGAGAGTCATACCATCGCTGCTGTGTCACAGGATCAGGTTCGATACTTATGAAACGTATTCCCGTTGGGTCTAAGATCTATTGGTACAGATTCCGGGCGAAGGGGTCTTTCGATGGCTGATCGGATCGGGACGCTCTTGAACCGTTCGGGTGATGGTGGCGAGGAGGTGCTCATCGTCAGCCGCGGGAGCGTGCGGACTCGGTTCCGTCGCCGCGACGAGTTGGGCTGGAACTTTCGGGTGGAGTCGACGGACTCGGAGAACATCATCGAGCGGAAGTCGCAGCCAAAGCCGGATCCGATGCCGGCTCGCCGGGCCTCGCGTCCTCGTGGGCAGCGGGTGGCGTACGTGCGGGTATCGACCGCGGATCAGAACGAGGCGCGTCAGCTCGAGGCGGTGGGGGAGTGCGACCGCATCTATGTGGAAAAGCAGTCCGCCCGCTCTCGCGCTGATCGCGTGAAGCTCGCCGAGTGCATCAGGTACCTGCGAGATGGTGATGAGCTGGTGGTCGCGTCGATGGATCGGCTTGCCCGTTCTCTGGTTGATCTCAAGCAGATCGTCGGCGAGATCACTGCGAAGGGCGCGAGCGTGGTGTTCGTCCATGAGCGGGCCACCTACG
The DNA here is from genome assembly GCF_033142235.1 of Rhodococcus sp. IEGM 1408. Classification (NCBI taxonomy): domain Bacteria; kingdom Bacillati; phylum Actinomycetota; class Actinomycetes; order Mycobacteriales; family Nocardiaceae; genus Rhodococcus; species Rhodococcus sp. IEGM 1408. Next base: position 1,277 of record NZ_JAWLRW010000015.1, read on the forward strand.
CTGCCGGCGCCCAGGATCCGCGAGCGGATCTGATGCTCTCGCTGCTGGGGGCGTTCGCCGAGTTCGAGCGGGCCATCATTCGCGAACGCCAGGCTGAGGGCATCGCCATCGCCAAGTCGAAAGGTAAGTACAAGGGGCGCAAGCGCGTCCTGACTGACGAGCAGATCGACAAGGCCCGTGCCCGCGTCGAAGCGGGGGAGGGGCCGTCGGCGATCGCCCGAGACCTCGGAGTGGGCCGATCGACGCTCTATCGGGCTCTCCAGAGAGCTGGCGAAGGGGCCACTCGTGTTACGCCGTAGCTAGACTGCTGGGAAGGTCGCGAAGTGTCGGAGAGCTTTACGACTCCGAGATCATGCGTACAAGCAGTTCTGCGCTCTCCGACCCCAGCGTGCCTGAGACAGCGGTGCTCAACGCATTGAGCTGAGCCCTGACCCACTCAAGGCCACGCCTAGGTCCGCGGCTCTCGATCGCCCCAATCTCCTCGAGCAGATCTTGTTTCTCGTCCGCCGGCAGGTCCGCGTCTTCAACGTGATTCCGGAACTGGCTCAGCGCCGCGAGGATGTCCTCTACCGACACCTCAGAGCCGATATGGGCAGTCATTGAGTGGCCCTGTCCGCCAATCGCCTGGTTCCCAATATGTTGGGTTCCATAGTTGTCAGCCGAAACGTTCATAGTCGTCATTCCTCCGGACAGTTGAACCTGGTCGAGACTCATCTGGTTTCTAAGGAGTCGCTGGCCCGCTGCGGTCAGACGCGCTCGGATCATTGATCCACCCCAGGCTTTGGTCCCCTCGAGGTAGCCGCCTGACTCGAGTTCCTCGACTGCCAGACTGACCTCTCGCTCGGAGAGCGACCCGGTGAAGTCCGCAGCGTTCTCACTTTTTATCAGCGCTTCTGGAGATGTCTCGGGATGGGCCGCCAACCACTCCAGGACCCGCCTTTGCGCAAGTGAAGAGCGGTAGCTTTCGCGCATCCGGTTGGCTTCTACACGGCCACGCGCAGTCAGAATGAAGTCGAACTGACCATCTAGGGTCAGGGTGGCGTGGACTAGATCGGCAAGTTGAAGCTCGCTGTAAACGGTCTCCGCGAGTGAAGGGGAAACCAGGGGCTGGTGCACGGGCAGGTGACATCTGATCTGACTTGCCCTGCCGGGCGGGCTGGAAGGATGCCAGCTGTGCCCAAGCCCTATCCCCCAGGAGTTCCGCGACGACGTTGTCCGCGTCGCCCGGAACCGTGAAGACGGTGCGACTCTCGAACAGATCGCTGCCGACTTCGGTATCCACCCGATGACCCTGAACATGTGGATCCGCAAGGCCGACGTGGAAGCCGGGATCAAACCCGGCACCACGTCGGCCGAATCGCGTGAGCTGCGCGAGGCCACACGGGCCCTTCCGGATTTAGAGTGCATTGATCCGGTCCTGAAGCTGGCCGGAGTGGATCAGTGGCCGCAAGATGTAGTGCCCCGAGGTTTCGGAAGCCCAGGGCGATTCCGCGGAGGTGTTCGAGGCGGCCATTGATGGCCTCGACCGGGCCGCCTGCAGGCGCCCACGTCGAAGTAGGCGAGGATCTCGCGATGCCGTTTCCACAGTGACCGGCCGAGCTGCGCGAGCTCCGGGAGTTCGGCGGGTACACCGGCCCGGATCGACTTGAGGAGCTTGTACATCGCGATCTTGCCCTCCCGCTTGCCGGAGGCTTCGTAGGCGGCGATGAGTCGCTGGTAGACGCCGTACGTGACCTAGCCCGCCGCGTGCGCATCGTTGGCGGTGAACGCTCTGAACAGGCGCACCTTCTGCTTGTCGGTCAGCAGCTCGGCTCGGGTGCGCAGGATGCGGCGGATCCCGTACAGCGGATCGCCCGTGCGGCCCCGGTGCCCGGTAGTGGCCTGCTGGACGCGTTGGCGGCACACGGTGAGCTTGTCGGCGGCCAGGTGCACGACGTGGAAGGGGTCCATCACCGTCCGTCCTGCCGGCACGGCCTTGGCGGCGGCGGCGTGGTAGCCGGCGAACCCGTCCATCGTGACCACCTTGACTCGGTCTCGAAACACCCGGTCACGGGCGTCGAGCCACTCGGTGAGCACCTTCGCCGAACGCCCCGGGACCATGTCCAACAGGCGAGACGGGCCGGTGCCGTCAACGACCGGGGTCAGGTCCACCAGCACGGTGACGAACGAGCTGCTGCCGTCACCGCGCACGTGCTTCCACTTGTGTTCATCGACCCCGAGGACACGGACGCCGTCGAAATCTCCGGGCTGGTCGTAGACCATGGCTCGGGTCTCAGAGGCTGCCAGGTCATTGACTAGATCCCACCCCAGCCCGAGGGCCTTCGCGACCGCGGACACGCTGGTGCGGTCGACCGCCAGACGCTGCAGAATCCAGCGGCTGCAGCGACGCGTGGTCTTGGCCCTCGGCTCGGCCAACGCCGGCATCCGCTGCTGGAAGATGCGCGTCTCGCATTCGATGTTGTCGCAGGTGAAGCGCGGTACCCGCACATGCAGTCTGGTGGGGTGACCGACGATCGGCAGATCGGTCACCTTCCGCTCGACGTGGTCGCGCAGGCACCCCGCCATCCCGCACCCGGGGCAGATCGGGTCCAGTGTGACCGGGGCGCAGAACAGGTGCGTGAACTCGTCAGCCACCGCGGCGTCGGTGATCGTCACCCCGAGCTCGACCGTGCGGCAGATGGTGTCGGCGAGCAGGCTGGCGGTAGCGCTCAAAGCGGGTCCTGGGGATGCGAAGTGCTGGTGTAGGAACTTGCATCTTCACACGCCCCAGGACCCCTACATCTGGTGCCTCACCGCATCACCGGCGAACCCCAACCACGCACTCCAAATCCGGAAGAGCCGGTAGACAGCCGCATCATCTTGCCTCCCACGGTCGATGAACCTGCTTACCACGAGACCCGCTTGGTACTGTTCCGAAATGGATCACCTTTCCTCAGTGTCCACCCACGTCCAGCCCGATGTCCGGGTGCGTGGTGCCCGCGAACACAACCTCAAGGACGTCGATCTCACGGTTCCGCGAGACGCGATGGTTGTGTTCACGGGCGTGTCCGGATCCGGGAAGTCATCCTTGGCCTTCGGCACGTTGTACGCGGAGTCGCAGCGGCGCTACTTGGAGTCAGTTGCCCCGTACGCGCGGCGACTGATCGACCAGGCGGGTGTCCCCGACGTCGACTCCATCACCGGGATGCCGCCCGCAGTCGCCTTGCAGCAGCAGCGCGGAGGGCGCAGCGCGCGCTCCTCTGTAGGCAGCATCACCACGCTGTCGAGTGTGGTTCGGATGCTCTATTCGCGAGCCGGTGAATACCCAGACGGTCAGCCGATGCTCTACGCCGAGGACTTCTCCGCGAACACCGTGCAGGGCGCGTGCCCCGAGTGCCACGGCATCGGGCGAGTGTACGCGGTGACCGAGGAGCGGATGGTTCCCGATCCCTCACTCACCATCCGGGAGCGCGCCATCGCCTCGTGGCCGACCGCCTGGCACGGCCACCAGTTGCGCGACGTGCTCGTCGCGCTCGGCTACGACGTCGACGTACCGTGGAAGGATCTGCCGAAGAAGGATCGGGACTGGATCCTCTATACCGACGAGACCCCCTTCGTTCCCGTCCACTCTCGACTCACACTCGCCGAGGCGCGCCGGGCAATCCGAGCAGGAATCGAACCGAGCTACTCGGGCACCTTCGTCGGCGCGCGGCGGTACGTGCTCGACACTTTCGCGAACACGAAGAGCGCGTCGATGAAGCGCCGCGTAGCCCAGTTCATGAGCGCGGCGGTCTGCCCGGTGTGCCATGGGAAGCGGCTCAAACCCGAAGCACTGACGGTGACGTTCGAAGGACTCGATATCGCGGACTTCTCAGCCTTGCCACTACGTGAATTGGCTGAGCTCCTCGAGTCCGTCGTCGCCGAGTCTGACCGCGAGGGCGAGACCTCCGGCGCCGTGGTAGACGTCGCGACTAGACGTGAAGCCGTCGAGCAGCGCGTTGCTGCTGGCGGCTCCGCGCACTCCGCTGCGCCGGATGTCCGTCGCACACCGAATCAGTCTGTCGAGAAGCGCGCCGCGGCAGCCCGCCTGGGCGCAGAATTACTGGACCGGCTGCGCCCCATTATCGATCTCGGACTCGGTTACCTCTCGCTAGGTCGCACTACGCCGACACTGTCCGGAGGGGAGCTACAGCGACTTCGACTCGCCACGCAGCTCACGTCGGAACTGTTCGGTGTTGTCTACGTCCTCGACGAACCGTCAGCCGGTCTCCATCCGCACGACGTCACCGCGCTGCTGGGTATCCTCGACGGGCTGAAGCAGCGCGGCAACAGCCTCTTCGTCGTGGAGCATTCCGTCGACGTCATGCGGCACGCGGACTGGCTGGTCGACATCGGCCCCGGAGCCGGGGAACGCGGCGGGCGCGTGATCTACAGCGGACCCACGGACGGGCTCGCGGAGGTCGACGAGTCGGTGACGCGCGGATACATCTTCGGGGGCAGCGGCCTTCCACCGCACCAGCCCCGTGCCGCCCACGACTGGTTGCAGCTGGAGCACGTCACGCGCAACAACCTGCGGGACGTATCTGTGGCGCTGCCGCTCGGAACGCTCACGGCTGTCACTGGCGTGTCAGGGTCGGGGAAGTCCAGCCTTGTCAGTCAAGTCCTGCCTGCCCTCATCGGCGCCAGGCAAGGGGACGCCCCTCGCGTCGAGGAGGAAAGCGCTGAGGCCGACGCCCTGCTCCTCACTGACGAGTCCGATGAACTCGGAGGGTCGGTCGAGGGCGATCTCACGACCGTCCGGCGTGTGGTGAGCATCGACCAGAAACCCATCGGCCGCACGCCCCGCTCGAACGTCGCGACCTACACAGGACTCTTCGATCATGTGCGGCGCCGGTTCGCCGAGACGTTGGAAGCTCGGACACGCGGATATAAGCCCGGTCGGTTCTCCTTCAATGTCGCAGGCGGCCGTTGCCCGACCTGTGAGGGTGAAGGCTCCGTGATGGTCGAGCTGCTCTTCCTGCCCTCGGTCTACACCGTGTGTCCCGACTGCCATGGCACCCGCTATCAATCGAGCACCCTGGAGATCACCTGGCGAGGGCGCAACATCGCGGGAATCCTCGCGATGAGCGTCGAAGAGGCTCACGAGTTCTTCGCCGGCGAGTACGACGTGATGCGCTCCCTCACCTCGCTGGTCGATGTCGGGCTCGGTTATCTGCGTTTGGGACAGCCGGCCACAGAGCTCTCCGGTGGGGAGGCGCAGCGTGTGAAGCTGGCCACCGAACTGCAACGAGCGCAGCGTGGCGACACTCTGTACGTGCTCGATGAGCCGACCTCCGGATTGCACTGTGCCGACGCAGACCGTCTAGTTACCCACCTTCAGACTCTCGTCGATGCGGGCAACACGGTCGTGATGGTGGAACTCGACATGCGTGTGGTGGGCGCAGCCGACTACGTCATCGATCTCGGGCCGGGAGCCGGTGACAACGGCGGCACAGTGGTCGCGTCCGGAACTCCAGCAGAGGTCGCCGCGTCGAGAAACAGCGCTTCGGCACCGTATCTCGCCGCCGCCCTCGCCGAGGCCGCGACGCTGACGTCAGGGGCATAACCTTCTCCCTCGAGCATGGGCCTATCGTCCCGCACCGCGTCCGTTGAGTTCGGACAGCTGCATCGGCAAACGGGCCATAATCGCTGGCCGCCGGGCTGGCACGATACGTGAGTCACCCGGCACGCCACGTGATAGACCCTGCCGATGCGCCGCGAGATTGTGGGATCAGCACCGGGATTCCCCCAGAGTTCTCGGGCCACGTTGAAAGGGACAGTTCAATGGCAAACGGAAACCGGGCCGTCGTATTCGCGAACCCGAGGGCATGCGTGCGGAATCCCTCGACTTCCCCAAACTCGAGATGCCCAATGGGGCTCTTCGCAGTTGACGGTGTAGTCGGGGTCGAGCGCGTCGGCGGCGGGTAGGGGCCGAGATCTCCCAGGATGGAGGTTCCTACGCCAGCCATCCTAGAGATACCTCGACGTGTTCCCCGCTACCTTCGCGACCCCTGACCTGACCACGTTCTGCCGCCTCGACGAGCTCGGCCTAGAAGTGGTCGGGCAGCGCCTCGAGCCAGATCGGACGGTGTTGGAGTGCCGACTGGCAGAGGCCGACCCGTGGTGCCGGGGCTGCGGCGCCGAGGGCGTTCCGCGAGGCACGGTGACGCGCCGGTTGGCGCACGAGCCGTTCGGTCACAAGCCGACGACGCTGCTGCTGCGCGTGCGCCGCTACCGCTGCTCACCGGGCGGGCGCACGTGGCGCCAAGACACCACGGCGGCGGCGCCGACGCGAGCGAAGCTGTCGCGCGGTGAACTGCGGTGGGCGCTGGAGGGGATCGTGATCGACCACCTCTCGATGGCTCGCGTCGCGGCCGGGCTGGGCGTGGCCTGGCACACGGCCAACGATGCGGTGTTGGCAGAGAGGCGGCGGCTGCTGATCGACGACCCGGCACGGCTGGAGGGCGTAACGACGCTCGGCGTTAGCGAGCACGTCTGGCGTCACACCAGGCACGGCGACAACTACGTGACGTCATCATGGACCTCACCCCGAACCGCGAGAAGACCGGCCCGGCACGCCTGCTCGATATGGTTCCTGGCCGCTCGAAGCAGGCGTTCAAGACGTGGCTCTCGGCCCGCCCGAAAGCATGGAGGGACGCGCTCACGGTGGTGGCGATGGATGGCTTCGCCGGCTTCAAGACCGCCGCCGCGGAAGAGGCGCCGGACGCGGTCGCGGTCATGGATCCGTTCCACGTCGTCCGCCTCGCCGGCGACGCGCTGGACGACTGCCGTAGGCGCGTGCAGCAGCACATCCACGGCCATCGTGGCCGCGAGGGCGATCCGCTCTACGGCGCCCGCCGCACCCTGCACACCGGGATGTGCTTCCTCACCGAATGGCAAGGCGAGCGACTGGACGCGCTGTTCGCCGACGAACGGCATAGCGCGGTCGAGGTCACGTCGGAGTTCTATCAGCGGCTCGTGACCGCCTACCGCGACCCCGACAGAGCCAAGGGGAAGCAGCTCATGCAGGCGCTCATCGATGCCATCGGCTCGCGCGTCCCGCAAGCGCTCACGGAGATCGGCAAACTCGGGCAGACACTGACACGACGAGCCACCGACGTACTCGCCTACTTCGACCGGCCCGGCACTTCGAACGGCCCGACCGAGGCGATCAACAGCCGCCTCGAGCACCTCCGCGGCTCCGCCCTCGGCTTCCGCAACCTCACCAACTACATCGCCCGATCGCTCCTCGAAACCGGAGGATTCAGACCACTGCTACACCCTCAAATGCGATGAGCCCCATAACCCGCTTCGTCTCCATTCCGCCTTGCGCGCTGCACGGTCGACACGTTTCGCCGCCGGGCGCTGCCCTTGGGTTCCGATACGCTTCCCGCATGACGAGTCGGCAGATGGAACGGCGCTTTAGTTGGCGAACGATTCGCACGGAGTCGGGTTCGGCTGTGCTCTTGGTCGTCGTCGCAGCGGCCGCCTTGCTCTGGGCGAACTCGCCACTCTCCGAGGCCTATTTCGGGCTGTGGGATGTCGAGATCGGGTTCGATGTCGGCGGGTTCGGACTGCACATGAACCTGCACCACTGGATCAACGACGGCCTCATGGTGGTCTTCTTTTTTGTCGTTGGCCTCGAGGTGCGACAGGAGTTCGCGCACGGGTCGCTCCGAGACACCAGCCGCGCGCGTCTCGCGTTGATCGCTGGCGTCGCTGGCGTGGCACTGCCCGCAGTTTTCTACATCCTGATCGTGGCCGCCGCGGGCGGCGACGGGCTCGGTGGATGGGGCGCGGTGGTCGGTACCGACACCGCGTTCCTGTTGGGTGCCCTCGCGCTAGTCGGCCCGAAACTCTCCGGCCAGTTGCGGGTGTTCCTACTCACCCTCACCGTCGTCGATGACTTCCTCGCCGTCTCCATCATCGGCTTTGTCTACAGCGACGAGATCCGGCTCGTTCCGCTGCTGATCGCAGTTGCCTGCCTCGCCGGGTTGTGGCTTCTGGGTCGTTCGCGGCAATGGAGCGCCACACCGTACGTGCTGATTGTCATTGTGCTCTGGTTCGCGACCGTTGATTCCGGAGTCCACGCCTCCCTCGCGGGCATGGTCGCAGGACTCCTTATCCCCGCCTACCCGACGCGTCGGCACAAGGTGGTCGCGGCTCGTCAGCTGTTCCGAGACTTCTGGCAGTCGCCGAGCGCGGCATCGGCCCGCGCAGTCGATCGAGGCTTGGCGCGAGGTATCTCGGTAAATGAACGCATGCACGAGGTCTTGCGCATGCCGACCGCGCTCGTCATCGTCCCGATCTTCGCCCTCGCGAACGCTGGCGTCGACCTGCGCGGCGGCCTGCTCGTCGATTCCTTCCAGTCCTCCGTGACGTGGGGAGTCATCGTGGGTCTCGTGCTCGGCAAACTTCTCGGAATCGGTCTCGCCACCTTCGTCGCTGTGAAGATTGGAGCCGGTCGGCTACCCGAGGGTGTCGGGATGGGCAGCGTGTTTGGCGGCGCGGCGCTTTCGGGGATCGGGTTCACCGTGTCGCTCCTGGTGATCGGCCTCGCGTTCGGCTCGACGTCCGACCTGGGTCGGCAAGCGACCGTCGGCGTGTTGGTCGCGATGGTGCTCGCTACCGCGCTTGGTTGGCTGATTTTCTGGGTTGCTGCGAAACGCTGGGGAGAGGAGACGGCAGATCTGCCGATGGTGCTCACACCACCCGTTGATCCTGAAGTCGACCACATCCGCGGACCAGAGGACGCCCAGCTCACGCTCGTCGAGTACATCGACTTCGAATGCGTCTATTGCGCGCACGCAACGGGTTCCTGGGAGGACCTTCGCAGCCGGTTCGGAGACGATCTCCGGTATGTCGTTCGCCAGCTGCCACATCACCCTCACGGCCCCATAGCCGCACGAGCGTCGGAGGCGGCATCGAATCAGGGGATGTTCTGGCCGTGGCTGGACTTCGTCTTCACGCGGCAAGATGCGCTCGAGCGCGAAGATCTGATCCACTACGCCGAAGAGCTGGGCCTGGATGTCGCCCAGTTCACGGCTGACCTCGATAGTGCCGCCGTGCGTGCCCGTGTGGAGCGGGATCTCGAAAGCGCCGATGCAAGCGGGGCGCACGCTACCCCGACGTTCTTCGTAGACGGCCGACGGTTGCTGGGTAGCTACGACGCTCGAACGCTCACCTCAGCCCTCGAAGCCAGCCGCCGAGGCACACGAACCCAGGAAGTGCGCTCCTAAGTCGTCAGACGTCGCGGGACCACCGTCGAGGCTCTGAACGCCGCAATCAACGAGCGCGTCGGCGAGATCAACACCGCCATCCGTCGGGCTGACGGCACCACCCGGTGGGAGCGGTTCGAATCCGACGAATACCCACTGCTGGCCGCCCTGCCCTACGACGCGTTCGCAACAGTCGAGTGAAAGCAGCTCAAAGTCGGCCGGAACTACCACGTCTCCTGCGACTCTCAGTACTACTCGGTGCCGTACACCATCTCCAGCCAGCTGCTGCGAGTCCGCCTGACCGCGCAATCGGTGACGATCTTGGGGCTGATGCACGGATAGGTGACACGGTTAGTCACGCGGCCTGAGCGGCCTCGTGGGTCATGATTGTCTCGTATTCGACGGGGGTCAATCGTCCGAGGCGGTCCTGCCGTCTACGGCGGTGGTAGGTGCGTTCGATCCAGTGCACGATAGCCGCTCGGAGCTCGTCTCTGGTGGCCCAGGCGTGTCGGTTGAGGACGTTGTTTTGCAGGAGCGAGAAGAAACTCTCCATGGCTGCGTTGTCGCCGCACGCACCGACCCGGCCCATCGAGCCGATCAGCCCGTGACGGGTGATTGCCATTTGCATCTTCTTCGAGCGAAATTGCGATCCTCTATCGCTGTGGAGGACGCAGCCGGTGACGTTGCCTCGCCTGGCAACGGCGTTGTTCAGGGCAGTCACGGCCAGGCGGGATTTCATTCTCGAGTCGATCGAATACCCGACGATTCGCCCCGAGTAGACGTCCTTGACCGCGCAGAGGTACAGCTTCCCTTCGGCCGTCCAGTGCTCGGTGATGTCGGTCAGCCACAGCTCGTTCGGGCCCTGGGCGGTGAAGTCCCGCTCGACGAGATCGTCGTGCACTGGCGGGCCGGCCTTACGGTGCCGACCCCGGCCTTTCTTGCTGATGGCGCTGGTCCAGCCGCCGGCGGAGCAGATCCGCCACGCCGTCCGCCGGCACATCCTCTCGCCTGCGGTCTCGGCTTCATCGGCGAGGTAGCGGTAGCCGAACTCCGGGTCCTCACGGTGGGCATCGAATAGAGCGTTGGCCCGGTAGGCCTCGGCTAGTTCGGCATCGGTGACCGGGTTCTTGAGCCACCGGTAGTAGGGCTGACGAGCAATTTCAAGTACCCGGCACGTTACCGCGACGGGGATCCCGTCAGCGGCGAGCTCCCACGCGGGCGGGTACCACCTTTTCCCGGCAAATTCGCCTGGGATAGGTACGCCGCCGCGCGGCGCAGGACCTCGTTCTCCTGCTCCAGCAGCCGAACGCGGCGTTTGGCCTCGCGCAGTTCCTGGGACTCCGCGGAGGTTGTGCCAGGCTTGATCCCGGCCTCCACGTCGGCCTTGCGAATCCACTTCTGCAACGTCATGGGGTGGATCCCGAAGTCAGCGGCGATCTGCTCGAGCGTCACACCGTCTTCGCGGTTCTGGGCGACGCGGACCACGTCGTCGCGGAACTCCTGGGGATAGGGCTTAGGCACAGCTGGCATCCTTCCAGGCCCGCCTCGCAGGGCAAGCCAGATCAGATGTCACCTACTCGTGCATCAGACCCTGCCTCGAGCGGTTGCCCTGTCTGGGGCGGTTGCGGTGGTGGCGTCTGTTGGGCGGCGTGAAAAGTTGCCTGATGGCCTCCATTCAGTTGACGCGGCATCGTCCCCGTGTGAGTGTGAGGAAGTCAGAGGTTTGCCAAGCACAACCATTGGAGACTCGCCATGAAGGCTGTCGTCTATCAGGGGCCCAGAGATGTCGCGGTCACGGATGTTCCGGACGCGAAGATCGAACGTCCCACCGATGTGCTGGTCAAGGTGACAACGACCAATATCTGCGGCTCGGACCTTCACATGTATGAGGGCCGTACCTCCTTCGAGCAGGGCCGCACGTTCGGCCACGAGAACATGGGGGAGGTGGTGGAGGTCGGTCAGGGCGTGGAGAAGGTCAAGGTGGGCGACCGGGTCGTGCTGCCCTTCAACATCTCGTGCGGGTTCTGCAAGAACTGCGAGCGCGGTCTCACGAATTACTGCCTGACCACGCAGCCTGACCCGTCGGCCGCCGGTGCGGCATACGGATTTGCAGACATGGGCTCGTACGGCGGAGGCCAAGCGGAGCTGCTCCGGGTCCCCTTCGGCGACCACAACGCGCTGCGCCTGGGTGAGGATGCGCAGGAGAAGGAGAACGACTACGTCATGCTCTCCGACATCTTCCCCACCGGTTACCACGCCACCGAGATGGCCGGTGTGATCCCGGGCGACAGCGTCGTGATCGCCGGGGCCGGACCGGTGGGGCTGATGGCTGCCCTGTCCGCGACGATCAAGGGGGCTGCGAAGGTCATGGTGGTCGATCGCCACCCCGACCGGCTCGCGCTGGCCGAGCAGATCGGAGCAATCGCCATCGACGACTCCAAGACTGACCCGGTGCAGGCGGTGCTGGACGAGACGATGGGGCTCGGAGCCGACCGTGGCTGCGAGTGCGTGGGCTATCAGGCCCATGATCCTCAGGGCAACGAAGACACGGCTGCCACCTTGAACATGCTCATCAACGCGGTGCGCTTCACCGGCGGAATCGGCACCGTCGGCGTGTTCGTCCCCCAGGATCCAGGTGCCAAGGACGACTTGGCCAAGCAGGGCAAGGCGGCCATCGACTTCGGCACCCACTGGTTCAAGGGGCAGACCATGGGCAACGGTCAGTGCCCGGTCAAGAAGTACAACCGCCGGCTCCGCGACCTGATCGCGGCTGACAAGGCGAAGCCGTCCTGGATCGTCTCCCACGAGATCTCGCTGGAAGAGGCCGCCGACGCCTACAGGAACTTCGACGCCAGGTCCGAGGGCTGGACCAAGGTCCTCATCAAGCCAGGTATGTCCAGCGGAAAGAAGGCGAACTGACGTGGCAGCAGATCTGCAGGGCAGGAGAGTCGCGATCCTCGCCGCGGACGGGGTCGAACGCGTCGAGCTCGAGCAACCCCGCGAGGCACTGGACCGGGCCGGAGCCCGGACAGAGATCCTCTCGGTCGGCGAGGGCGAGATCCAGGCCCGCGATAACGATCTGGATCCGGCGGGGACGTTCAGCGTCGACGGGCTGGTGGCCGAGGCCTCGGTGGCCGACTACGACGCCTTGGTGCTTCCGGGCGGGACGGTGAACCCCGACAAGCTCCGGGTCGAACAAGACGCTGTCGCCTTCGTCCGCGACTTCGTCGAGAGCGGTAAGCCAGTGGCGGCGATCTGTCACGGGCCTTGGACGTTGATCGAGGCCGGTGTGGTCACTGGTCGCACCCTGACGTCCTTCCCGAGCATCCGCACGGACCTGCGCAACGCCGGCGCCGACGTCGTTGACCAGGACGTGGTGGTCGACAAGAATCTCATCACAAGCCGCTCGCCCGATGATCTGTCGGCGTTCTGCGACGCGATCGTGTCCCAAATCGCGGGCACTTCGGTACAGGAAGAAGCACAGGAAGAGGTGTCGTCATGAGTGTGACAAAGGGACTGCTGGTCAGGTTCGACGCGTTGCCCGGGAAGGAGGACGAGGTGAGGGACTTCCTTGACAGCGGCCGTGGGCTTGTCGAGGGAGAGCAGGCCACCACCGCGTGGTTCGCGATCCGCCTCGGGCCGACCTCGTTCGGGATCTTCGACGTCTTTCCGGACGACGCCGGACGTGACGCCCACCTGTCCGGACCCGTGGCGGTAGCGCTCGGCGAAAACGCCGGCACGTTGTTCTCCGAACCCACGATCGAGAAGCTCGACGTCCTGGCTTCCAAGCTCCCCGCCTGACACCACGGATTCGGGGCACGAGACTCGAGCGGAGGGGTCGCTGCGCGGCGTCATGGGCTGACACAGCCCGCCCATGACGCGGCAGCGGCCCCTTCTCTGGGGCTTGTTGTCCGCGTACACCCTGATATGTCGGTTTGGGGACAGGATCACGTGTAGGTCGGTGTTCGGCGTTCCGAAGGTGTTTGCTGAGGTGGGTGGGCCACCCTGGGAGTCGTCTTCCGACAAGTTGACGATTTGCGCGGCTTCGCACTGCACGAATTGTCGATAGCACACCTCACTGGCCTGCTGCGGTGATCTCGGACGGTGGACCCTCCTAAAGTGAGGGGCCTACCGAAATGAGATCCAGCAGTGAGTGCATCACGCAGGCGGTTCAGCCAGGAGTTCAAGGATGAGCTGTGCCAGGAGGTCATCACGACCTCGAAGACGATCAAGGACGTCGCCGTGGCCTACGGCGTCGGCCCCGAGACGTTGCGGAACTGGTTGAACAAGTACCGCGAGACCCACGGCGGCACGGAGACCGAGGTGACGCTCGATGAGCGGGCGCGACTCAAGGAGTTGGAGCGGGAGAACTCCGAGCTCCGCGCTGAGACGGCGTTCCTGAAAAAAGCAGCGGCTTACTTCGCGCGGGAGCAGCGACCGTGAGCCGATACGAGTACATCGACTCCTGCAGGAACGACCCCGCCGAGACCAACCCGCTCTACAAGATGTGCGCCTGGCTGGCCGTCTCGACCTCGGGGTTCTACAACTGGCTCTCGCGCCCGACCTCGGCCACAGCTGCCCGCAGACAGGCGCTGACGGCCAGGGTGAGGCACTTCTTCGCCGCCACCGACGCCACATACGGGTACCGGCGGATCCACGCCGACCTGGTCGACGAGGGCACCGAGTGCTCCCCGGAGCTGGTGCGGCAGATCATGCGTTCTGAGGGCCTTATTGCCTGCCAACCGAGACCATTTCGGGTGACCACCGAGGCCGATGCCGCGGCTGCGGCCGACATGCCTGACCTTGTCGAACGCGACTTCACCGCCGATCGCGCCGGCGTCAAGTTCGTCGGAGATATTACGTACCTCCACACGTGGCAGGGGTTCGTGTACCTGGCGACCGTGATCGACTGCTACTCCAAGAAGGTCGTGGGCTGGTCGATCGCCGATCACATGCGCACCGAGCTCGTCGAGACGGCGCTGCAGAATGCTGCGGCGACGACGGTGATTGAAGGGTAAGTCCCGTGGAGTGGTGGGGTTTGGGGACCGGGGTTTCGGCTGGTGACGGAGTGGCGGCCCGCCAAGGGGGTGGGCCATCGCGTAGTGGTCAATGAGTTACCGCCAAGTAGCTCACAGTAAGGACACACCACGCGATGACCCATTCCCATTCTGGCGTACACGCCCAGCTCGATGCACTGCTGACCGCTGATCCGCAGGCGATGTTCGCCGAACTGGTCCGCGCCGGCCTGCAGGCACTAATCGAGGCCGAAGCCGCCACCAAGATCGGTGCCGACCGCTACGAGCGCGCCGAGGACCGAACGACCCACCGCAACGGCCACCGCACCAAGACGATCTCGACCCCGGTCGGAGACATCGAGGCCCGCATCCCCAAGCTGCGCTCGGGCTCGTTCTTCCCGGCACTGCTCGAGCGTCGCCGGCGGATCGATCGGGCCCTGTACGCGGTGATCATGCAGGCCTACGTGCACGGCGTATCCACGCGCGGGGTCGACGACCTGGTTCGCGCACTGGGAGTCGACACTGGTATCTCCAAGTCCGAGGTCTCCCGCATCTGCGCCGACCTCGATACCGAGGTCGAGGCGTTTCGCACCCGCACCCTGGCGCACACCCAGTTCCCGTACGTGTTCGCCGACGCCACCTTCTGCAAGGTCCGCATCGGTGCGCACGTGGTCTCCCACGCCATGGTCGTGGCCACCGGGGTCTCCGTGGACGGCACGCGTGAGGTGCTCGGCACCGCCGTCGGGGATAGCGAATCGTACGAGTTCTGGTCGGACTTCCTACGCTCGCTCAAGGCCCGCAGGCTCACCGGGGTGCACCTGGTCATCTCCGATGCCCACGCGGGCCTGAAAGGGGCCGTGGCGCAGCAGTTCGTGGGGGCTGCGTGGCAACGCTGCCGGGTGCATTTCATGCGCAACCTGCACGGAGCGGTCGCCTCCAAGCACGCTCCGGCGGTGACGGCGGCGGTCAAGACGATCTTCGCCCACACCGACCCCGCCGACGTGGCCGAGCAGTGGGACCAGGTCACCGACACCTTCGCCGCCTCGTTCCCCAAGGCCACCGCGATGATGAGGGAGGCCAAGACCGACGTGCTGGCGTTCACCGCATTCCCGCAGGCGCATTGGCAGAAGGTCTGGTCCAACAACCCGATCGAACGCCTGAACAAAGAGATCAAGCGCCGCGCCGATGTCGTGGAGATCTTCCCCAATCCCGCGGCGTTCCTGAGGCTGGCGACCTCGGTGGTGATCGACCAACACGACGAGTGGCAAGTCGGTCGCCGCTATCTCTCAGAGACCTCAATGGCCGAGCTGCGGCGCGTCATCGCCGCCAAGCAGCAAGCCCTCAACAGCGGTAGCGACTACACTCAATCAGGACTCGTTGATCACTGCGCCTGACCAGACGCCGATCCGAATCCCACCACCCCACGGGGCACTATCCTGGTCGACGGGAGCGCTGGCGAACGAAGTGATCAAAGCCGCCCGAGCACAGGGAGATTCCCGGATTGAAGCGTTCGAGGAGTGGTACCGCACCTACGGACAACCTGCTATCGACATGCGTAATGGCGTACTTCACGCCTGGCCGTACACGGCCGAGGATGGGCTCCAGGCGCTGGGGATGGGGCCACGCGTAGCCGGCAGAGCTCGGATCACCAGAGCCACCCTGGAGAGAGTTTCCGGAACGATCAGCCTGGCCTCTTGGCACCTGGACACAATCCGGTGTAGCCGCAATAACCAGAACGGACGCGGCTAGGACCAAGTAGTCCGGAGCGGGTTCGCGAACGTCACCGCTCGGCGGGCGCACGGAGGGCAACTGCCAGGGGCGGCGCGGGCCCACAGTCTCCGGGATGTGCACAGCCGCGTTCGGCGAGGACGGCAGTGCCCTCCTTGACGGCACTTGGATCAAGCGTGACGGGGCCACATGGCGACGTCTCGGTGATAGTACGTGTGCGCACGACTGCATTGGTGGCTGGAAAGATGCTGAGCGAACCCGGCCACCTTGCGAGCACGGCAATCCGGCCAGTGATTACCTTGGTCGGCGCCGTGCTGCCGAACTAGTTGGCGGCTGCGTACGCTTCCATCACTGAGGCGGGAATGCGGCCGCGGTCAGAGACGTCGTGGCCATTGGCGCGAGCCCAGTCGCGAATCGCCTTGGTGTCTCCGGATGCGGTTTTGGTCGTGGCCTTGCGCGCAGACTTGGACTTTCCGGTCACCCGCTGGCCGGCCTCGATGTACGGCGCCATGAGCTCACGGAACGTGTCAGCGTTCTCGTCGCTGAGGTCGATCGAATATTCTTTTCCATCGAATGCGAAGAAGAGAGTGTTCGCCTCGTCTCCCAGGTCAGAACCGTCGATATCATCGATGTACCGCATCTGAAAATGCTGTGCCATTGCTTCCCCCTATAGTGATGCCGTCAATGCTGAGTGACATTATGGACCAATCGGAGAAATTAGGTCCAATCACATTCCTGGCAAGCCTCAGGCGTCGATTCCGCTTGTGGTCGGCCCGGCGTCAAGGTGTCGATCAAAATCGACACGAGTTTTCGGACCCTGGTGGCCTGGCGAAACACGCTGGCACCGGGTGTGTCCCAAAACCGATCGTTATAGGATGCGCAACCTGCGTCAGGTCATGAGAGGTATTTTACCATGGGGAGAGACTTCTAAGGTGCCTGGCCCCGCGCCTCTCATGCTCAAGGAGATGAGAGACGGTAGTCGTGTTCAGCCGCGCTTCGTGCAACTGGCTCGCGCGTCATGACTTGTATGTCTGCGACCAGGGTCGCGGGCTGGTCGATCCGCTCAACGGGAAGGTTTCGTTAGAGGACCGTCAAACGCGACGTAGTGGTCACACACTGCGCAGTCTGAAATCCCTGGGGGCCTTCAACTGGGGGATGCCGAACTCGATCCTGAGCCTCTGGACTTCGCCGATCGCCATCATGCGCAGCGGTGACGACGCCGGCAGCAATCGCAAAAGATGCTCCCACATTTCAAGGTCCTCACACCCCCAGCGGGATCGCGTCCATGCCGTCAAGAGGTCAGGGTCATTGGACGCCATAATCGCGCTGCGAAGCTGGCGTTCGAGGCGATCTCGTTGTTCGTTGACGCCCGGGGCCTCCGAGTTCGGCAGCAAGGGTCCTCGGTACAGCATCACCGCGTCCCTGAGTCGGTGTTCTTCGACCGCGTTAGCCACATCAATCCAGTCGGATCGCGTTTCGACGCATAGTCGATAGGGTCGCGATTCAAGTGCGTTGGGTCCAAGAAGTGACCTCAACCTCACCATTTCAGCACGAAGCGTCGAGGGCTGAACGTCGTACTCGTACACGGCGAGGGCGAGTTGCTCGCCGGACATTCCTTCTGGATGGTCGGCGAGGACGCTCACGATGTCACTGTGCCGGCGAGACAGCCTGAGAGTCCCGTTAGGCATCTCTACTTGGCAGTCCGGTCGCCCAAGAGCCGTCAGGCGTAGCACATTTTGTACCGGTGAGGGCACGAGGAGCCCACCGTGGCGGATGCCTTGGACCATCATCAATCTGCCGATTTCCGCTTCCGCCATGCGTGCAGCCGCTCTCGTCATTGCGAGTGTCTGGGGTGATTCGACCTCTTTCCCTCCTGTGACATCCACGACGCCGATAACTCTGCCGGTGAGTGGGTCGTGGATCGGGGCCGATGCACACGACCACTTCTTGTTCTCGATGACAAAATGCTCAGACGCACTGATTTGCACTGCTGAATCAAGCCGGAGTGCGGTGCCCGGGGCGTTGGTGCCCACCGATGTCTCGTCCCATTGTGAACCCTCGACGAATCGGATGCTTTCGGCTCTTCGAACGGTGTCGCGGTCTCCGCATACCCACAGTAGAACGCCATCTGCGTCACCAATGGCCATGACGCTTTCACACGCTTCAGCGGCTCTGCCCAGCACATCGAAGAGCAGGGGGAATACGGTTGACAGGGCATGTTGCTCTCGTTGTTCGAGCAATTCAGTCCGTTCGAACAGGAACGGAACTTCGGTTGCTTCGGCGTTGACGCCAGCAGCAGCCGACCGCTCCCACGAATCAATGACCAGGTTTCTCATGTGAAGTCCGCCCCTGTTGTGCTCGCTTGGAATCCGGCCAGCCCTCTGCGGGTGTAGCGCAGCTCGAGGGCCCTCGCCGTTAGCTCTGGCTACGGTTGCTCGCCCACAGTACCTGTGTTTGAGGTCACATTGCACCGGCGTCGGCGAAGCGAGGTAGGGGTCGCGGTTGCAGCCTGCTCGCAACGTGAGGCGTGTCACAGTTTGCGTGTCTGGGGCGACGCACAGCTATCGCCTCAACCGGAATTTGATGACCCGCCGACGTGAGGGAGTTACTCATGACTGAACCACGACTCGATCCGGATGTGGATTACCCGCTGGGTGTCCACCGCCCTGAGCTGATTTTTACTCCCACCGGAAAGACGGTCGCCGACCTCACCATGGACCGAGTCATGGCTGGTGACATCGCAGCAGAGGACCTTCGGATTACGCCTGAAGTGCTGCGTCTACAGGCGGAAATTTCCGAGGAGGTTGGGCGGCCGCAGCTGGGCGCGAACCTCCGCCGTGCAGCCGAGATGACGGCTCTCTCCGACACGCGGGTTTTAGAGATCTATAACGCTTTGCGCCCGGGTGTTTCCACCCAAGAAGAGCTGCTGGCGATCGCCGAAGAGCTCGAGACAGAGTACTCGGCGGAACATTTGGCTGTGCTCGTTCGAGAAGCCGTCGACGTCTATGAACGCCGCGAGTACCTCGCGGTGCCCGAATGACCGATAGGAGCGACAAATGACTGCAACGACTAACCTGAACTCCGCAACCGCCGAATCGCAGAAGCGTCGTTCGCTTCGAACCGAGATCCTCGAGGCTCGGCCTGTCAACCTCGACGGTTTCGTCGAGGAATGGCCGGAAGTCGGCATGGTAGCGATGGACAGTGAGTTTGATCCTAAGCCCAGTGTTCGGGTGGAAAACGGCGTTATCGTCGAGATGGACGGCAAAGAACGTATCGAATTCGACTTCATCGATCAGTTCGTAGCCGATAAGTCGATCGATGTGACAGTCGCCGAGGCTGCAATGAAACTAGAACCAGCGCATATCGCTCGTATGATGGTAGACCCTAATGTGTCTCGCACGGACGTTCTAGCCGTTACTAAGGGCCTCACGCCGGCCATGCACCTCGAAGTTGCTAAGACGATGAACGTCGTCGAGATTATGATGGGTATGCAGAAGATGCGTGCTCGGCGGACTCCAGCGAACCAGGCACATTGCACTAGCGAACGCGACAACCCGCTGCAGGTCGTCTGCGACGCGGCGGAGGCTTCGCTGCGAGGGTTCGCCGAAATGGAGACCACCCTCGGTGTCGTTCGCTACGCACCTCTTGTCGCAATGGCACAGCAGATCGGCAGCCAGGTCGGAACGGGCGGACCGCTGACTCAGTGCGCGCTCGAGGAGGCTACCGAACTCGAGCTTGGGATGCGAGGCATCACTGGATACGCTGAAACGATTTCGGTATACGGCACGGAGAAAGTCTTCGTCGACGGCGCCGACACGCCTTGGTCAAAGGCATTCTTGGCCGCGGCATATGCCTCTCGCGGAATTAAAATGCGATTCACGTCGGGGACAGGTTCTGAAGTACAGATGGGTAATGCCGAGGGCAAATCCATGCTGTACCTTGAGATACGGTGCATCATGGTCGCGAAGGGCGCAGGTGTACAAGGCCTGCAGAATGGATCAGTCTCCTGCATAGGTGTGCCGGGTGCCGTCCCTGCCGGTATTCGTGCTGTCGCCGCGGAGAATCTCATCGCCGCGTGGCTCGATCTTGAGTGCGCCTCCGGAAACGACCAATCGTTCTCTCACTCGCCAATGCGGCGAATCGCCCGGATGATGCCGCAGATGCTGCCGGGAACCGACTTCATATGCTCCGGCTTCGCCGCCACGCCCAACTACGACGATATGTTCGCTGGTTCGAACATGGAGGCCGAAGACTTCGACGACTTCAACACTATTCAACGAGACATGCAAGTCGACGGCGGCCTCCGTCATGTCGACGAAGGTGAGATTCTTGAGGCTCGGGAGCGCGCAGCAAAGGCGCTTCAAGCAGTGTTTGGATACCTTGACCTGCCGCCTATTACGGACGAAGAGATCACTACCGCCGTGTACGCGAACGGGAGCAGGGATCTCATCCATCGAGATGTGCTCGAGGACCTGAAAGGTGCTCAGCAGGTAATGGATCGAAACGTGACGGGTTTGGACCTCGTCAAGGCCCTCGAATCCACTGGATTTTCCGATATCGCTGAGAACTTGCTGACCGTGTTGCGTCAACGGGTTTCGGGCGACCTATTGCAGACTTCCGCAATTTTGACGCGCGAACTTGAACCGCTGTCAGCTGTCAATGATCGGAATGACTACACTGGCCCGGCAACCGGCTATCGGCCCTCCGGTGAACGTTGGGAACAGATGAAGAAACTGCGCCATGTCACCAGCGCGTCTAACCCCGAGCAAGAACTCGGCTGAATCTGTGAGCAAGGAGCGCCAGGCTATGACCATCGATACAGCTGTTACGCAGCGGAAAATCACGTTCGAAGAAGTAGGCCCGGCCCTCCGGGGTACCCGATCTGACGAGGTGGTCCTTGCGATATCTCCCGCCTTCGGGGAATTTTTCAGCAAGACAATCGTCGACATTGCGCACGCCGATGTCATTCGTCAGCTTTTAGCCGGTATCGAGGAACAGGGCGTGTCGGTTCGTGTCATCCGAATACGACATAGTGCAGATCTGGCGCTCATTGCGCACACGGCGGCAAAGTTGTCTGGGTCCGGTATTGGAATAGGTATCCTCTCACGAGGCACAACGATGATCCATCAGCGCAATCTGCCGCGGCTGTCTAGCCTGGAATTGTTCCCGCAGTCTCCGATGATGACATTGGATACATACAGGAGCGTGGGCAGTAACGCCGCGCAATATGCGAAGGGCGAATCGCCCGCTCCAATTCCGACAAAGAATGATCCGATGGCTCGACCCAGATTTCAAGCAAAGGCGGCTCTGCTGCACTTGAAAGAAACTGAACAGATCGATAAGGGCGTCAAACCCATCGAGGTGGAATCGAAAATCTCCTCGGCGACGAGCAGTTGAGGTAAATTTAGTAATGGATCACGTAACTGGAGTTGTCGTCGGCGTTGACATCGGAAATTCCACGACGGAAGTCTGTGTCGCACGGATTGCTAGCGACGGATCGATCGACTTTTTTGGCAGCGCTCTGACTCCCACAACCGGTGTGAAAGGCACGATAAAAAACTCGAAGGGAGTCGTCGAAGCAGTATGCCGTTCGCTCCGTGATGCGCGGATTCCGCTCAGTGAAGTTGAAGCGGTACTCGTCAACGAAGCAACCCCCGTGATCAGTGGACTCGCCATGGAGACAATCACCGAAACAATCATCACCGAGTCTACAATGATTGGACATGATCCTCGCACCCCGAGTGGGTGCGGGCTGGGTATGGGCGTCACTACCCGCGTTGACGACCTCGATGAGGTCGCCGTCGATGCGGCTGTGGTGGTTGTGGTGCCTGCAGGTCGAGACTTCGAGGACACGGCAGCTTCCATTCGTGCTGCGCAGGCTCGTGGAGTCGATGTGCAGGCTGCTATTTTATGCAGTGACGATGCGGTCCTTGTGACCAATCGGTTGCTTCACTCCATCCCCGTCGTTGACGAAGTCTCTCGTATCGAAGCAGTTCCCGTCGGAATGTTGGCCGCTGTCGAAGTGGCAGCACCTGGGCGAAACATCCGAACCTTGTCTAACGCCTACGGGCTGGCTACGTTGTTCGATCTTGATCCCGACGAAACGAGAATGGTGTCGCCTGTCGCGCGAGCGCTCACCGGGAATAGATCGGCTGTAGTCGTACGCACGCCGGCCGGTGATGTGACCGACCGAAGTATCCCCGCCGGGTCGCTTGAGCTGATCGGGGAAAAGAAGCGCATCACGATCGATGTCGGAACTGGCGCGGACGCGATCATGGAGGCGGTTAACAGGGTCGCGCCTCTTTCTGACGCCATCGGCGAGTCTGGCACAAACGCCGGGGGCATGATCGCAAACGTTCGACACAGCATGGCCGAGCTCTCGAACCAATCCACTGACGACGTCCATATCCGCGACCTCCTTGCTGTCGATACCACGATCCCACAAGAAGTTCGCGGTGGGCTCGCTGGCGAGGTGGCGCTCGAGAACGCGGTGGCACTCGCTGCGATGGTGCGGACCAAGGACAGCGGGATGCAGCAAGTCGCTGACGCGATCCAACGTAATTTGACCGACGTCGGGGGCGAGAACCTCCGAGTGATTATCGGGGGTGTCGAAGCGGAGATGGCTACACGCGGAGCATTGACAACGCCCGGCACCGATAAGCCATTGGTCGTTCTCGACCTCGGTGGTGGTTCGACAGATGCTGCGCTGATCGAAATGTCCGGCGACATCACTGCGACCCATATGGCCGGTGCCGGTGACTTGGTCACTAAACTAATTTCCTCAGAGCTGGGTATCGATAATATTGAGGTTGCCGAGGAAATCAAACGGTGCCCGCTTGCTAAGGCTGAGAGCTTCTATCACATCCGACTGGAGGACGGCACGGTCCAGTTCTTCACCAAACCGCTGCCCACCAACACGTTCGCTCGAGTCGTGACGTTGAGCGAGAGTGGCCTCGAACCTATTGCCACTCGACACAGCCTCGATAAGATCAGAGATGTGCGGCGGTCGGCAAAACATCGTGTGTTCGTCGTCAACGCGCTTCGTTCTTTGGCGACTGTCTCACCGAACAGAGATTTGCGGCAGGTCGGTTTTGTCGTCCTCCTCGGCGGTTGCGCCCTCGACTTCGAAATACCGGACATGATCGCTGATGCCCTTGCGCCCTACGGAATCGTATGTGGTACTGGCAATGTTCGTGGCACGGAAGGCCCTCGTAACGCTGTTGCGTCGGGCCTCATAGCAGGCCACGTAGAGTCATTCAGATCCGAAGCCCTCACCGTGCCGGAGGCGGCGAATGCGTGAGAGTGGAAGCGTCGAGAGCCCGACCATCGTCGTGATTTGTCCTTCGCAGACTCCCCTGCTCCGTGAGGTGTTGGCTGGCATCGAAGAGGAGGGGGTACCCTACTCGACTACAGCGCTATCGGTCGCTGTGTCGCCGCCACAAGATGCTGTAGTGCTTGCGCATCATGCCGCACAACGTTCGCCACTGGATGTCGGTGTGGGAATCGATGCTTCTGGTCAAGTCTGCGTACACCATACGAAGCGTCCCGAGGCCGATCCGATCGAGCTGTCAAGGACGAACGTTGAGTTGGGCGATGCGCGGCGCTTTGGCCACAACGCCGCCCGCGTGGTAGTCGGTGTTCCATTGGACTTGGTATCGGAAGATAAATCGGTTGGCTGACTCAGCCTCGATCCACCGATGTCGAGCGTGACGCGGTGTGATTCATGGCGGAGAGCCGGCATAGGCATCCGCATGGTGATGGACATATCTGCACCGGTGGCGAGGGCGGCGCTCCTTAGACAAGAAGTATCTTTCCAAGTGGCGTCAAGTAAAAGCAGGAGGCGGACGCAGGCGCAGACGCCTCCGGGCAGTGCGAGGTCGACTTAGCGCCCGTTGCGAACCCCGCGGTTTCAGCCCGAAAACCGCTAAACACCGATGGTGGGGGCGCGAGTGGGCTCGAAATACGCGGGATGTCCTCTTGATCGCCCCCGCCGCAGCCTGGCTGCATCCGAACGCTCAACGGTGGTTCACCGATTCCGACGGCAGGAGGCTCACTGCGTCCGCAACAAGCACTTGCGGAGGCCAGAGCCTGCAACTGGAGGTCCGTCATCTCAGGCGCTGCCCGCGTCCGGGGGATCCGGCAGAATCTCCCCTCGGCAACCGGCTCACGCGACTTATCCGGCCGATGAAACCTCGAGGTTAGGGCCATCGTACGGTCTTCTTTGAGAAGTGCGGCGGGTACTTGCCAGAGCCGCTAACAGCCGCACACGATGGTCCTTCACCTACCGTCAGGCCGGGCTGGGATTACACCGCCCGAGGGGACGCCCCCGAGCCGCCGGTGATCAACTAGGGATAATTAGTGTTGGTGATCGCAATTTCTAGCGGCATTTGGCGGTCTGAACTGGAGGGTAGCCAGGTGGTTGCGGAGAACGACGAGGCGGGCCGCGCGCGCGGTCGACCCGTCGCCCAGGGCGGTCGTGCTGGCACGGGTTTGGGTCGGCGCGCCGTCCCTATCGCTGTCGGTTTTGCCCTTGACCGTCTTCTCGGTGATCCCGGCCGCCTTCATCCGGTGGCCGGGTTCGGCCGGGTCGCACTGCTCGCCGAACGCCGTCTCCTGAACCGCTGCCGGACGCCGGCAGGCCAGCGCGCGGCGGGACTGCTGTTCACCGGGGCCCTCGTGGGCGGCACCGTCGCTGCGACGGCTGTCGTCGGGCGTCTCGCCTCGCGCAGCGTTCTCGGTTCTTCGGCCTGGGGCTCCCTGGTCGTGTGGTCCTGTCTCGGTGGGTCCTCGCTGTTGTCCGTGGGGAAGCGACAGGGTGAGTTGCTGGAGCGGGATGACGTCGCCGGTTCCCGGGAACTGTTGCCGTGGCTGTGTGGTCGCGATCCACAGGCGCTCGGGCCTGAGGCTCTCGCCCGCGCCGTCGTTGAATCGGTGGCGGAGAACACCACCGATGCAGCCATCGCGACGCTGTTCTGGGCAGCGGTCGCGGGGCCGCCCGGCGCCGCGGCGCACCGCGCCGCCAACACGCTCGACGCCATGGTGGGACACCGCTCAGATCGACATCAGTACTTCGGGACACCCGCAGCACGTCTCGATGACGTCATGGGGTTCATCCCGGCCCGGATCGCCGGGGCACTGGCGGTGGCGTGGGCGGGGACCGTCGCAGGAAGCCCGTCCGAGGCGGTGCGGGTGTGGCGGCGCGACGCCCGGGCGCACCCGAGTCCCAACGGTGGCGTCGTCGAGGCGGTCTGCGCGGGGGCACTGGGGATCCGGCTCGGGGGACGGACCCCCTACCCCTATGGCGTCCAGCAGCGTGCGGTGCTCGGTGACGGCCGCGAGGTTCGGGTCGGGGACATCGACCGCGCTGTGCGGTTGCATTCCCGGGTCCAGGTGGCCGCCGCCGTTCTCGCCGTCTTCGCGCTGGTGGCGGCTGAGATGGCCAGCGGGCGATCGCTCCTCGGTACTGTTGCCTCGCGTGAT
Source organism: Rhodococcus sp. IEGM 1408 (assembly GCF_033142235.1). NCBI lineage: Bacteria > Bacillati > Actinomycetota > Actinomycetes > Mycobacteriales > Nocardiaceae > Rhodococcus > Rhodococcus sp. IEGM 1408. The sequence goes on from NZ_JAWLRW010000015.1 coordinate 26,736, forward strand.
GGTTGAGGACCTCCGCGCTCTGCGGATTCATGGGGACGTCCAGACCCAGTCCGGTGGTGTCGACTTCGCGGTCAACGTCCACGGTGACCGCCCGCCCGGGTGGCTGACCCGCAGATTGCGCGCCCGGATCACGGATCTGGCCGCGTACCCGTCCGTCGCGGACGACCTCCGCGCCCGCCGGGCGGTCGCCGAGTGGCATGGCACCGACGAGAAGAGCGTGCTGCCGCTGGCCGGATCCGCCGAGGGCTTCCATCTCCTGGCCAACCACGCGGCGCGGCACGGGATGCGGGCGGCGGTCGTGCATCCGTCGTTCACCGAACCCGAGGTCGAACTGCGCCGCGCACGCGTCCCGGTCACCCGGGTAGTGCTGCCGGAGCCGTACGCGTTCGATACCGCGCTGGTGCCCGAGGAGGCGGACTTCGTGGTGATCGGCAACCCGACCAACCCGACCTCTGTCCTCCACCCGCGTGAGTCGATCGCGGCGCTCTGTCGGCCCGGCCGAGTCACGGTGGTCGACGAGGCGTTCTGCGATGTCCTCGACGACGAAGCCGACTACTCCCTCGCCGGGGCTCGGCTTCCTGGGCTCGTGGTGCTGCGGTCGATCACCAAGACCTGGTCGTTGGCGGGCCTGCGGGCCGGATACGCGGTGGGGGATCCGGCGGTGCTCGCGGACCTGGCCGCGCACCGGGTGCACTGGCCGGTCGGCACGTTGCAGTTGGAAGCCATCACGGCGTGCTGCTCTGCCGAGGCGGCCGGCCATCTCGAGCGGATACGGGACCGGATCCGACGCGACCGGTCGAGGATGTGTGAGCTGCTCGCCGCAGCGGGTATCGAGGTGGCGGTGCCTCCCTCTGCCCCTTTCATCCTGGCCAGGGCCCCTGCCGGCCTCGACCCGACCGGATTTCGCCACCAGCTCCTTGAGCGGGGGTTCGTCGTACGTCGCTGCGACACCTTCCCCGGGCTCGACGCCGGGCACGTCCGCCTGGCGGTGCGGGACTCCGACACGGTGCGTGGACTCATCGCAGCGTGGAAGCAGGTGGCGGCCACGGCCGGTCCAGTCCATCGCTGATCGCGACGCCGGCCGGGGAACGAGCGCGTTTAGGGGGATGTTCGTCCGAGGAGTTCGGCGTGACGGTCCTCGGGGGTGCGGCGCGGACAGCTGACGCATTTGTCCCCGGCGGTCGCCACGTAGATCAGACAGCAGGAGCCGCGGTGGACGAACCGCCGGGTGTGCTCAGGTCCTTCGATGTCGATGTAGCGCACCGGTAGTAGCGGGGGACGCGAGACGGCACGGGCCAGGTCACAGCCGCGCTCGGGGTCGCCGCCGGCACGACCCGCCTCCAGTGCGCGGTTACCGATCGAGTCGGACGCGATCGCCCACAGCGCCCGCGGTGCCGCCCCGGAGACCTCCGCCAGTGAGGCGATTACCGCCTCGTGTGCCTCGCGCAGCCCCTCCGCGAACTCGGTCACCGAGCGCAGCAGTCTGTCCGATCGCGCGGCCCGAAGATAGCCGTTGGTCTGGAGGGACACGGTGAGCCGTTCCGGACGGGGGTCGGGTGCGACCCCCCCGGACAGCAGCATCGCCAGCGGCGCGGCGGCCAGAGTGGAGCTGGCCGAGTACCACCACAGGGTGGCGTTGACGCGCGGATCGTCGTGCAACCAGCGCCGGCCGGTGTCCGCTATCCGCCGGTCGAGCCACTGAAGGTCCGTCAGCACGGTCCCGGGGAGGACCTCGGGACCGTGCTCGATGGTCCGGGCGAACTCGCCGAGCGGGGTCGTAATGTTCGCGTACGCGGCGGCGACGGGCTCAGGCATCGGCGAGTCCCCAGACGTCGAGGGTCCGGCCCCCGGCCGGCCCCGGCCGCACCTCCCCGCGGACCCCGAACACCTCGGCGAGCAGCGCGGAGTCGAGCACGTCCTCCGGCGCGCCGGTCGCCACTACCCTCCCACGCTGGAGGACTGCCATCGCGTCGCAGTACTCCGTGGCCATCCGCAGGTCGTGAAGAGTGAGCAGGACTGCGAGGCCACCGGCCGCCAGTTCCCTTAGCAGCATCAGAACGGTCAGCTGCTGATGCAGGTCGAGGTGGTTGGTGGGCTCGTCCAGAAGGAGCACCTCGGGCTGCTGGGCCAGCGCACGTGCGATGGACACCCGCTGCCGCTCGCCGCCTGACAGGGCCAGGACGTCACGGTCTGCAAGGTCCGTCATCCCCACCCGGGCGAGCACGTTCTCCACGACCGCCGTGTCGTCGGTCCCGAACGACTCGAAGAGTCCGCGCTTGACCGCCCGGCCGAGTCCCACCGACTCGCGGACCGTGATGCCGCCGAGGGAGACCGGTTCCTGAGTACTCACACCCACTGCGCGGGCCAACGTCCGGCGTCGGAGCGAGGAGATGTCGGCATTGTCGAGGGTGACCAGCCCCGCCGAGACCGGCAGTGCGCGATAACAGGTGCGCAGTAGCGTCGTCTTGCCGCTGCCGTTGGGCCCGACGAGTGCGGTGACCCGGCCGGGTGTGATGGACAGGTCCACCCCGTCGAGGATCTGCCGGCCTCCCAGCCGGGCCGAAACGTCGTGTGCGGTCAATGTGGTCATCGCGCGGCCTTCCCGTAGCGCCGCCACAGCATGAACAGGAACACCGGCCCGCCGACGACCCCGGTCACGACACCCACCGGTAGTTCCGCACCATCGCTCACCGCGCGGGCGGTGATGTCGGCCAACACGAGCGCGACAGCGCCGAGCATCGCGGCGGTGGGCAGGAGGCGCGCCGACGTGCGACCGGTGAAGTACCCCGCCAGGTGCGGGATGAGCAGGCCTATGAACCCGATGGTCCCGGACACCGCCACGGCTCCCGCGGTGAGCAGCGACACCAGCAGCAGCATGAGGATGCGAAACCGGGGAACGTTCATTCCCATCGCGGTGGCGCCGTCGTCGCCGGTGAGCAGTAGATCCAGATGCCGACTGCACAGCATCACGACTGTGCCGGCGACCGCAAGAATCGTGACCGGGGCGAGCAACATGGTCCAGCCGGCGTCACCGAACCCGCCAGCGAGCCAGCGCATGACGGTGCCGAGCTGGTGGTCGTCACCCAGCACCAGCAGGGTGAACGTGTTGAGTGAGCCGAAGACCATCGTCATGGCAGCGCCGACCAGCACGATGGCCGTGGTGTCGTGCGCGCGACGCGCCACCAGGACGACGCCGGCGAGCGGCAGCAGGGCGCCCAGGAAGGCCGCCATCGGGAGGGTGAAGACGCCCCACACTCCGGCCCCCACGCCCAGGACGGTGAGGATGACCACGCCGAAACCGGCGCCGGAGGAGACGCCGAGCAGAAAGGGGTCGGCCAGCGGGTTGCGTGTGACGGCCTGGGCGACGCCACCTGCCACCGCGAGGGACGCGCCCACCGCCGCCGCCATCAGTGCTCGGGGCAGCCGGGACTCGATCACGATCGCCTCCCGGGCGTCCGTCCACCACGGGTCGAACGAGCCCGGCACAAGACGGTGGGCGACGATCGCCCACACGTCCCCGATCGGGATCGACACCGAACCCAACGAGACGCCAGCGGCGATCGACACTGCGAGCAGCCCCAACAGCGGGGTAAGGATCAGCCAGAGCGGCCGACGCCCCGCTGGCGGGGGCGCGGGGGCGTCACCGCGTACTCGCTCCCCGGCCTCGTCGATGACGGTCGTCACGTCACTCCCCGAACGCCTGTGGGTGCAGTTCACGCGCGATGGTGTCGATGGAGATCGTCATGCGCGAGCTCTCGAAGAAGTCCGAGAGCGGTACCACCACGATGCGGTTCTCCCGGATAGCCGGCGTGGTGGACATGATGGGTTGATTGCGCAGGTAGGCGACCTTATCCTCGGCGCCGGTATTGCCGTAGTCCAGCACCACGATGGCCTCCGGGGCCCGCTCACCGAGGATCTCCCACGTGGTCGTGGGGTAGGGCTTGTCGCCCTCGGAGAAGATGTTGTCCGCGCCCGCGTACTCGCTGATCAGCTGGCCCACGCCGACGCCGCCGATCGTCGTGGGCTCCGCCTCGCCGCTGTCGTAGAAGAAGGTGGGGATCCCGGTGACGCCCGCTGCGTCCAGCTTCGCGCGCACCGCATCGGCCTCACCGGTGATCCGGTCGGTGAGATCCTCCGCGCCGTGTTCGACGGCGAGGATACTGCCGAGTTGCGAGAAGTCGGTCTCGAGCATCGACATGTCGGGGAATCCCTCGCCGCAGTACTCGGAGAACAGGAAGGTGTCGATGCCGGCGGCCTCCAGGGCGTCGCGGCTGCGGCCCTCCTTCTCGTCGAACGCGCTGCGCATGCCGGCCACCACCAGGTCCGGCTCCAGATCGACGATCTGTTCCCAGGTGGGGTATTCCTCGGCGAGAGAGGGGATGGTAGCGAACTGCTCGGCGACCTCCGGCAAGGTGTCGTTCTGTTCGCCGTAGCCCATCCCGACGATGCGATCGCCTGCGCCCATTTGGATGAGGGTTTCGGTGACATGGTCGTTCATCGAGATGATGCGCTGTGGCGGTGCCTCGTAGGTGGACTCGCGCTCGCAGTTGGTGATGGTCACCGGCTCGGGGAACGCCTCCCCGGCGGCGGGACCTTCCTGCGTCTCATCGCGGGAGCAGCCCGCGACGGTGACCCCCGTGATCAGAAGCGCGGCGAGTGCAGTGGTGGACTTTGACTGGCGTCGGAACATGATCAGACCTCAGATCGTGTCGTGTATCCACGAACACATAAGACCCGCAGGTGAGCTAGGCCTCGACGACGCCACGCCACCGTGCAAGACTCCGGATCGCAGACCGCGGCGATGGACGGAAGTCGCAAACCCCTTGGCAGGTAGCCGGGCTCATCGTCACCGAGGTGACGACACACCGTTGCGGGTCAGCGCCGGGATCTCACCGGTCTTCCCCTGCGCTCTTCGGAGATCAGCGATTCGCGTTGCCAGTATGCACCCCAGCGGCGGCCAAGTTGCCGGTATCTCCCGAAGCTGCACCCCACGCCACCCCTGTCAACCGCCACCTCGCCCAACCTCGCGCAGGATCACCGAAATCGGCCAGGGCAGTCGAGTCGAACGCGAGTGCCTGCGGCGGCGCGGCTAGGATCGATCCTCATGGCCGCATCCCTTCTCGTCGCCGGCACCACGTCGGACACAGGCAAAACCGTCGTGGTCACCGCCCTGTGCCGCGCGTTCGCCCGCCGCGGGCTGCGGGTTGCGCCGTTCAAGGCGCAGAACATGTCCAACAACTCGATGGTGGTCGACGGTCCCGCCGGCACCGGGGAGATCGGCCGCGCGCAGTGGATCCAGGCGCTCGCGGCCCGGGCCGCGCCCGAGGTGGCGATGAACCCGGTGCTGCTCAAACCCGGTGGCGACCGGCGTAGCCACGTCGTGGTGATGGGCCGGCCCGCCGGAACGGTGTCCTCGCGCGACTTCATCGACGGCCGCGCGCACCTAGCCGCCGCGGCGCACGCCGCGTACGACGACCTCGCCGCTCGGTACGACCTCGTGATCTGCGAGGGTGCGGGCAGCCCCACCGAGATCAACCTCCGCGCCGGGGACTACGTCAACATGGGACTGGCTCGGCACGCGGAGATGCCGGTCGTGGTGGTGGGGGATATCGACCGCGGAGGAGTCTTTGCCGCGCTCTACGGCACTGTGGCACTGCTGGAGTCCGCCGACCAGCGGCTGGTGGCCGGTTTCGTCGTCAACAAGTTCCGCGGTGACCCGTCGCTTCTCGGGCCAGGCCTGGACCACCTCGAGCAGCTCACCGGCCGGCGGGTCCACGGCGTGCTCCCCTGGAGCCCCGACGTATGGCTGGACTCGGAGGACGCGTTGGACATCGGCGGCCGCCGCACCGCTGCCGACCGGGCGATCCGGGTCGCCGTGATCCGGTTGCCGCGCATCAGCAACTTCACCGACGTCGACGCCCTGGGCCTGGAACCAGACGTCGACGTGGAGTTCGTCACCGATCCCCGATCCGTCCGGGGCGCGGACCTGGTGGTTCTTCCCGGGACGCGGGCGATGATCGACGACCTGGCCTGGCTGCGCGCCCGCGGCCTCGACCGCGCGGTGACCGACCACGCCCGCGCGGGGGGCTCGGTGTTCGGGATCTGCGGCGGGTTCCAGATGCTCGGGCGTGCCGTGCGCGATCCGCACGGGGTGGAGGGGCCCGAGGGTGCTGAGGTCGAGGGACTGGGTCTGCTGGACGTGGAGACGGAGTTCGGACCGGAGAAGGTGCTCCGGCTCCCCACCGGCGCGGCGCTCGGTCAACCGGCCGCCGGGTACGAGATCCACCACGGCCGCGTGACCGTCGGCGCGGACGAGGAGTTCCTCGGGGGCGCGCGGCGCGAGGGCGTGGCGGGCACCATGTGGCACGGCAGCCTCGAGTCGGACGCCTTCCGGGGCGCATTCCTCGCCGAGGTCACCGCCCGGGTGGGCCGCACCCGCGAGCCCTCGGGGGTCGACTTCGCGGCCGCGCGTGAGCGGCGGCTGGACCTGCTGGGGGACCTGGCAGAAGAGCACCTCGACCTGGACGCGCTGCTGGGCCTGGCCCGGGAGGGCGCGCCGGACATGCCGTCCCTGCAGCCGGGCGCCAGGCGATGATCCTCGTGCTGGGCGGGACCGCCGAGGCCCGGGAGCTGGCCGTCCTGCTGCGGGACGCCGGACACGGCTTCGCCTCGTCCCTGGCGGGGCGGGTGGCGAGACCGCGGCTGCCCGTCGGGGAGGTGCGAATCGGGGGTTTCGGGGGCGCCACCGGTCTGCGCGCGTACCTAGGCGACCACGCAGTGCGTGCGGTCGTCGACGCCACCCATCCCTTCGCGGCCGGAATCTCGGCGAACGCCGCGGCCGCCTGCTCCGGGGCCGGGGTTCCGCTGCTACGCCTCGAACGGCCGGGCTGGGCCGTCGCGCCCGGGGCCGACCGCTGGCATTGGGTCGATGACCATGACCAGGCCGCGGCCACCGCCGCCCGGCTGGGCCAGCGCCCGTTCCTCACCGTCGGTCGGCAGTCGCTGGGCCGCTTCGCCGGGCCGCTCGCCGGGCACGACGCGCTGGTCAGGGTGGTCGACCCGCCGGGGCTGGAACTCCCCGCGTGCTGGCGGCTCCTCCTCAGCCGGGGACCCTACTCGGCCGAGGGCGAGCGTGAGCTGTTCACCGGGCACGGGGTCGACCTGTTGGTCACCAAGGACTCGGGCGGCGATCGCACGTGGTCCAAGATGGCCGTGGCCGGTGAGCTCGGGGTACCGGTGGTCGTGGTCCGGCGCCCGGGGGTCGCGCCCGGCGTGGAAGTCGTCGACGATGCGGCCTCCGCTGCCGAGTGGGTCGACGCGCCGGTACGAGACTGACGATCGCCCGAGCGGGTCAGCTCCGAGCCACTCGGGCAACAGACCCAGCTGGTCCAGGAAGCCGAGTTGGTCGAAATACAGGTGCTCGGAGGGGAGCTCGTCCCCGCGCACCTGGTACGACGCGCTCCACTGGAACGTCCCTGGCTTACCGGAGGGCGGCACCTCGCCCCAGGGCTCTGCAGCACGCCGTCGTGGATCCCGGAGGACAGCTCTCGACCGAGGCGCGGTCGCCCTCGACGATCCACGAGTTCACCGTCAGTGCGCCGTTGGAGAACGCTCCCTGGAAGACCCCGAAGAATCCGAGGATGCCCTCACGGCCGGTGAATTTTCCTCCCGGAGTCGTCAACTCAGCGTCCTGCGACCACGGTACGGACTCGGCGTCCTGGTCATTGAATGCACGGATGTTCTGCTCGATCACGCTGCGCGTGGTGGCCATGGCGGTGTCCCAATCGGGAGCCAGCCCGGTGGCGTCACCGGGGGTTGGACGAGACACTACCGAGGTGTGGCGCCCAGCGCCATGGCTTGTGAAAAACGGTTCACATTGGCGGCGAACCTCACGGCGAACCCGGGGTGCCCGGCCCAGTGGGTGTGCAGGTACGACGCATGGACCGAGCCGGTGACGAATCCCTCCGGCCCGGCGGGACCGGTCCAGGCGGGAGCCGCGCCGGAGGCCGGGGTGACCGTGGTGCGGTGGAACTCGTGCCCGGTGATCTCGGTGCCGGCCGCGGCGAGGACACTGTCGGCGGGCGCGGTGGAGCTGCGGTAGGCCAGTGTGAGGCGCGGGGCCATAGCGGCGTCGGCATCGATCGCTCCCACCATCGGGGCGCCGTCGAGGCTACGACAGAGGTAAAGGAGTCCGGCACATTCGGCGACCGTCGGCATCCCCGCCGACGTCGCCGCACGCAGAGCGCGCAGCATCGGGGCGTTCCCGGACAAGGCCGGGGCGTGTACCTCAGGGAATCCACCACCGAGGTAGATGCCAGCGGTGCGCGCGGGAAGGTCCGAGTCGGTGAGGGGATCGAACACGGCGACCTCGCACCCGGCGGCCTCGAGCAGTTCGATGGTCTCGGCGTAGCGGAACGTGAACGCCCGCCCGCCGGCCACTGCGACCACGGGTCTGCCCGGGCCCGCCGCAGGGCCGGGGCCGCCGGTGACCGGACCGCCGGCGAGTTCTTCGGCGTCCCCAGATACGTGACCACCGCCTGCACCGACCAGTGCGGTATCCGGTGACCACGGTGACCCTGCCAGCGGCGGCGCCTCACGGGCGATCCGCATCACCGCGTCCAGATCGATCGATGCGGCCACCTTGCCCGCCAGATGGTCCAGCGACCGCGCGGCCTCCGGGCGCTCCGCCACCGGCACCAGGCCGAGGTGGCGGGACGGGGCCGTCACCTCGTCGTCGCGCTGGAGGACGCCGAGCACCGGGATCCCGAGTGGTGCCAGCGCCCGTCGCACTTCGTCCGAGTGCCGGAGGGATCCCGCTTTGTTGAGGATCACGCCGCTGATGCGGATGGAGGGGTCGAACGTCGCCATCCCCAAGACCACGGCCGCGATGCTGCGCGAGGCGTGGGAGATGTCCACGACGAGCAGGACCGGGGTGTCGGTGAGGCCGGCCACGTGGGCGGTGGAGGCGAATCCGTCGCCGCCGATGTGGCCGTCGTACAGTCCCATCACGCCCTCGATCACGGCCACCTCGGCCGGGCTCGGCCCGGTCTGGGCGCCGTGCAGCAGGAGGGGGACGATCGTGTTCTCACCGACCAGGTGCGGGTCCAGGTTGCGGCCGGGCCGCCCCGTCGCGAGCTGGTGGTAGCCCGGGTCGATGTAGTCCGGCCCCACCTTGTGGCCGGAGACCGTCAGCCCCCTGCGCCGGAGGGCGGCCATGAGCCCGGTGGCGACGGTGGTCTTGCCGTGGCCCGACGCCGGGGCCGCCACGACGAGCCGGGGCAGGTGCGTCACCATTCGATCCCCCGCTGGCCCTTCTGGCCGGCGTCCATCGGGTGCTTGACCTTGGTCATCTCGGTGACCAGGTCGGCCGCGGCGACCAGCCGGGGGTCGGCGTCGCGTCCGGTGATCACCACGTGCTGGCGACCGGGACGTGACGCGAGCGTGGCCACCACGTCGTCGACGTCCACCCAGCCCCACTTCATGGGATAGGTGAACTCGTCGAGCAGGTAGAGGTCGTGCCGCTCGTCGGCGAGCCGACGCTTGATCTCGGCCCAGCCCTCGGCGGCGTCGGCGGCGTGGTCGTCCTCGGTGCCGTCCTTGCGCGACCACGACCAGCCCGAGCCCATCTTGTGCCATTCGACGGGACCGCCCTCGCCGGTCTCGGCGTGCAGGCGCGCGAGGCGTTCCATGACCGTCTGCTCGCCGATCCGCCACTTGGCGGACTTGACGAACTGGAACACCCCGATGTCCCAGCCCTGATTCCATGCGCGCATCGCCAGCCCGAACGCGGCCGTCGACTTCCCCTTGCCGGGGCCGGTGTGGACCATGAGCAACGGCTGGTTCCGGCGTTGCCTGGTGCTCAGCCCGTCGTCGGGCACGATCTCCGGCTGTCCCTTGGGCATCAGGCCACCTCTCCCTCGGGTCGCGTCGGTTCGTCTCGTGCGGAGTCGTCTCGTGCCGGACCGCGTGTCCCTGCGTTGGTGTAATCGGTGCGGGCGCGGACGGTGTCGGTGAGGCCCTCGGCCGTCACCTCGCCCAGGGGGATGTGTTCGGCGCCCAGGTGGGTGGCGAGCTCGGAGGCCAGGCCCATGCGGAACCGGCCGGTCTCGCAGTCCACCACCACCGACGCCACGCCCAGGGAGGCCAGCCCGGCCGCCGCGGCGCGGGACCGGGCGAGGGCGTCGCGGCCGTGGGTGGCCCGGCCGTCGGTGACGACGACGACGAGGGGTCGCCGCTGCGGATCGCGGACCCTCTCGATGCGTAGCACCTCGGCGGCGGTGAGCAGCCCCTCCGCCAGTGGGGTCCGGCCCCCGGCGGGCAGCTCTGCCAGGCGGGCGGCGGCCACGTCCACTGAGGAGGTGGGCGGCAGTGCCACCTGCGCGCCGGACCCGCGGAAGGTCACCAGGCCCACTTTGTCGCGTCGGCGGTAGGCGTCCAGCAGCAGGGAGAGGATGGCGGTCTTGACCTGCTCCATGCGGGTGCGCGCGGCCATGGATCCCGAGGCGTCCACGCAGAAGAGCACCAGGTTCGCCTCCCGGCCCTCGCGGACCGCCGAGCGCAGGTCACGGGAGTTCAGGAGCAGTCGCCCCCCGTCGCGGCCACCCTTGCGACCCCGGGCGGCCTGCCGGGGCGCGGCGGCGCGGATCGTGGCGGGCAGGTGCACGTCGGAGCCGGTGAACCCGCCTGAGCCGGTGCGCCGGCCGGTGGTCGTGATCGCGCGGGACCGGCGGCCGGAGACCCCGTTTCCCGTCCCGGTGACGGTCAGCATTCGTGTGCGGTACGGCGCAGAGGCCGCCGCCACCGTTCCCGGAGCGGTCGCGGCGCCGCCAGCCTTGCCGTCCTTCTCGACCCCGCCGTCCTGCTCGGCCCCGTCGCCGTCGGGCCGCGGGTCGTCGGCGTCGGTGTTGGTGTTGGTGCGGTCTCCCTGCTCCGGCCCGCTGCCGGAGTGGGGGTCTGACTGCTCGGGTGCCGTGGGCGCGTTGTCCCCGGGCGGGGGCTCGTGGCCCTCGGTGTCTCCGGCGTCGCCGGTGTCGGCTGACGCGCCGGAGCCGGCGTCCTGCGGGCCGGCCGAGTGGTCGCCCGTGTGGTCGTCGTCGCCCTGGTCGCCTTCTGGGCCATCCGTGCCGGGCCCGCCGTCGCGCGGATCGGGCTCGTCGTCGTCCCCCAGGAGCCGGTCGAGGAGCTCCTCGTCCAGGCCCGGGGCGTCGAACGGCGCGCGCCGCCGGCGGTGGGGGAGCGCCATCCGCGCGGCGACGCGGATGTCGGCGCGCGTGATCCGGTCCCGGCCCTCCCACGCCGCGTGGGCAGCGGCCGTTCGCGCGGTGACGATGTCGGCGCGCATGCCGTCGACGTCGAAGCCCGCGCAGACGGTAGCGATCTTGTTCAGCGCCCAGTCGGTGGGCTCGATGCCGCCCACGCGCTCCCGGGCGGCGACGATCTGCTCGCGCAGGGCCTGCTCGTCGGCCGCATAGGTGGCGCAGAAGCCCTCGGGGTCGGAATCGAAGGCGACCCGGCGGCGGATCACCTTCGCCCGCAGCGATGGATCGCGCGGGGCTGCCACCTCGACGGTGAGGCCGAAGCGGTCGAGCAGCTGGGGCCGGAGCTCGCCCTCCTCCGGGTTCATGGTGCCGATCAGGACGAAGCGCGCCGCGTGCTCCACGGACACCCCGTCGCGCTCCACGGTGACCCGGCCCATGGCGGCGGCGTCGAGGAGCTGGTCCACCACGTGGTCGTGGAGCAGGTTGACCTCGTCCACGTAGAGGATTCCGCGGTGCGCACGGGCCAGCAGGCCCGGCTCGAACGCGGTGACGCCCTCGCTCAGGGCCTTCTCCAAGTGCAGGGACCCGGCGATGCGGTCCTCGGTCGCGCCGAGCGGCAGTTCTACCAGGCGGACCGGCCGGCGCTCGGTCGGCGCGTCCAGCGGTAGGGGCCCGTCCGGGGTGTCGGTGCCGCGGTCGTCCGGCGCGCTGGAGAACCTGTCGCCGGTCACGACCTCGATCTGCGGCAGGATACCGGCGAGGGCGCGGACCATGGTGGACTTGGCGGTGCCCTTCTCGCCGCGGATCAGCACGCCGCCGACCGACGGCGAGACCGCGGTGAGGGCCAACGCCAGCGCCATGTCGCCGGAACCGACGACGGCGCTGAAGGGGTAGTGCTGTGGCATGGGGGCTCCCGCTCTCGTCTGCCAGACTAGTCAGCGCGAGGCCGGTCTCCCGGACTTCCCGGCTCATTCGGCGCTGGCGTCGAAGGCGCGGGTTACCGTAGCGGGCCCTGTGCCGGATTCTCACCGGCTTCCCAGATTCTCCCCTCCGGCCGCCGGAGCGGCCGTGGGACACCTCGTGCTGTTGGGGTGAAGTTGTGGTTCAGTTTCGAGACTACTCAGCGTCCTGGGGATCTGGGCGGCGGGGCTCGGCGGTAGGGTTCCGCGTCATGAACGCACGGGTGGTCGTGGTGGGGATCGGCGGTGACGGCTGGGCGGGGCTCGACGAGGCGCGCCGTCGCACCGTCCGCGAGGCCGACGTGCTGCTGGGCGGGGAGCGTCATCTGGCGCTGGTTCCAGGTGACGTGGCGGCCGAGCGCGTGCCCTGGCCGCGGCCGCTGCGGGCCGGGTTTCCCGAGGTTCTCGAGCGGTTCCGCGGGCGGTCGATTGTCGCCCTGGCCTCAGGTGATCCGCTGGTGGCGGGGGTGGCAACGACGCTGATCGACCTGCTCGGTGCGGAGGCGGTGGAGGTGCTGCCGGCGGTGTCTTCGGTCGCGCTGGGCCGTGCCCGGATGCGGTGGCCTGCCGCCACGGTGGCAGTGGTGCGCGACCACCGGGTCCTCGCCCGCGAGTTGGCGCCAGGGCGTCGTCTGCTCGTGCTCTCGGCCGACCGGTACACCCCTTCGGAGGTCGCCTCGATGCTGACCGGCGCGGGCTTCGGGGGGAGCGCGCTGACCGTGCTCTCCGATCTTGGGAGCCCGTCGGAGGCGCGCACGAGCTGCCGGGCGCGAGACTGGGAGCCGGGTCGCGAGGCGCCTGCCCTGCACGTTCTGGCCGTTGAGTGCGTGGCCGGCGCCTCCGCGCGCCCGCTCGGCCTGGCCCCGGGCCTGCCCGATGACGCCTTCGAGAACGATGGCCAACTGACCCGCCGGGATCTGCGGGCTTCCGCCCTGTCCCGGCTCGCGCCCTCTGCCGGTGAATTGCTGTGGGACGTGGGCGCGGGCGCCGGGTCGGTGGGCATCGAGTGGATGCGGGTGCATCCGTCTTGCCGGACGATCGCGGTCGAGGCTGATCCCGAGCGGGCGTCGCGCATCGAGCGCAACGCCCGCACGCTGGGGGTTCCCTCTCTGGAGCTCGTCCACGGCTGGGCGCCGCAGGCTCTCGACGGGCTCCCGGATCCCGATGCCGTCTTCGTCGGCGGCGGCAGCACCGCGTCGGGACTGCTGCGGCAGTGTTGGGACGCGGTGCGTCCCGGTGGCAGGCTGGTCGCCCACGCGGTGACGCTAGAGACCGAGCGAGTACTCGTGGACGCCCGCGCCGAGTTCGGCGGCGAACTGACCCGGCTGCAGGGCGAGCGGGCCGACTCGATCGGCAGGTTCACCGGCTGGGCCCCCGCGCGGGCTGTGGTGCAGTGGGCTGCAGTCAAGCCCTTTTCGGAGCCGATGGAGGAGACCTCGTGACCATTCACTTCGTCGGAGCCGGCCCCGGCGCCGCCGACCTGCTCACGCTGCGTGCGGTGGAGGCGCTTCGGACCGCGGACGTCTGCCTGTACGCGGGTACGTATCTCGACGAGGGAGTGCTCGACCACTGCCGCCCCGACGCCCGGCTGGTGGACACCCAGCACCTGGATCTCGACGGGATCATCGCCGAACTGGCTGAGGCCCACGCTGCTGGCCTCGAGGTGGTCCGGCTGTGTTCGGGCGACCCGTCGCTCTACTCTGCGCTCGCCGAACAGACCCGCCGCCTCGACGCGGCGGGTGTGCCGTGGGATGTGGTCCCGGGCGTCCCGGCGTACGCAGCCGCAGCTGCGGAGCTGGGTGTGGAGCTCACTGTTCCCGAGCTCGTGCAGTCGGTGGTGCTCACCCGAGTCCAGGCCCGCTCCACCGCGATGCCGTCGACGGAGTCGCTGGAGAACTTCGCCGCCACCGGCGCCACGCTGGTGCTACATTTGGCGATCACCCGGATCCGTGAGATCGCAGAGCGGTTGGTGCCCACGCATGACGCCGATTGCCCGGTGGCGGTGGTCTCCAACGCCAGTAGGCCCCACCGCGTGGAACTACGAGGCACCCTTGCCGACATCGCGGATGCGGTTGAGGGCGCAGGCCTGCGCCAGGCCGCGGTCATCCTGGTCGGCCGCGCGCTGGAGCGGCCGGGCACGGCGGAGTCCTGGCTCTATGCCTCAGACCCCGAGCGTGAGGCCAAGCGCCGTACGCTAGATCCAGTCGACCGGCAACGGTGAACGCCGTTCCCAGCCGACGGTCTGGAGCAGTGGCTCCTTGAGGTCCAGGGCCGGATGACCCAGGCACAGGTATGCCAGGGGACGGGCGTCCTCCGGCAGCGGAACGCTCTCGGAGAGATGGGTGGGGTCCACGAGGCTCACCCAGCCCATTCCCAGGCCCTCGGCCGTCACTGCCAGCCACAACAGGGTGATCGCGGCGATCACACTGTACTCGGTGGCCGCGGGGACGCTGGTGGTTCCCAGGACCGGCCCCCCGGGCGGGACGTGACTGATCACCAGTCCTCCGGGCGCCTGGAGGATGCCCTCGAGGCGCAGTGAGTTGTACAGTTCGCGGCGCTCGCCGTCGAACCGCTGGGACTCAGCGGCACGGACTGAGCGGAAACCCTCGTGGACGGCCTCGCGGATGTCCCGGTCCTGAACCACGGTGACGTGCCAGGGCTGGCTCAGGCCGACGCTCGGGGCCACGGCGAAGACCTCGAGCAGCCGCTCGATGGTCTCGCGCGGGACCGGTGTGGGGTGGTAGTGGCGGTGGTCGCGGCGCGTGGCGAGAATTCGCCACAGGGCGTCGCGGTCGAAATCCTCGCGGTCGAGATCCCCGCGGTCGGGAGCCTCGCTGTCGCCACGGCTACCTTCGTCGTTGCTGTCGTCCCCCAGGGAGTCGAGGGTCATGACCGCACGAACCGCGGACTCCACACCCGTCCCGAGTCGGTGACCCGGGTCCCGGAGGCGCCAACGATGAGCAGGCATTTCATGTCCACCGAGTCGCAGTCGAGCTCGGCGAGAGTCGTGATGGTCAGTGATTCCTCGGCCCGGCCCACGTCGCGGCCCACGATCACCGGCGTGGCCGGGTCCCGGTGTCGCAGGAGGACGTCGCGGGCGTCGGCGACCTGGCGCGTTCGCGAGCGCGAGGCGGGGTTGTAGACCGCCAGGACCAGGTCCGCGGCGGCGACCGCCTCCAGCCGCCGACAGATCACATCCCACGGCTTGAGCCGATCGGACAGGCTCATCACGGCGAAGTCGGCGCCGATGGGAGCCCCCGCCCGCGCGGCGACCGCCTGGACTGCGGAGACGCCGGGAACGACCCGCACGTCGATCCGGGAGTACTGCGGGTCCTCGGCGGCCTCGAACACCGCCGAGGCCATGCCGAACACTCCCGCGTCACCTCCGGAGACCACCGCGACGCGTTCGCCGGAGCAGGCGAGGTCCAGTGCGAGTCTGGCGCGGTCCACCTCGACGGTGTTGCCGGAACAGTGCCGGGTCAGGCCAGCGCGCTGGGGCACACGGTCGACGTAGGGCGCGTACCCGACCACGTGGTCGACCTCGGCCAGCACGCGCCGGGCCTCCGCGGTCAGCCAGTCGTCCGGTCCGGGCCCCAGACCGACCACGTGCAGCTCCCCGCCCGCGCCGACACCGTGGATGGCCGTGTCGCCCAGTGGCGGGGGGCGTCGCCCGAACGGGTCGTCGTGCTGGGAGTCGCCGGGCACGACGATTAGTGAGAAGTACGGCACCGACTCGGGGTCGACGTCCCGCACCGGGTGGTGCAGTTCAGCGGCGGTGGAGGCCCGCTCGACGTACACGGCACCGTCGAGCCGGCCGGCGGCGGCGAGCGCGCGGCGCACCGCCGGGAAGTTGCGTCCGAGCTTCATGATGATCGCCCCGTCGGTGTCCGCGAGGCGGCGCGCCAGCTCGGGCTCCGGCAGGGTCCCGGGCAGGACGGTGAGGACGTCGGTCTGGCGGACCAGGGGCGTGGCCGCGGCGGCGGTCGCGGCGGCGAACGCCGGTATGCCGGGCACGATCTCGGTGACGAACCGGCCCGAGAGCTTGTCGTGCATGTACATGAAGGAGCCGTAGAACAACGGGTCCCCCTCGGCGAGCAGGACCACGTCCCGTCCGGCCGCGAGGTGCTCGGCCAGGCGCTGCGCGGCGCGGTCGTAGAAGTCCGCGATCGCTCCCGCGTACCCGCCGGGGTGGTCGGTGAGGCCGGTAGTCACCGGGTACTCCAGCACCTCCTCGACCGCACCGGCGGGGATGAGGTCGGCGGCGATCCGCCTGGCGTTGGAGGCCTTGCCGCGGCCGGCGTGATAGGCCACCACGTCGGCGGCTCCGATCAGGCGGGCCGCCTTGAGGGTGATCAGCTCGGGGTCGCCGGGTCCCACGCCGATGCCGAACAGCCGGCCCAGCCTGTCGCCGACTGCTGCGCCCGCCGGACCGGTACTCACTCGGCCACCTGCGCCAGAGCGTTGACCGCCGACGCCGTCATCGCGGATCCGCCGCGTCGGCCGTGGACGGTGACAAACGGGATGTCGATACCGTGGTCGTCTGCCAGGGCGGCCAGCGCTGCCTTGGATTCCGCGGCGCCGATGAACCCGACAGGGCACCCGACGATCGCGGCGGGCCGGGGCGCGCCGTCGAGCAGCATCTCTAGCAGGTGGAACAGGGCGGTGGGGGCGTTGCCGATCGCCACCACGGCGCCGTCCAGGCGGTCACCCCACAGCGAGAGGGCGGCGGCGGAGCGGGTCGTGCCCATCCGTCGGGCCAGCTCGGGGACGGCCGGATCGCTTAGCAGACACACCACGTCGTTGTCCCGGGAGAGCCTGGCCCGGGTGATGCCGGAGGCGATCATGTGGGCGTCGCAGAGGATCGGCGACCCGGCGTCGAGCGCGGACCGAGCGGCACCGACCAGCCCAGGATGGACCTGCAGGTCGTTCACGAGGTCGGTCTGTCCGGTGCCGTGCACCATCCGGACGGCGAGCCGCTCGGCGTCCGGCGGGATCCGGGACAGGTCGGTCTCTCGCCGGATCGTGGCGAACGAGTCGAGGTAGATCGCCGGCCCGTCGTCGACGTAGTCGTATCGGCGCGGGGGCCGGTGAGCAGCAGGCATGGAGTCCTCCTCGGGGTTCTCGCCCCGGTCAGAAGTCACAGGCGGCGCGGCAGGAAGCGCGCCGATCCCGCGGCCAGTTTCTGGCTTGTCGACCCGCATGTCGGGCCTCACAGTGGCGGAACCGCCCCGGACTCGCACCGGGTTCCTCACCGTGGGACAGCAGGTATCCTACGCGCGCACGATGAGCACGCCACGCCACGGGGTGACCACGAGCTCGTCCGGAGCCGGGTCGGTGAGCCGGGCGATCAGCGCGCGGTCGAGGATCCCGTCCGGTGCCTCGACGTGCTCGAGCGGTCCTGTCGAGCCGGGAACCGGCCCGTACGGCAGGGCGGGTGAGGGGCTCGGGACCCGACCGTCGCCCGGGCGTGGGGCGACGAGGGGCTCGGAAAGTTCCCGCACGTGCCAGGGGGCATCGGGGCCGTCGCCGCGGGCGCGGGCGAACTCGCGCGCCAGGCCGAGCAGATGGTCGGCGGCCTCGTCGACGGGCACCACCCTGGACCAGTGCTCGCCCACCCGAAGTTGCACGGTGTCGGAATCGAGCACCGCGAGCCCCAGATCGGCGGCACGGTCCACGAGATCGCCGCGGCCGTCGTCGAGGACGAACAGGAAGCGACCCGACAGCCCGGCCAGTCCGGGATCCGCGCGGAGCCCGGCGTCGAGGCGCTCGGTCACCGGGCGCAGGTCCGCCCGACCGCCCGACAGCCCGGTGAGGGGGGAGACGAGAATGTTCCGGACGAGGTCGTGCGTCGGCGCGGGTAGCAGGCCGGTGGCGGCGATCGCGGAGATGACCCGGGTGTCGAGTTGCCCGTCCGGCCCGGTCGGCAGGGCACGCAGTTGCAGGTTCGCGCGGGCGGTGACGTGCACGTCGTCGTCGCCGTATCGCGCCGCGACCCCGTGCAGCGCGGCGAGGGCCGTCGGCGATATGCGCCCGCCGGGCACGCGCAGCCGCACCAGGGCGCCGTCGTCCGCGGGCCAGGGGCGCAGCACTCCCGGGCACATGTCCGTGCGGGTGCGGCGGGTCGGTTGGCTGGCACTCACGGACACAGTGTGGCAGCCGGGCGTGGTCGGGGTCGCGGTGAGTCGACGCCCGAGCGCCGCCGGAGTCCCGGGGCCGGATAGGCTCGCCGGTGCCGTGGTGCTCGGGAAGCCGGAGGAGAAGCCGGCGCGGCCCTCGCCACTGTAGTCGCGGAGCCATGCACTCCGAGCCGTCCCCGAACTGGCCGGAGGAACCGGGTACCTCACCCGGGGACATCGAGCATGGCGTCGACGCGAAAGCCAGGAGACCGGCCACGGCGACATGTTCCACGAGGTTTTGGAGAAGAACATGCGCCATGACCGGCGTTCGGCGTCCCCTGATGACGCCTCGGCACCACCACAGGCACCACGCATCACCCTGCTGTCCACCTCGGACACGGATCTGCTGTCCGCGCGGGCCTCGCGCGCCGAGTGGACGCTCGGCAACCCGTCCCGGATCGACGTCGAGGAGGACCTGCCCGGTCTGCTCGCCGGCGCCGACCTGGTGGTGGTCCGGATCCTCGGTTCGCGGCGGTCGTGGGAGTCCGGGTTCGCCGCGGTCCTGGCCTCGGGGAGGCCGGTGGTGGTCCTGGGCGGCGAGCAGACCCCGGACGCCGACCTGATGGAGCTGTCCACGGTGCCGATCGGTATCGCGGCCGAGGCGCACCGCTACCTCGCCGAGGGTGGGGAACGGAACTTCGCCCAGCTCCACGCCTTCCTCTCGGACACCGTGCTGCTCACCGGTGCCGGCTTCGAGCCGCCGGAGAGCGTGCCGGTGTGGGGGGTGCCGCCGCGCCCGGGAGCCGACGGCCACGGCGCGGGCGACGGCGCGGGCCTGGGCGCGGGGAACGACCAGAACGACCGGATCGACGAGGACAACGCCGGCGACCGCGACGACTCCCGCCCCCGCGTGGGAGTGCTCTACTACCGAGCCCACGAGGTCAGCGGCAACTCCGAGTTCGCGCACGCGCTCGCCGACGCGATCGACGCCACCGGGCACGCCGTGGGAGTGCCGGTCTTCGCCGGATCGCTGCGCTCGGCGCCCGACGAGCTGTTCGACGCGCTCGGCACGCTCGACGCCCTGGTCGTCACCGTGCTGGCCGCCGGCGGCACCACTCCGGGCGCGGTGAGCGCGGGTGGCGAGGACGAGACCTGGGACGTGACGCGCATCGCCGCCCTGGACATCCCCGTCCTGCAGGGCCTGTGCCTGACCTGGAGCCGGGAGGACTGGGCGGCCTCCGACGACGGCGTGAACCCGCTGGACTCGGCCAACCAGATCGCCATCCCGGAGTTCGACGGCCGGATCATCACCGCACCGTTCTCGTTCAAGGAGATCGACGTCGACGGCCTGCCCCGCTACGTGGCCGACCCCGAGCGGTGCGCGCGCGTCGCCGGGATCGCCGTGGCCCACGCGCGGCTTCGCCACGTGGCGCCCGCCGACCGCCGGGTCGCGCTGGTCCTGTCGGCCTACCCGACCAAGCACTCCCGCATCGGCAACGCCGTCGGCCTGGACACCCCGGTCTCGACCATCCGCCTGCTGCGCCGGTTGCGCGACGAGGGCTACGACCTGGGCCCGGACGACGGCCCCATCGCCCGGTTCCTGGACACCGCCAGGGACTACGCCGACGACACCGGGTTCGCCGACGACACCGCCGCCGGCGACGCCCTCATCCACGCGCTCATCGCCGCGGGCGGTCAGGACGAGGAGTGGCTCACCAGCGCCCAGCTCACCGACAGTCACGTGCGGATCTCCACCGAGGACTACCTGCGCTGGACCACGGACCTGCCCGAGACGCTGCGCGCGGAGATGGTCGAGGCGTGGGGGCCGGCGCCGGGCGAGCTGTTCGTCAACGACGCCGGCGAGATCGTCCTGGCCACCATCCAGGCCGGCAATGTCGTCCTATTGATCCAGCCGCCCCGCGGCTTCGGTGAGAACCCGGTCGCGATCTACCACGACCCCGAGCTCGCACCCTCCCATCACTACCTGGCCGCCTACCGCTGGCTGGCCCGCGGCTTCGGCGCGCACGCGCTGGTCCACCTGGGCAAGCACGGCTCGCTGGAGTGGCTGCCGGGCAAGAACGCCGCGCTCTCGGCCGGGTGCGCCACGGACGCCGCGATCGCCGACATGCCGCTGATCTACCCGTTCCTGGTCAACGACCCCGGCGAGGGCGCCCAGGCCAAACGCCGCGCGCACGCGACGATCGTCGACCACCTGGTCCCGCCGATGGCGCGCGCCGAATCCTACGGCGACATCGCCCGACTCGAGCAGCTGCTGGACGAGTACGGGAACATCGCCTCGATGGACCCGGCCAAGCTCCCGGCCATCCGCGCGCAGATCTGGACCCTCATGCAGTCCGCGCACATGCACGAGGACCTGGGGCTCGAGCAGCGGCCCGGCGACGAGGAATTCGACGACTTCCTGCTGCACGTCGACGGGTGGCTCTGCGAGATCAAGGACGTCCAGATCCGCGACGGCCTGCACGTCCTGGGCCAGGCGCCGGAAGGGCAGGCGCGGGTCAACCTGGTGCTCGCCATCCTGCGCGCCTCGCAGGTCTGGGGCGGCGAGTCCGGGGCGGTCCCGGGCCTGCGCCGCGCGCTCGGCCTGGCCGAGGGCGCGCCGACCGAGGAGGTCGACCGGGTCGAGGCGCTGGCCAAGGCGCTAGTCGAGGGGATGGACGCGCGGGATTGGGACGTCGCCGCGGTGCCCGACGTGATGAACGAGGTGAGACCGGCCGCCGAGGGCCTCACCGCGGGCGGGGCCGGCGCGGGTGGCGCGGGTGACGGACTCGACGACGACGACGACCACGACCACGACCACGACGACGACAACGACGACGACGAGGTCGCGCAGGTGCTGCAGTTCGCCGCCCGCGAGGTGGTGCCGCGCCTGGCCGCCACGGTCGACGAGCTGGACGCCATCCTGCACGCGCTGAACGGCGGTTTCGTCCCGGCCGGGCCGTCCGGTTCCCCACTGCGGGGCCTGGTCAACGTGCTGCCCACGGGGCGGAACTTCTACACGGTGGACCCGCGCGCGATCCCGTCGCGACTGGCCTGGGAGACCGGGCAGGCCATGGCGGACTCGCTGCTGGAGCGGCACGTCGCCGAGACCGGCCAGTACCCGTCCTCGGTCGGTCTGTCCGTCTGGGGGACCTCGGCCATGCGCACCTCCGGGGACGACATCGCCGAGGTCCTGGCCCTGCTCGGCGTCCGGCCCGAATGGGACGAGGCGTCCCGCCGGGTCAACGGGCTCGAGGTGGTGCCGGCCGACGAACTCGGGCGCCCCCGCATCGACGTGACGGTCCGCATCTCGGGCTTCTTCCGCGACGCCTTCCCGCACGTGATCGGGATGCTCGACGACGCCGTCCGGATGGTCGCCGAGCTGGACGAGCCGGACGACCAGAACTACGTGGCCGCCCACACCCGGGCCGACCTCGCCGAGCACGCGGACCACCGCCGCGCCACCACCCGCATCTTCGGCTCCGCGCCCGGCTCGTACGGGGCGGGCATCCTGCAGACCATCGAGGCGGGCAACTGGCGGGACAGCAGCGACCTGGCCGAGGTCTACACCCGCTGGGGCGGGTACGCCTACGGCCGCGGCCTCGACGGCGTCCCCGCCGCCGACGACATGCGCACCAACTACCGGCGCATCGCCGTGGCGGCCAAGAACATCGACACCCGCGAGCACGACATCGCCGACTCGGACGACTACTTCCAGTACCACGGCGGGATGATCGCCACCGTGCGCGCGCTCACCGGCGCCGAACCGCGCGCCTACGTGGGCGACTCCACCACTCCGGACGCGATCCGCACCCGGTCGCTGGCGGAGGAGACCACGCGCGTGTTCCGCTCGCGCGTGGTCAACCCGCGGTGGATCGCGGCCATGCAGCGGCACGGCTACAAGGGCGCCTTCGAGCTGGCGGCCACCGTCGACTACCTCTTCGGCTTCGACGCGACCGCCGGGGTGGTGCACGACTGGATGTACGACACGCTGGCCAGAGAGTACGTCCTGGACCAGACCAACCAGGAATTCCTGCGCCGCTCCAACCCGTGGGCGCTGCGCGGGATGATCGAGCGGCTCTCGGAGGCCGCCGACCGTGGGATGTGGGCCGAGCCGGACGCGGAGATCATGGACCGGATGCGGCAGGTCTACCTCGACGTGGAGGGCGACCTCGAGGAGTCCCACGATGACTGAACCGGCGACTGAACCGGTGACTGAGCCACAGCGCCGGCGGGTGCGGGTGGTCGGCATCGGCTCGGGCGGCCTCGATCAGATCACCGTCGAGGGGATCGCCGCCCTCCGCGCGTCCGGGTACGCCCTCGCGGCGGTCAAGGGGCCGGATGACCCCTTGGTCGACCTCCGCCGGCGACTGCTCACCCGGCATGCTCCGCGGGTGGAGTTGGTGGGCGTGGTCGATCCGGAACGGGACCGCTCGTCGTCGTCGACCTCCTCCCCGCTCGGCTACCGCGGCGTGGTCCTCGACTGGCACGAGGCCCGCTCCCTGGCCTGGGAACAGGTCCTGGCGACCCGTCCCGGCGACGTGGCGATCCCGGTGTGGGGCGACCCGGCCTTCTACGACTCGACCCTGCGGATTGTCGACCGGATCCTGGACCGCGGTCGCCTCGATTTCCGGGTAGAGGTGGTGCCCGGCATCTCCGCGCTGCAGGTCCTGGCCGCGCGCCACCGTCTGGTCCTGCACGAGATCGGGGGAACGATCACGGTGACCACCGGCCGCCGGCTCCGCGAGGTAATCGATGCGGGCGCGGACAACGTGGTGGCCATGCTCAACTCGGACCTGCCGCTGGACGACCTCGCCGACTGGCACATCTGGTGGGGCGGCAATCTCGGGGACGAGGGGGAGTGCCTGGTCTCGGGCAGGGTCGGCGACGTGCTGGCGGACCTGCGCGCCCATCGCGAGCGACTGCGCGCCGAGCACGGCTGGGTGATGGACGTCTACCTGCTCCGCAGGCCGGACCCACATTCGGTGTGGGAGCGGATGGAGAGCCCGTTACGGTGAAGTTCGCGGGCGCGGCGGAGGCCGCCGCGTTGCCTGATTCCGGTCAGGCATCGGCGAGTCCGTCAGAAATTGAACAGTATGAGCGCGGTCGTGGTCGCGCGATCAACTGAGAGCGAGTGTCGATGTCGTTCCCGCTTCGGGGGGGTCGGTAAAGTACACATTGGGCCACTCGGGAAGTCGATATGAGTCCGACACGCCCGGGAGCCCTCACGGCCAGCTCACCGAGAATCAGATCGTGTCATGCGCGATGTCGGTGGATCGAGCCTAACTCCCAACGGTCTCAACCACCTTGACAACTTCCGCTTCACTGCACTCGCATGGGTATCCAAAGTTCGGTGATAGAGCCATTTGCAGCTGTCGGGTTAACCAAGCCCGGCATAGACCACAGGCGGACCGCCTCACGAATGACGTCTCCGTGGGTGACAACAACGACGGGCCCGCCGCCCTGACCCAGCTCCACTGCCGCCCGTCGAAGCCGGTCGGCGACATCTGTGCGCGACTCCCCGCCGGGGAGGGGGTCATCCCGCCCGAGGCCGACCTCGGCGCGCTGACCCTCGCCGACGGGTCGGCCCTCGAATCCACCCCAATGGCGCTCACGCAACAACGACGATCTCTCGACCGGGAGCCCGGTTACTCCCGCGATAATTTTCGCGGTGTCGAACGCGCGCTGCAGGTCTGAACTCAGGATTCGGACCGGTTCGTAGTCAAGGAGGTCCCGGGCCGCCTTGTGTGCCTGGTCTTTTCCGAGGGGTGTCAACGCTGGCCACCGCGACTGACCCTGCATCCGACCCGCTCGGTTCCACGTGGATTCGCCGTGACGCACCCAGAGAGTATTCGGCCTGCACCCCGAGTCGACGAAAGTTGGCGGGTTCATAACAACGTGTACGAGGAACTTAGCCGCCTGCGACGGGTGACGAGCCCGACCAAAACCGAGTCGGCAAGCCGGCGACCGCACCTATGACGGTGATCGCGGGCGGCTCTATCCCCGCGTCCGCGACGTCGTGAGCGATGCTGGCCAACGCACTACGAATGACGCGCTGGTTGGGCATCGTGCCGTTCGCCACGGCTGCGGCCGGAGTATCACCGGGCAACCCATGTCCGAGGAGTTCGGTGACGATGGCATCGAGATTCCTCACCGCCATCAGTAGAATCAACGTAGTTCCCGATCTCGCCAAGGCACCGTAATCGATTGTCGATGCGGGACTTTGCGGTGGAACATGCCCGGACACCACTGTGACGCCCTGCGTGAGACCCCGGTGGGTGACCGGAATCCCGACGAGCGCCGGCACCGCCAGCGCTGAGGTGACACCAGGGATCACTGAAACCGGAACACCCGCCTCTGCGCAGGCGAGCAATTCCTCCCCGCCTCTACCGAACAGGAAACTGTCCCCGCCTTTGAGACGGACGACGTTTCGGCCACGCTTGGCGTGGTCGACGATAATCCGATTGATCTCTTCCTGCTGGGTCGCTCGGCCGAACGGAACCTTGCCCACATCAACGACTTCCACATCGGACGGAAGGTCGCCGAGAACCGCAACGGGCGCGAGTCGATCGGTGACCACCACGTCGGCGGCACGGATCGCTTCCAGTCCGGCCACGGTCAGCAGGCCCGGGTCACCCGGACCACCACCGACGAGAACAACCTGGCCGGTTCGACCACCTTCGCGAACCGAGGACCGCTCACGCACGCACCAGAGGCGGCGGTCCTCACACGCCGCCTCAATTCGGTCATCCAGGGTCGAGAGCCCCGTCGCGGCTGCGACCAGCCACGCGTCGTCAAGGTCACTATCCTCGAACCCCCGCTTGTTCCAGGTGATCACCGACCCGTCCGCCAAGTCGCCCAGCGTCGCGCCAACCTCGGGTGCCACGAGCGTGACGCGGGCGCCGCCCCGGAGCATTGCAGCGACATGCTTCAGTGCCGCTTCGCTACCTCCGATCACCACGGTTGCTCGGCCGCGGATCGGCAGCGCCGGACGGTATAGAAGTGAGTCGCCCGGGTCGTCCGAATCAGTCATTCTCAACCGGGACCCGACGGGTTCGTGCTCCATTACTTCTCCTCCACAGGCATGCGCCCATCTCTCGACACCCACGGTTCGTGGGCGGTCAGCGGACGTCCCGAATAGGTCACAGCGGCGCTGGCGAACCGTGGGTCTGTTCGGCTCATCCACGACATTAACGCGAAACACTAAAAGTTGTGGAACTCGGGTCCGAGCCTTCATCGAGGGCTGGAACGACCGGTCCCGCCCCTTCGGCTGGACCAAAACCGAAGAAAAGATCCTCAGAAAGGCCAGCCGTCCAACAACTTCAACTCCATGCCACTAGAACGTTCGGTCGCCGCCCGGGAGCCACTTGATATCGCCGTTTGGATTCTCTACGCGAGCCAGGATGAACAGCAAATCCGACAGACGATTGAGGTAGCGCAGAGCGATCCTGTTGATGTCGGAGGTCTCGGCAGCGAACCAAGCGCTTCGTTCCGCGCGCCGAGCTACCGCGCGGGCATTGTGGAGGAGAGCACCGCCCGCCGTTCCGCCCGGGAGAATGAAGCTGTCCAGCTTCGGGAGATCTACATTGAACTTGTCGCAATGCTTCTCCAAGCGGTCGACCTGTTCCTGGCCTACCCGAAGGGGTGAATGCTTAGGATCATTGGAGATCGGCGTGCACAGGTCGGCTCCGACATCGAAGAGATCATTCTGAACAGTGCGGACTACTGCGCTCACCTCGTCGCTAAGATTCCCCAGCGCTATGGCCATTCCCAACGCGGCGTTGGCCTCGTCACAGTCCGCGTAAGCTCCAACGCGGGGGTCCACTTTGAGGACCCGTGACATGTCACCAAGAGCGGTGGTTCCTTCGTCGCCAGTTCTGGTGTAGATGCGAGTCAAACGGACTGTCATGCTAGGCCACTTTCGAATACATATAGAAGTGCGGAAGGCTGCGCTAAAGTCGCATCCCCGCAAGTTACCGTGTCACACGTTGCATAACTTGCAGCGTCAGGCGAGGGCCAGGTACAAGAGAGCTGCTGCGGAAGCGCCGAGCACTGGCCCCAGCACTGGGACCCACGCGTAGCCCCAGTCGGGGCGCGCTTTGCCGCGGATCGGCAGCAACCAGTAAGCGATTCTCGGGCCGAGGTCTCGGGCGGGGTTGATGGCGTAACCAGTGGGCCCGCCGAGGCCAACACCGATTGCGACTACTACGGCAGCGACCCCACCGTAACCGAGAGCGGCGTTGCCGGGAGGATCGGCGAGAATCCAGAAGATTAGAACAAAGGTAGCGATGGCCTCGGTGATCGTGTTCCAAAAACGCTTTCGTTCGCCAGGAACCGTGCAGAAGATTCTACGGGTATCGGAGTTGTCCACGCTTGAATCGAACTGCAGCTTGAAGACGACCCAGCACAAGATTCCGCCTATGATCCCTCCAGTTAATTGTCCGAGCGCGTATATCGGCAACTCTGACCAGGCGGTGCTTCCCGTTATGGCTAAGGCAAGCGTCACGATTGGGTTGATGTGACCACCGGTTGGGGAAGCAATGCTTGCTCCTACGAACACGCCTAAGCCCCAACCAAACACTATTACTAGCCAGTTGCCGCCGCCGCCGAATGCCAGCGAGCCCTTTAGCAGGACTGTGGCAACCGAACCAGTACCGATGAGAACGAGAGCGGCAGTCCCGAGCAGTTCCCAAGTGAAGATTTCCATGTAAGACAATGATCGCTCCGTCGCGTTGGATGGCGAGGCGTTCCGGGGGTGGAGAACTCGACGCCGAAATGGTGTGACCGGCAGTATGTCTTAGTGGGTTCAGATGCAGGAGGCTTCGGCGACCGGCCTAACCAATTACTGGCCGTCGCAGCGGGGAGCACCGACGGTCCCTAGCCGAGTGGCTAGTGTCTTGTGATAAGTTTGGATAGGTTTCTGCCTAGGATAAGAAATTCCTCTACGCTGTTTTCGTCATCTCGGGTAGTATGAATCCGTACGTCGTCCGTAATGAATGAGAGGTATGGAATGACAAGCAAGTTGACCCTTGATCAGGCGACTGAAGTTATCTCCGCCGCAAAAGCGAAGGCGGCGGAACTTGGCCAGCCGATGAATATCGCCGTAGTGGACGATGGAGGCCATCTCGTTGCTTTTGTTCGGATGGATGGTGCTATCAAGGCGAGTATTGACATCTCCACTCGAAAGGCGCAGACCTCGGTGATGATGAATGCACCTACCAGCGCACTGACCGACCTGGTCCAGCCAGGTGCCGAACTCTACGGACTGGGTCAGCTGTCTGGCGGAATGGTGACGTTCGGTGGGGGTGTTCTGCTGAAAGTGAAGGAAGAAGTAGTCGGCGCGGTGGGGGTTAGCGCGGGCTCTGTAGTGGAGGACATATCGGTCGCAGTGGCCGGCGCCGAGGCTCTCTAATTTGAGTCAAACGACCCCCATTCGTAGAGCGATTGCCACCACTTCAGCTCGGCGGCGCACCGAAAACTTGTCCATAATATTTCGCAGATGGTATTTGACGGTCGCCTCGGTGATGAACAACTCGGCTCCAATCGCTTTATTGCCGAGTCCGCTCACTACCAGTGAGAGCACGTCCCGCTCTCTCAAAGTGAACGCTGGGGTGTGCGCTGTGACACCAGAACGCAGTGTTCGCAAAACTGAATTGGTGTGAAATTTATCAAGAGCAATATCACCCGATAGGACGCTTCGAACCACCGCCAGTATCTCATCCAAGGGGGAGGTCTTAGACATCACTCCGTCAATTCCGCGGCGAACGACATCAAGTGTATCGGCATCGGTCAACGAGTTCGTTAGTAGTATTATGCCGATTTCGGGATTAGTCGCCTTCAGTCGGTCGACGAGTAACAATCCGTCCTTGACGCCGGACCCGAGATCGGGATCAAGTATTACTAACGTTGCATGGGTTCGGACTATCTCGTCCAATATATTTTTGTTTGACCCCAAATGAGTGACTATCGACACGCCGGGTTCGTCAGTCAAAATGCGGATGAGCCCTTGACGGACGAGTTCCTCCTTATCCACTATCACTGTTCGGCGACATGTCGGTGTTTGGCAGGGTGGCGGTGCTGGCTTCCTGACTGCGGAAGAGCTCAACCATGCGAGTGGGCCGGACTGAAGTTCGGCCAATGCAACGCTATTCATCGTTTCTGCTCCTGTCGAAGGGCGTGCGCGATGAGCCAAGTGTTACCCAGGTCACGCTGCAAGGGGGTTGCAAGCGGCTGCCTGCGGTTTCGCACTGCCAAGGATCAGGAGCCGCGCGGTGTCCGCTCGGCCAGAACGCAATCGCCGCATAGGCCAGCGCGGGGAAGCTGGTAGAACAAGCAACAATTGTTTCGAACGAATCGCGGCCGGATATCGCCAGCAGAAACAAACCTACATGTTGTTTGGAGGCATCCGTGGTTAACGATCTCACGCATGAGGCCAAATGCACGGTCCGTAACGTTGGGGAGCTGTGCACTAAGTACTGAAACCGCCCCGTTGAACGACGAAGCGATGTTGCCCGATAGTACCTTGCTCGACAGTCCGGTGGTCCGATGAATCGCCTCGCTTAAAGGTCTCAGCGCGCCGTCTAGTAAGTTGGCGTGGAGTTTCTCAGGGAGATCCTCATCAGGAATCTCGGTCAATCCGATGTACGAAACGAGACCTACATCAAGTGAGTGTTTCGGTCCTGGGCGCCAAGCTAAGTTGCCTGAGCCGAAATCCGGCAAGGTTCCAGACAAAACTACACAACCGAAGACGGGTGATATCAGTTTCGCGATGGTCGCGAGTTGAAAGGATGATGCGGCGACCCGATGCTCTATTGTATTAATGGCGACGTTCTGTGATTGTGCAATGGCTGCGCGAGTGCGATTTACGTACTCATTAATGGTCGGAACGGACTCAGTTAACTCATCGAATGCTCGCCAGTCGGTGCCGTCGACGAGGGGGATATCAAAGTACCCACCGATGCGTCGACTCTCGTTGATCGACGCTTC
Organism: Rhodococcus sp. IEGM 1408; assembly: GCF_033142235.1. Classification (NCBI taxonomy): domain Bacteria; kingdom Bacillati; phylum Actinomycetota; class Actinomycetes; order Mycobacteriales; family Nocardiaceae; genus Rhodococcus; species Rhodococcus sp. IEGM 1408. Next base: position 56,052 of record NZ_JAWLRW010000015.1, read on the forward strand.
GATTCTGGAACTTGGGTTTGCTCTCATGAGAGTAAGTGTGACACGAGCTCATGGCACTTCATGACTGTTCGCCCCAGCTTGGCGGGCATCGGTGCCCTCGGTGGCGATGCTCTGCGACCGTGGACTCGTCTCGCTAATTCACGATTGTGCTCGTGTGGAGAGGGTCGGGACGCGTCCAGGGGGACCCACGGAAGTAGACGAGATCCACCTCCTCTCATTTTCCAGACGTTCGCTCTTTGGCGGCTCACACACCTCTGGAGGGGCTTCAACGGCTAGTCCATTGAGGGGCAGACTGCGTCGAGCACGACGTCGGTGGATCGAGTCTTAACGAAACAGCGACGCCGGGTGCAACCTCGGTGCAACAACAAGACACTTAGTGTCTTGCATCACAGGACGGCCGCGTTGGCCGGTGCCTGTTGTCGAGAGGAGTTGTCATGGTTGTCTACGCCCAGCCGGGGTCATCCGATGCGGTAATGAGCTACGAATCCCGGTACGAGCACTGGATCGGCGGACAGTGGACCCCGCCCGCCAAGGGGCAGTACTTCGAGAACGTCACCCCGATCACCGGTCAGGCGTTCTGCGAGGTGGGCCGCGGCACCGCCGAGGACATTGAGGCCGCTCTAGACGCCGCGTGGGCCGCCGCTCCCGCCTGGAACGCCGCCTCCGCCGCTGAGCGTTCGCTAGTCCTGCTGCGGATCGCCGACCGGATGGAGCAGAACCTCGAGAAGCTGGCGCTGGCCGAGGCCTGGGACAACGGCAAGGCGATCCGCGAGACGCTCAATGCCGACATCCCGCTGGCGATCGATCACTTCCGCTACTTCGCCGGCGCGATCCGCGCCCAGGAGGGCGGCATCTCAGAGATCGACCGGGACACGGTCGCCTACCACTTCCACGAGCCGCTCGGCGTGGTCGGGCAGATCATCCCGTGGAACTTCCCGATCCTCATGGCGGTGTGGAAGCTCGCGCCGGCCCTGGCCGCCGGCAACTGTGTGGTCCTTAAGCCTGCCGAGCAGACCCCCGCGTCGATCCTCTACCTCATGTCCGTCATCGGCGACCTGCTCCCGCCCGGCGTGGTCAACGTGGTCAACGGCTTCGGCACCGAGGCCGGCAAGCCGCTCGCCTCCAACCCGCGCATCCGCAAGGTTGCGTTCACCGGTGAGACCACCACCGGCCGGCTGATCATGCAGTACGCCTCCGAAAACCTCATCCCCGTCACCCTCGAACTGGGCGGCAAGAGCCCCAACATCTTCTTCGAAGACGTCATGGACGCCGACGACGACTACCGTCAAGCCTCGCTCGAGGGCTTCGCAATGTTCGGCCTCAACCAGGGCGAGGTGTGCACCGCCCCGTCGCGCGCGCTCGTGCAGGAGTCGATCCTCGACGACTTCACCGAGCTCGCGATCGAGCGCGTCAAGAAGATTAAGCAGGGCAACCCGCTCGACACCGAGACCATGATGGGAGCACAGGCCTCCACCGATCAGTTGGAGAAGATCCTGTCCTACATGGACGTCGGCAAGCAGGAGGGCGCCGAGATCCTCACCGGTGGTGGCCGCGCCGAGCTCGACGGTGATCTAGCCGGCGGCTTCTACGTCCAACCCACCGTGTTCAAGGGCAACAACAAGATGCGCCTGTTCCAGGAGGAGATCTTTGGCCCCGTCCTTGCGTTGGGCTCCTTCACCGACTTCGACGACGCCATGTCCATCGCTAACGACACGCTCTACGGCCTGGGCGCGGGCGTGTGGTCGCGCAACGGCACCACCGCCTACCGCGCCGGGCGCACCATCCAAGCCGGCCGGGTGTGGACCAACACCTACCACCAGTATCCGGCCCACGCGGCGTTCGGCGGCTACAAGCAGTCCGGCATCGGCCGCGAGAACCACCTGATGATGCTCGACCACTACCAGCAGACCAAGTGCCTGCTCGTGAGCTACTCGGGCAAGCCCCAGGGCTTCTTCTGAGCCGGGCGTGAGCGCTATGGACGACGTGTGCGGGTTGCCCTCCGGTGGGAGCGTGCCCATCGCGGCGCGCGCCGTGCCGCCGGAGGGCGCGGCCGCCGACCTGCCACCGCGCGTGGTGGCGACCGAACCGGCCGTCGAGCTGATCAACGAGATCGTCGGCCGGCACGGGCCGGTGATGTTCCACCAGTCCGGCGGGTGCTGCGATGGATCCGCGCCGATGTGCTATCCGGTGGGCGAGTTCCACATCGGCATGCGCGACGTGCTCGTCGGGGACCTTCCTGTGGGTGATGCACGGATCGCAGTGTGGATATCGGGCAGTCAATTCGGGGCGTGGAAACACACGCAGCTGGTTTTGGATGCCGTCCCGGGTCGGGGCTCGGGCTTCAGCTTGGAGACGCCCACCGGCCGAAGGTTCCTCTCCCGGGCGCGGGTCTTCACCGCTGACGAGATTAAGGCGCTAGAGGACGTTCCGGTGGTGCTCGGCATCGACCGGGACTGAATCGGCGGCGTCGTAGATACGACCGTTGGCAGAATGGTGTGGGACGGTAATTCCGGGCCATATCAGGCACTCAGGGTGCCGGCCCCATGCAACTGGGTGACTCCCGTCCCGGCGGGGTCAACCTCCGGGCGGAAGGGCGAGAGGGTTGAGTTCGACGCCAGAAAGGTGCTCTTGACTGGCTACTTTGCGAGCTTAGACACCCTGCTTTGCTCCAGTGCAGAGCACCCTTCTTCATGCGCGACACGCGCTACCACAGCCTCCCCGTGGCATCTCGAGACTAATGTGGCCGCCCAGCCCGCAGAGCCACGCTGTTTCAATGAATACGCCTAACGACCTCCTGGACAGACAGCGAGACACAGATGACTCCAACGGCGCCCTCTGCAGAAGCACGCACGGAGGCGGCCGAGCGCTTGGCTGGACTCGCGGTGCCCAGTGGCGCACTTGGGCGCCTCGGCGAGCTCGCGATCTGGCTCGCAGGCGTCCAGGGGATGTGCCCGCCCTGGCCAGTGACCAACGTGCGTGCGGTGGTCTTCGCTGGCGACCACGGGGTGACCGAGTACGGGGTCTCCGCATATCCGAAGGAGATCACGCCCGCCATGGTGCGTGCCTTCCTTAATGGGGGTGCCGGCGTCGCGGTTCTCGCCGAGCAGCACGACGTCGCACTGCGAATATTGGACATCGGCGTCGACGATAACCTTGAGGGCGTCGACCCGGCAGTTAAGGAGTTCAAGATTGGACGGTCGTGCGGGCCGATTCACCTAGAGGACGCGATTTCGCGTAACGACTGTGCCCGCGCACTGATCGCCGGGCGCGCGGTCGCACGCCAGGAGATCGCTGCGGGGTCGGATCTGCTAATCAGCGGTGACATGGGCATCGGCAACACGACACCCGCAGCCGCGCTTATCGCTGCCTACTATGGGTTTTCCGCCGCGGAGGTCACGGGTCGTGGCACGGGCATCGACGAGCATATGTTCGTTGACAAGCAAGGCATCATCACACAGGCCCTTAATCGGGTAAGCAGGCGCATGGATGATCCAACGGCCACGCTCGCGGCTCTGGGCAGCGCGGACATCGCGGCATCGGCCGGGTTTATGATCGAAGCGGCGGCTCAGAGCGTGCCAGTTTTGCTCGACGGTGTCATCGCCGTCGCGAGCGCCGTCGCCGCCAACGCGATTGCTCCGGGCAGCGCCGCTTGGTTCGCCGCTGGTCATCGCTCACCCGAACCCGCACAGTCCCTCGCCCTCGATAAGCTCGGCATGGAGCCGCTGCTTGACCTCGGTATGCGCTTGGGCGAAGGCAGCGGGGCCATCGCAGCCGTCCCGCTCATTCGCTCGGCTGCGTTGTTGTTGGACCAAGTGCTGCAGCTTTCCGACCTCGGCATTAGCTGAGCGTGAGTGCCGTACAGAGCATGATCCTTAGCCCCGGTGATTCACGGGCCGTGAGGACTGCTGCTGTTGCGTGACGGCGGGCTTGTTTTCGCGTGTGGGCGTGCGGGGGTGCCGGCTGGCGCTGCCGGTGGGCGGGTCTCCGGGTGGTGCTGTCGTGGGCGGGCGGGTGAGGTCAGGCGGGTTTGGGGATCGCGGCGATGGTGTTGAATACGGCGACGATGGCGGTGGCCCAGGGCCACGTTTTGGGGATCTTCACCCGTCGCCTGCGGCCACTGCGGACCAGTCGGGCTGCGACGTGCAGGAAGCGGTAGCGCAGCGCTTTGGGCTCGCACAAGGCCAGGACTGCCGCGTCGCCGGTGCAGGCAAGCATCCGAGTCCAGGCCACCAGGTCTGCGGCGAGCATCACCGCCACCAGCCAGGCCTGGTTGAGCGCGAACTCGCGTGAAGGCAGACGGCCCAGGCCGGTGTCCTTGGCGTGACGGATCCGGTCCTCCACGCGGGCGTGCGCCCGATGCCTGGCTTCAAGAAACTGCAACTGCCCGGTACGGGTGTTGGTGACAAACGCCTGGTAACGCCACCCGTCCGCTTCTTCGAACATCGACAACTGCGCTCCCGGGTGGGGCCGCTCGCGGCGGACGATGATCCGCATCCCATCTGGCCACTTGGCGAGCATCCCGGGAGCGAGGAACCCGGTCAACTCGGCAACCTCGGCCCCGGCGCGGATGTCGCCGGACGGGTTGAGCGCTGGCCCCCACGCAGCCTCGGGGGCGATGGAGATGGCTCGGCGAATCGGGGCAGTGATGGAGAACCCGACCGAGTACTCCACCCGTCGATTACGGACGCGGTTCTGCTCGGTGATCCAATCCAACAGGTCGTGAGAGGCGCCGGCGCCGTCGGAGCGGATCAGCACGTCACGCCGGTGAGCCGCGGGGATCTGCCCGATGGCCTGGCCCAGGACCTCGATGTGGTCGGCAGCGGTGTTGGACCCGGCGTTACCCGGGCGCAAGCTCGCGGCGAGAAACTCTTCTGTGTTGTCGCACCACACGCCGATCGGGTGGTAGCCGAAGGTGCGCTTGTACGTCGGAGCTGCATGTTCCTTCTCGCTGTGGGTGACCACGATGGTGGCGTCCACATCGAGCACGATCGTCGATCCTAGATCCCGACCCGCACACGACGATGCGGGAACGCCGCCGGGCAGGTGCGACCACACGTGCCGCCGGGGGCGGGCACGGGCGACCTGGATTTTCTTGCGCTTGCCGGCGGTGATCTCATCGAGTGCGCGCCACACCGTCGGCGCCGAGGCCACCGGCCCCAGGGCCTCGGATTGGTGGCGTAGGACGCCGATGTCGGAGATGGATTCGCCGCCATCGGCGAGCATCACCGCGACGTCGATCAGCACCCGGCCGCGGTCGTGGATCGGGATGAACCGCCGACGCGCCATAGCCCCCGACAGTTCGGTGGTCAGCCCCACCTGATCAGCCAGAAGGCGTGGAGCAACTGCTCCGGCGTGGGAGATCACTCCGACACCATCAGCAGTAACGGACAGACCGGCCGACCACGAAGTACGCTTCACCTACCGAGTGCTTTCTGCTGGGCAACATGGATCCTTAGACAAGAACCAGTTTCCCCTGTTCAGGAAGCACTTCGGTCTATTTTCCCCAGCGATCCGCAGATCCCCGTGAATCACCGGGGCTAGCGACGACGAAGAAGGTTCGGATCGAAGTTCTGGTCGTCGGTCCGGTGGCGAGCCACTCATCGATGTCGGGCTGGGTGCAAGTCGCGGCAGTGCGCCCATAGGTGGTGTGCAGCCAGGTCAGGAGCTTGATGGTCTCGGTGATCTCTTGTTTCGCCGAGTGGATCGGCGCCCGGGTGGGCGTCCCAGCGGCGGCTTTGTCCCGGATGCGGCGCAGGTGGTGCCAGGTCGCGAAGTGATGGACGGGTTTCCGGACTTCCTCGGGCAGATCGTCGAGCTTCGCGGCGATCCATTGTTCGAACCTCGGCAGGTACACATCTCTTGGGGGTAGGAGATCGTGGTGTTGCAGCAGTGCACGAAGGTGTTCGGCTGGTTTTCCGCCGAGGGTGTCGAGTCCTTCGTGGGTGCAGGGGATCGACCCGTCGCCGAGCCCGGCGAGCAGCCTCTGCACCTTGGGTGAGCGTTTCCAGGTGATGATCGATTCGGGCCGGTCGGCGGCGCACAGGGCGTCGACGAGACCGGTCAGAGCAGTATCGCTGGGGGCGCCGCCGAGCAGTGCGTGCAGGTCCTCGCGCAGCACGCAGCGGGCGCACAGGTTGCCGCGGTGATGGCCTGCTTCGACGCCGCATTGCTGGCAGTGGAAGTCGACGTCGATGCCGGCGCAGGTGCCGCAGACCGGCTCGCCGTCGGCGCCTGGAGGGCCGGGTAGGAGCCGGTCCTGGCAGCAGTTCGGGCAGGTGCCGTGGGTGTGGATAGCGGTGTTGTAGCAGGTGAAGCACAGGCGACCTTCGGGCCAGCGGGCTGCCAGGCGGGGGATGTTGCGGCCACACCGGGCGCAGGGGTCATCCCGGGTACTGGTGGCGCGTGGCCGCCCGCGGCGGGTGGAACGAGGGGACAGGCCGTCAGGGGTCGGGGTCACTTGGTTGTCCTCCTCGTGGGCCGGGGTTATTCGTCGAGGATGTTGGCGCGGCGTGGCCGGACGGTCCGGTCGAGGTCGACGACATTCGCTGCCGGGGTGGTGCCGGTCTTGCGGGCGCGTGCATCAGCGGCGGTGACGGTGAGCAGGTCGTCGGGCCCGCAGTCGAAGATGTCGCAGAGAGCGGCAACGACCTGCAGGGAGATGCGTTCGGGACGCTGGTTGACCAGTCGGTAGACCTGCGGGCGGGACAGGGTGATGTCGCGTTCGGCCAGGTGCGGGATCAGTTCGGTGGTGTTGTGCATGCCGCGTGCGGCCATGAGTTCGGCCAGGCGCCATCGGTACTCGACTGTGCGTTTCACGGTGATTCGCTTTCGTCATCGGGTGTCAGTGCGCGGCCCACCGTGCGGTCGAGTGCCGCCCGGAGTGTGGAGCGTCGGAACTCGTCAGAGGTGAACTGGTAGATCCCTGTGGTCGAGGCGTACTCGTGGCCCATCTGGTCCTGGACGAACCGGGGATCCCAACCCGCCTCCAGCAGGTGGGTGGCGTACGAGCGACGGAAGGAATGGATGTCGAGACCGTCGGAGAATCCGAGCTCGTCACAGTACCGGCGTAGTCGGCGCAGCAAGGTCGACTCCACGACGAGCCCGCCGCGTTCACTACAGAACAGCTCGAGGCTGTCGGGGGCGCCGCGGCCATTGGCCAGCCAGTCTTCGAGGATCCCCGGAGTCCAACGCCACACGGTCAGCACGCTGCGGGGCCGGTGAGGAGAGGAGGGTCGGGACTTGCCGTAGCGGACCTTGCAGAGACCGAAGGCCCCGAACTCGCGGGCGTGGGGATTGCGGGCGAAGTCGACGGTCTGCAGGTGGCGCAACTCGTTGAATCGCAGACCGTAGCCGTAAGCGATCTTCATCATGACCGCGTCCCGGTAGGCGGGCTGCCAGCCTTTCCGCCCGGAGGCGCCGGCGCGTGCGACTTCGTTGTCGGCGTGCTCAAACAGCGCATCGAGTTCGTCGCGGGTGTAGGGCCGTTTCGAGGCGCGCCCGTCGTGGGCCTGCACGTGCGCAGCGGTGTTCCAGTCGAAGAACACCTGCGCCGGGTGCGTACCGAAGTGCTGCTCGCACACTCGGTCCCAGCCGTAATCCGGGTTGGCGATGTAGCTGGTGAACGCCCGAAGCGCGCAGTGGTAGCCGCGAAGAGTGGAGTGGGCGACGTGTTTGACCGTACGGAGGTCGGCGGAGAATTCCTCGACCATCGCCGGGGTCCAGTGCCACGGCTCCGCATTAATGTGGTCGATGAACCGCTGCACCAGACGCAGTCGTTGCTTAATCGTGTTGAACTGCAAGTTGCGGGAGAGCTGCTGATTGCGCCAGCCCTCCAGCATCAGCTGGAGCACTTGCTCGGCGGGGCGAAGGACCGGAAGGGACGGCACCAAGTGGACCCGTCCGGAGCCATCCAGTCGCATCGCCAAACCCCCGAACGTTCCGTCTCATCTGATGAATCAATGATACATCTGATGAACCTGGACGGGAACCCCTGCAGGTCAACGAGTTGCCACGGACCGCCATCTGACCGCCTCGATATCCGCCGGCAGCACCCTAGAAGCGCCAGCGGCACCACTCGGAGACGGGCGACGCCGCAGGTCGGGGCCGATATCGGGGCCGTGCACGAGAGGGGAGCTCAAGACCGCGCAGATGATTCACCTGATGCAATACGCAGACTTCTACTGGTCAGGTGTCGGGTTCTGTGGTGTCGGGTTCCTGGTGGAGTTCGGGGTAGGCGCTCCAGGAGACGCCGCTGA
>NZ_JAWLRW010000016.1:0-12202 GCF_033142235.1 Rhodococcus sp. IEGM 1408
CGGGCGGGCACCGGGGGGGGCAGCGGCCGGGGGGGGCGGTGCAGTCGTCACCGGGCGGCGCGCGGTGACTACTGCAGGTCGGAGGCGACGATGGCGTCCATGTTGCGCTCGGCGAGCGCGGTGATGGTGACGAACGGGTTCACACCCACATTGCCCGGGACCAGGGAGCCGTCCATCACGTAGAGGCCCGGGTACTCGTGGAGCCGCCCGTGGCTGTCGGTGGCCTTGCCCAGTAGGCAGCCGCCCAGGGGGTGGTAGGTGAAGTCGTCTCCCCAGGTCTTGCTCAGGCCGAAGAGGTCGGAGCGGTAGACCGTGCCCTCCTTCTTGTTGATCTTGTCAAAGACGCGCTTGGCCATGGCGATGCCCGGCTGGTTCTGCGCCACGGTCCAGGAGAGGTCCACTTTGCCGGTGGCGGAGTTGTAGAGGAAGCGGGCCCGCTCGGGGTTGTTGGCGATCGCCAGGTACAGGCTCACGTAGGTCTCCAGCCCGGCCGGCAGGGGAGCGATCTCGGCGAAGATCGGCGAGATGGGGTCGGCCCAGTTGTCGATCCCGAGGGTGGGGATGGTCGACTGCTTGGACCCGGTGGCGTCCCACATGTGGTTCGCGCGCCCCACCATGATGTTGCCGTTGTTGCCCCAGCCCTCGCCCACCTGGTTGGACAGGTTGGGCAGCAGCCCCTGGCCCTTCATGGACACCAGCAGCTTGCTGGTGCCGATGCTGCCGGCGGCAAAGAAGACCTTGTCGGCGGTGACGTTCTTCGTGGCGGTTACCACGCCCTGCTCGTCGATCTGCTCGATCGTCACCCGGTAGCCGCCCCCGGTGGCCGGGGCGACGGCCGTGACCCGGTGCAGCGGGGAGATGGTGAGCCGGCCGGTGGCGGCGGCCTGGGCGAGGTACGTCTTGTCCAGGGACTTCTTGCCCGCGTGGTTGCCGTAGATCACCTCGCCGCCGAGCGCGGAGGCCGGCGCCGTGCCCGCGGCCTCGCGCTTCATGTAGTCGAAGTCGTAGACGTTGGGGACGAAGGTGGTGGAGAACCCGGAGCGCTGAGCGGTCTTACGGCCCACGCGGGCGTACTGGTACCAGGGGGTCGACTCGAACCACGCCTGGTCCACGTGGTTCACGCCCAGGGCGGCGTTCGCCCGCGGGAAGTAGGTGTTGTACATCTGGGCCGAGTCGACGTTCGGCAGTATGTGCTCGAAGTGGCTGCGCTTGGGCGTGACCGCCATGCCGCCGTTGACCAGCGAGCCGCCGCCCACGCCGCGGCCCTGGTACACCCTGATCCCCGAGAACTTCTCGGCGTCCAGAATTCCGACGTAGCGCTCCACCTTCTTGTCGATCCCGATGCCGATGAACTTGCTCACCGGCTGGCTGGTGGTGTCCGCGAGCCAGGTGGAGCGCTTGTCCGGGCTGAGCATCCCCGAGAAGATCTTGCCGTCCGGTCCCGGCGTGTCCCAGCTGCGGCCCATCTCCACGATGTGGGTCGCGATCCCCGCCTGAGTCAGGCGCAGCGCCGCCACGGCGCCGCCGTAACCGCTGCCGATCACCAGGGCGGGGAGGCGGTCGCCCTCGGCCAGCGCGCGGCTGGGGAGCGGGGACGCGGAGGACGACGACGACGAGGCGAGCGCCGCAGCTGCTGCTGCGCCGGTGGCCAGTCCGGTACTCGCGAGGAAGCGACGACGGGACAAGGACATCTGCGAGGACATGGGGCTCCTGGGAGGGGACGTTTCGGCTTCGCGCCGGGCACGGAGGGTGTGCTCAAGAGATGTATACAGGCTGAGAAGTTGGTTACCGATTGGTATCGGTGAAGATTAGTTTCTGCACGGAGGGGCTGGTGCGGCGTTGTTGTTGCTGCTACCAGGAATGTGGGGACCGCAGTGGGCGGCGGCTGCGAGTGGACGATTGGCCTACTCGTCGCCCTATGAGATAAGTGTCGACTTATGCAACCGGAGGGGTCGGAGTTCCGGAGGAGGAGGAGGAGGAGGAGGAGCGCGGGCAGGCCGCGGCCTCGGCCTCGCCCGGCAGATGCGAGCCGATCGGGGTGTGGTGGGCCTCGTCGTCGTCGCCCTTTCTCGAGTCTCACCGGGGGAGTGCCACGGTTCCGGTCACTGGCTCCACGCTTAGCCGGATGGCGCGGGACAGTGACATGGGTGGATGGGCACGGAGTTCCAGTCGACGAACTCTTGAGGAGCCTCCACGCGGGTTGTAGCGTGGCTGGGATCACCGCGCGGCGTGTGGTCGTAGCACTCGACCGCCCCGATGCTCGCGAGTTCGCCGAGTTCTACGCGTCGCTGCTCGGGTGGCGAATTCGATGACTACTCGGACAGGGTCGACGTTCTCCCGCCGGAGGGTGAACCGGGGGAGTTCGCGCTCGCGTGCCAGACCGTCCCCGACTTCCGCGCGCCGACCTGGCCCGACTGCCCGGTGCTGGCGCAGGCGCACCTCGACCTCTACGTGGACTCGATCGCCGACTCCGAGCCGGCCGTCCTCGCCGCCGGCGCCCGCCGGCACGCGGTCCGCAGTAGAACGCCGGACGGCGCTCACCGCAAGAGATCATCTGATGTGCCAGGGCTCTTGCCTCGGCTAGTGGGGGCAGATGAGCGATTGCCGCCGTTGCCGCCCGGGGCAGCGTAGATGGAATCGACTGCGAGCCGTACTCGCCACCACCCTGCAATTCGGGTCGTTCGAGCGGTGGTCGCGCCAGCTACGTATTCCAAGACCTGGGATCGTCCTGCCCTCGGTCTGACTCGGTTCAGGCCAGCACATATGTCATGTGATCGGGGGACAGACCGAAGTGTGGGAGATCGGTAACTTTTCTCAGGAAGCAGGTTACGGGGCCAGAGGGGCCCGGCAAGTGGCGAAGCGAAAGCGAGTGTTCGGATGGCCGTCAAAGTTGACTACTACGCTCTCCTAGAAATTCCTCGGAACGCCGATGGCGAACTGATAACGACCGCATACAAAGGCAAGTACCGAGAATGGCGCAAGGCCACCAACTCGCCCGATCTCAGCCGGAGGCAGGAGGCAGAGACGTGGATGGCCCGGCTCAGAGAAGCGAATGAGATTCTCAACGACTCCGCGCGCCGGCAGCAGTACGACCGGGAGCTGAACACCCAGGGCGTCGAGCAGGCGACAGCCGCACCGCGGGGAGAGGGAACGATCGACTGGGTGGAGGAGGCGCGCGGGGCTCTGAGCCGCGGCGACTATCACTCCGCCGCCTACGCTGCGCGCGAGGCGACCCATACGATCGGTAACAGCGCTCAGTCCTGGATGCTCCGAGCCCGCGCAAGCTCCGGGCTGGGACAGGACCGCGATGCGCTGTACGAAGCTCGTCAGGCCACCCAGATCGCAGCCAATGACCCCGAGGCCCACTTCCAACTGGGAATGGTCCAGGAGAAGCTGCGCGACTTCGGCGATGCACTGACCACCTACCAAACCTGCATGCGGCTGGATCCGTCCGCCCCGCAGTACCTGGTCGCCGTCGCCAACATCATGTCAAACAATGGCGAGCTCGGGAACGCGATCGCACTGATGAAGTCCAACCTGGAGCGCTTCGCCGGCCAACCCATCGTGGGCGACTACTATGCTCTGCTCCTCATCCAGAAGGCCGAGTCGACGCCGAAGTTCAGCGGGCGCGGGCGGTACATGATCACGCAGGCATCGGAGATCGCGGAAATCAAGCCACTGATCGCCGAAGCGCGCCACTACAACTCGGACCAGGAGACCGCGAAGCACATCGATGGGATCGAACAGTTCCTAGCGCGGGCAGAGGAGAAAGTCTTCTCCGTTCCAGCAGACGGCTTGCTCGGGGCGGCTGGAATCGTCCTGTCCCCCCTGATCGTCCTCATCGTGGCCGGAATGCTCGACATGCTATTCCTCGGATTCGTCCTGGCCATTGCGGCGGGCGTCATCGTGTACCTCGTGTGTTGGGTGCCCAGATACAAGTCCAACGACAGGGATGTCCTCGCCAAAGCCGCGATCAGTCGTTGACCCGGGCGGTCACGGAACAGGAGGACCGCATGGGACGCGCGGTGGGAATCGACCTCGGCACCACCTATTCGGCGGTGGGGATCATCGGGAGGTCCGGGCAACCGGAGATGGTCCGCAACCGGGACGGGGATGACGTCACCCCCTCAGTGGTCTACTTCGACGGGGACGAAGTCACCGTGGGGACGGAGGCGCTAAACCTCGCTGCCCTCGAAGAAGACAACGTCGTGATGTACGTCAAGCGGCAAATGGGAAACAGTGACTTCCTGGTAATGCCGGCCAGTAATGACAATGAATACCGGGCCGAGGACATCTCCGCGCTCATCCTCGGCAGTCTGGTCTCGAGCGCCGAGGAGATCTTGGGCGAAGAGATCACCGACGCCGTAGTGACGGTTCCGGCGTACTTCTCGGACCTGCACCGCAGCGCAACGCGGCAGGCCGCCGAACTGGCGGGACTACGAGTGCTGCGCCTGATCAACGAACCCACCGCAGCGGCGCTGAGTTTCGGGCTCGACAACGACTTCACGGGAACCCTCCTCGTCTACGACCTGGGGGGCGGCACGTTCGACGTCACGATCTTGGACTGCCGAGGACAGACCTTTGACGTGCGAGCATCGACAGGGGACCGAAACCTCGGCGGGTTCGATTTCAACAATGAGCTTTTCGCTCTAGTGGATGCCAAATTCGCAGCGGAGACCGGGCACCGGATTCCGGTCGAGCAACACGCGCTCGCGATGCAGCAGATCGAGGGTGCGAAGAGGCGTCTGGCCACGGCCAGCACCACATCGGTGCACATCTCGGGTGGAGGGAAGACTGCTCGACTCTCGGTCTCGGCCGAGGAGTTCGAACAAGCCAGCTATGACCTTCTCTACCGGACGGAGTGCCTCGTCGAAGAGGCACTGGAGGTGGCTGGACTGTCCATCGCCGAGCTCGACAAGGTGATCTTGGTTGGCGGATCCACTCGTATGCCGATGGTGGGTCGGCTCGTTGAACGCATCACGGGCCGGGTGCCGGACCGGTCGGTTCATCCCGATCACGCCGTCGCGTTAGGGGCTGCGATCATTGCGCAGCAGTCCCAGGCGGACCAGACCGGATCGCTGCCGGCGCTCTCCGGCGCCCCCGGCGTCGAGCTAGCGGATGTGATCGCGCAGGGCATCGGTGTTCTCGCCCTGGATCAGACGCAGCGAATGTGTCTGAGCCTCGTGATGCCGCCCCAGACCACGATCCCGTCACAGGTGACCGCTGACTCTTACAGCACCGCCGTGGACAACCAAGAGGTGGTCAAGCTCCAGATCGCAGTGGGAGACGAGGATGGCGCCGCCGCAGATTCCGTGGACCTCCTTGGCGAAGCCATACTCAAACTTCCGCCGAACCGGCCCGCGGACAGTCCACTCCGAGTGATCTTCTCTGCCGATGTCGACGGCATCATCCATGTGCAATTGGTCGATCTCACCGATCAGATTCATCTGGGCGAGATGGAGGTGCGACGACCGGATTCCATGAGCCCGGCACAGGTCGAACGGTCGCGCGAAATGATCGCCGCCGCCCGGTACGTCTGAAAGGAGACATGATGTGGACCCAGCACGGTGACAGCGAAGCGGGGACGCCGTCCACGGTCGACCTACCTCCGGCATCGAATGAGGATCTGTCCCGAGTCATTCTCGCTCGACTGGATGGGCTCGAGGAGTTGTTCCGCCGGAGGCTACTCGAAGACCGGATCAAAGCTGATTTCGTGGCCGAGTTGAAAGATCGGTCGGAGATAGACGACCGGGTGATCCAGTCACGAATCCTGCGTCCTTTGGCGTCTCGGCTCCTGGGGATCATCGACCGAATCGACACGTGGGACGGGGACCCAGACCCGCTGGCAGTGTCCATGGGCGAGGAGATCGCGGACGTGCTGGAGGAGTTCGGCATCGACTTGATCCCCACGCGGGGATTGATCGATCCCTCCGTTCACAGGGTGGTTTCCAAACGCGCGGACGCCGCTCCGAAGGGCACAATTCTCGCGACCGAGCGCCGCGGCATCGTGCTCGACGGCCGGGTGATCCGACCCGCCGAGGTGGTGGTGGCCAGCGGTGAACCGCCGGAGAGCCCGGAATGAGGGCGGCGGACGGTTCCGGGCCCTCGATCGCCGGTGCGAAAGAAATCTGTGCCAGCGCGCTTGCCGCGCATGCGGAGAGGGCAGGGACGCTCGACGCGGCGTTGAGTGAGAGTCTTCGAACTCTCCACGGTGCGATCACGGAGCGGGCACTGGCCGCCGCCCACGTTCTCCAGGAGCTCGCGGAGCGGGAGCTCGCGGAGCTCGACGCGCAAACGCGCCGGGATGGGCTCCGAGTCAGCTCAAGACTGCACGACACCGTGGCCAGCGTGGCGCCGGGAACGGCAGGCGCGGAATGGACGAGCTCAGTGTGGGGCAACCCGCCGGTTGTAACCACGGCCCCCGGGGCTCTGCGCATCGGCACACACGCGTCCACAGGCGCACCAGCACTTCTCCCCTTCACCACCGTGCCGGGTTGGCGAGTCACCGGGACCGGCGCACGCGATCTGATAGCCGAGGTCGTGGTCCGAGCAACGTTGGCACACCCTCCCGAGGCTCTTCAACTCACCTTGTTCGATCCGCGGCTGAGAGCAGCAATGGGCTTCACCTCGCTCCTGAGGGAGGTGTTGCCCGCGTGCTTCGCGCCCGCTCACCACGTCGAGGAGACATTCATCGCGGAGGTCGACCGCATGGTGGGAGATCTCGCCACTGCCGCCGAGAAGATGAACCTGGCAGGTGCCGGCTCGTTCGCCGATCTGCCCCCGGGCGATCGAGGACCGTTCAACCTCGTCGTGGTCCTCGACGCACCCGAGGGACTGCGCGGACGTGCTGCCGACTCGTTGGCGCAGTTGATTGCCGGCTGTAGCGGTCGCGGAGTGGCCGTGCTGATCGAGACCCCGGGGACGGCAGCCGGCCCGATTGATCTCGGGAGCGACCGTAAACTCGACCTGGACAGCGGGCTGATCACCGTCGATGTCTCCGAGTCCACGATCGACATCTCGATACCGAGCTTTGGGATGGTCACTCGGGATCGGCCACTGGACGTTGTCCAACGCAACAACGTTCTCCTTGCGTGGGCGGAGGCGATCGCCGCGCAAGCCGACCGATCCATGACGCTCGAAGCCCTGCTCGGTGACTCCAGGGCGACCTGGACGGACCGCGGTGCCGATGCTCTGGTGTCCACGATCGGGCGGGTAGGAGCTTCTCCGCTGGAGGTGAGGATGGGCGCCGCCAACCCGGCAACGCCGAACGTGCTCATCGGAGGCGCCACAGGATCCGGCAAATCGAACTTGCTCCTGGTGATGCTGTACAGCCTCGCGCACAGGTATTCCCCCCGCGACCTCCGGCTGTACCTTCTCGACTTCAAGGAAGGGATCGAGTTTGCCCAGCTCGCTCCAGATGGCGTCGACGACTGGCTACCCCACGTGGCCGTCCTCGGCCTGGAAAGTGACCGGTCCTACGGTGTCGCCGTCCTGGAGCACTTGGTAGGAGAGTTCGACCGTCGGGCAGCTGCTTTCAAGGCGGCTCGCGTTACGTCCCTTGCATCCTTTCGCGAGGCGAGCGGGGAGAGTATGCCGAGACTCTTACTGGTGGCCGACGAGTTCCAGACTCTGTTCGAGCCCGACGACGCCGTTGCACAACGTGCAGTGATGTTGCTGGAAAAACTCGCGCGAAAGGGGCGTGCGTACGGGGTTCATCTTGTTCTGGCGTCCCAGACCCTCTCGGGTATCCAGGCGCTGGGGACGAAGCGGGAATCGATCTTCTCCCAGTTCCACAACCGCTTGTCCCTGAGGAACACTGCAGCGGAATCGGAGTCCATTCTCGGGTTTGGAAACCTTGCGGCCGCCGACCTCTCCGGGCGCGGGCGGGTGATCGTCAATGAAGAACTCGGTCATCCGGCGGCCAATGTCGAAGGGACCGTGGTCTGGGCAGAACCGGCACACCTGGACGAACTCAGGGCCGAGCTGTGGAATCGGTATCGCGATCCGGAAGCGACGCTGAAACGACCTGAGACATTCGCTAGTGGAGAGTTCAGTACGTGGGACCGCGGTTACACCGGTGCGATTGCAGCAGTCGGCCTGCCGATAGAGGTATCGAGATCCGTGGCGGGGTTCGATCTGGCAGATACTGGCCTCGGGTGCATCGGTGTGATCGGAGCTGATGACGAGGTAGCGGATGCCGTGACGCGGTCTCTTGCAGTGTCCGTTCTCCTCCACCCGCGGGCGTCGCGGTCGAACGTCAGCATCTTGCAGACGGCTGGCCGCGAATCCGCAGGTCAGACGACTCGGGAGATCCTGGCTGGAGTCTGTGGTTCGACGGACCCGCGAAGGATTTCGTGCGTCGGGTCCGAGGAAGCGGGCGAGTTTCTGCGGTCCTTGTCTGCTCTGCACGCCGATGCCTCATCGAGTATCGACCACCTGGTACTGGTCGACGACCTGTCGATGATCCAGCGGTGCGGAGAGAACAGCCCCTATGGCGGTGACGGATTCTACGACGATTTTCGGCAGACTCTCGCGATAGCGGCCACGCGTGGGGTGCTGATCGTGGTGCGGTTTCGATCGGCACACGCTTTTACGACCCTCGGAATGTTCGGGTTCGCAAGCGATATCTCGCGACTCGTGCTCACGTCAGGGCAGGCGGATGCGAGCCGGATCGACCCGAACATCGAAACGGACGACGGGTGGCCGCGGGTCACTCTCGTCGACACCGAGCGGGGGCAGTCGCGGATACTCGTGCCGTTCGATTCAGCGAGTCTGACGGCCGGGGACGCCCCATGAGCGCTTCTACCTGGGCTGAGTATCGAGCGGCGCTGGGCGAACGTGCTTCGCTGGACGAAGTCCATCAGAACCGTCGACAGGAACTCGAGGACCAGATTGCTCGGAGGCGAGATCATCTCGACCGGCAGCATGCAGAGGCACTCGCGGGATTCGACAGGCTACGGGAACAAAGCGAGCACCAGATTCAGAGAATCCGGGAGCATCTCGCCAGCGTGGGTCTGTCGCCGGTGGCAGCGCACGGCGAGGGACTCGCGCAGTACGACCTGGGGGCCGAGGCAATTGTCGCGTTGCTCAGTGAACTGGGTGATCACGTTGAACGCGAAGCGGCGACCATGATCGGACTCGACCGCGCCGAGAGAAGGGCCGCTGAACAGGCCGAGCACGCTGAGGCCCGCCGGGTCGAGTTGGCAGAGCGAGCCCGTGCGCGCCAGGCCGCGATGGACAAGGCGCGTTCAGAAGCCACATCACGCCGCAGGGAGGTCGCGCAGTCTCCCGTCGTGTCGCCCCCCTCGAGCCGGCGGCCCTCCGGAGGTGACGGTCTCAAGGCGGGCCCGGCGTTGTGGGCACTCTTGACGGCTATTGGAATCCTCGCTGCCGTCCTCGCAGTGGTCTTCCTGTGACCTGCAATTCATCGCGCCCACCGACGAAGGGATAACACCATGAGTGATGTTCAACAAGAGCGCCAGGCGGTGATCCGCGCAGCCGCTTTACTTAACCAACTCCTACAGGTGGTGAGTGGTCAACAACGGTCGTTGACGGACTTGTCCGCGCGGATTGCACAGGTAACCGGGGACACGTCGACCACCGTAGACCGGCAGATGGCTCAACAGCTGGCGGCGGCGAGTTCCATGGCGCAAGGAGTCGCCCAGCGAATCAGGCAGGCGTCATCGGCGGCTGACGATATTGCGAGGAGACTGTGATGAGTTCGGTTCATGACAAGCTGATCGCCGACGTCCAGAATCTCGCGCGACAGTGCGACACCACCGAGAGGCAGATCGCGGGGCTTAAAACCCAGCTCGGATCCAGCGTCAGACAACTGCAGGCTCTCCTAGGTACAGGAGGGGGCGGCGCTATCGGGCAGATGATGACCAGCCTCAGCCAGGCGCAGAACGAGATCGACAGGATGGCGGAAAACGTCCGGCGAACCAAGCAGAGCGCGGAAAACTACGCGGGCCATCTCCGAAGCTTGCGTTAGACACGCGTGCGCAACCTGGTAAGTGCGCTGTCATACATTCGTATGAATGGTGAGAATTCGACCGTAGGAGTGGCCTCAATTCCGCCAATTGGTCAAGTGAATAGTTATTATAACAATTGTTGGTATTGAGCGAGCCGCCAACGCAATTGGCGGCCCCGAGGGAAGGTGTTCTTGCAATGGCTTGTGCGTGTGAAAAAGAAGGAAAGCCCCGTTGTCAGTGGTGCCGGGAAGCGATTTACCACAACATCTCAAATCACAAATGTTCGTCTTATGGGACGTGCAACTGAATTCGTGGTCCGCTACTTCGGGACTTGAGTTCAGCTGAGGGCTGATCCGTGTTGCAGAGGATCGGCCCTCAGTCCTTTGGCCAAGCCGCCCGACCCACCTCTCGACACCACGTGGGCTCGCGAAACCGGCAACCTCCGAGCGTCAGCTCCCATACCGGGTCGACGCAGAGATCGTCGTCGCGATCTACTACCCGCACCACCGCGCACAGAGGCGTGCATCTGGCGTTCTTCGGTGGCTGGACGCGCGGCGTCGCCACCGGCGGAACACGCGCGTACCGTCGATTCATGACCGAGCAGCAGCCGTATGAGGTGATCGAGCGATACCCGAAGTTCGAGCTGCGGCGGTACCCCTCCCATGCCGTGGCGGAGGTGTCCGTTCACGGTTCCTTCGGCAGTGCGGGCAACCAAGCATTCAGGGCGCTCTTCAGGTACATCACCGGTCACAACGAGTCGGCCGGGTCCATCGCCATGACGGCACCGGTCGTCCAGGAGTCACCCGGCTCCGAGAAGGTCGCCATGACCGCGCCGGTGGTCCAGTCCGAGGAGGACGGCGAGCACGTCGTCGCCTTTGTGCTGCCCGCCTCACTGACCGCCGCGACCGCGCCGGTTCCCGCCGATCCTCGGGTGCGGGTCAGGCAGGTCCCTGAACGGATCGCGGCGGCGGTGCGCTACTCAGGGCGGTGGAGCGAGTCGGCCTATCGACGTCACCTGGCCGAGCTCGAGGCCGGGATCGCCCGCGCCGGGCTGGTCGCAACGGGTTCGCCCAGGTTCGCCCGGTTCGACCCGCCCTTCACGACGTGGTTCCTACGGCGGAACGAGGTCGTGCGAGACGTGGAGTGGCCCGAGGGCGGCTGACGTCTCACACGAGGACACGCAACTGCGGGCGTAGAGCCAGGTGCCCGGCGGGCGGTGACGGCGCGGTGAGGCTTTTGGCTCAGCGGCGCACGAGAGCGGCGTGGCGCAGGCGAACACACAGGAGGTGACGATCTCTGTGAGTTCGCGGAGGGAGCCTGTGCCCGTGGAACTGTCACTTCGTGAACGGATGGCTCCGAGCGAGTTGCGAGATAAACAACCGTCCATCTAATGTTCGTGACGACCGCCTTATTTGGTCGTGCGTCCATCCCGTTGGCGGATTCCCGGTTGCCCGCGTATCGGGACGCGGGACGGCACCTTTTATCTCTACGAGCTTAGAGGAAGTGCAATGAACGACAGGATCATCCGCGCATGCGCAGTTGCCGCGGCGCTGGGACTAGTCGCGCCCGCGGCAGCCGCCAACGCCCAACCCGCTGCGGCCACCGCGGACACGACGGTCAATCTGACAGTCAACGAGAATTCTGCTGGATCACTGCGTTTTTCGGTTGCCCCGCAGGCCTCCACGTCCCTGATCGTCAACTTCGGTGGCGATCAAGCGAACAGCGCGATGGTTGCCCCGAGCATCCGGGATGACCGAGCCGGGAGTCCTCGGTCCTACACGCTGAAGGCAGACATCACCGATTTCGTCACCGGCGGCGGCGCCCCCATCGGCAACGAGAACGTCCGGATGTGGCTCACGGCGGTCACTGGCGTCAACGGGACCACCACATCGGTGGGTAGTTGGGGCGAGGCTTCGAACATGAGCGAGCAGGTCACCCTGCTGAGCCGCACAGGGATCACCCTTCCCGATGTGTCCACCACCTACACGCCGAACATCCGCGTGACTCTGCCGACAGTGACTGAGGGAGACACGACCGTCGTTGACGTTCAGGCCGGGGAGTACTCGGCCACTCTGACGCAGTCCCTGTACTGAACCTCTCCGAACCGAGAGTGCGCAGTGGGGGGGGGGGCCCCCGCCGGGGGGCGGCCCGCGAGGAGTCGCGGGACGCGTGGGGGCGGGGGGCCCCCCGGGCGGGGGGGCGCGCGGGGGGGGGCCCCCGGCCCACCCGGC
>NZ_JAWLRW010000016.1:12212-36011 GCF_033142235.1 Rhodococcus sp. IEGM 1408
GAACCTCGCCTAACCGAGTGTGCGCTGTGGGCGCTCCCACCCATTGGTGGGAGCGACCACTTTCGATCGCCTTACTCTGAGGTCGCGGGACCCACGACATTGTGGGCCCCGCTATTTCTGCTCAACCAAGCCTGAGGAACCTGAAGATGAGTCGCGTACTGTCAGCGAGCACGGCACTGTTGGTGGCCGTAGTTCTTGGCCTCCTTGTTCCCGGCAGTATGGCGCTGGCGCAGGAGAACTCGGGCGGTTTCGGCATCCGGATCGGCGAGGTGCCAGTTGATCTCGCCGACAACCCTCGGGCATCGACCTACATCATCGATAACGTACCGCCGGGAAAGCGCATGGAGCGCCAGATCGTCGTGTCGAGCACCATGTCCGAACGCGCCAACTTCGAACTCTATGTGGGTGCGGCACACGTCGATGACGAGGGTTACCAGGCAGAGCCTCGAGGGGCTACCAATGCGTTGACCACGTGGACCTCACTCGACAAGACGGAGGTCACTCTCGATCCGGGCCAGGAAGAAGTGGTGACAGTCTCCGTCGACGTCCCCGCCGACGCGCCCGAGGTCGAGCAGTATGCGCTGATCTGGATGTCCACGAAGGTGGATGAGAACAACGCCGACGCCGTGCAAGCCGTCAGTCGCGTCGGCATCCGCATGTACCTGTCGGTGGGGTCGGGGGACGGACCTCGACCAAGCTTTTCGATCGGATCCCTCCTGCCGATCAGGCTGGGCGACGGCACGGCAGCGATCAAAGCGATCCTGGAGAACACCGGTGCCCGGGCCGTTGAGGTATCCGGGACTCTCGATCTCACCGAGGGGCCCGGTGGGCTTTCTGTGCCCGCCATCGAATCCGGCGGGAAGACCATTCCCCCCGGATCCAGTGGGGAGTTGATCATCGAGGTGCCCAGTAGTAGCTCGTTCCCGGCCGGGCCGTGGTCGGCCGAGGTGACTCTGGACAGCGGGTACGGCAAAGAGACCGCCGCTGCGGAGCTCTCGTTCCCGGAACAAGGGGAGGGGGAGCCGGTTGCCGTCACCGGTGGGCTCTCGGCAGCAGCATGGATAGCCCTCGGGTTCGGTGGCGCGATCCTGGCCGCGCTACTCGCCCTGTGGCGGAGGCGGGGTTCCTCCTCGGCGCAGGATGCTGCGCAGACCGGAACGGACGTTCGCGCGTCGTGACCCGCGCGGGCGCGCGCATTCCGCCGCAGTGGTTGTCTCCGGCAATTCACCGGCGGGGCGGCTCGAGGGGCACCAGGGGTCAGGCCGGCGGCCAGGCCGATCGTGGGTAAGGAGCGGTTGACCACATCGGCTTGCCCGACGCCGCATACACGAAACCCGATACTGACGCCGCCGACAATGTCGCAACCACAGCAGTCATGGCGGGTGGTGGGCGGCCGGGTCGGGTTGACAGGGGGTTGGGTGTGCGAGTCGGACGCTGGATGGCTCAGGAGAAACCCGTCGAAAGGGCTGCCGCATCGAAAGTCGGGCTAGGCGAGGTAAGGGCGAGGTCATCGGCCGTCGAGTGGTAAACGCGGGTACAGCGTGTGCCACGCCTGTCTCGGCGCGGTGGGCCCTCGGTTTTGCGTGACAGATTCAACTTATGTCGCGCGCGCAGGGGATCGAATTTCCGGCACTACTTAGGGGACGCCAGCCAAGTAACTCCTCTGGACTGCGCGAACGCTGCGGGCTGGAGTTGTCTGGCCGGGAGTGTGTCGGCATCGAGTTGCGCGTTCGCCCGCACGCGTGACTTGCCCGCGCCCATGTTCAGTAGTCGAATTGAACTGACTCCGCCTCGGAGTAGCGCATCTAATTCGACTTAAAGTACCCTGAGTGATCTTGACGGTAATTCAGACTCGAAGGGTCATCTCGAACGAGACGACCCGCCTTGGAAAGGCTAAGCGGTGACAGATTTCAATGGCGGAGGCTCCGGAGCAGCTGACGCGACGCAAGCTGAAGGAGACCAGTTACCGAGTCGCGCGTCTCAGGGCTTCCGTGGTGCTCTCCTAAAGCAGGGCCCACTAGTCCCCGTGCTGCTCAGCGTTGTCATTGTGCTGCTGGTCGTAGTCATCGGCATGGTCGCGGTCTCCTTCGCCGGAGCCTCAGAGAAGAGTTTCACTGCAAAGGGGATGATTCGAGACAGCACCGGGTTCATGTACGACCCTTCGGACGGCAGCTCAATTTTTGCGGGAACGGATGTCGAGAAGTACTTGCGCCTAGACGAAAGGGAGCCGAGCTGTGCCGGAGGCGATATCGATGAGACCTCGATACTGACGATCGCCGACGCCGAGGGGAAGGTTCTCGCGACCACCCCGCTCGAGTTTCAACCTTCGATGTCAATGGCGAAAGACCCAGACAATTGGCTAGACCGCGGTTGGTGTGGGTTCACGTTTGAGGTCCCAGATATCAAGTCAGACTCTGATTTCTTCCGGTTGACTGTGTCGAACACTGTTGACGGGATCCCTCCGGTCGAACGGCAGAAGCTGATCGGCGGGGCTGAGATCAATCTCAGTGGCGGCTATCGCTAGTTTCCAACAGGTCAGCGCTTTTCCGTCCGGACGCAGATGGGGAGTTCGTCGACGCCAACTACCAGCGAGCCACCCGTCGCACCGGCCGTCCGCCCGTCGACCGGCGCGCATGCGCCCGTAGTCGCAGCAGTGCCCTTCACGCAGCGTGGCGGGCGCACTACGAAGGCGCGGGGCTGGCGAGACACCAGAACATCACGTTGGTTTTCAGATACCGGATGGAACCCTCAACCGTGTAGCCACCGTCCCCCGCGGAAGGTCCACTCAGAAGCGCAGCGGTGGTCCGCCGATCACTGGGTATCGCCATGCGCGAGTGGCGCAAGGTGGAGGCGAACGAATCTTCAGTGAAGGCAGTGGCGTGGAGGGGCTGGTCGGTCGCCGTCGCGGGCCTGATCGTTGCGGAGGCCGTCACCGGAACCCCCACCGTCGTCCCACTCGACCGGCGGCAGAACTGAGCCCCCGCACACCGCCGTAGATCCCCTGGCGAGTGATGAGGCGTTGGAGCAGGACGTCGTTGGCGCGGGCTGGGACGCGGACGCCGTGGCCGGTCGGCGCGAACACGACCAGTCCGTCACGCTGCGGGCCGAGCACCGAGCCCCAGCGGTGGGACGGCGGCCGGTAGTCGCGCAGAGGCGCGCCGGCGAGGTGCGCGCGGATGTTCCGTGCAACCAGGGCGTGGCCGCGGTTGCGGGCGGAGGTGCGCAGCGGGTCGGTGGCGGCGACATCGCCCACCGCAAAGACGGCGTCGTGTCCGTTGACCTGCAGCGTCGAGCGCACGCTGACAAACCCTCTGGCGTCGAGCATCTCGTCCGGCAGCCACGCGGTGTTGGGCGTGACGCGGCCGATCGCCCAGAGCACCACGTCGGCTGTGGTCGGCGGTTGGCCCGTCGACCAGGTGACCGGTGCGCCGGTGAGCTGCCCGGCCTCGGCATCGGCGTTCTCGGGCGGGAGTACTGCGCGGTGACCCGGCTGCAGGCCGACGCCGAGCCCGTCCAATCTCGCTCGCACCTGCTGCCAGACCCGGTGATGGTGGTGGGGGAGTGCCCGCTCGCCAGGGAAGTAGACGTCCACCTGCTTGGTGGGCCAGCGTTCGGCCACCTGCGCTGCCGAACTCAAGGCCGCCGCGCCGCCGCCGATGATCACGACCCGCGTCGCTTCCTCGATGCGCTGGTGAGCGCCATTGAGGTCGGCGTCGACGGCCTCGGTGTCCTGGAGGGCGGGGTGGCGCCAGAATCCGTTGGTCACCCCGGTGGCGACGACGAGGACGTCGTACGGTTCCACGGTGAGAATGCCGTCGCCGCGGGTCACGCGCACGGTGCGGGCCCGGGTGTCCACGGCGGTGGCGCTGCCGTGCACGATGCGCGCGTGATCCAGACCGCGGAACCGGCTGTAGGCGATGCGGTAGTCACGTGCCCACGCCTCAGGCCGGGCCAGCCTGAGACCGAGCTCCTGGCCGCTGACGAACTCCGGCTTGGCGGTGATTCCCACGACGTCGCCGTTCCCGCGCAGCGCGATGGCCGTAAGGACTCCGGAGTCGCCGAGCCCCGCGACGACGATGCGGGGAGGGGTCACGCGCGGGTCGTCTGGAGCGAGCCCTTCTTGGGCGGCCGCGGGAAGAACCGCGACACCCGCGCCACGACCTGGCTGTATTCGGGACGCCGCTCCAGGCTCCGCTGCTCCATCATCGGGATGCTCACGCCGAGGAACATCGTCACCATGGCGGCGGCGCCGACGAACACCCACCACGCGCCCGGGTAGGCCGCGAGGCCGAAGAGCGCCATCGAGAGCCAGATGCCGCACTCGCCAAAGTAGTTCGGGTGCCGCGACCACGACCACACGCCGGACTGCATGACCTGGCCCGGCGACCTGGTGGCGATGAAGCTGTGCATCTGCAGGTCGGCGACCGTCTCGAGGGTCAGCGCCGCGATGCCGACGGCACAGGCGAGGTAGTCGAGCCAGCCGAGCGGCTCGCCGGCCCTGGTCGCGACCACATAGACGGGGATGAGCCCGGCAAAGACCACCAGCGTGGGGAAGACGTGGATGCCCATCAGGTCCGCGACGACCCCGAAGCGCCCGGCCCGCTCGCGGACCAACGGGTACCGCCAGTCCTCGTGGTGCATTCCGGGGAAGGTGCGGATCCAGTTGGCCGTCAGGCGGATCGCCCACGCCAAGAGCACGATCATCATCAGCCACCAGCGCACGTCGTTGACGCCCGCGTCGGCCGCCACCCACCAGTAGAACGCGAGCAGCGGGGGGATCACCGACCAGTAGGCGTCGTACACGCTGGAGTTGCGGAAGATCCGGCTTCCCGCGAAGACCACCAGCGTCGCAATCAGGTCGGCGAGCAGACCGTCCAGCCACAGGTGGTCGGTGGCGGGTCCCCACAGAAGCCACGCCAGACCCGCGGCGATGGCGATGACGTAGACGATCGTGACTCGCAGGAGAGATGCGCCTCGGCTCATGAGTGGAGGGTAGAGAGACGTTCACGTCCAAGTCGGCGAATCGGCGATATGTCAGCCGTCTCGGTGAGGTCGCTCGGCCGACCGCGGCGGGCCTAGTGTGTCGGACCCGGGTAGTACAAACGTGGTGACGAAGGAGGCCACATGTCCAAGGCGTTGGCGATCAAGGTGAACGGTGACCAGCTCGAGCTCGGGCCCGTGCAGGTGAGCTTCCAGCGCACCCTCCGAATCCCGGAGGACGGCCTGCATCCGCTCCCGCCCGGGCTGGGGCGGTTCCCGCTTCGCCGCGTAGCGGACTACCCGGACACCGCGCCCGCGGACTGGCTGGCCCGCGGCGGCGTGATGATGCCGCTGTACCAGCGGGAGGCCATGTGGTTGTCGTTCGACAGCGACGAACCCGCCGCGTTGCAGGTCGGCGTGGGCAAGGTGTGCGCGATCAGCGGAGAGACCTGGGACGAGACCCTGGCGCAGGACCCGCAGAACTATGCGGCCCTGCCCGACCAGCCGTGGCTCGACGGCATCAACGCCGGCGAGGGTTACATCCGGCAGTTCGTGGCCGTGCCACTCGGGCTCGGGGCGACCGTCGAGGCGCAGGTAACCGGCTCCGAGGAGCACGGAGGTGTACAGCTGCGTGCGGTCGGACTGACCGACGACGCTCTGCGCGAGTGGAAGGTAGAGCAGTCCCCACCCGGCGGCCCTCACCTCTACTGTGCCGACCCGGTGCTGTTGCAGAGCTCCGTACCGGACATGGGCTTCGGGGCCGGCGGACGCATGCGGCAAGAGGTGTATGCCGACGACCGCGCCGTGACCGACTACGACGAGAATCGGTCAGGGCGCATCTTTGTCCACCTCTGCTCAGCGTCTCAGTGGACGGCGATCACCGGCGAGGTCCCGCCGCCCACCCCGGTCGACCGCGAGACCTACGTCGCGCACGAGCTGCCGTGGTTCGACTACTACGACGCCGACCACGAGAACCTGGCCCCCAGCGGCACCCTCGCCGGCGTCAAGACCGTTGGCACGCTGCTAGGCGACGACGACGGGCCACACACGCCCGTCGACCCGGCCACGGTCATCCAGCTCAAGGGCGACGGCGGGGACGTCGTTAATGGGGGGACGTGGTGACAACGGCGTGGCAGTTTGGCGAAGAATATCTTCATTGCCTATGTTCACAGGCATGATAACGGAGTAAACCCCTCGCACTCCCGTCCTGCCCTCAAGGAGTTCCACTGTGCATGAGATCGTCTGCCCGCATTGCGCCAAGGCGTTTACCGTTGACGAGGCGGGTTACGCCGAGATCGTCCGCCAGGTCCGTACCGCGGAGTTCGACCACGAGCTCCAGGAGCGCCTCGCGCTCGCCGCAGACGAGAAGGCCAAGGCCGTGGAGCTCGCCGAGGCTCGAGCCGCGGGCGAGCTGCAGAAGGCCGCGGCAGCAAAGGACGCCGAGATCCACGAGCTCCAGGCCAAGTTGAAGGCTGGGGAGGTGGCCCGGCAGCTCGCGGTGAGAGAGGCACTCGCCACGGTGGAGAAGGAACGCGACGCGTTGGCGAACCAGCTCGAGAAGGCGTCGGCGGCCAAGAAAGCCGAGCTGGAGCTGGCGGAATCCAAGGCGGCCGGCGCGCTGCAGCAGTCAGTAGCCGCCAAGGACGCGGAGATCCAGGAGCTCAAAGCCAAGCTCGAAGCGGACGGCGTTGCCAGGGAGCTCGCGGTGACCCACGCCGTGGGGCAGGTGGAGAAGGAGCGGGACAACCTCAAGCACGACCTGGAGCGGGCGACCCTGGAGAAGCAACTGGTCGAGAAATCGCTCAAGGAGAAGTACGAGACGCAGATCAAGGATCGCGACGACGCGATCGAGCGACTCCGGGACCTCAAGGCCCGGCTGTCCACCAAGATGCTCGGAGAGACCCTGGAGCAGCACTGCGAGACCGAGTTCAACCAGATCCGCGCCGCGGCGTTTCCCCGGGCGTACTTCGAGAAGGACAACGACACCAGCTCCGGCACCAAGGGCGACTTCGTCTTCCGCGACACCGACGAGAACGGGGTCGAGGTGGTGTCGATCATGTTCGAGATGAAGAACGAGTCCGACACCTCGGCCACGAGGCAGAAGAACGAGGACTTCTTCAAGAAGCTCGACAAGGACCGGAACGACAAGGGGTGCGAGTACGCGGTGCTCGTCTCGATGCTCGAGCCGGACAGCGAGCTTTACAACGTCGGGATCATGGACGTCTCCCACCGCTACCCGAAGATGTACGTGGTCCGCCCGCAGTTTTTTCTGCAGATCATCACGCTCCTGCGGAACGTCTCCATGAACGCGCTCGAGTACAAGTCACAGCTCGAGCTGGTCAAGGCCCAGAACGTCGACATCACCGGTTTCGAGGAGGAACTCGAGACCTTCAAAACGCAGTTCGGCAGGAACTACGACCTCGCGAGCAGGAAGTTCCACAGTGCGATCGAGGAGATCGACAAGGCGATCGTCCGGCTACACAAGGTCAAGGACGAGCTGCTGGGGTCCGAGCGGAACCTGCGGTTGGCAAACGACAAGGCCAGCAATATGTCCATCAAGAAACTCACCCGCGGCAACCCGACAATGACGGCAAAGTTCGCGGCATTGAGTAGCGCGGTGGTCCCTGACCACGAAAACGGTGTCGAGATCGGTCACGAGAACGGGGTCGAGATCGAGTAGTTCGAGGTGGGCCTGGCCAGCCAGCCGCCCCGCAGGACGCGGTGAGACATGGGCCGGACGTCGTTCTCGATGTTCGGCGCAAGGGCGGTATCGACAGATGCCCTCAAGCCAAGATAAGACGAACGCAGCGAACGACCCGAACGGTGGCTCCAACGTGAGTGTGCTCGAACAACTGCCGACCCTGTCCAAGTGGGATCCCGAGATCACCGGCGAGGGCAGCCTCGATCCGCTGGGAATGGGATCGATAGCGGATCGGATCGCTGATCACCTGGCGCCGGGAGTCCGAGCCCGCATGCGCGACCCGCATTTCGTGGCGCGCATCGCGCTCTCCGCGGTCGTCGTCCAGGAGTTCAGCCAACTGCGGAGCACAGATGGGACCACGAGGGCGGACATAGTCCTCGAATGGAACGTGCTGGAGTCCATGGTTCGCCACCAGCGGGACGAGCTTAAGTTGATCCCGTTCCCCGGAAGTTCGAAGACTGCGCGTGCACTGGCGGGCGGTGGCCGACTGTCTCCGACGACGTACCTGCGGGGCCCGCGGGTGTTCGGCTTCACCGGTGTGTACCGCCCGTACTGCGTGGACACCGGGGTGCTCGACACCCACGGTGACCCCGGCGAAGCTGCTCGGGATCTGGTGGAGGCGTGGGAGCAAGATCGAGACCTCTACGGATTTCTGCACTATGACCTCTCCACAGAGGGAGGGCAGCTGCGCAGATGGATCGCAATTTCGGTCGAATCGAGCCTGCGAGCGGGGGAATCGCGCGTCGAGAAACACACCGCCAGAGCCAAGGAACTCGCCCAGATCGTCTCCACGGTAGGGGAGGGACCACGCGTCCGGGCGCTCCTCAGGGCGCAGCTGTTCGAGACGAGCCACGTCTTGAGGAAGGAAGCGGTGGAGTTGATCGATCAGCTCCCCGCCACGACCGACGGCGCTCCCGATAGAAGCGTGGCCGAGGCCATACGGCCCGGGGCCAGCGACGAGCTCGCACGCGTGCTCGATGCCGTGACCCGGTTCGAGCGGCTGGCCGTGACGATGGACAACTGCTTCCGATCAACCCTGTCGACCTTCCGGTTGATCACCCCCGAGGCGATCGCGACGGACGAGTTGCTGAGGGACGGAGCGTCGTCGATCCGGCGTTGTGCCGACGAGGCGATCGCCGCCGTCGCTGCCATCGACCAGATCGGAACAGAACTCAGTGAACGCGTAGCCGAGCTCGTCGCTCCCGTGCGCGAGGCGACGGGCCCGGTCCAGTTCTTTGACGGGCTCGTCAACAGGCACCTGGCCGTTCAGCAGGCAAAGGGGAAGTCGCCGTGGATCACGGACCTCGAGGAAGGCTGGGTGCCCCGCCAGCTCTACCGGGAACAACCCGAGCCACGTGACGTCGACGGGTGGATGCATCCGTACCGACTGTCGACGCTTTACTCCTTTGTCGAGGGAACCCGATGAAGCCGGTGGAGGGGAAAGTACTGCTCGACCACTGGCAGCCACCGCCCGGAGCAGGTGCGCCCATCGCGGTGTTCGCGGCGACGTTCGCCCTTGAGGCGGACTTCGTCGATCGGGACTGCCTTTCCAGGTTCTTGTCGGTCACCGGGGTGGATGAGTCCCCCGACGGCGGGACATCGCGGACGGTCGACGACATCGTGGCGCGGATCGAGCTCGAAGATCTTCTGGGAACAGTGACGGTGACGGTGCTCGCCGACCGGAGTTCGGTCCAAGCCCGGTCCACCCTGCGCTGGGATCTGCTCCCGTGCTCGGTACCGAACGGACTGATGCACTCGAAGGTGGCCGTGATGATGTGGGAAAACTCGACCCGAGTCCTGATCGGGTCCGCGAACCTCACCTCAGCCGGCTACCGCAGGCAGGTAGAAGTGATGCTGCCGATCGACCTCGGCCCCGACTGTCTGCTCGCCCGGCCCGACCTCACCGAACTCGCCGACGAACTCAGGTCCTACCTGGATCTCATACCGGGGTACGGCCCCGGTCTGCCCGCCTGGGACCGGGCCAACGCGTCGCTGGAACTCTTCAGGGACCGAATCGAGGAGGTGCCGATGGCGTTCGGCCGCCGGCGACTCCGGACGATCCTCGCCCCCTCGTCCCCCTTGGCCAGCGACGCCGGCCGCTCGCCGCGGCGTCCCCTGGAACGGTTCGAGGACGTGTGGAGATCCTTCGCGCGCCCCAAGCGCCTCGCCCAGGTCTCGCCGTACTTCGACATGGACGACGAGAGGGCCACACAGGCGATCGTGGAGGCCATCCTGCCCAGGCGAGGTCGCCATTCGTGTACCCACGAAGTCCTGACCCTGCTCGACTACTTCGGGACCGTCCCGGTCCCGCGCCACCTCCGCGACCGTGCCCGGACGCGACTACTGTACGTTGCCGACACCGAACGGAGACTGCACGCCAAATCACTCTTGGCTGAGAGCCGAGACGGGGTCGCGGTCCTGGTGGGCAGTTCCAACCACACCGCAAAGGGACTGGGCATCGGAGCCACCGACAAATCCCCGGGCCACAGGGAGATGAACGTCTGGGTCTGTGCGCCGGCGGGCTCCCAAGAATCCCGGGCGTTGCTCGCGCTGTCCCGAGGCGGTGAGTCGATCGGGCCCGAGGTGGAGTCCTGCACCGCAGATCAGCTCCGCGACGAGGACGAGGACGCCGCTGTTCCTCTCCCCACCGGGTTCAGGATCTGCCGCGCGGTCCGCACCTCGGCATCGACGGATAGCTGGGTTCTCCGATTTGAGGTCGACGCCGCACTCATCCGCGGACTAGACACCTGGACGATCCGCGTGCGTGGAGTGGTCCTCTACGACGCGCGGCAGTGGCGGAACGCGGGCCGGCCGGGGAAGTGGGAGGTGTCGCTCGAGTCCTCGGACCTACCCACTGCGGTCGACGTGGAGTGGGAGAGGCGACGCAACTCAAGCGAGGAGGTCGACGGCGCGGCCTCGGCGGTATGGGCTGTCGTCGTAGACGACCTTTCGGCACTTCCCCCGTCGCCTGACGTCTCCCGATTGCCTGCTTCCGTCCTCTTCTCCGCGCTCAGCCGGGGGCGTTCGCTGTCCGAGGCCGTGGCAGAGCTGCTGGCGGAGAACGAGGCCGCCACCGCTGATCCGCAACGGATCGATCTCCTGGCGCTCCACGACGATCCCAGCTATCTCCTCCGCCGAGGCAGGGCACTGGCGACCGCACTGGACGGACTCGAGAAGAGGCTGTCCGCCCCCCTCATCCACTTCAACGATCCGGATCATCTCCGGCGTCGTCTCTTCTCCACCCTCGGGCCCGTCGGACTGATCAGCCACCTGCTGCGGGATGTGGGTAGCGGAGCGGTCCCGGTGTCCGAAGCCGCCTTCACCATCGCGGAGATCGCGCTCGTCTGCAGCCGCGTTCCGTGGGAAGAGCTGATCGACGAAGGTGACACCGAAACGTGGGGCGTGCTCGCGGACGCATTGGGGGACATGCGTGCCTCTGCCAGCACATTGACGAACCTGCCCGAGAGCTTCCGGGACTACCAATCGCGAGCGTTCGAGAGGGCAGAGTCATGTATCGCCACGTAACGCAGGGCATTCGTCGGGACGCCCCCTCACCGCAGTTCCAGGACAGCTGGCAGCGACAGCTGAAGACAGCGGACGAGATCCTGAACCGCCTTCACCAGCAGGAAGGCGTGGTTCTGGCCGACCAGGTGGGGATGGGCAAGACCTACGTCGCATGTGCCGTGGCTGCATCGATACTGCTCAGTCCGCCGTCGTGGACCACCCTCCGCTCGCGTCAGGTCGCGATAGTGGTCCCACCGAACGTCGCCGACAAGTGGGTGGGGGAGTGGGCCAGATTCCACGAGACCTATCTCGGCCCGGAGGTGGGTCTGCGCGGCCCGAGGGCGCCCATCACCAAGGCGGACGATTTCCTCAAAGCGATCGACGATCCCGACTCCCGACGGGCCGACCTGCTGGTGGTCACCCACACCGCCCTGTCCAGGCTCACGGTGAACCATCACATCCAGCTCGCTCTGGTGTGGGCGGCGACCGGCGGGAACCATCCCACCGAGAACGATCTGTACTTCCGGCGTATCTACGCGAAGTGGTGCGGCGAGCACCGCGGCCTCATCGAGGACAGGAGCTACTCGACGGACAGGGTCCTCGAACTCCTGTCCCACAGCCCCGAGACGTGGCAGGACGTGTGGCGGGACCTCACGGGCGTCGACCTCGGCGACGACCCGGTTCCCGCCGACGTCATCAAGACGTTGGCGGGGTACGACTTCTCGGACGTGCTGGATTGCCTGGACGGCATTCCGCGGCGCCGAGTGGCTGACACGCGCAGTCTGGGGGACCGGCTGGTCGCCTCTCGAGCAGAGCTGGCAACGATCACGACCGGCTTCATGCGGGAGGTGCTCGGGGGGACGAGCGCACGGTTCCCTTTGCTGGTCCTCGATGAGGCACACGCCGCCAAGAACGACTGGACCAGGCTCGCCCAGCTCTTCGGTTCGCCGGAGTCGCAGACCGGGCGGGGGATCCTCCACGGCGTCGCGGACCGCATGCTGCTGCTGACCGCGACTCCGTTTGCGCTCGGAAACGACGAGTTCGTCCGCGTGCTCCGCAGGATGACGGCAGCGAGCGCCCATGGCATCGAGCGGGCGGAGAGCCTCGAGACCCTGCTCACCCGGCTCGACACGGTGATGTCCGAGGCGCAGACAGCGGCTCGGATGTTCGACGACACCTGGTCCCGACTCGATGATGGCGCGGGCCGGGAGCTGGCAGCCTGGGAGACGATCGATCCCCCGGACACACTTTCCGCCACTGCGGCCGCCGCCTGGGCGGCGGCCACTCTGTCGGTGACCAAGCGGCAGGCGATGCACGCCGAGCTGGCGAGGTGGGTCATCCGACACGAACGGCCCAGGAACCGACGGGTGATCGAAGGCGACGCCATCCGGCCCGGTGGCACGCACTGCCGGGGCATCGAGGTCCCAGACGAGTTGAGCCTGCCGTTCCTGCTTGCCGCACGTGCGCAGTCACTCTCCGAACGGGGCTCAAGCCGGCCCTACTTCGCATACGGGATCGCCTCCTCGTTCGCTGCGTTTCTACGGATAGGTGAGGGCGACGGCGACCGGGACTCCGACGACGACGAGCGTGACGGCGGAGCTGATGTCAGAGGGCACGATCCCGCCGACCAATCAGCCTGGTACCGGCGACAGATCGAGACCGCGATCCTCGACGGCGGCCAGATCAGAGCTCGACACCCCAAGGTGGACGCGACGGCCACCAGGGCTCTCGACCAGTGGAGAGCCTTCGAGAAGACAGTCGTGTTCTGTTGGTACGTGAAGACCGGCGGGAGACTGGAGAGTGAGATCGCTCGTCGCATCGCCGAGCATGTCCTCGACCGAGGCGCCCGCGAGTTCGGCATCGACCGCAGCGACGAGGCCGCCATCCGCAGCAGGTACGAGAACCTCGCGCGCCGACTCCTCGCCAGCGACACGGAGGCGCGGAGCAACCAGAGCTACCAGGTCATCCGCGCTCACATACTCGACACTCTGCGGGCCCACGTCGGCCGCGAGCCGCAGAACGAATCGGTGGCCGAGGACATCGCCGATGTCGCGATCCGGAACCTGCGCACCGACGAGTTCCTCTCGCGCTGCTCCAGGCTGGGTCCCGACATGACTGCCGAGGATGTGATCGCTGAACTGACCGAACGCAGGCCCGGCGGCGACAGCCTTATGGAGAGGTGGATTGAGTTCGCGAACAGGCTCGTCCAGCCTGGTTTCGCCCACGCGCGGAGGTCACTGCTCGAGGATCTCCTGGGCTCAGCTGCGGACGACACCGTGTCCGGCAGCGTCACCGAGCGGCACGCGCATTCCGGGCGGGCGAGCCTTCGCACCGTCCGGCGAGCGCACGGTGGCACCGGCCTCGAGGATCGAGTGCGCCTCACATCCATCTTCAACACCCCCTCGGTCCCGGACATCTTGGTCGCCAGTTCCGTGATGGGCGAAGGAATCGACCTTCACATGAACTGCGACACGATCATCCACCACGATCTGGACTGGAACCCCGGGGTCGTTGAGCAACGCACCGGTCGGATCGAGAGGATCGGATCGCTGGCGGAACGGCGTGGAACCGGAATCACTGTCTACCTGCCCTATCTGGCCGGCACCCACGACGAGAAGATGTTCCGGGTGGTGGACGATCGGCGGAAGTGGTTCGAGGTCGTGATGGGCAGAGAGGGGGGTAGTTCGCCCGACGCCAGCGGTGAAGAACTCCGACAGCCGATTCCCGATTCGATCGTGTCGGCGATGTCGCTGAGTCTCGAGGCCTGACCCAGCAGGAATCCATCTCGCGTCGCGTCGTCGACGGAGCCGATCCGACCCCATCTGCGGGACCTATGGCTACCAGAAGCACTGTTTCGGCCCGCCTTCACCTATGCGTCGTCAGCCCGTGGCGCGACGCGGTCTCGGCGCTGTTCGTCCGGGTGTTGCTGGGAACCGAATCAGTCGGGCGCGTGTTGGTCAAGCCCCCCATCTACACGAACATGCCCGGCGCGGCGCGGCGCGGCGCGGTGGCAACGGTGGGCAAGTGTCCAGATAGTCGGCATAGCGACGTTGTCGTCGTCAGTCCATCCAGCCGTACGCGATGACGGCCGCATCCATCCCGGACATTGTTCCGAATGACTGATGGTCGGTCCGTTCCGGGACGCGGCCAAGGACATCGCGGCGGCTGCGGTACTACTGTGGCGGCCGAACCGGCACCTAAAGAGGAGAGCACTCATGACCGATGCGCTGTACACCGTCGAAGCCTTGTCCACCGGCGGGGGCCGCGACGGCCACGTCGCCACCGCCGACAAGGCCGTGGACCTGGAGATGGCCCCGCCCACGGAGCTCGGTGGGTCGGGGGAGGGCAACAACCCGGAGCAGTTGTTCGCCGCCGGCTACGCCGCGTGCTTCCATTCGGCGCTACAGAGCGCCGCCCGGACCAAGAAGGTCAAGATCGACGGGTCGTCGGTGGGCGCGCGGGTCTCGCTGGTGCGCTCCGGTGAGGAGAGCATCGACCTGGCCGTCGAGCTCGAGGTGATCCTCCCCGGCATCGAATCCGAGCAGGCCAACGAACTGGCCAAGCTCGCCCACCAGATGTGCCCGTACTCGCGGGCCACGGAGGGCAACATCGAGGTCAAGGTCTCGGTGTCGGAGGACTGAGGGACGGCACCGCACCTGGTTCAGAATCGAGATGTGCCGAGTTGGGTACCGGCCGCCATGATGGGGCGGCCGGTACCCGCGGGTCGAATGGCGCGCGGTGCGTGGTTGCGGGAATGTGACAGGGTCACGCGTAAGTGGCGTGAATGCCGTCTTCGACGAGTCTCTTGATGCGGTGCAGCTGTTGGTGAAGGCGGTACCGCGATTCTTCCACCAAGCTTTCAGTACGCTCGCTGAGCGCCGCTGGGATCGTGAATGTGAGTCGAGATTCGAGGCGGGTTCCAGAGCCGGAATCTCGGAGAAGATAGGCCTGACGCAGTGAGTCATCGTCGGTACCTATCCCCCGAACGAGGCTGTAGCGCTCCTCAATTTCTTCCATAACTTCGTTCATCGCAAGTCGTTCTCGACCCTCGTCATGGACTATGAATCCCTGCAGTTCACCGACGCCACTCGGGGTGCCTGGGACGCGGAACGCTCTCACCGTTGACGGTTCGATGAGCACCGCATTCTCAGCGGGTCTGATCAAGTTCCATACATCGCGCGGTGTAGCGAAGATGTCGACTCCCGCAGACACCTCGACTACTCGCTTAAACGGGGTCCTGGATTGTATCCGCGCAGCCATGTGAGGATTCTTGCAATTAGCAACGCTACAGAATTAAGTTCTGACAATCGCGGTGGGGGAAGAAGCCACGGCCGCCGTGCAGAGCGATTGGGGCAGGCGACTCGTGGTCGCCCCGCTTTGTTGGGCGGATGAGGGCGGCGGTCGGGCGTAGGGTCGCGCCATGACGAGATTGGTCTTTCTCCCCGGCCTGCACGGCGACGCGCGGACGTGGGCCCCCGTTCTTCGCGCCCTGCCGGATCACCTGCCCGCCACGGCCCTGGACCTGCCGGCCGTGCCCGACCTCGACGCGCTCGTCGACGAGGTGGCCCGGCAGATCGCCACGGGCAGTGTTGTCGTCGGACATTCCCTCGGTGGCGTGGTGGCCATGCACCTCGCCGAGCGACACCCGTCCCTGCTGGCCGGACTCGTCCTGGTCACCGCGCCCGTGGGCGCCGAGGACCCGGAGTCGGCGGCCGCGCGCGCCGACCGTGCCGCGGGCCTGAGCCCAGAGGCGTATGAGGAGATCGCGCTCGACGGCATGGAGGCGGTGTACTTCGGCGACCGCGGGCACGACCGAAAGGTCAGGAAGGAGCGGCTGCGCGCGGCGCGGGTCTACGGGCCGGCGCGATACGCCGCGCATTCGGTGGCCCTGGGCGCCCGCCCGGACCGCAGCACGTTCCCCGCGCAGGCGCCCTGCCCGGTCCTGATCGTCGGAGCCTCGCACGACCAGGTGGTGCCCACCGCGGAGCAGCGCCGCTGGGCTAAGGCGAACAGCGCTGGAACCACCCTCGTGGCCTACGTGGAGATCGCCGAGACCGGGCACATGCTCCTCGTGGAGGCGCCGGAGGATCTGGCCCGGGCGATCAGCGCGTGGGTGGACACGATCGACGCCTGACCTGCGGGGGTCTCGTCGTCGTTGTCGTTCCTTCCACTCACCTTTGGTGATCATTCCTTCACAGGGGTCGGCCGTGCACTAGCGTGGCGACCAGTTGGTCGAATCAAGTCAGTCCGAGCGGATTCGGGGGAGTCGCCATGACGCACCCAATGATCCGAGGCGGCCTGGCGCTGGCAGCCGGAGCCGTGCTGGGAATCGCCGCGTGCAGCTCGCAATCCGCCGCGCCTCCCGCGGCGGAGCCGGAACCCGTCCGCGTGCTCGACATCGCCGAAGGCCAGCAGAGCGAGCCCTTCGAGGTGAACGTGGACGGCGGCACCGACGGAGTGCAGGTGGTACATCGAAAGGTCACCGTCGCGCCCGGGGCTGGTACCGGGAGACACTGCCACCACGGACAGCTTTTCGTGGTGGTGGAAAAGGGCGAGCTCACCCACTACTCGGCCACGTACCTCGGCGGGGTTCACGTGTACCGCGCCGGCGACTCGGTTGTCGAGGCTGCCCGCTACGTCCACGAGGGAGTCAACGAGGGGTCGGAAGACCTGGTGCTGACGGTGACTTACATAACTCCCGAGGGGAAACCGCTGCAGGAGAGGGACCTGACCAAGTGCGAGAGGTGACCGTCCGGTCAGCGGGCGGTCTTTGTCCGGTCCGCGCGGCGTCTCTCCACCCCGGTCCCGCGCCGAGGGGTCTCAGCGCGGGAGCTGCCCGTCGTCGATCTTGACCACGGTCCCGGTGACCGCCTCTGACGCGTCGGACACGAGGTAGAGCAGGGTCGAATCGAGCTGCTCGGGGAGGCCGATCCGCTTGCGCGGGAAGCCGGGCGCGATGTCACCGACCCGCGCGAGCATCCCGTCGGTCATCTCGGAGGCGAAGACCCCTGGGGCGATGGCGTTGACGTTGATGAAGTTGCGCGACCACTCCACGGCAAGAGCCTCGGTCATCCGGCTGACCGCTGCCTTGGTGGTCGAATAGAGCGCAGCCCCGTTGCCGGCGTAGTGGTAGGCGGCCATCGAGGAGATGTTGACGATCCGGCCGGGCAGCTCGGCCGCGATCAACCGGCTGGCGACCCCGGTCGCCATGAGCCACGGCCCTCGGACGTTGGTGTCCAGGACGGCGTCCACGAGCTCCGGCGTCATCTTGTGTGCGCGTTGCGCGTCGGGGATGCCGGCGTTGTTGATCAGGATCTGCGGGACGCCGAGCTCCTCGGTGACCTGGGTCAGGCAGGACTCGATGGACGCCGGATCGGCGACGTCGAGCCGGACGCCGTGCGCCTTACCCCCGCGTCCGGTGATCGCCCGCACGACCTCCGTGATCCGCTCGGTACGCCGCCCGGTGACGACGACGGTGGCGCCCGCGTCAGCCAGCACGTGGGCGAACCGGGCGCCGAGGCCGGCGGTCGATCCGGTGACAATCGCGACGCGGCCGGTGAGGTCGACAGCACTCATGTGGGTGTCCTATCCGTGGTGGAACTGGTCGGGTGTAGGGGTAGGTCAGCTGAAGAGGTCGGGCAAACCGTCCGAGACGCGGTCCGGGAAGTCCGGTTCCCGCTTATCCAGGAACGCGGCCACGCCCTCGCGGATGTCGGCGGACTTGCCACGGGTGTAGATGCCGATCGACTCGGCGCGGTGGGCCGCCTCGGGATCGGGCGCGCCGAGCATGCGCCACATCAGCTGACGGGTCAGCGCCGCCGACACCGGCGCCGTGCCGAGCGTCATCTCGCGGGCGATCTCGATGGCGCGGGTCACGACCTGGTCGGCCGGGACCAGTTCGCGCACCAGCCCACGCTCGAGGGCCTCCGCGGCGAGGATCGTCCTGCCGCCCACGGTCCACTCTATTGCCGACGAGATGCCCACCACCCGGGGCAGGAACCACGAGGAACACGCCTCCGGCACCAACCCGCGGCGGGTGAAGACGAACCCGAACTTGGCGGTGTCCGCGGCGATGCGCACGTCCGTCGGCAGGGTCATGGTCACCCCGACCCCCGCGGCCGACCCGTTGATCGCCGAGATGATCGGCTTGGTCATCCGGAAGAGCCGCAGCGAGACCAGGCCACCCATGTCGGGCGGGGCGGTGCCGGTGTCCGTGTCGGGATCCATCGCGAACGTGTCGCCGCCGCCCGAGATGTCGGCCCCTGCGCAGAACGCCCGCCCGGTGCCGGTGAGGACGACCGCGCGGATGTCGTCGTCGGCGTCGCAGGCATCGAGGGCGGCGATGATGTCGAGGAGGTTCTGTGTGGTCACGGCGTTGAGCCGGTCCGGGCGGTTGAGCCGGATCACGGCGACCTGGTCATGTCGCTCGAGAATGACCTCAGGCTGGGCGGGGGAGGTCTCGGATGCCTGGTCAGGCGCGGGCTGCATGCTGTCGGACGTTACCCGGGGTGGTGGGCGGGGTGGCCGGGTTCGAGTGCTTCCCGTGCAGCCGCCCGCGGCACGGTGGCCACCCGGCCGCGTCTCACTGACCGGCCCGCCGCACGTCCCCGCTCAGGCGGACCACGTGCGCCGGCGAGACCGGCAACCGTCCGGGCAGTTGCACGCGGACGCCGTCGCCGTGGTCGTCGATCTGCAGCGAGTGCCCACCGGACACCAGCAGCGCGGTCACGCCCGGCCCCGCGGTCAGGCCGGGCAGCACCAACTCGCTGGTCGTGGGAGTGCCCAGGGTGATCACGTTGACGTCGGCGCCGGTGCGGGTGAAGCGCACCGCGGTGCCGTCGCCCGCGGTGCCCGAGGGCATCTCCCAGGGGCGGCTCCCGCGGATCGCGGACCCGTTCTCGTGCAGCCAGCGGCCCAGCGCGCGCAGGGGTTCCTGCTGCTCTGGCGGGACGGAGCCGTCGGGAAGCGGGCCGACCCCGATGAGCAGGTTGCCGTTCTTGCTCACCACGTCGATCAGCATGTGCACGAGCTCATGGGCGGCGACGATGTCCGCCGGGTCCTCGTTGCGGTTGGCCGCAAAGGAATGCCCGACCCCGCGGGTGGTCTCCCACTTCTTGTCCACTACCTCCTCGTATCGCGCGTACTCGGGAGTGGTGAAGTCGTGGTGCGGCGAGGCCGGAAAGGTCAGTTCGCGGCTGCCGGCGGGGAGCAGCTTCCACGCCAGCTGCGCCAGCCCGCCCAGCCCTCTCAGCGCCGCCTCCGCCGCCCCGCCCCGCTGCAGATCCGTCTGCGCCCAGCGGTCGTTGACCACGCCCTCGGGCACCGCTGCGTAATAGGAGGCAAACAGGGCGGCCAGATCGGTGGAGGCCGGCCAGCCGATGTCGTTCCACAGCACCGACGGCTGGTAGCGCTCGATCAGCTCGCGGACGTGGTTCTCCGCGTAGGCGGCGTAGGCGGGATCGTCCGGTATGGCCAGCAGCATGTCCGCAGGTCCGGTCAGCGTCGCGTTGTTGAACGGCCAGTCGTAGCCGCCCGAGTAGTACAGGCCGGTCCGCATGCCGCGGGCCCGCGCGGCCGCACCCAGCGCGCCCACCAGATCCCTTTGTGCGCCGTAGCGGCCCAGCACCGGATGCGGATGCGCGGACGGCCACAGGGTGTAACCGTCGTGGTGCTTGGTGGTCAGGACCACGTACCCGGCGCCCGAGGCGGCGGCCAGCTCGGCGATCAGGTCCACGTTCGCGGTATCCGCCTGGCGGGTGAACTCCTCGGAGAAGCGGTGATAGCTGTAATCGGGCCCGTACGTCCGGGCGTGGTGTTCCCGGGTGGGGCTGCCGCGGATCGTCATGGTGTTCAGGTACCACTCGGAATACGGGTTCTCGCGCAGCATCCGTCGCGGACCGCCCTCCCGGAGCAACTCCTGGATATCGGGCACCCGCGGCGCCCACCGAGGGACCGAATACGGGCCCCAGTGCACGAAGACACCCAGCTTGACGTCGTCGTACCAGGTGGGGAGCTCGCGCCCGGCCAGCTGGGCCCAGTCGCCGTCGGGCTGGCCGCCCGTCTTGTTGCCGGCCGTCATGCCGAGATCAGACGCCGCTTCGGCGCCTCCAGGTAGTCCAGCGCACTGTCGCTCTCGGCCAGCGCAACCGCCACGGCGTTGGCAACCACCAGCAACCATGCCGTCCACAAGGTCATGTCGTACATCACGGCCAGCACCGAGAACGCCACGGCGATCGAGAGCGCCGTCCGACTCCACCGCGCACCGTCACGGAGCTTCACCGCGGCCACCAGCTGCACGATCATGGCCACGAACAGTCCGGTCGCGAGCAGCCATCCCGGTCGGCCGATCGCCTCGCCGGCGGCCAGGTGCCCCTCGGTGCTACTCAGGCCGATGCCTCTCGGGCCCGTGACAAAGGCCAGCAGATCGGTCGCCGTGAGGATGCTGAAGATCGTGAACGTGGTGAACAGGGCGCAGGAGATCCAGATCCAGGACGCGATGGTGACGGTCAATGGTCGGGTCATGGGAGCCTCTCGGGTCGGTGGCCG
The DNA here is from genome assembly GCF_033142235.1 of Rhodococcus sp. IEGM 1408. Taxonomy (NCBI): domain Bacteria; kingdom Bacillati; phylum Actinomycetota; class Actinomycetes; order Mycobacteriales; family Nocardiaceae; genus Rhodococcus; species Rhodococcus sp. IEGM 1408. The sequence goes on from NZ_JAWLRW010000016.1 coordinate 32,944, forward strand.
CCCCTGGTGAGGTGGTGCGATCAAGACCCGCTCATCGTCTACCGCCGGATACGCGCGCGTATAGAGTGCGACACACCTAATTATTAGTTTCGCTAACAGGCCGGACTGGAGTGCCAACTGGTGACCGCATGGAAGAAGACCGCTGCGGTCCTGCGTTCTGACACCGTGGCCCGCGCGGTCGCGTTGTGCGTCGACACCCGGCGCGGGGTGCTGGTGGTGGGGCCGCCGGGCGCGGGAGCGAGCCAGTGCGCCGGCGACATCGCGGCAGGTTTGCGCGCGGCAGGCGTCGCCGTCACCGTGTGGGACGACGTGGACAGAATCCCCCCGGACGGCCTCACCCAGCGCGGAGCGCCCCGGTCGTCGCCCGACGGGGCCGTGTTGGTCGCCTCGGCCCGACTTGGCGCGGCGTTGCCGCCGCAGGTCAGCGACGAGGTGAGCGCCCGCACCACCCGCCTGCCGCTGCGGAACCTCACCCGAGCCCAAACGGAGGCGCTGATCTTCTCGGCCAAGGGCGCGCCGCCCTCGTCGCGGCTGGTCGAAGCCCTGTGGGCCTGCTCCCATGGCAACGTGGCCGCCGTCCGCGCTGCCTTTGACAACCTGGCGGCCCGCGCTATGGTTCGCCGCACGCGGGACCGCCTGGAACTGACCGTGGACCCCGGCACCGCGATCGACAGTGTGATCGTGGACCCACGAATCTGGATGGGCAGCACCACGTCCGACGCGGACACCATGACCACCGCCGCGCTCGCCCGCCGCATCAGCGTCACCGACCTCGAGGGGATCCACGGCGACGCCGTGGTCAGCGACCTCATCGCCCGGGGACTCCTGATGGCGGGGCAGGTGGACGGCGTCGAGATGCTCACCGTGCAACCGCCGGTCCTGGCCACCGCACTCCGGGCCGGCGCGGACAGTCGGCGGCGCCGGGCCGTCTACACCGCGGTGCTCGCCCGTTCCGGCAGGACGCCGCCTGATCCGCGCCTCGTGCTGTGGGCGCTCGACCGATCTCTGGACGACCCGTCCTCTCACGGCCCCCTCGCCGTCGACCCCCTTGCCGACGCTCTCGCCGTCGACCCCCTTGCCGTCGACTCCCGCACGGTTCACACCCCCGCCGTCCATGCCGCCGCCGTCCTGACCGCTGCCCGCACCGCGCTCGACGAGCACGAGTACCGCACCGGCGTCGACCTGTACGAGACCGCGCGGCGGACCCACCTGGACATGACCTGGCTGCAGGAGGCCGAGCTCGCTCTGATCGCGGGCTCGTGCATGCGGCTGCTCGACAGGCTGCCGGAGGCCTGCGCCCTGCTCGAGCGGTCGCTGGATCTCCTCCAGGTGGGCGCGGGACCGCGGGGAGACGACGACGACGAGGACGACTTCGTCCGGGTGTTGATCGACAACGTGACCGCACGAGCAGACCTCACGCACTACTGCGACCGGCACCCCGACAACTCGATGCCGATGATCGAGGACGCGCATCGGATGCTCCCGCCGGGCCACTCCGCCCACGCGGTGCTGGACGCGCTGACCGTGGTGCACCTGACCTACTCCGGGCGGTACCGCGACGCGGCCCGGGCGTACACAGAGCTCACCTCGCCCGCGCCTCTCACCTCACCCGCGGCCGTCCCCCCACCCCTCCCGGCGGAGTGGGCACGACGACTCGCGGCCAACCACGCCCTCGCCCTGGACTCCCTCGGACACCCCGACGCCGCCCTCACCGTCCTGCGGCGCGTGGCCCGCCGGGCCCGGACGATGGGCCGCCAGACCTGGGCGTCCGAGGAATACCTCTCGGCGTTGCTGTCGGTTGTCCTGCACGGCTACGGGGTCAATGCCCTGCTGGCCGAGCTCGCGCCCTTCGTGGCTGTGGAGCAGGACGACTCCGTCCGCATCGACCACGGCATGCGCCGGGTCGCCGACGCGGAGATCTGCCTGGCCGCCGGCGACCTGCCGGCCGCCCTGATCGCCGCCACCGACGCCGTCGACACCCTGGAGATCGACGGCCCCGAGGACTTCCTGCCCCGCGGGATCTCCCTGTATGCCCTCGCCGCGGCGCTCTCGGGGCGCACGGCGATCGCCCGCGAGCAGCTGCAACGGCTGCGCGCCATCCCCGGGTATACGAACTCGCCCGTGGGGCCGGAGATCCGCGCCGCGGAAGCCGGGGTGCTGTTCTGCCTGGGCGAACCCGGTGAGGCGTGCAGGGTCCATCAGTCACTCGTCGACGACGGACTCCACGGTGCCGCCGTCCGCGCGGCACTGGCCGGCGTCCTCATGGCCGACCTCGACATCTGTCGGAGCGTGGCCGAGCTGGACGTCAGTGGGGATGTGCTCGTGCTGGTCCGGGACCTGGCGGCTGCGCAGCTGGCCAAGAACCCGCGGCGATTACTGGACGTGGCCGGCCGGGCTCGGGCATGCGGCCTGCTCATGGTGGCCGCGGTGGCCGCCGACCGCGCCCGCACCCTGGCCACGCCGGGGTCACAGCCCCACACGTTGGCCGAGCGGATGCTCGCCACCACCGAGATCAGTGGGCCCCTGGCCGGGCTCACCAGCCTCGGCGGCGCCGCCGGTTCGGTCCCGCCGGGGGTCTCGCTGACCCGCCGTGAAGCCCAGATCGCCGAGTTGGTCGGGCAGGGACTGACCAACGCCGAGATCGCTGCTGAACTGCACCTGTCCAAGCGCACCGTCGAGGGGCACCTCAACCGGATCTATACCAAGACCGGCACCCGGCTGCGGGGTCGCCCGCCTGCACCGGATTCCGCGAGCACGCGCGACTGAGGAGAGGCAGCCCGCAGCGCAAGCCGGGTGAATCCGTGCATTCAGCACGCGCCCGAAAGAGTGCCAGCGCATCCCGTCCGAGTTGGGGCTCGCCGTAGCCGCCCGAGCGATCTAGAGTTTTCAGCCAGAAGGCGGGTGGTCCCAATGGCTCCTCAGAACCGCGGTGAATCGCAACGATCCGTGACGCTCAGCCGGGCGGAGCGCGCCCTCCGAGATCTCGACGACCTGAACTGCCCCAGGTTTCCCGCCGCTCCTATGTGGGTTGAAGCTCTCGGCTGAGAGCGGCGTAGTAGCTCTGCTCG
>NZ_JAWLRW010000017.1:0-1267 GCF_033142235.1 Rhodococcus sp. IEGM 1408
GCCAGGGCTGTGTCGTCACCGATTGCGGAGACCTCGACGCGCAAGCCGGAGTCGGTGGCCACCGTGCCGGCGACCACCTGCTCGCCGATCTCACGCCGGACCGCCTTGGACTCGCCGGTCACCATGGATTCGTCCATGCTGGCCGAGCCGTCGATAATCTTGCCGTCGGCGGGCACAGAAGCACCGGGGCGGACGATCACGACGTCGCCGACCGCCAGGTCGGCTGGTGCGACGGTGACCACGTCGTCGCCGTCGACCTTCTCGGCCTCATCAGGCAGCAGTGCCGCCAGAGAATCGAGTGCAGAGGTGGTGTGCGCCAGAGAGCGCATCTCGATCCAGTGGCCCAGCAGCATGATGACCACCAGCAGGGCCAGTTCCCACCAGAAGTTCAGCTCATGATTCAGCAACCTCAGGCTCGCGCCCCAGGAGGCAATGAACGCCACGGTAATTGCCAAGCCGATGAGAAGCATCATGCCGGGCTGACGAGCGCGGACCTCAGAAAGCGCGCCAGTCAGGAACGGCCGGCCGCCCCAGAGATAGATCACTGTGCCCAGGGCGGGGGAGACCCACCACACCCAGTCGGCGTCGGGCAGCTGGTAGCCGATGAGGTCGGCGAACATGTCGTTGAAGCCGACTACCGGTACCGCCAAGACGAGCATGATCCAGAAAAGACGGCGGAACTGTCCGACATGGTCTGCGTGCCCGGCATGACCGCCGTGGTCTTCATGGCCGGCGTGATGCTGCCCCGCGTGGGTCGTGTCGTGGGGCGCATCCGGGTGATGATGCTCGGCTACCGCCGCCCCCATATCGTCGAGGCGCCCGGCCGAGTCTCCACCGGGTCCGTGCCGGTGGGCGTGGTCATGGTGATCGTGCGGCTGACTCATCCGTTTACTTCCGTCTTGTCCAGGGCCGCGCGGTGGGCGTGCACTTCGAGCGGCATCCGCCCGGCACCTTCGATGTCGACCAGTCCCGAGGGGGTGGAGCAGCACGAACACGACTCTTTGACAGCCGTGAGCGGTAGCGCGAAGTGCGTTCTCGAGGTCATGGACACTCCTTCCGGCAGGCCCATTTGGGATTGCGATTGGCCAAGACGCTTGATACCCCCCTAGGGTATCTGGTCTTGTTCGTCGGCGGTGTCGGCCGCAACGTTCACGGATGCGAAACCGAGGTCGCGGGGGCCCGGCCCCCGCCCCCCCCCCAACGGGGGGTTATATCGACTTGAGCCAATCGCCCCAGGGGTAGCTTTACTGTTGGGGGGGGTGAAAGT
>NZ_JAWLRW010000017.1:1277-31375 GCF_033142235.1 Rhodococcus sp. IEGM 1408
TCCCTGGGGGCGGCCGCCGGGCCCCACACACACTGGCCCCCCAACCACCGACACCCCACCACCGGGGGCGAGAGCCCAACCCCCCACAACCCCCCCTGGGGGGGGGGGCCGGCGCCGGCCCCCCCGCGACGATCGGGTGGTTAGAGCGAGTTGAGCAGATCGCGCATGGTGTCGATTTCCTGTTGCTGGGTGTCAATGATGGTCTGGGCCAGGTCGACGGCAGGCTGGAAACTGCCGTTTTCTACCTCGTCTTCGGCCATGGTGATCGCACCCTCGTGGTGGGCGATCATCTGCTCCAGGAACAGGCGTGCGGCGTCGGTGCCTTCGGCGTCGGACAGTTGCTGCAGTTCATCGTCGCTGAGCATGCCGTCCATCTCGGCCATGTTGTGGCCGCCGGTGCTGCCTTGTGGTTCGGTGGGTTCACCCCACTGGTCGAGCCACTCGGTGAGCTGCTGGATTTCTGGGCCTTGAGCGTTCTTGATCTCCTCGGCCAGCGCTGTGACATCGGCGGGGATGCCGTCCTTGGCCAGAATGATGTCGCTCATCTCGATGGCCTGCTGATGGTGCGGCATCATCATCTGCGCGAACATCACGTCCGCCTCGGAGTGTTCCGCGGCCGCACTGGATGTGGCGGTCGTCGTCGATTCGACGGCCGACGAGCTGACAGATGTCGTGGCTTCGGCGGCGGCGGTGTCGTCGCCGTCGTTGGTGCACGCGGAGAGGGTGAGCAGCGCGGCTGCAGCAACGGTGGTGACTAGCTTGGGCTTGCGGATCATCGTGGGAGTGCCTTTCTCGATGGGTATAGGTCGGGCCTGTGGTGGTTAGGCGAGGTAGGACAGGGTGGTCATCATCCCGGCCTCCTGGTGGTAGGCGTTGTGGCAGTGCAGGGCCCATTGACCGGGGTTGTCGGTATCGAATTCGATCTCGACCGTGCGCATTGGCCGGATCGTGACGGTGTCCTTGCGTAGACCGGTCTCGACAAGCCCGAACGTGTGCCCATGCAGGTGCATCGGATGGAACATGTCCGACATGTTCCGCAAGCGCATGCGCACTCGCTGGCCTTCGTTCACATCCAGCGGCGTGATGTCGGGGTGGGCCCGGCCGTTGAGTGTCCAGCGGTAGGGCGACATGGCACCGCCCATATCGACGCTGTGGTACAGGTCGTGATCTCGCTCGGCGAGGCGCACATGCTGGCGGGGCGTGAGGTCGGTGCCGAGCAACACCTGACGATCGAGTTCGTCCGGCCGGGATTGTGCGGGCAACTCGCCGACCCCGGTGCGCACCAGGGCCTGTCCGTGCCCGGTCTTGCCTTCCGCCTGGGCGAACAAGGGGAATACGCCGTCGCCGAGGGTGACGAGCACGTCGAATCGCTCGCCCATTCCGATCAACAGCGCGTCGGTGTCCTGCGGGACGACGGGGAAGCCGTCGGTGTGGGTGACCGTCATCCGGTGGCCACCTATTCCGACGCGGAAGGCGGTGTCGGCGCCGGCGTTGATGAACCGGAAACGCACCCGCTGCCGCGGTGTGGCGGTGTAGACCACCGGGTCCTCCGGGACCCGACCACCGACCAGAAATAGTGGATAACTCACGTCCCCGGCGCCGCCGAGCAGCGGGGAGAGCATCGCTTCCTCTCCCATGTCCATACCGCCCATCGCGCTGTGGTCCCTCCCGCCCATACCGGCGTCGCCGCTCGCACTCGAGGTGCCGGCGCCGATGCCGAGTTCGCGGGCCACGTCGTCGGGGGTGCGGCCGGTGCCGTCGAGCCAGTCGTCGAGCACCACGATCCATTCGTGGTCGTAGGCGCCGGGCTCATCGGGGTCGTCGATGACCAGCGCGCCGTAGAGTCCGCGGTCGAGTTGGAGCCCGGAATGCGAGTGGTAGAAGTACGTACCCGGATCCGGGACGGTGAACTCGTAGGTGAACTGGCCGCCGGCCGGAGTGGGGTCTTGGGTCAGGCCGGGTACACCGTCCATGTCGTTGCTCAGCGCCAGTCCGTGCCAGTGCACACTCGTCTCCGCTGGCAGCTGATTGTCGACCTCCACCCTCAGCAGGTCCCCGGCGCGGGCCCGTATGAGGGGTCCGGGGAGGTTTTGGTCGTAGCCCCAGGTGGTCACGATGCGCCCACCGAGGTCCACCTCGACTGGACGAGCGGCCAGGCGGGTCGAGACCACCTGCTGGCCGGCGGTGCGGCGCTGCTGCTCGAGCCTTTGCACCACGCCGGACGATGCTGCCACCGGCGCACCGGTCGGTGATCCGGATCCGGAGCAGGCGGACAGCACCCCGGCACCGGTGAGGAGCGATCCGAGCAGGAAGGACCGACGGGTCAGTTCACCCACGGATCGGCTCCTATCGGCCGCTGCCATCGGCAGTCCCGGTGGTCTGTGTCAGCACCTGAGGGGGTGCGACGAATTCGTCGTAGGCGACTTCACCGCGGGCGAAACGCCCTTCGATCACCTGCAGCGGGACAGCCTTCTGTTCGGCGCCTTTTGGGCTGCTCGCGCGGTTGGTACGAAACATGGCGGACATCAGGTAGAGCACCACCGCCCAGAACGCGAGCATGCACACAGCCATGAGGATCCATCCGGTCAAGCTCAGCTCGCCTGCCCAGCCCATCATGATCGTCCCCATCTGTTGGTTCGTGTTCTCAGCCTCGCGCACGAACCCCGGTGATCCGGTCGAGGTTGTATGAAGATTGGCTCAAGAAATCCGGCCGCCACTCCAGCGCACGACCCCGCGGGATTCGGCCACCGCCGAGCGGATCCGCAAAGACCGGGCGTGAGCCCTGCGCCTTAAAAGAACTGTGGCGCCTCACTATCGGTGGCAACTGAACGGGTACGACACCGGCCGAGGGTGCTTCCAGGGGACCAGTCCGAAAGCCACGGTTTTCCGAGCCGATCTACCAGCCTCGGGTTACGTGTCCTGGGGCGCCCACCTCGCTCCCTCGGTGCCAAGGTCAAGATCTCGTGAAGAAACCTGACGACCCGAACTACATACCCCCCAGGGGTATATGATCCTGGTGTGGGATCGCCCCACGGCGTTCGGAGAAAGGACTAAGACGATGACGGCCACCACATACCAAGTTCAGGGGATGACCTGTGGGCATTGCGTATCGTCCGTGAAAACCGCTGTTGGTGCACTGCCCGGCGTGATCGGCGTCGAAGTCAACTTGCAGGCAGGAAGTATGACAACGACCGGAACCGCGACTACCCAGGCCGTATCCCAAGCCGTGGCCGACGCCGGATACGCGATAGTCGCCGCAGGTCAGACGGTCGGTGTCTCCTTGCCCATGGCGAGTGGAACGGGTGGCTGCTGCTGCAGCTGACGGTCAGCCCATTTCGGCCCGATGACGCGATGAACCACGTCCTCGAGCGAACACAGCATTGGCCGGGTGGGCACCCTCGCTCACCCGGCGCTCGACTTCCAGCCGCAAGTCATTGAGAGATGTCCGGGTCGGCATGTGGCCCGCGCGCGTGTGGCCCATACGGTGGCGCCGAGGATGATGGGGGACATGAACTCTTCTGCCCGTGCGCTCGGAACGACAGAAGTCGCCGCACCGACGCCACGTCCGGCCACGGGCTTGCGGGCGATGGTTGTCGAGGACGAGCAGTCTTTGGCCGATGTCGTGGCCACCTACCTCGAACGCGAGGGCTTCGAGGTGACGATCTGCGGCGATGGTCTTCAGGCGGTGACACTGGCCCGGCAAATCGACCCGGACGTCATCGTCCTTGACCTTGGCCTGCCCGGGCTGGACGGGGTGGAGGTCTGCCGGCAGGTTCGCACGCATTCCGACGCCTACATCGTCATGCTCACGGCGCGCACCGAGGAGGTCGATACGCTGATCGGTCTGTCCGTCGGTTCAGACGACTACATGACCAAACCGTTCAGCCCCCGCGAGTTGATGGCCCGAATCCAGGCGATGATGCGTCGCCCGCGAACGGGCCCGGCGGCTGGCGCCCCCGCCCAGGTGGCCGCGGGGGAGTCGCTTCGCAAGTTCGGCGACCTGACGATCGATGTCCAGGGCCGGGAGGTCACCGTCGCCGGAATGCCGGTTGCCCTCACTCGCACCGAGTTCGACATCCTCGCGTCTCTATCGAGGGACCCGGGTGTCGTCTTCAGCCGGCCCCAGCTGATTGCCGCGGTCTGGGGGCCGAACTGGGTCGGCGATGATCACCTCGTCGATGTGCACATCGGACATCTGCGCCGAAAGCTCGGCGACGAGGCCTCTCGAGGGCGCTACGTTCGCACCGTCCGAGGGGTCGGCTACCGAATGGGCACCGGATAGTGAGTTCCCGCTCCGCTGGCCGTACCTTCGTGCCGAGATCATGGCCGCGCCGACTGTTCGCCCGGTCGAGCTTCGGCACCAGGCTGCTCACCGCACTAAGCGTGGTCGTTGTCGGTTGCGCGGTCAGCGCGTGGCTTGTCGCCTCAGCTCTAGCTCCGGGAATCTTCCACGATCACCTGGGCCAGGCCGGCATCGATCACAATTCGGCGGAAGCAGCCCACGTCGAGGAAGCATTCACGGTGTCGATCATCGTGGCGTGGGGGCTGGCGGTGACCATCGCAGTGTTGCTGGCGCTGGTGGTGAGTTGGTATCTCACCCGGAGAGTCCAACACTCCGTCACCGCCGTGACCGCCTCGACCGCCGAGATCGCCGGTGGACGCTACGACACGCGGGTCGTCAGCCCAGGCCTGGGCCGCGAGTTCGACGATCTCGCCGACAGCGTCAACGAACTCGCCCGACGCCTCGACGCCACCGAGACCACCAGACGCAGAATGCTGGCCGACCTCGGACACGAAATGCGCACACCCCTTGCCACCCTCGACTCCTACCTCGAAGCCCTCGACGACGGCATCCACACCTTCGACGACGACGTCCGAACTATTCTGTGGTCGGCTACCCAGCGGCTCGAGAGGCTCGCCTCGGACATCGTCGACGTCTCCCGCGCGGAAGAACACCTCACCCGCCTTCGCCCAAGTTCGACAACAACACGGGCCCTTGTTACCAGCGCGGTCGACGCCGTCCGAGAACGATACGAGAACAAGGGAGTCCAGCTACACACCCGTGTCGACGCCGCGCCGGTGGCGGTGGACACCGACCGCATTGGACAAGTACTCGGCAATCTCCTGGACAACGCACTTCGCCACACCCCCGCCGGCGGCACCGTCACCGTCACCAGCGGGCAGGTAGGGCGCCGCCACGTCGAGATCACCGTGTCGGACTCCGGCGAAGGAATCGCCCCACACCACCTCGACCACCTCTTTGACCGCTTCTACCGAGCCGACACCTCACGCGGCCGCCACAGCGGCGGCAGCGGTATCGGCCTGACAATCACTCGCGCACTCGTCGAAGCCCACGGAGGGCACATTCGAGCGCACAGCGACGGGCCCGGCCGAGGTGCGAGCTTCACTGTCGAAATTCCAAAGCCGGACTAAAGACGACTCAGGTGGCCGCCGGGCCGAGGGGGTCAGGGGCGGTCATGCCAGTACGCCTGAGAATCCGTCGGTGGCGTCGAGGTAGCCGACATCACGCAAGGCCGCCTCGAGGACCCGGGCGTACGGAAGATGCAGTTCGGTAGCCATGCCGTCGAGAGTCGCTCGGGCCGGCAGGCCGCGCAGACCGCGGGTGCGCCACAAGTACAGATTTTGGCGGGTGATCCCGATGCGGCGGGCCAGCTCGGCCTCACTGACGCCGTAGGCACGCTTGTGAGCATCAATGAGCTCGACCAGGCGAGGGGTTTCCATAGTCCCGAGTATTCGCCTGCGCTGAGTATGTCGTCAAGTAGTAGTGGACACTATGGACAAGTACCACTTTACATAACGGCGCTTATCGGCACTCGTGAATCTGCTGGGCAGTGCGGGTTTTTGTATGGCCGAGTGTCGGGGCCGGGGTTCCGCGCGTTGGACTTCAATCGAAAACTATGCAGCTATAGCATTTTCTGTATACACAGCTAGATTTCGGTATAGTTCGCCTCATGGATCCCGCTCTCAACCCGTATACGCCCGGTTCCGGTCGTCGGCCCCACTCGTTGCAGGGTCGGGACCGGGAGATTGAGGCGTTTGACTTGTTGGTGGCGCGGGCGAAGGCGCGGCGTTATGACCGCGGCATGATCCTTAGTGGGCTTCGGGGTGTGGGTAAGACGGCGCTGTTGAACCACCTGCGGGCGCACGCCGAGCACCACGGTTGGTTCACCGTCCGGTTGGAGGCGCAGAACTCGGAATCGGGTGCACGGGTCAATCACAAGCAGTTGGCGACCGGGCTGCGTCACGGTCTGCGCAAGTTCAGTACCAAGCACGCTCTGAAGCAGGCAGCTGAAGGTGTGATGGGCCTGATCGAGGGTTCGTCACTGTCGGTGGCCGGGGTGTCTGTCCGGGCGCCAGCGTCGCGGTCGGCCGAGGACACGCTGTTCGACGTGGAGGAGATCGTCGAGGCTGCCAGCGAGATGGTCCGGTCCAAGGGTGTTGCGCTGGCGGTGTTCGTCGACGAGATGCAGGACCTCGAGGCGGATCTGACTGCAGCGTTGATTGTGACGCAACATCGGGCAAGCCAAGAAGGTTGGCCGTTCTATGTCATCGGCGCGGGGCTGCCGAACCTGCCGGCGTTTCTGGCGGACTCGCGCTCGTATGCGGAGCGCTTGTTCCTCTACTGCAAGATCGGTCCCCTGGATGATGCCGCTGCGCGGCAGGCGCTGGTGGATCCGGCGGAGTCGGTCGGGGGCCGGTACAGCCCCGAGGCTTTGGGCAAGCTCGTCGCCGCCGCTGAGGGGTACCCGTACTTCCTTCAAGAATTCGGGTCGGCGATGTGGGAGGTGGCCGCCGGAACGCCGTTCCAGCTCGAAGACGCCGACTTGGCTATCGAGGCTGGGACCGCACTGCTGGACCGTGGATTTTTCCCCTCCCGCTGGGACCGGGCCACGCCGGCAGAACGGAAGTACCTGCGTGCTATCGCCGCCACTGGAGAGACCGCCCCCAAGACGTCGTCGTTGTCGATTGCCCAGACCACAGCCGGGCCGCTGCGCGCCGCGGCGATCCGCAAGGGCATCGTCTACTCCCCTGAGCACGGACGGATCAGCTTCACGGTGCCGGGCATGGCGACGTTCATCGCTAGGCAGATCGACACCGACGAGTAAGCCGGCCCGGCGGAACTGGTTCCGGCGATATGTGCCTATGGATACAAGTGGCATCGAACAGGAACGGCGGAGATGGCGATGAGCGGAATCGAAGAGATGCTCCTGGCAGCCCAGCGAGACAAGCAGGGCCAGACGATCGCCCGAGCTGTGGAGCGCTCGCGGGTGGCTGCCGGCCAGAGCGGGGAGCCAGATGCGGCGTGGTCGATGGGCGAGAAGCTTCTGAACGCGCTGGTCTTTGGAAGCGCGGATCAGCTCGAGGCGCTTGGTTACTCCGAGGCGGAGGCAATCGACAGACTGCGGTACGACTTCGGCGCAACGAGCGAGGAGTTTCCAGCGGTGCTCGACCGAATCAGATCCGAACTCTAGGAAGCGGCAGTCATGTGGGACCTGCAGACTGCGCTGCAGGCGGCCGCACTGGTGACTGTCGCGTCGGTTCTGGCGCCACCGCTGGCCCGAGGGCTGGGAGGGATCTGCGCGGTCATCGGATTGTTCGGTGCGATGCAGTCGAGCTCCTGGGCGCCGACCGTGGCAGCTCTCGGGTCACTGGCCTGGTTCGTTGGACACTGGTCCTTCGCGGTACGTCACGGGCGTCCACTATCGGTCGCGTCTAGCTCGAGTACTGATCGATATGACGCCGCTGCGGTGGACGGTTCCAAGGTATTGGCAGCTTCGCAGCGGGCGGCGACTAGTGGCCGCCCGCTGACACATCTCGTGTCCCGATAAAGCAGAAAAGGCACCGCCGATTGGCGGGGCCTTTGTTGTGAGTGAGTGTACGCCCGAGACTAGAACAGCGGAGGCGTGTCCAGGGGTGCTGTGGTACCACTTGCGCGGGCGTAGGCGGCCGCGTCCCATCCGCCGGCGACCGCGTCTCTCACGGCCAGCGAGCGGGCGTGGCGGTCTGATCTTTCGGCGAGGTTTCGGATGATTCCGGTGCGTCCGCAGGCGACGGCGTAGAGCAGGTTCGCTGATTGGGTTGAGGCGATGAGGTGGCCCGGGTCTACGCGAACGCAGAGGGGTTCGTTGCAGCGGTGCTCACCGATCGCACCCTCGCTCATCTCGCCGGCGATGAGCAGAGCGAACCGGTGAGCGTACTCGGTGCGGCTGACGCCGGCTGACCGCCAACTGATCCTGCCGTAGCCATCTGACACCGCACCCGCCCAGATGTGACATCCGTGGCCGGGAGCCTTGACGATGCGTGACCGGAATGCCGCGATCGCGGCGTCAGTGGGGGGCAGTGTCGGATCGTACGGCCTCGACCGAGTGGGAGACGACTGTGCCCGTGGTCCGGAGTCCAGCCCGGGCAGCGGGATGTCGCCGAACCACGGACGGTCGAAGGGGTCAGTGGTGCTCGGCACCGTGGCTACCCGAGTGGTGGCCGGTGTCCTGAGTGGTCTGCTCGCCGGACTTGTCATCCGGCGGGGTGGCGACCTCGTTGTCGGTCTCGTCCTCACTGTTCTTGGCGCTGCGGATGGCGGCGCCGACCTCGCGGGCAGATAGTCCGGTCATCTCGGCGAGATCGCCCTGGGCGACGCCGAGGTCCCGGAGCTCGATGAGCGCGTCACCGAGCGCCGCTTCAGCGGCTTCGCGGGCGTCGATCGCGGAGAACACGGCGATGAGTTTGGTTTCGCGCTTGCGTGCGCGCTCCAATTCGACGGCCATTGCTTTGCGGGCGCGAGCACGCGCGGTCTGTGAACCTGAATCAGTCTTCGCGAGGGTCATACGCTCGACCCTATTGCTCTCTTCCCTCCCCCGCAATCCGCAACTTAGGCCACATCTCGCGTCACACTTTCGCACCACCGCAGGTACTTTGCCCCGATTGGGCCCGCCACAAACCTCGATCGCTTCCGCTCCTTTTAACAGTCATACACAGTATGCACTCCAAGTGGTGGGGGGAAATGCCTGGTCAGAGCCCCGCCGACGGCGGGGCCGCCCACGTCCGTGGACGCGGGCATTTCTGGCCCATAGGCTGGGGGCCATGATGAGCCTCAGGGCGGTGCACGCCGGGACTGGATACCAGTACCTGCTGCGCTCTGTGGCCACCCATGACGGCCCCCGAGAGTCGGGGCAATCCCTATCGGACTACTACGCCGCCAAGGGCACCCCACCGGGCAGATGGATCGGCTCCGGGCTCGACGGTCTTGCCTCCCCTACGGTGCAGAGCCGGGCAGAGGTGACCGAGTCGCAGATGGCCGCGCTGTACGGCGAAGGCCTGCACCCGGACACCGACGAGATGCTCGCAGCCGGTACCGCACTGGCCGGATGCAAACTCGGTCGAGCGTTGCCCACCTACACCGGAGACAAGCCGGTCCTGGTGGCACTCGCCGCCGCCGAGAAGCAGTTCCGCCAGGAAAACAATCGTCTGCCCACTACCAGTGACCGGGCGGTTATGGCCGAGCAGATCGGGCGACCGTTCTACCTGGAGCAGGGCGGCTACGACCACGCCTCCGGCGCCGATGTCATCGCGTGGGTCAACCGGGAACGCGACCAGGTGCAGCAGGCAGTGTCCGGGTTCGATTTCACGTTCTCCCCGGTGAAAAGTGTCAGCGTCCTGTGGGCGCTAGCCGACGAGCAGACGGCCATGAGGATCGCCGCGATTCATCACGAAGCCGTGGCCGAAGCGCTGGCCTGGGCCGAGGACAATGCGATCTACACCCGCCGGGGTGCGGGCGGGATCGAGCAGGTGAAGACCAAGGGGATTCTCGCTAGCGAGTTCACCCACTTCGACACCCGAGGTGGGGACCCGGACCTGCACTCCCACGTGCTCATCGCCAACAAAGTCCAGGCCCCCGACGGGACCTGGAAGTCCCTCGATGGGCAGGCGATCTTCCAGATGCACCAGGCAATCTCCGCACGGTATGACACCGCACTGCACGACCGCCTCGCCCGCGAGATGGGCGTGGAGTTCGCTGCTCACTACCCGTCCCCGGACAAGGCTCCGGTGTGGGAGATCGCCGGTGTCGACCGGTCGCTGATCGAGCGGTTTTCCTCCCGCCGGGCGTTGGCCCGCCCGGTGTACGAGCAGCTGGTCGCGCAGTACGTGGCGGACCACGGGCGTCAGCCCTCCCAGCGGGCCGGGTACGCCCTGTGGCAGAAGGCCATCTTGGATACCCGCGATGGGAAAAAAGCCGCCCAGTCGTTGGCCGAGCACCGCGCCGCGTGGCGGGAAACCGCCGTGGAGGCCGTCGGCGCCGAGAAGGTCGAGGGGCTCTTAGACCAGGTCCGCGCACACGCCCATGAGAGCCAGACCCGGCCGCTGTTCGACGCTGACACCCACGCCCGCGAGGTGGCCGCCCAGGCGATCGGCGCGGTGACAACCAAGCGGGCGCAGTTCCGCCGCTCGCACGTCGATACCGCGGTGTCGACGGTGCTCAAGGGGTTCCGGTTCGCCTCCGATGCTGACCGTGTTGCGGCGCACGATCAGGTGATGGACCGCGCCATGAGCGAGCAGGTCATCTGCCTTACACCGGGGGAAGTTCTTCCCCTGCCGGAGGCGCTGACGACCGCCTCAGGGGCCGGGATCGACGCCCGCGCCAACGCTGAGAAGTTCACCACCCGCGCCGTCCTGGACGCCGAGCAGACCACCCTGGATGCGGCCACCACATCGGTGGCGGTGTTCGCCGGCCACCAGGTGATCGAGGACGCGCTGGCCCGTCACGAACAGGACAACGGCTGGGCGCTTAACGAGGGTCAAGCCGCCCTGGCCCGGCACCTGGTCAACGCCGGCACTCTGGTCGCGGCCGGGGTCGGGCCGGCCGGCACCGGCAAGTCCACCGCAATGGCGGTGGTCGCCGCCGCGTGGCGTGATACGGGCCGCACCGTGATCGGCCTGGCCCCCTCTGCCGCCGCTGCGAGCGTGCTCGCCGAGGAGATCGGCGTGGACTGCCACACCATCGACTCGCTGACCTTCACCTGGCGCGGACTGCACCCCACCGAGCCCGGTGAGACCCTGTCGGCGCTGCCGACGAAGATCCGCCCCGGTGACATGCTCCTGGTCGACGAGGCCGGAATGTCCTCAACGGAAAACCTGGCGGCGCTGACGGAGATCGCCCAGCAGTCCGGGGCCGTGGTGCGGCTGATCGGTGACCACAAACAGCTCGCCGCAGTCGAGACCGGCGGGTTGTTCGGTGAGGTCGCCCGCACCCCGGGAACAGTCCAGCTCGACCAAGTCATGCGCACCGGCAAAGACACCGAGCAGGCCGCCGCGACCCTCGCCCTGCGCGACGGCGACACCGACGCCCTCCAGCTGTACTCGGAGCGTGGGTGGGTGCGTGGTGGGCACCGGGAGCAGATGCTGACCGATGCCGTCGGGGCCTACCTCGCCGACACCGCACAGGGCCGCAAGAGCCTGATCATCGCCTCCCGCAACGCCGACGTCGACACCATGAACGAGATCATCCGCGCCGACCGGATCGCCGCCGGTGTCGTGGACACCAGCCGGGAAATCAGTGTCGCTCGCGGCGACACGGTCGGGGTCGGTGATGTGGTCATCGCCCGCAAGAACCAGCTGCTCCACGCCGAGGACCGCCGCCCCCTGGGCCGGGTCATCAACGGCCAGATGTTCACCGTCACCGGCCTCACCGACGACGGCGATCTAGCGGTGGTCGACCTGGGCACCGGTACCGCGCAACTCATCCCCGCCGACTACGCCGCCCGCAACGTCCACCTCGGCTACGCCTCCACAATCCACCGCGCCCAAGGCTCCACCGTGGAGACCACCCACGCCGTGGTCGACGCATCGGTGGACCGGGCCGGGCTGTACGTGGCCATGACCCGAGGCCGCCACGAGAACCGCGCCTACGCCGTGTGCGAACCGGCCCTGGACCCGTTCGCCGAGGACGCCCACATGCACTCCGCCGGCGACACAGACGCCCCCGAACCTCTCGAGGTACTGGCCACCGTGCTGGGCCGCGACACCCGGCACCGCACCGCAACCGAAACCCTGCGAACCGAGCTGGACGAGGCCACCGACCCGGCCCGCGTCGAAGGGCTGTACCGGCACGGGGTGGACCTCGCGGCAGCGGCGTTCACCGCAGCGACCCTGCCCGACTACCTCGATGCCCTGCCCCGCGCCCACCAGATCGACCCCGACAGCGGGCAGTACGCCATCCTGGAATCGGCGTGGACCGCTGCGGCCAAGGCCGGGCGCGACCCACGCGAGCACTGGGCGAACATCACCGACGACATCGACAGCGCCAGCGCCCCAGGCGCACTCATCGCCTCCCGACTGCGCGAGGTGACCGAAGCGCCCAGCGAACTCCCTGCCCCTCCCCCACTCGCCCCGAGTACCGACACCGAACTTCATGCGTGGCTGGTTGCCGCCCGCGCGGAGCTGACCGGCGATAGCGATGATGACACCGACCAGGCGCGCGAGGCGGCACTAGAGATAGTGAATGGATCGCGGGAGGGGCGGCTGACCGATGAGCAGTTGGACACTGAGCTCAAGGACGCCCAGGCCAGCCTCAAGGACCTCCAGGCAGCGCACGAGCGCCGTGCCTTGCTTTCGCGCCAGCGGGACGACCACGAGCGGCAGGTCCGGAACGCACACCGCGAGCTCGATGCCCGGGTGGAGGCGATCGAGGCGGCCCGCCCGCTGGCCGAAAATCTGAACCGCTGCCGGCAGAAGCTGCGCCAGAGCCAGCAACAGCGGGCCTCGGCGCAGCACGAACTGGGCAGTCTGGGGCGCCTTGCGATGCGTCGGCGCCGTGAGCTTCAGGACCTGCTGGAGACCACGAAGGTCGAACACGAGATGTACACCACAGAAGCCCAGGCGTGGTCTGACGCGCTGGCCCGCATCACCCCTGATCCCGGGCCGGAGCACACCTGGGATGACACGGTGGCCCGCGCCGCCGACACCGCCGCCCGCGAGCAGGATCTCGCCGAGGCTGCCCAGCGGGACCAGCCCATGCTCCTGCCCTGGGACGAGCAGGAATCGGCGCAAGCTGCGCACCGGCTCGGGAACTCCCAGCAGCTGGTGGAGCAGTTAGTGGCCGAAACTGCGCGGCGAAACGGTCTGACAGATCCGCAGCGCGAGCTCGAACAGCAGGTGCGCCAGGAGGAAGCGGAGCGCCAGACCCAGGAATTGCTCGACGCGATCACCAACACGCTTACCTCCCCGGGCGATCCCTCGACTCTCGAGATAATGCGAAGGTCGTACCGTGCTGGCCTGGAGGCCGAAGAAGAAGCCGCGGCCCGGGATGCCGACACCAATTCCGGACATTGGGGCAGCTCCACATCGCCCAGGCCCGACAGCGGCCCCGACATTGGGTTCTAGATATCTAAGGGGATCACCGCAATTGTCGGTCCCGTGAACCCTGGCACCAGCGCGGCGCCCGGCCGCCTTATCTCCACGGCTGTGAGTGCTCACGCCGCGGTAGCCCATTGATGGGGCGCGGCCAGCACGTCTGCTGCGGGCAGCGCGGCGCGGGCGGCGGCCACCAGCTCCCACCAACTACCGGGGTCTGCCTCGCGGTGGCGATCCTGCATAGTCATGGCTGCTCCCCACGTGGTGGCCTCCACCGGCGGCCCGGTCGCGGTGGCCCCGTACGCCAGAGCGATGTCGACGGGGTGGACCTGCTCGGCCTCGGCCAAGCTGGGGAAACTCCCCCACTCGGCAAGCGCGTCTGAGTCTTCTGCCTGGTAGCGGGTGGTGAACCACCAGACGAACACCGCCGATTGCAGCCGGTACAGGCGCACCCGATCTGCATGCGCTCCCGTCACCCCAGCTGCTGCGGCGGCTCGGGTCAGGCGGGAGCGCCCCTGGTAGGCGCGCCCGCTTGAGGTGCATAAACCGAGGGCCTGCAGGGCACGAAGTTTGCTGCGCACCGTGGCCGCGCACACGCCCAAGCGTGCCGCCAGCTCCCCCACCGGCACCCGCCCGGTTCGCAAGAGGTCCCACACCCGCATCCCCAGCACACCCAGCGGGCGGGCGTGCCAGATGTCCGCGCGAGCGCATTCCAACTCCTCATGGAGTTGCTGCTCCAGGGCTGGAGTAAATACTGCGCCACTTCTTGTCTCCCCGCCCCCGTGGATAGCCACCCGCCAGGTCGCAGCCCACGGGCCCACCGCTCGCTGCGTGCGAAGGATCCACCCCCCGCGGGTGAGGTCGGTGAGTCGGTCAGCGACGGTGTCCCGTGCCAGGCCTGCGGCTAGGGCCCAGTCACGTTCGGAGAAGTGGACCTCTTCGGACGCTGCCGTGAGGACGCGCGCCGCCAAGGCGAGCAGGACGAGCCTGCTCTGCGCTCCTGTTTTGCCCTGCCACTGCTCAGGCTGTGCGTCCACGCGAGCGATCAGATCGGCGACGACGTGTTCGGCGGTGCGGCGGGCCGGGCTGATCGTGCTCGAGGCGCGGGTGGTGAAGCTGGCGGCAGTGACGGCTTTGGCCCACTGACGAGCCAGCTCTGGTCCGCCGTCCAGCCGGGGGGTACGGCCGTCTGCGGTGCGGTGGGTGCGCAGGAATTCCAGACCGGGCCAGTTCTCGGTGAAGGCGGCTCTGGCGAGGTCGCGGTACTGCATACGAGCGTGTGCACACGCGAGCACGATCGACCAGCCAATCGCGGAGGCATCACCGCCGGTGGTGATCGGGGTGGCGGCAAGGGCGCGGATCTTGGCTGGCAATGGGCGGCGTGGCCCGGCCAGATGCGGATGGCCTTCGACATCGACATGCACGGGCAGGGTGGCAACCGTGCGGTTCGCCTCGGCGGCCGCATGAGGGCGGGCGCCAAGATGCTCGACAACCCGCTTGAGCGCACGCAAAGATGCGGGGCGAATGTCGGTGTCACCCAGGGGTACCGAGGTTCCGCCGGAGCGGTGGGGCGAGCCCGGGGCGCGGACACAACCGGTGCGCGGGTTCGCCAGTGGGCCGCGGTCAAGTGAGGGCCACGCGGCGGCGAATGCGTCCACTACTGGTGCTAGCCGGGCCGGTGAGACCGCGGTGCTCAGGCGGATCCACACGTGATATCCCCCACCGGGTCCAGATGAGCACACTAGATGCTCGATCCCCGCGGCGGTGAGAGCAGATGTGCAGGCGGTGAGGTCGGTAGTGGCGGTTGAGCCGGCGTGGTGGGCGTCAAAGTCCAGAGCAAGCAGGCGAAAACGGCCTGCCTCATCGGTCAGATGCAGCGCGTACGGCACATCCGGGCCGGGGGCGCCGTTGGTGAAGCGCTGAGTCGTCGAGAAGGTGTGTGTTTTGCGCGGATCGACCCGCACATACGGGCGCGGACTCCACACACACGCCACGGACTCCCACCACGTGTTGGCCTGATGGGATGCGGTTTTGCTGGTATCAGAACAAGACACGCCGTCCGGATCGACTGGACCGTCCGGAAGGTATGACCTACCCTGAGAGGTGCTTGGAAGCACAGCTCTCCTAATTGGTGAGCAACCCGAGTTTGAGCGGCAACTCGAACTCTTGACTTTCGAT
This sequence comes from Rhodococcus sp. IEGM 1408, assembly GCF_033142235.1. NCBI lineage: Bacteria > Bacillati > Actinomycetota > Actinomycetes > Mycobacteriales > Nocardiaceae > Rhodococcus > Rhodococcus sp. IEGM 1408. Next base: position 16,824 of record NZ_JAWLRW010000017.1, read on the forward strand.
CCCGGCCCACTCGCCAGTGAGCCGGGATCAGTCATTTCATGGGCTGCATGATTTTTAGTTTTCAGTCACACAGCTGATCTACCTCACGCTGGAATCGCCTCCTGGTCGTCAAAATGCGACACGGCTTCGGGCATGCCGAGGTGTGTCGCAGCGACTTCGGCTACGTACTGGTTCATAGAGATGCCGCGCGCCTTGGCTTCACGCCGAAGTGCGTCGTAAACATCCGAAGGTACGCGGACTGTCATGCGTGTCCGCTCCCCCAAGGCTGGCCTGCCAGGCCCAGAACGTGTGGTCGCCATGACGTCAAAACTGGCATGCCTGACGTCAGAAATGTGGGCGACACGCTCACGACGTCACAAATGGCGGTAATGAGTGTGGCGCGGCGGCCGCTGTTTCAACCGATCGTGGAACTCGGCCCCGAGCCATGCTCGCTTGCAACTAGTGTTTGGCGTCCTTTTGAGCTGGCATGAGTGAGTCGACCAGCACGAGCTCCATCCGGTCAATTTCGTCGAGCGCCGGAACTTAAGCCCGAAGCCTGCCGATGTCTGATCAGCAGTCTCGCGATTCCAAGTACTCGACGATGGCGCTGTCGGTGATGGACGCGATGCTGATAGTGCGGTCGCCTGTCTCGTAGCGCAGTTTGTCTACCGCGCGGAGCAGCCGTGCTTTCGTTGATGGGCGCAGCCGGACATTGTGCTGCTCCGTCAGTCGCTCCTCTCCCCGCGCGGCCGGCTGGTTTGTCTGTGGGGCGGACAGCGGCGCGGGAGTAGGGGTAGGCCGCTCGGGCAAGTCCGCTGCGGGGTGGGCAGCTCGTCGGATTGCGGGTTCACGCTGGACGCTCATGCTGCAGTCCCTTCGGTGGCTACCAGCTCGGAAAGTAGATCCGTGTAAGCGACCTGGAGAGCTAACGCCTTGCCGCCAGTGAACTTGTGGATCGGCGTGTGAGTGCTATGCGCGTCCTGGCGGGCGGTCAGTTCCGGAATGGCGGTCTTCGCGACCAGTTCTCCGTAGGTCTCACGCAGCTCGCTCTCGCGGAATCGGTGCTCGCCGGTGGCCCGCTTACGGCTGAGAACAATTTTCTCGAGCACGAGTCGGGGGTTAGGTCGTCTCTGGACATTGCGGATTGTTTCCTGAAGGTTTTCGATCCCCCGGACACTGTCGATGGTTGGCTCGGTGATGGCGATGACCCCGTCGGCTGCGCACAACACGGCAAAGAGCAACTTCCCCAGTGACGGTGGACAATCGAAGAGGACCGCGTCGTAGGCCGAGAGGTCGAGCCCCTCGAACGCGATGTCGAGGCGGAAGATCAAATCGTTGGCTCCGTCCGACTCGATGTTGGCCAATGCTTCGTTGGAGGGGATGAGGTCAACCCTGTCCCAAGGGGTTGCGATGACGGCATCGGCTGCAGCTCCCGCAGCGGTTCGGTTCATGAGGTCGAACGTGGTCATCATGTCGTCCGTGATTTCGACACCGAGCCCAGTGGTGGAGTTCCCCTGAGGGTCGACGTCCACAATCAGAACATTGCGTCCCTGATCGCTCAGTGCACTAGCCAGGCCGAGCGTCGTTGCAGTTTTGCCGACGCCGCCCTTCTGATTGCAGAGCGCTAACTTGCGGACCATGCGCGTTCCTCTCGACGTGGAGGCCAACCACAGGTGATCGCTAGGTTGGCTGGACGGTTACGTTCTCTCGGATAATCGCTGGGTAGTTCGCGTCGTAGTGCTAGCGAGGCTAACTCTGATAGATAGTGATCCAGCGAAGGCTCGCGGAGCAGCCGTAACTAACGATGTTAGACTAGCTAGCGATGCTAGCGTTGATAATCTAGGAAAGGTAGTTAGATGTGCTACTGATGCTTCTCTAGCTTGTCGTGCACTCAGAGGCTGGTCGGTGTACCCGGGCGCTGGTGCTGCTACCCATTTCGCTGGGCCACGGGCCTGTCGAACGTGGGTTTCTACGTGGGGCCCGATCACCGTGCCCGTGCCGCGGTCAGGGGCCCGACGGGGTCGTCGTTGGGGAACGTTTGAATGTGGACGCGACGGGTGTTGTCCCAGGTAAGGTTTCCGAGCTCGTAAAGGACTTCGAGCGAGGCGATGAACGTTTCGACGGATTCGCCGGTAGAGGCAATCACTTCGGCGGGGATAGTCGAGCTGATGCGGCCATCGGTGTCCTGTCAATTGACGGGCTCAGCGAGCATGAGGGCCAGTGCTTCGATGTGCGTCAACTCGAGCATCTGCCCAGCGAGCACGCGGGCGGCAGAGGGGTACTGCCAGATCGGGACGGTGTATCGCGCCCGGGGGAGTGTTGGGCTGGGTGCGCTTGCGGATCTGCCTGTCCGGGCCGCTCTCCGTCTAGTCGCCGCCCCCTTGAGCAATGCCGTTCTTGGGGTTTGACCAGCGAGGACTACAGAATCACGCTTACCGGCACTGAACGTGGGGAGCGAGCCGGGCGCGGATTGTCAGAGCGCAACTTATCGGCGCCGGGGGAGGGGGTAGTGCGTCCCCGAATGTTCTGCGGCGACTCGGGGTGGGGCGCGGTTACTTGTAGACGTCGCCGCGGTGCCCGATGCGCAGCACGAGTACAACGAGGGCGTCGTCCTCTATGTCATAGATGATGCGGTAATCGCCGACGCGGATGCGGAGTTCACCTTCGCCTCCGGCGAGTTGAATGGCGCCGGGCGGTCGCGGTGTCACCGCCAGGGCTTCGATGGCGCGGACGATTCGCTTCTGCTCGGTTGGATGAACTTTGCGGAGGGCTTTCGCAGCCGAGGGTTTATAGGTGATCGAATAGGGCATCAGCGAGGAGGGAGCGCAGGCTCAGAGGCCCAGTTCCGTCATGAGGTCCTCGTGGGAGATGCTGTCGTCCTCGCGGCGAGCGTCGGCCGCGCCGCGAATGTCGGCTTGATCCTCCAGGGCTTGCAGCGCGCGGTCGAAGAACTCAGGCGAGACGACAACGGCGCGACGACGGCTGCCTCGGCTGAGGATCTCGACCGGCGCCCGCTGTGCGGCGTCGAGTACCTCGCTCTGGTGTGCGCGGAAGTTGCTCAGTGTCGTGGTCACCATGACTCTAAGAGTACATCTTGTACAACTCGCGGTCGAGTAGGTGCCCCATCTGCTTCGACGTGGACAGGACACCTAGTTCAGGTCGCCTGAGTCTCTTGTCGGACCGATGCCCTAATATAAGAAATCCCACAACACTTAGGAGTTCTTATGCCCCCGATTGACCTCAATGTCCCGCTGTTCCCGGGTCTGCCCGGCACCGGCTTTGAGCAGGTTGGGGCCGTTATCGGTTCCATCGTGCTGGCACCGCTCCTCTCCCTTACGAGCCAGTTCGCGGTGATTGGTTCGCTCACGGGGAGCCTGGCCTCGACCGAGGGGCTCGGCGGGGGTTACTACTACTGAGGTTTAAGCCTTTTGACAGCCCTCGTGCCGCGCCGGCGCGGGGGCTGTCCCTGTTTTAAGGAATGCGGTCCCGGCATCCTGCCCGTGCTCACGGCGGGCGCTGTCCCTGTGGAAGGCCAGTAGGCTAGCGGCGAGCAAGAGTTCGTCGCCCGGGGCGTGGACATAGCTGAGGTTTTCTACCTCGTTCGGGCCGAGGCGAACGCCGAGCGGAACATGCCGTTGGTCGTAGCCGTCTCCAGGCGAGCGTTGATCGGCCGCGGGCCCTTCTCCCTGGCCCACGAGGGCCAAAGGCCACACGTCGGCAGAGAGGACTCCCTCACCCGGTGCTCGTCGATCACGCGATCGCGAGTCACCGGTGCCCGCGTGCGAGGCGCCACCGAAGAGGCGGGTGACCACTCAAACTCTGGCTCTGTCCCGTCCAAGTCGGGGACGTCGCCAAGAGCAGTACCGGACACGGCTGCCCGAATACCGACCACGCATGCCGAGACAGTAGCAGCGGGCACCTTTCTCTGTGTCTGACCAGCAAGGACGACAGAATGCCACATTATCGGCGCAGTCTGAAGAGTTCAGATTGTGGACGGTGAAGAGGCTGTTCCGGATCCGGAGTGCGTAGCGCGGGTTCTCCGTTGATGCGGTGAGGCACAAGATGTAGGGGTCCTGGGGCGTGTGAAGATGCAGGTTCTCACGCCACGCATCGAACACCCCAGGACCCGCCTTGAACGCTACCGCCAGCCTGCTCGCCGACACCATCTGCCGCACCGTGGAGTTGGGGGTGACCATCGACAATGCCGCGGTTGCCGGCGAGTTCACGCACCTGTTCTGCTCCCCGGCGGCACTGGATCCGGACTGCGCCGAGTGCGGAGTCGCGGGCCGGCTGCGGGATCACGTGGAACGGAAGGTGACTGATCTGCCGATCGTCGGTCACCCGACCAGACTTCACGTGCGGGTGCCCCGCTTCACCTGCGTCAACAGCCAGTGCGAGACGAGGATCTTTCAGCAACGCATGCCGGTGTTGGCCGAGGAGCGGGCCAAGACCACCCGCCGCTGCACCCGCTGGATCCTGCAGCGCCTGGCGATCGATCGCACGAGCGTCTCGGCGGTGGCCAAGTCCCTCGGACTGGGCTGGGACTTGGTCAACGACCTGGCGATTTCCAAGATCCGAACGATGGTCTATGACCAGCCCGGACACTTCGACGGCGTCCGCGTCCTCGGCGTCGATGAGCACAAGTGGAAGCACGTCCGCGGCGACGGCAGCAGCTCGTTCGTCACCGTCCTGGTCGACCTCACACCCGTGGTCGACGGCACCGGTCCGGCCCGTCTGCTGGACATGGTCTCCGGCCGGTCGGCGAAGGTCCTCACCGATTGGCTTGATGCTCGTGACCAGGCATTTCGAGACCGGGTCAAAGTCGTGACGATGGACGGGTTCGCTGGCTACCACTCGGCCGCCGCCAAAGCTGTCCCTGCAGCTCGGACCGTGATGGATCCATTCCACGTCGTGCACCTGGCCGCGGACAAGCTCACCGTCTGCCGCCAGCGGATCCAGCAGGCCACCACCGGGCACCGGGGCCGTACCGGCGATCCTCTGTACGGGATCCGCCGAACATTGAACACCCGGGCCGAACTGCTGGCAGACAAGCAGAAGGTCCGCCTGTTCAAAGCGTTCACCGCGAACGACGCTCACGTGGCGGTGGAGGTCACCTACGGCGTCTACCAGCGCCTCATCGCCGCTTATGAGGCCTCGGGCAAACGGGAGGGCAAGGTCGCGATGTACAAGCTCCTGCGCTCGATCCGGGCCGGGGTGCCCACGGAATTGCCCGAGCTCGCGCAGCTGGGCCGGTCGCTGTGGAAGCGGCACCGCGAGATCCTCGCCTACTTCGACGTGGGCGCCTCCAACGGCCCCGTCGAGGCCATCAACGGTCGCCTCGAGAACCTGCGCGGGATCGCCCTGGGCTTCCGGAGCCTCAAGCACTACATCTTGCGGTCACTCATTCATTCCGGCCAGCTCCAGAACCGGATCAATGCACTCTAAAACCGGAAGGGCCGGTGAAGAGCGATCGTTCCTACTGAGGATTCGACTGTCATGCTTTAGACCGCACTTGGCGACTGGCCTGGTCGGGCGGTCCCGCCGGCACCATCCACAGGGGCCCAGTCACGCCCTCCCCAACATGAGCTTCGCCGCCGCCGCGCCAACGGCAACCCCGGGCTCGTAGCTGAGAAGTAAAGTTCGCGCATGGCACTTTCAGACCTGACAGTCGAGGCGGTTACCGCCGCCGTGGACGAGTTCGACGCCCTCGGGCGCGAGAGCTTCCTTGACAAGTACGGCTTCGGGGAGGCCAAAGACTACTACGTGGTTCGTAACGGAATCGCGTACGACTCCAAGGCCATTGCGGGAGCGGCTCACGGATACCTGCCCGGGAGGGAGGCTCTGCGGTCCGGCGACTTCACTGGGGGCGCGGCCTCGGTGGTTAAGCGACTCAGAGCTCTAGGGTTCCGAGTTCCACCAAACAGGGCGCCTACGTGGGTTCGCGACGAACTGATCCTGGCCTGCGACCTCGTTGTGCAGAACGAGTGGCGCGTAGTCGCAGCGGAGGATCCGAGGGTGATCGAACTCTCCGCCCTATTGCAGAGCCTGCCGTTTCACCCGCCTGAAACCAGAAGCCTTACGTTCCGAAACCCAAACGGGGTTGAACGCAAAACTGGCGACCTAGTTTCCAACCACCCGGACTACAAAGGCACCCCGACCAACGCAGGTGCAACGGACCGTCAGGTGCTCGGCGAGTTCATCGAGGATCCGGCCAAGATGCACCGTATCGCCTTACGGATCCGGGAAGCAGCTGAGTCAAACCCGGACGAGGTCCCGTTCCTGTCGCCGGAAGTGCAGGAGGACGAAGGGGCGGTTGAGGGCCGGCTCTTGCAGCGCGTCCACTACACGCGGGAGCGAGACCCGAAGCTTAGACAGCGAAAAATCGACAGCTTTCTCGGATCACATGACCGGGTTCATTGCGAACTATGTGAGTTCGATTTTGAGGCCCGTTACGGAGAGCGTGGTCGCGACTTCATCGAGGTGCATCACGTCGTCCCGCTTCACGAATCGGGGCCGACTTTCAACAAGCTCGCAGATCTCATTCTGGTCTGCTCAAACTGCCACAGAATGATTCATCGGGGCACACCGTGGCTAGTGCCCGACGAGGTTCGTGATCTTATTGGATAGATCTAAGGTAGAAACGCCGAGAAGTATAGGTATGAGGCTGGAGCATTCTCTCTGGTGCGCAGTGGTCTAATAGGCGCAGTCGAACTGGGGTGCGGTGTCAGTTTAGATCGTGACCGGATTACCGCCTGCATCCACGAGTAAAGTTAGCCCGGACGACACTCCTTGCATATGGAATACATAGCAAACCCCTGTCTCTTTATCGCGCAGAATCCGGGTTATTGAACCGCCTCCGGACGCGTCTGATAGCACAATTTCGAATCGCTTCTTTCCCGGACCGAATGCCATGTTTTCATGGTAGCAATTGGCCGCGTTGCTCGCTCGCTGCCATCCTCGACGCCACGGGGACGCAGCTGCAGCCTTTTCTACTTGCCATAAGACCTGAATTTCGGTCACGGCGATTATCTGCAAGGAATAATTATCAGACCCAGGGGCTGATGCATGCAAAGACCAGTGCGTTCGATGCCCAGTCAGCGACGCAACATAATGCAAGCCACACCACTGTCGCTGCAGCTGGGGCGGTGTCGGGTCCGGCCATGGCTCTTAGAGGAAGGCTCCGAAGGACGACAACAGAATCACGCTGACCGGCAGCAGCTTCCGCCCCTGCGATCCAGCAACTGCGGGCAGCTGGCCGCACAGTCTGCAGGAGCACCGCGGCGCCATCGACAGCACCGGCGACGCTCTCCTCAGCTTAAGGTTCATTCCAGCGTCGAGCGGTCACGTACCGGCCGGATGCGGGGAGGATCGTCGGACACGTTGGCTCCTTGGTCTAGGTGAACGTGAAGCCCATCTGTCCGTCGTCCGTCGCCTCGAAGTTCTTCCGCTTGGTCGAGTAGTCCGGCTTACGCTGCGGGTCCTTGTCTCCGGTCGGCCAGACGACACCAGTTGCCGAGAGCATGTCCCGAGAGGCCACTGGTCCCGCAAGGATCTGCTCGAGCAACACGGCTTGCTTCACGTGTACCTCCACAAGCCGGGACAATACTGACAGGAGATCGAGCAGTTCGGCGGTCCACTCCACCGGCCACGAGTCGGCGTTGACGTCGTCTAGAGGGCTCGACTTCCGGCCGGTCGGCGAGGCCTTGCGGTAGTTGAACCACGACCGCAGGACGTTCTTCCCTCCCACCGTGTAATCCCACGCTGCCTCGGGCACCGGTCCGAACGTGCCGCCGCCCAGCTCAAGAATCTGAGCGCCCGGGTCGTACGTCATCACCGTCGGCATCGAGGCGACCGCCGTCAGGTTCGCCAGTCGTCGCTCGTCGCCTGGAGGGAACCGTACGTCGCCGATCGGCCGGCCCGCTTCGACGTCAGCGAGCACCGCGCCATAGGTGTGCGCCCACACCACCTCGTTGCCTAGCGAGATCGCGCGCTCGAACCGCTCCGGATCGGTCGTGATCGGCACGCGCACACCGGGTGTAGTCAGCTCGTCGGCGAAGCGCATAGTGAAACCGGGATGGGAAGTTACTCCCGCCATGTATGCCACCGCGTCGGTTATTTTGACCGGCCTCCCTGCGAGGGTGGACATTGCATCCAAGAGGCCCGTCGCCAGATTTGGCCGTCCTCCCGGATGCAGTACTGGCAGGGCGCGTCCGCCACGGTTGTTGAAGTGGTGCATGTCGGGGATGAGTGCGGAGAACACGAGGCCGGGTCCGTCATCAATGGCTTCGGCGTGTTGCTCGATGACGAAGACTTGGTTCTTTCGGCGCGCCGCCCATAAGTGTGGCCGGGCTTGGTCGATGACGCGGTGGTCGGCGATGATCCATTGCCGATCAAGGAAGCGATACCCGTAGCTAACCATCGTGGGCAGGGCCGGAATGTGCGAAGTCAAGGACTTTTCGGTGGTGCGCTCAACGTCGTGGCCAGGAAGGGGCGACTTCGCTCGATCGAGGTGGGAGTCGCGGGAGTCCTTGAAGAGGACGGGCCGGATTTCGCTCAAGGAATTTCGGAGGCTGTTCCACCGCCGTTTCAAGACATCAACGGCGGGGGCGATGATCCAGGTGCGGTTCCCCTTGACTCCTGGCGAGCTCCACGGCAGGAGGTCGTTCACTGAGGGGTAGTCGTCCCATGCACTGTCGGCGGCGGGGGTAAAGGGGGACTGCCAGTCGGTGCGCGTGGGCCGCCAGTGCTCGTCGTCCAGGCCGAGGGAGGCGAGGGCGGTGTACTTCTCGGTGCGGGTGCCGTGAAGAGCGGTGTAGTGCACCGGCGCAGGAGTTTGCTGGTCGCAGTCTGCGCGACGGGTAAAAATCGCGATGGCCAGGGGTTGCTGTACGCCGGGGAAGATCCGGGTGGGAACGTCCGGACGCATTCCTTCAGGGGAGACATCGATGATCCAGCCTTCGCTGGTGGTTCGGCGCAGGTACTCGCGCATCCCCTTGAAGCCGGGGCCGCGAAGGTAACCGGAGGTGGTGATATAGCAGACGACTCCGACGTCGCCGTCGGCGAGCGCCTGATTGGTGTTGAACACCTTCCAGGTGGCCCACCGCCAGAAGTAGATGTAGAGGTTCTTCAGGACATACTCGTTTCGCCCGTTTCCGGCTGCGCGAAAGTCGTCGAGGGGCCGGTAGTGGTCACCTTTGGTGGTCTTGTCGCTGTCGCTGCCGTTCTCGATCCAGCCGCCCATCCCTTCCGCCCGTTCCCGGTACGGCGGGTTACCGATGACAACGGTGACTTTCGTTCCGGACTTGACCTCTGCGGCCCGCGAACGGGACCGGCTGATCAACTCCAGGCCTGAACCAAGCTGTGTTTGTTCAGCGTGGGGGTCATCGAGGGTGTCGGTCACGAACAAGCCCAGGCCGCCGGGTGGCAGCTTGGCGTTCAGGCTGGCCATGAGATCGGTGGTGCGCAGCTCTGCGACGGCGAAAGGTCCCATTTGGAGCTCGAAGCCGTAGAGCCGGCGTGCGAGGTCGGTGACCGCGCCTGCGGCTGCTCCGGGGCCGTCGCGGTCGGCGACTCGGGTGGCGACGTGCTCGAGGATGGAGTGCAGGTAGGTTCCGGTTCCCATGGCGGGGTCGGCGGTAACTACGTTGGGGTCGGCGAAGCCGGCGGTCTTGCCCAGGCGGGTGACGAGGACATCCTCGGTCAGGCGGACCATCTCCTCGACTACCTCACGGGGGGTGTAGTAGGAGCCTGATTGCTTACGCAGGGCGGGGTCGTATTCGTCGAGGAATTTCTCGTAGAGGTGCAGGTAGGTGTCGCGTTTGCCGGCTCGGACTTTGGGCCATTCGACGGCGTCGATGACCCGGACCATCAGGTCGATCGTGACTTTGAAGTCGTCGGCGACGTAGTCGGTCAGTAGTTGGAGTGACCGGGCCATGAGGGAGTGCTCGCCGGACAGTTTGGCGCCCACGGCGTGCAGTCCGCCCGGGCCGGCCAGTGTGATGCCTTCGGTTCGGGCCAAGAGCAGGGCGAAAGTGACAGTTTGGGCGTACCCGTCAGCGAACGTGTCGTCAGTGGCAGTGGGGAACAGCAACTTGCGCCAGTCCCTCGCGAGACCGTGGAAGGGTTGACTGGCGCGGTCTTCGCCCGCTTTGATCGCTCGTGACTCGGTGGCGAGCTGGTCCATGACCTCGCCTCTGAGGAGGCGGGTCAGCGGTGCCACGGCTCGCACGAGCGCGATCACTGAGGTGATCGGTGCGGGCTTCCACCGCAGAAAGTCGGTGAGTAGCTGCTCCAGCTCGGGAGGCGCCGTGAGCTTGTTGCCGGCGGTTCGGAGCGTGCCGCCGGTCAGGTGGACGGGGTCGCCGACCGGTTCGCAGTCGCGGTAGAGCCGCCATTCGGTTCCGTTGGTGTAGATCAGGTTCGGGAGATCGCGCTGTCGCTCCCACTGGCGACGGTTGTGCCCAGCCATCGCCTCGGGGTCGAGATTGGCGCCCGGTTTTTTCACTTCGACGTATCCGGTAATCGCGCCGCCAACGCTTATCGCGTAGTCCGGACGAACGCCGCGGTCAGCGTCGCGAACCTCGTCGTGTGGCACGACTGTTAACGACAGGTGCGTGCCGGCTGCCGCAAGGAGTTGCTCAATCGGCGACCGAATCGCCGCTTCCGACTCTCCTGGCCCGGCGAGCTTGGCCTTGCAGCGGTCGCCGAACTCTGCGACGGCATCGGCGAGCCAGGACGAAGGCACGTGAGGGCCCTTTCGGCAGAAGAGGACAGGTGACCTGATTGTCCGTCAATGCCGAGTCGCCTCGGAGTCGACCCACCGGCGATTCAGCGATCGTCGCTTGATGCTGACCGGCGGGCCGGAAGGCGCCGATACAAAGTGGCCACGGAAACGTCCATCTCTTCCGCGACCTCACAGTCAAACGCGCTCCAAGTAGATCGACGTGGCTGGTTGACGAGTCGGCGGCCCGGCTCAACAGCGGTGCAATGGGGTACACCCGTGCGGGACGATATGCCGCCAACCGTCCCCGCTGTGTCACAGGGTCGATTTCGGCCTTTATGAAACGGCTTCCCGTCGGGTCTAAGATCTATTGATACAGATTCCGGGCGAAAGGGTCTTTCGATGGCTGATCGGATCGGGACGTTGCTGAACCGTTCGGGTGATGGTGGCGAGGAGGTGCTCATCGTCAGCCGCGGGAGCGTGCGGACCCGGTTCCGACGCCGGGACGAGTTGGGTTGGAACTTTCGAGTGGAGTCGACGGACTCGGAGAACGTCATCGAGGTAACGCCAAAGCCGAAGCCGGCTCCGAAGCCGGCTCGCCGGGCCTCGCGTGCGCGTGGGCAGCGGGTGGCGTACGTGCGGGTGTCGGCGGCCGATCAGAACGAGGCGCGTCAGCTCGAGGCGGTGGGGGAGTGCGACCGGGTCTACGTCGAGAAGCAGTCGGCTCGCTCGCGTGCGGACCGGGTGAAGCTAGAAGAGTGCATCGGGTATCTGCGAGATGGTGACGAGCTGGTTGTTGCATCGATGGACCGGCTCGCCCGTTCGCTGGTTGATCTCAAGCAGATCGTCGGCGAGATCACCGACAAGGGCGCGAGTGTGGAGTTCGTCCACGAGCGGGCCACCTACGCCGCCGGCGCCCAGGATCCTCGAGCGGATCTGATGCTGTCGCTGCTCGGGGCGTTCGCCGAGTTCGAGAGGGCCATCATCCGTGAACGCCAGGCCGAGGGTATCGCCATCGCCAAGGCGAAGGGTAAGTACAAGGGACGCAAACGCGTCCTGACTGACGAGCAGATCGACAAGGCCCGGGCCCGCATCGAGGCGGGGGAGGGGCCATCGGCGATCGCACGTGATCTGGGGGTGGGACGCTCGACGTTGTACCGCGCCCTCCAACGACATACGACGTAGACGAGGGAGGGGAGCGACATGGGTGGGTGGTCGCCAGTGTGCGGAGAGGGGCGCATCGCAGCGTTGCTCGAGACCGGGACCGTGGGCGCTGTCCGAGATCTCTTTCCCTACGGGGTGCGGATCCTATGTCCGATCACGCTCCGTACGGGCCGCGACGTGGCCGGGCGGAGCTCATGGCGCAAGGTCGCTGAGCGTGTAGGTGCGCAGTATCCGGCCCGCCGTGGATTGACATCGATGATCGACAGCGCCAGCACCCCGGAGCTGGCGATAGGTGTGGATCGTCTGGTCGGGTGCAGCGCGGGCCCGGCCATCGAGATCGCGCAGCGCTACTGCAACACCGCGACTGTCCAGCAGTGGAAAGCGGCAATCTGGACGGTGAACGGCGATCCAATCGGAACACCCGAAGCCGCACGCATCATCACCATCGTCGATGACAGTGACTATGGCAGCGACTACGACTACCAGCTGGTATCGGCTTCCACTGCGGCTCTCATGGACCCGTTCCTCCACCCCGAACCATCCTTCCTCTGGCCCGACGACGAGACACTGTTCCTCGAGGTTCAACCCGAGACAGGATGGATTGAGGTCTACTCAACTAGGCCGGATCTGATCGAGGAGGTGCGAAGCGACACCCAGTGGGAAGTAGTCCCGCTGACCCGCGACCTCCCGCAGTCGTAGCAGTAGCGCCTCCCGCGAATCTTGCTCGCGGTAGGTGCTGCAGCACGACACCAGACCGCCAGCCAGTACTGGCAGAACCCAGCCACCGAGCGCCGCAATCGAGGGGTCTGGCGATGAGGGAACTCGTCGTCCGCCACCGACTGACACGCGAACCTGTCCGGCTCCCGCACAGTGCGTTGACTAGGAGGTACCCGTGGAGGCATTCCTGATTCCGCTACTGCCTCCGGTAGCCCTGGCGCTGGCGCTCTGGGCTTTCATTGTCTGGGCTTCCTTCAAGGCGACCGGGCGAGGCGCCAGACGAACTGCGGCCGCGGTCTCTGCAGTGCTGTCGATCTGCGGAGCGATCGCGTTCCTCGGCTTCGCCGGCAGTGACGACTACAACGACTACCCCGGCTATACATGCGTAGTCAGGGACGCGGACCATCCGCCGGGGTTTCCCGTCGAACGCCGAGGCGCGGAATGGGACGCGTCGTTCAGTTCCAATATCGCGTGGTCTCACGGTTACGAGTGGTTTCCGGCCGGGGTCCGCTGCACATACTGGACCAGGGACGAACCCCGCGTCAGCGTGGTCACCCACAGCCCCTGGTCGTACTCCGTGTGGATCTACGGACTACTGGGCCTCGCTCTGACTCAAGCGGTCCGCGTCATCAACCCTGACCTTCCCGTCCGGCGGCGCACCAAGTCCTCATGAACACGCACGATGTGTAGCGCGTTGCGACTCACCTACCGAAACTGCGGGTCGACAGTCGCTGTCCCACAACCAAGGAACTGGGACGGTCCACATGCGGAAGCTGCGCTGCGGATCAGTTGACTGTGTCGCGACTTTCGACGACGCACTGCGGTGGCGACGTGAGGGGTGGCAACATCGGTTCATAGTTCACGACACGGGATTGAGGTCGCGATGCTTAAGCGGTATGGCACAGGCGTTGGCGCTTGCCTTGCAGGAGTTGCACTCCTGGCAGGGTGCGGCAACGGCGGTGTTTCCGGCGCGCTGTCGACAGAGGCGACCGCGGTCGAGGTTGCGCCGTCTTCAGCGATCCTGGAATTTTCGGTGCCTGAGGCGGTGATCGTTTGTGAGCCAGGGGTGTTGGAAACCGCCCTCACTGTCAACGTCGTGCCTAAGTGGCCGGGCCCTGCGCCGCCAGAGTTTATGGAGTCGAACTATCCGTCGGGCTTATGCGGAACGCTCACCGGCCCGGAAGTGAAGGATGTCTACGAGGCGGCGCTTAAGCATCCGACCGCCCTGCTAGACGAAGGGAAACTAGGAAGAGGCGAGAGCTTGAGCGGCGCCCCCGTTGCTTTGTGGGCGTCGGAAGGGGAAATCGTGTGGCTTGTCATCGAACCCCGGTGGTGAGGCCCGTTTCCGCCGCGCCAGTAGCTGTCGCTCGCTGATCACCGCGTCGCTTTGCACCGTGTTGTGTGCTCCCTTCTTGCACTTCACGCATACGCGACACCAGCTCCCTGTGAAAGGCGATTTGTGCGGCACCTGGCGGGTGAAGCGCTGGAGGATCGTCAAACGAGACAGTGCTGTGGACACCTCCACCGCATCGGGCTCCGCACCGCCGGCTTCGAGCAACCCGCCCTGCCAGTCATCCAAAACGCCCTCCAGTGCCAGCTTGACCGCTGACCCGCGATCGCCACCATCGGTGCGGCCCAGCCGACGGTCGTGATGCCGTCCTGATCTACCGCTGGGACATTGCGCCGCATCGGGAGGAGGAACCCCACATCGAGACTATGAGCGCGCAAGTTGAGGCGACCGGGCCAGAGGGTCGCTGCTGCGACCCGCGAGGACGGCCACTAGCTGTCCGAGGGCCAGCGCACTGCCCGAGGGTTCCCGGCTCAAACGCAGTCAACGTCGAGATGGCGACCACTCGTGCAGTAGCGTCGCCAGTCGCTCAGCCGTGAGCATGACCTTGCTGTTGAAACTCGACCAGGACTCGCCCGGAAAGACGGATTCGACAATCCCGAACATCGGTAGTGACGGATCGAT